>CAUSOG010000057.1:0-2974 GCA_963533195.1 uncultured Streptococcus sp. | reverse complement strand
CAGACAACGGCATGATGGAGTCCTTCTTTGGCATTCTTAAGTCTGAGATGTTTTATGGATATGAGAAGAATTTTAGGTCTTTAGAAGAACTTGAACAAGCTATTGTAGACTACATCAATTACTACAACAACAAACGAATTAAAGTCAAACTAAAAGGACTTAGTCCTGTTCAATACAGAACTAAATCCTTGCAATAATTAGTTGTCTAACTTTTGGGGGTCAGTACATTTCTGCTCTTTTTCTTTTATTTAAGGGTAGTGAAAAGGATGACATCCGCTTTCAAAAATGGTAGAATAAGGAGAATACATTAAGAGAGGAAACTCATATGAAAGGTATTATTCTTGCAGGTGGTTCTGGTACACGTTTGTATCCATTGACCCGCGCTGCGTCAAAACAGCTCATGCCGGTTTATGACAAACCCATGATTTATTATCCACTGTCAACTCTTATGCTGGCTGGTATCAAGGACATCTTGATTATCTCTACTCCGACAGATTTGCCTCGTTTTGAGGATCTGCTGGGAGATGGCTCTGAGTTTGGCATCAAGCTCTCTTATGCAGAGCAACCAAGTCCAGACGGACTGGCACAAGCCTTTATCATTGGGGCTGATTTTATTGGAGATGACCGCGTGGCGCTGATTCTTGGGGATAATATTTACCATGGACCAGGTCTGAGTAAGATGCTCCAAAATGCTGCTGCTAAGGAAAAAGGAGCAACTGTTTTTGGCTATCATGTCAAGGATCCAGAACGCTTTGGTGTAGTAGAATTTGATGAAAATATGAATGCTATCTCCATCGAAGAAAAACCGGAACAGCCGCGTTCTAACTATGCAGTAACTGGACTCTATTTTTACGATAACGATGTTGTAGAAATTGCTAAGAGCATCAAGCCAAGTCCTCGCGGAGAACTGGAAATCACAGATGTAAACAAGGCTTACTTGGATCGTGGTGATTTGTCTGTTGAGCTTATGGGACGTGGTTTTGCTTGGTTGGATACTGGTACGCACGAAAGCCTTTTAGAAGCCGCTCAATATATCGAAACAGTTCAGCGGATGCAGAACGTTCAGGTGGCGAATCTGGAAGAAATTGCCTATCGTATGGGCTATATCACTAAAGAGCAAGTGCATGAATTGGCGCAGCCATTGAAAAAGAATGAATATGGCCACTATCTCTTGCGCTTGATTGGAGAAGAATAAGAAGATGACGGAACAATTTTTTGATAAGGAATTAGTAGCGCGTGAAGTTCCCGGAATTCCAGGTATGCTGGAATTTGATATCCCTGTACGCGGGGACAACCGAGGCTGGTTTAAGGAGAATTTCCAAAAGGAAAAAATGCTGCCGCTAGGCTTTCCTGAAAGCTTCTTTGCAGAAGGAAAACTGCAAAATAATGTCAGCTTTTCTCGTAAAAATGTCCTGCGGGGTCTTCATGCTGAACCATGGGACAAGTACATCTCTGTTGCAGATGACGGTAAGGTGCTGGGTTCTTGGGTCGACCTGCGTGAAGGTGAGACCTTTGGTAATACCTACCAGACAGTAATCGATGCCAGCAAGGGGATTTTTGTGCCACGTGGCGTAGCCAACGGCTTCCAAGTCCTTTCTGATACCGTTTCCTATAGCTATCTGGTAAATGACTACTGGGCTTTAGAACTCAAACCTAAGTATGCCTTTGTCAACTATGCAGACCCTGCTCTAGGCATCCAGTGGGAAAACCTAGAAGCAGCAGAAGTCTCAGAAGCAGACAAGAACCATCCGTTGCTTAAGGATGTCAAACCTCTAAGAAAAGAAGATTTGTAAAAAAGAATTCTTTTCTGACGCATTAATTTATATTGAAATATATGATTTAGCTCAGCTCTTATCCGAGCGAAGCGAGTTAAAGAAATGATTGCCGCTGTGGTGTGTAAGTCACGTAACAAATTATTTAGTTCGTTACATGACAGGGGATTTTTGAGACATTAGGCTCAAAAATAAGCAGTGAAACTGGAGGTTTGCTTGCGTCCCTACCACTTAGGGCAATTATAAAAAAGTTAAGGAATAAAAATGACTGAATACAAAAAAATTATCGTGACAGGTGGAGCTGGTTTTATCGGTTCTAACTTTGTCCACTATGTTTACAATAACTTTCCAGATATCCATGTGACAGTGCTGGACAAGCTGACTTACGCGGGTAATCGTGCCAATATTGAAGAAATTTTGGGTGACCGCGTTGAGTTGGTTGTTGGAGATATTGCTGATGCAGCCTTGGTAGATAAGCTGGCAGCTGAAGCTGATGCTATCGTTCACTATGCGGCGGAAAGCCACAATGATAACTCGCTCAATGACCCGAGTCCATTTATCCACACCAACTTCATCGGAACTTACACACTTTTGGAAGCAGCTCGTAAATACGACATTCGTTTCCACCATGTCTCAACTGACGAAGTCTATGGTGACCTGCCTCTGCGTGAAGATTTGCCAGGTCATGGAGAAGGCCCAGGTGAGAAATTTACTGCTGAAACCAAGTACAATCCAAGCTCACCTTACTCCTCAACCAAGGCAGCTTCAGACTTGATTGTCAAAGCTTGGGTACGCTCATTTGGTGTCAAAGCAACGATTTCTAACTGTTCAAACAACTATGGTCCTTACCAGCACATTGAGAAGTTCATCCCGCGCCAGATCACCAATATTCTGAGTGGTATCAAGCCAAAACTCTACGGTGAAGGGAAAAACGTCCGCGACTGGATTCATACCAATGACCATTCGTCAGGTGTTTGGACGATTCTGACTAAGGGACAAATCGGTGAAACTTACTTGATTGGGGCTGACGGTGAGAAGAACAACAAGGAAGTTCTGGAGCTGATTCTCAAGGAAATGGGACAGCCAGCTGATGCTTATGACCATGTGACAGACCGTGCGGGTCATGACCTTCGCTATGCCATTGATGCCAGCAAGCTCCGCGATGAGCTAGGATGGAAGCCAGAGTTTACCAACTTTGAAGC
>CAUSOG010000056.1:0-3076 GCA_963533195.1 uncultured Streptococcus sp. | reverse complement strand
TTTACGAGCATTTAAGAAAATATAAAAAGATAATTAGAAATTTATACTTTGTTTACCTAAAAAAAGAGTGTCGTGAATGGAATATGAATTCTCGCTTTCTAAATTAGAAAATAATTCATCAAACAGCTAACCCATTCTATTATACCTCTCTTAAAAATGAGTTTGCAAGCGTTTTATTAATTTGTTTTTGTACTTTCTAAGAATAAGTGCTAAATTAAAACGAGTCAAAATTTTATATTTCAGACTCGTTTTATTATCTTATCTCGTCGGTCCCATAGTCGCGCTCTTGATGTTGAAGCGTTTTTTGAGATAGAAGCGCAGGGCTAGAGTAATAGCGCCGACAATAGCAACTACGACATTGGACAGGCGGGGGTTTAGGAATTCAGGCAGGAGACTAGTCAGGACGATGGACATGCTCCAGAGGAGAATAGCCGCTGCCATGGTAAGGATGGATTTGAGCAGCTTAGGGCGCTGACTGCGGTCCTTATCTGGTCCGTAGAAACGGTAGATAAAGTGGTAGAGGGCATAGAAAGAAAGGCCACCGACGATGCTTCCGAGTACGAGAGTCGTCAGTCCATAGACAGATGGCTGAGAGGAAGCCAGATTGACGATTGAGGTCAGGAGGGTAAAGAAACCAAAGATAAAGAGGACAGAATCCAGCATCATCCATTTAGGATCGTCATTTTCTTTTGGATGTTCGGCATCATAGCGCTCTTTTGCGGTCAGAGAAGCTGCCCAAGTAGTTGGGGCTCCGTAGAGGCCGCGGGCAGTGATTCCCTTGGTTTGATTTTCCAGGATTTCCGGCAGAATGCCTTCTAAGATAGTCTGGATTTCCTGATCGGATTTGCCGTCTTGTAAGAGCTGGTTAGTCGCGATATGGATGAATTCTTTGTTTTTTTTGCTGAGTTTGTCGAGGGATACTTGTGACATAGGTCTTCTTTCTAAAGGTTAAAATAGTTTTTTGTGCATGAGATAGGCCATGACCGAAGCACTCATGGCAAAGGCGATGAACATGATAATCCAGAAGGCATGAGGTTCACCGTTGAGAGGCAGCTCGTTATTTTTAAAGTTCATCCCATAGGCCGAGAAAATCATGGTTGGGATAGACATGACGATGGTCACCAGAGCCAAGGCTTTCATGATATTGTTCTGGTTATTAGAAATGATAGAGGCAAAGGTCTCTGTCATACTGTGGAGGATGTTGCCGTAGATATCAGCCATCTCAATGGCCTGCTGGGTCTCAATCAAGGTATCTTCCAGCAAGTCCTCGTCTTCCAGATATTTCTTGATATTGCTAGTTGAGCTGGTCAGCTTCTTAATCACTCGCTCATTTGTCTTAAGGGAGGCCTTGAAATAGACGATGGTCTTTTCCAACTCCATAAGCTCAATCAGTTCTTCATTTCGCGTGGACTTGTGCAGCTGACTTTCAATCTGCTCACTCTTGCGTTCAATGGAGCGCAGGGCTGTCAGATATAGCTCAGCATTGCGGTAGAGAATCTGAAAGATAAAACGTGACTTCATAAAAGTATAGAAGTTGCGTAAGCGCCTGTGAATGAAGATATCTAGCAGAGGCAATTTCTCCAAACAAGTGGTGATAATCGCTTCTTCTGTGATGATAATACCAAGCGGGATAGTGACGTAGTAAATCTTATTATTTCTCTCCTCAGTGATGGGCACGTCAACGATGATCAGCGTGTACTCATCCTCGATCGTAAGTCGGGACATTTCTTCTGCATCGAGCGGTGCTCGCAGGTCGGCGATGTCAATACCAAAGGCGTTGGCGATTTCAATTGATTCACTCTGGGAAGGGTTGACAAGATTGATCCAGGTGCCCGATTCGAGCGAATCAATCTCTTTGAATTCGGTCGTAGTTGATAAAAAGACTTGCTTCATAATCATTTTCCTTTCCAGAGTGTTTTTTGCATACCGTACTATTATACTACAAATTCGGGTTTTTGGGGCAAAAGTTTGCAGAAAAATTTGTTATAATGGAGAAGGTTTATAAGTGAAACGAGGTCAAGATGCAAGATAAAATTGTGATTCATGGAGCGCGAGCTCATAATTTAAAAAATATTGATGTAGAAATTCCGCGGGACAAGCTGGTTGTGGTGACGGGGCTGTCTGGTTCGGGCAAGTCCAGTCTGGCTTTTGACACCCTCTATGCTGAGGGGCAGCGCCGCTATGTGGAGAGTCTGTCGGCCTATGCTCGGCAGTTTTTGGGCAATATGGAAAAGCCGGATGTGGACTCGATTGATGGTCTCAGCCCGGCTATTTCCATCGACCAGAAGACGACCAGTAAAAATCCCCGCTCAACAGTGGGAACTGCAACCGAAATCAATGACTACCTGCGTCTGCTCTATGCTCGTGTTGGGACGCCATACTGTATCAACGGTCATGGGGCTATTACGGCTTCATCTGTCGAGCAGATTGTTGACAAGGTCTTGGAATTGCCAGAGCGTCAGCGGTTGCAGATTTTAGCGCCGGTCATCCGCAAGAAAAAGGGCCAGCATAAGACCGTTTTTGATAAGATTCAGAAAGACGGTTATGTCCGTGTGCGCGTGGATGGCGATATTTACGATGTGACGGAAGTACCAGAGCTGTCCAAGAGCAAGCAACATGATATTGAGGTCGTAGTAGACAGAATTGTCATTAAGGAAGGGGTGCGCAGCCGCCTCTTTGACTCGGTCGAAGCTGCTCTGCGGATTGCTGAGGGGTATGTGGTGATTGACACCATGGACGGCGAGGAGTTGCTCTTTTCGGAGCATTATGCCTGTCCAGTCTGCGGCTTTACAGTCCCAGAGCTAGAACCACGACTCTTCTCTTTCAATGCGCCTTTTGGCTCCTGTCCGGACTGTGATGGTCTGGGGGTTAAGCTGGAGGTGGATCTAGATGTGGTTGTGCCAGAAGCTGGCAAGACCTTACGCGAAGGAGCGCTAGCACCTTGGAATCCCATATCCTCCAACTACTATCCGCAGATGCTAGAACAGGCCATGGCAGCCTTTGGAATTGATATGGACAAGCCTTTTGAGGAGCTGACGGAGGAAGAAAAGCAGCTGATTTTCTTTGGCTCAGATGG
>CAUSOG010000055.1:0-4862 GCA_963533195.1 uncultured Streptococcus sp. | reverse complement strand
TGTTAATGGTCGGATTTATGAATCCTTGGATATACATGTATGATGCTGACATTGTATGGGACAAACCCGATGAGGAATTACTTTTAAAGTTTTCAATACCTTTTAATTCAAAAGAGCTTGAAGAGGAAGGCAAGATAACCATAAATCCAGAATATGGATATGAATTTAGCCATACCTTAGAAACTCAGATTAGAGGACAACTTAAAAATGGTCTCGCTATGATAGATTTTTATGAATCGTGTGACAAAAGACATAGATTATCACGTTATGGAAATGACTATATAGCTACACTTTGCATTAAACTATAATGTTATAGAACATACTTCAGGAGAATAGCCCGTTTTATTTTCCGTAAAGGTTAAAATCTAAAAATCCCAGTTTGTCTAATTGAATAAAAGAATTTTTAAAACAGTAAATCACAAAGGTTTACTGCTTTTTTGCTCATTTTGAGAAATCATAACCACCCGTGAAAACGAGTGGCTTGTACACCGGCTATAAGCCGTTTCCCTCTAGCGACGTCTAAAGACGTTCGCTGAACTTCTTTTAGGTTAATGCTATGATTACTTGACTAATGCCCGTAAAAACAGGCTTTTATCTTATTCTAAAACTGCCATCTGAGAACGGTTTGACACTTAACTTATCAAAGACAAGATCATTTTTTCCCAATCACGTATATTAGAAACTATCTTTTCATTTAGGCCAACGATATTCACATAGTCCCCTCTCCCCCAAAACTTTCGATTGTCATAATATAACCCCTCTTGTTTTTCAATCTGAACAGGAGGGGTTGTTTTGAATGGAAATGAATAAGACTTAGTTTCGTGTTATTAGCATTTTCATCACTTCATTTTAATCGTAATCAGCATACCTCCACCAAGCTATTGTTGCGATAAGACCTAGAATACTTGCCCCAAATAAACTGACAATGCTACCAAAATTCAATAATGCTTTTCCTGCAATACCACTTGCGAGTGCAGGAATTGCCCATGGAATATACTTCCCAAAGTTAAGAGCAGAACCAAGCTGAGAAAAAATAATAGTAAAAATGATAAATGTCAATGGAGACAAATAGCCCCGGCCTAAACAAGCAAAAAAAGCTACTGGAGTAGAGAGTATGATCGTAAGAGTAGTACAAAAACCAAAAGTAAGTATACCTTTGAAAATCACCGTTAAATTCCCACCATCAAGTCCAATCAAATTGGCAGCCAACAATCCTAATAAAAGTGCAAAAATTGATAGAATATAGCTCCATAGAGCGATAACGATAAATTTGGATAATACGATTGTATCTCTTTTTATCGGGAGTGCTAATAGGTCTATCATCGTTTTATCAGAATATTCTCTACCAAAAACCCAAGATGCTGTAAATCCAAAAATGAGCAATCCCCCAACAGAAATGACTTGTGATACAGTCATTAAGTACGACGACCAGTCTGTTATCCTCATCATTTCCATTTTTGCAGAAATCAAACCAAGATTTTTAAAATTCTCTGGATATTTCATCATAGTTGCAAACAGCCCAACAATAAAAGGAACTAAACAGATAGAACAAGCAGTTACGATGGAAAGTTTTGATTTTATTAACTTTTTCCATTCAATTAAAATACAGGAACTAAGCTTTTTCATTCGAGATTCCTCCGTGATAGTCATTCAGTATTCTTAAGAAATAATGTTCTAAATCTTCTTTCTCAACAGCCAGCGATTTGGGTGGATAACCTTCATGAACCAGCAATGTAGCAATTTCTTCCGGATATTCCACAGATTTTGTATCAGTTAATTCTAAAAAATCGATATTATTTTCTGTGTCTGATTGAATGTTCACCTGATAGCCCTGGTTAGATAATACTTCTTTCATGGCCTTATTATTAGAACCACTTACTAGTAACTTCTTTTCTAAGTACTGTTCTAATTCATTGCTTTCAACTTCTCTTATAAGTCTGCCCTCATGTACAATAACTATCCTAGTAGCAATTTTAGATATTTCCTCTAGATTATGACTGGAAATAAGAACAGTTGTACCTAGATTATTCGCCAATTCCTTTAACAGCTCTCTCACTTCAATAACTCCAAAAGGGTCTAATCCATTTGTTGGCTCATCAAGAATTAGGATTTTAGGTTTATGAATAATCGCTTTTGCAATTCCTAAACGCGCAACATTTCCTAAAGAAAGATGCTTCTCCTGTTTATGTTCATATTGCTTTAGTTTTAATTTTTCAATTACCCAGTCAATATTATCTTTATTAACCCCTCTTAATTTACTAACGATTTCTAAATTTTCTCTCACAGTTAAGTCTGGATAAGAATAAGGTGTCTCAATAATATAACCTATTTCATTTCGAAGTTCTAAATTACTTAGATCTAACTTTTTTCCTTGGATATAACATTCTCCTGATGTAGATTTTATCAATCCTAGCATCATTCTCATCGTCGTTGTTTTGCCTGCACCATTCAGTCCTAAAAAACCTACTATTTCACCACTTTTTATTGATATATTCAAGTTGTTGACAACATTTTTTGTTCCATATCTTTTAGAAAGGTTTGCGGTTCTAATTGCTTCTTTCACCATTACCTATCCTCCTTAGTAATTTGCTCAACAATCCCTTGTATGACTAACTTCAATGTAGTATCAAATTGTTCTTCACCGATTTCCTCGATGTGTAATATAGTCATAGCAATCGTTCTAAATAAAGCAGAAACGATTTCTACTGATACATTTTCTTTAATGTTGATTCGGGATACAATTTTTTTAACCATCCTATCATCTATCAGATGATGATTTGTTATCGCCTCTTTTGGTAATTTTCTTACGAGTAATTCCATTTCATGATTTTTAAATATGGTATACATAAATGAATAGCGAAAATCTTGATAAAAATCATAAAGTAACTGTACCAGACGATTTGTATCTATCTTGGTTTCCATACCTAATTGTTCTGTCAGGCGATTCATAACATCTATTTGATATTCTTCTAAGACCGTAAAAAATAACATCTCTTTTGAAGAATAAAAATTATAAAAAGAACCTTTGGAAATATCTACCATTGCTGCCATCTGGTCAACTGTGGTTTTCTTAACCCCATATCTTTGAAGGCATTCCTTAGCAACTTTATGTAATTTCTTTCTAATAACTTCTTTTTCTTCGCTAGTAAAAGCAGTAGCCATAACTTCCTCCTAAAAACGCTGTGACGTTTTTTGTTTTACAGTCATAGATTATCATATAAACTGAAAATTGTCAAAAGTCTTATATCTTCTTTGTAAGAAAATATAAGACTTTACATTTACACACACCTTAATTCTCTTCTTTTAGACCTAATTATTTGATTTTCACGATTTAAAAAATAAGGATACAGTACTGAAAGCTCCTATTATCTGGCTTTTCTCTCTGTATCCTTATTGTATATCAAGTTTCTTCTCTCAATTTCTCAATCATGACCAGGAAAGGCGGATGGTTAATCTGATTGATGGTCTTGTAGAGGGCAACGGTGAAGTCCTGCTGGGGTAGCTGACTAACATAGTCTAGCACCGCATCTTTCTCAACTTCGCCACCTTCATGCCCGTAGTAAATCATGATAGCTGCTCGGCCGCCTTTTTCTAAGCCCCGGCAGACTTTTTCCAAAGCTTCCAGCGTCGTATCAGGTCGAGTAATGACAGACTTGTCCGCCGAAGGCAGGTAGCCAAGATTAAAAATAGCTGCCTTGAAATGGTCCGTGTATTGGTCCATAGTCTCATGGCCAGCCAAGATTAGCTGAACATTGTCCAAGCCAGCTTCTGCCAAGCGCTGGCGAGTCTTTTCCACAGCCTGCTTCTGAATGTCAAAAGCATAGACCTGCTTGGCCAATTGAGCCAGAAAGAGGGTGTCATGTCCGTTGCCCATAGTAGCATCCACAGCAACATCTTCCTTGGTCACGACCTCTGCCAAAAAGGCATGGGCCATCTGTAAGGGTCTTAACATACGAATCTCTGCTCCTTTGCTTTACAGCCTTGCTTGCTGCCACGACGACGCATTTCTGCCTCGATGGCATTGAGAACTTCCCATTTATTGAGGCTCCACATAGGGCCAATCAACATATCTCGCGGGGCATCCCCTGTGATGCGGTGGATGACGATATGCTCGGGGATAATCTCCAGTTGGTCGCAGACGATGGAGATATATTCCTTCTGACTGAGCAGCTGTAGTCGCCCTTCATGGTAATCCCGCTGCATACGGGTATTAGTCATCAAGTGAAGCAAGTGGAGCTTAATCCCCTGAATGTCATTATCCGTCACACAGCGGCGGACATTCTCTAGCATCATCTCATGGGTTTCACCCGGCAGGCCGTTAATCAAGTGAGAGACAATCTCCGCCTTGGGAGCCAGCTTTCGGACTCGCTGGACCGTCTCCACATAGAGCTCATAAGAATGGGCACGATTGATGAGGTCCGAGGTCTCCTCATAGGTAGTCTGAAGGCCCAGCTCCACGGTCACATGCATGCGCTCAGAGAGATCAGCCAAGTAGGCTATGGTCTCATCAGGCAAACAATCCGGCCTAGTTCCGATATTGAGTCCAACGACACCCGGCTCGTTAATAGCTTGCTCATAGCGCTCACGGATTACTTCAAGCTTCTCATGAGTATTGGTGAAGTTCTGGAAATAGACCAGATACTTGCGAACATCCGGCCACTTGCGGTGCATAAAGTCAATTTCCTTATAGAACTGCTCGCGAATGGGCGCATCCGGCGCCACAATGGCATCACCAGAACCCGAAACGGTACAGAAAGTGCAGCCTCCATGCGCTACCGTACCATCCCGATTGGGACAGTCAAAGCCTGCATCAATAGGCACCTTAAAAGTCTTTTCTCCAAAAAGTTTTCGATAATAATCAT
>CAUSOG010000054.1:0-5103 GCA_963533195.1 uncultured Streptococcus sp. | reverse complement strand
GATGTTGGCAAGAACTACAAGTACCTCTTTCAGCATTTTCCTGCTGAGAAAGAGAAAGAATTTACTGCCTTGCTTGACTTTTCTGACCAGAAAAAAATCACCAAGTCTCTCCTAGCTACCATGGACTTTTTCCACAAAGAAGCACAAGCCTTCTCTCTCAAAACCGGCTTCCACTATGACAAAGCAACCGCAGAGAAGATGATTGAGTATGCTGAGGAGAAGTTGAAATAGTTTCAGAGACACTTGCAAGATGAACAAAATCTTTGGTTGATAATAGTTATTGAGGTGAAATAGTATGTTGGATTTTATGTTTGGAATATTTGCTATGTTATTCCCATTTCTTCCGATTGTGTCCATAATCTTATCAATATATATTGCCTTACAAAATAATAAACATAGCAAAAGATTTTATGGTTTATTTTTTCCTGTAATTATCACCATGTGTAATATTTGGTTGTTTCCCATAGATCGGACAGATATGTTTCACGATGCTTTAAGGTTTTATTTTTTTCTAATTGATTTTTGTTTACCTATGCTTATTTCTTCCGCGCTCTATCACTCAATACGCTTATATTATTTATACAAATCAATCAAGTGGAGAGTCTTCCCTATAAGTATCTGTTATTTATTCGGTTTAATTTTTCATTATCTTAATACAATGCATTGGGAGGAGCTATTTCGAGGGCAAAAGTTTGTAGTTGATATCTTGCTGATATCAACTGCTATAATTTCTTATTTACCTTGTCTATATTTGTACATACTTCAAAGAAGAAAGAACAATCCATAGGGAATAGTTGCTTTTGGTTAATCTAAATAAGTGTTTGTAAATGACTTAAATAGTATCTAAAAATATTTTTCTTAAGTACCAATTTTAATATAAAAATCTACTCTATATTCTTTGAAAGGAGTTGAACACGCCCTAAATACTGTGTGAAAAAGATAAATTCTCTTGTGAGCATCGCTCACTGCAAGAATTTCCTATTTTCACTTTGTATTTTACTGGCTCTGTATCCTATATGAGTAACATTCAAAACATGTCCCTTGAGGACATCATGGGAGAGCGCTTTGGTCGCTACTCCAAATACATCATTCAAGAGCGGGCCTTGCCGGACATTCGCGATGGCTTGAAGCCTGTTCAGCGCCGTATTCTTTATTCGATGAATAAGGACGGCAACACCTTTGACAAGGGCTATCGCAAGTCTGCCAAGTCTGTCGGAAACATCATGGGGAATTTCCACCCCCACGGCGACAGCTCCATCTATGATGCCATGGTCCGCATGTCTCAGGATTGGAAAAACCGTGAGATTCTCGTTGAGATGCACGGAAACAACGGTTCTATGGACGGTGATCCACCGGCAGCTATGCGTTATACTGAGGCGCGCTTGTCTGAGATGGCTGGCTATCTTTTGCAGGATATTGAGAAAGATACCGTTCCTTTTGCTTGGAACTTTGACGATACCGAGAAGGAGCCGACTGTTCTACCGGCAGCCTTTCCTAACCTCTTGGTAAATGGAGCAACTGGGATTTCCGCTGGTTATGCGACTGATATTCCACCTCATAATCTAGCCGAAGTCATTGATGCGGTCATCTATATGATTGACCATCCGTCTGCCAAGGTGGACAAACTCATGGAGTTTCTGCCTGGTCCAGACTTCCCGACAGGAGCCATTGTTCAAGGCCGTGACGAGATCAAGAAAGCTTACGAGACTGGTAAAGGTCGAGTTGTAGTACGCTCCAGAACAGAGATTGAAAAGCTGAAGGGCGGAAAAGAGCAAATCATCATCACTGAGATTCCTTACGAGATTAATAAAGCGGTCTTGGTCAAGAAGATTGACGATGTGCGGGTCAACAATAAGGTGGCCGGCATTGCTGAGGTGCGGGACGAATCCGACCGGGACGGTCTTCGCATTGCCATTGAGCTTAAGAAAGACGCTAATACCGAGCTGATTCTCAACTACCTCTTCAAGTACACTGATTTGCAAGTCAATTATAACTTCAACATGGTGGCTATCGACAATTTCACGCCTCGTTTGGTGGGAATTGTGCCAATCTTGACTAGTTATATTGCCCACCGCAAGGAGATCATTCTGGCTCGCAGCCGCTTTGACAAGGCCAAGGCTGAGAAACGCCTCCATATCGTGGAAGGACTGATTCGGGTTATTTCCATCTTGGACGAGGTGATTGCCCTGATTCGTGCTTCAGAAAACAAATCAGACGCCAAGGAAAATCTTAAAGTCAGCTATGATTTCACTGAGGAGCAGGCCGAGGCTATCGTCACTCTCCAACTCTACCGTTTGACAAATACAGACGTAGTGGTTCTGGAAGAGGAAGAAGCAGAGCTGCGCGAGAAGATTGCCATGCTGGCAGCCATTATCGGTGATGAGCGCACCATGTATAACCTCATGAAGCGGGAGCTCCGCGATGTCAAGAAGAAGTTCGGCAATCCGCGTCTCAGCGAGCTGCAGGATACGGCAAACGCTATCGAGATTGATACAGCTAGTCTCATCGTTGAGGAAGAAACCTATGTCAGCGTGACTCGTTCTGGTTATATCAAGCGAACCAGTCCGCGTTCTTTCTCTGCTTCAACCCTAGAGGAGATGGGCAAGCGTGACGATGACCGACTGATTTTCGTTAGTCCAGCTAAGACGACTCAGCATTTATTGATTTTCACCAGCCTGGGAAATGTTATTTACCGGCCTGTTCATGAGCTGTCAGACATCCGCTGGAAAGAAATCGGTGAACACCTCAGCCAGACCATCAGTAACTTTGATACCAAGGAAGAGGTTATCTATACAGAATTGCTGGACAGTTTTGAGGAAGGCACTTACTTTGCAGCGACCAAGTTAGGTCAAATCAAGCGTGTAGAGCGCAAGGAATTCAGTCCTTGGCGAACCTACAAGTCCAAATCGCTTAAGTTTGCTAAACTGAAAAATGAAGACGACCAGGTTATTGCTCTGGCACCGATTAAGCTAGATGATGTGATGCTCGTGACCAAGAATGGCTATGCCCTTCGCTTCAATATTGAGGAAGTTCCTGTCATTGGAGCTAAGGCAGCTGGGGTTAAAGCCATAAACCTCAAGAAAGACGATGTCCTAGCGGCAGCCTTTATCGCCAACACTGACTCGCTTTACCTCCTGACTCAGCGCGGTTCTCTTAAGCGTATGGCAGTCTCAGGTATTCCTGTTACCAGTCGGGCAAATCGCGGTCTTCAAGTTCTGAGAGAACTTAAGACCAAGCCGCATCGTGTCTTTGTGGCTGGACCAGTCTTTGGCGAAGCAGTGGACTTTGACCTCTTTACAACAGAAGCAGAAGCTAGTGAGTATCAGATTTTGCAGGTGCTTTCTAATAAAGGAACTGCCTATGAGATTAATCTGGCCGACCTCAGCCTGTCTGAGAGAACTAGCAATGGCAGCTTCATTTCTGATACCATTTCAGACGAAGAAGTCTTCTCAGCTTACATCAAATAATCATCAAACCAGTTCGCAGGAGCTGGTTTTTTTCAATTTCTAAAAGTTTGATAGTGACACAGAAGATTGAATAACAAAATTTTCTGAAAATTGAAAATAATACTTGAAAATATCTTAAAAAGGTGTAAAATAGGGAGTATCTAAAAATGAAGTTTGGAAGAAGAGGAGAAAGACCATGACTGTAAATCTTGACTGGGAAAATCTAGGATTCTCATATATGAAACTACCTTATCGCTATTTAGCTTACTATCGCAATGGCCAGTGGGAAGAAGGAACATTAACTGAGGACGCTACGCTCCATATCTCTGAGTCGTCTCCCAGCCTTCACTACGGCCAACAGGCTTTTGAGGGTCTAAAGGCTTATCGAACTAAGGACGGCAGTATTCAACTCTTCCGTCCGGATAAAAATGCGGAGCGTCTGCAACGAACTGCCGACCGCTTACTTATGCCGCAAGTTCCTACAGAAATGTTCGTGGACGCAGTCAAGCAGGTTGTCCGAGCTAACGAAGAATATGTACCACCTTATGGAACAGGCGGAACCCTTTATATTCGACCTCTCTTGATTGGAGTTGGTGATATCATTGGTGTGAAACCAGCCGAAGAATACATTTTCACTATCTTTGTAATGCCGGTCGGCAATTACTTCAAAGGCGGTCTGACTCCGACTAACTTCATTGTCTCAGATGACTATGATCGCGCGGCACCGCATGGAACTGGTGCGGCAAAAGTGGGTGGCAATTACGCTGCTAGTTTATTACCAGGAAAGATTGCTAAGGATAAGCATTTCTCAGATGTGATTTATCTAGATCCGGCAACCCATACCAAGATTGAAGAAGTGGGATCTGCCAACTTCTTTGGCATCACTAAGGATAATGAGTTTGTAACGCCGCTCAGTCCCTCAATCTTGCCATCCATCACCAAGTACTCTTTGCTCTATCTGGCGGAGCATAGACTAGGACTCAAACCGATTGAGGGTGATGTTCCTCTGGCAGACTTGGGTAAATTTACTGAAGCTGGAGCTTGCGGAACAGCTGCAGTTATCTCCCCTATCGGAGGTATCCAGCACGGCGATGATTTTCATGTCTTTTATAGCGAGACAGAAGTCGGGCCAGTCACTCGCAAGCTGTATGACGAATTAACTGGTATCCAATTCGGTGATGTTGAAGCGCCAGAAGGTTGGATTGTGAAAGTATAATCTAAAAGCTGTCCTTGATTGGGCAGTTTTTCTGTAATTCTAGCCTAAGATAGCTTGCGTACTCAGTCTTTTTCGTGTACAATAGAAATTTGAAAGAGGTAAGTTATGAGTAAAAAAGATAAAAAGATTGAAATTCAAATCACAGATAGTAAAGTGAAAGTCGGAGCAGACCAATTTGACGGTTATAGCCTTGCTATTGGCAAGAAAGTTATCGGAGAGATTGCCGAACTAGATGGCCAGTTTGCAATCATCAAAAATGGAAATGCTGAAAGTTTTTATAAAAAACTTGAAAGAGCTGTGGAAACTTTGATTGAAACCTATAATTTAAGCAAATAAGGGCTTGCATTTTCATTGTATCAATGTTATAATAGATAGCGTTGATTGTCGGAGAGATAGCGAAGAGGCTAAACGCGGCGGACTGTAAATCCGCTCCTTCGGGTT
>CAUSOG010000053.1:0-6898 GCA_963533195.1 uncultured Streptococcus sp. | reverse complement strand
GAGGCACTTATGGATGAATTTTAGATTTGTTGCACTTTTTATTGCAATTTATCTTTTCGATTTTGGTTTGCGGTCTTAATTATTATCAGTTGATAGCTCCATACGGCCCTCAGATGGAAATTAGTGCTGGAGAAGCTTATAATCCCCTAGCACCTTATGCCATTCCTCTCTTGCTTTTTCTCTTAGGATTGTTGGGCAATCTTTTCTTTTGGGAGTTGGAAAAGAATGGAGTTCAGGAGGAGAAAGAGTAGCAGTACGGCGATAGTAATTGAGGTGTCAAAATTTCTCAAAATCATTAAAAGCCTGCTGAAAATCTATTTGCTCAGGCTTTCTTTGTGCTATAATAAAGAAAAACGATGAGGAGACATTCATGAATCAAACTGTTCAATATTTACAAGAATTAACGGCTATTCCTTCCCCAACGGGTTTTACGGCTGAGGTGGCAGACTATTTGGTACACACGTTGGAGGGATTGGGCTATGAGCCTGTCCGGACCAATAAAGGCGGCGTTCATGTTGTGGTTAAGGGGGAAAATGACGCCCAGCATCGGGTAGTGACTGCCCATGTGGATACACTGGGGGCTATTGTTCGGGCTATTAAGTCTGACGGTCGTCTCAAGCTGGATCGGATTGGCGGTTTCCCTTGGAACATGATTGAAGGAGAAAACTGTCTGGTCCATGTGGCCAGCAGTGGAAAGACTATCAGTGGGACTATCTTAGTTCACCAGACTTCCTGTCATGTTTACAAGGATGCTGGGACGGTTGAGCGAACTCAGGACAATATGGAAGTCCGTTTGGACGAAAAGGTGACAAGTGAGAAAGAAACGCGGGATTTAGGAATCGAAGTCGGGGATTTTATTTCCTTTGATCCTCGTACCACAGTTACCAAGTCAGGCTTTATCAAGTCTCGCTTTCTGGACGACAAGGTCAGCGCAGCTATTTTGCTCAATCTTTTGCGCGTTTATAAAGAGGAAAATATTCAGCTGCCAGTGACGACGCATTTTGCTTTCAGTGTCTTTGAAGAGGTTGGTCATGGGGCTAATTCCAGCCTGCCGGAGCAAGCGGTAGAGTATCTGGCTGTTGATATGGGGGCTATGGGTGATGACCAGCAGACGGATGAGTATACGGTTTCCATCTGTGTTAAGGATGCTTCAGGGCCTTATCACTATGGCTTCCGCCAGCATTTGGTAAATTTGGCTAAGGAGCAGGATATTCCTTATAAACTGGACATCTATCCATTTTACGGGTCAGACGCCTCTGCAGCAATGAGCGCAGGAGCAGAAGTCAAGCATGCCCTGTTAGGCGCTGGCATCGAATCCAGCCACTCTTATGAGCGTACCCATATTGATTCAGTCGTCGCAACAGAGCGTATGGTGGATGCATATCTTAGAAATGGATTAGTCGGACAGAGCGTCTAATAATGTCCAAAAACATTGCTCGAATTATTGGTATAATTCTTAAAAATGTGTTATGTTCGTATATAGAATTACTTTAGGTTAAAAGGGAGAAAATGAAAGTAGTTTGTGTGGATTCCTGTATTCGTTCCAGGTTTTTTGGGATTGACATAGCCCTCCGCAATCGATTTGAACTTTTTGAAGAAATGAAAGTTCCTTATGAATTGTGGGTTTCTGAAGCGGATGCAGATATATATACTAATGCCTCTTCTAGGCAGCTTGTGTTGGACAGTTATGAAGCCTTGGGAATTGATAGGAGTAAAATTCGTTTTCTGGGCATAGAATTAGCTGGTAGGAGCCTGCAGGAGTTTGCTGAGGAGGAGCTTGAGCCAGAAGACTGGCTGATAATGGAGCGTCTGGATATTCCAGAAAATATTCTCTTGAGATGTGGACAAGATTTTCATGTAGCGCGCGTCCTTCATCAGGATCACATGATTGCCCTCGGACAAGAGTTAAATAAAAAAGTCATGGGCTGGCTGGATCAGGATGTGTTAGACTGTTTGATTTTGGTTGGAGAAGGTCAGAAGGCCTATCTGCCTCAAAAGATGAGGGAAAAGGCCCTCTTTATCCCAACTACTTATGCAGATCAAGTGGTCCAAAATCCAAGAGAGAGGATTTTTGATCCAAAGGATATTCGCTTGGTGACAGTCAGTCGTTTATCTGAGGAAAAAAATGTTCTGTTATTGCTGAAAATCATGGCTTTGCTAAAATTTAAAGGGTATGAGCAATTTAGATTAGATATCTATGGAGATGGTCCAGACATGGCCATGCTACAAGATGTAGTTCAGCTCAATGATTTGGAAGACATGATTCACTTTAAGGGCTATCAGTCTCAGGTATCTTATCAAGCTTATGATGCCTATATTAGCACTTCCTTATCGGAAGCCTTTGCGACATCACTCTATGAGGCTTTGGTCAATGGCTTGCCTCTGATAGGTCTGGATGTCCGTTATGCCAATCAGGCTTATATTAAGCATGGAGAGAATGGCTGGCTGATACCGCAAAATGACGCTAATCAATATATTGACTATCTGGAGCAGTTTAGCCAATTTGGAGAAAAAGAATGGAGGGGGGGTTCGGCAAGATCCAAAGAACTTGCCAATCGTTATCACAAAGAATTACTAGTCAATCTATGGGAAAAAGTTTTTAAAATTTCAAAAATAGGAGATTAAAAGGAGAATAATATGAAAAAGAGTTTAGGGAAAAAAGTAGAACTGGGAATGAAATTAGTCCCAATTCCTCTGTCTTTACTGCTTGCTGGGACAATGGCGGTGACTGTACAGGCAGAGGAAGTAAGTAGTGAAACAGAGGGAAATCAAGTCCAAAATAATCAAGCAACACCTCTTGTCACTCAAGAACTGCCAAATGATGGGACAATCAAAAATACACCAGTAGAGGGACCTTCTGGTCTTACCATCTCAGAACAAGGAGAAAATGGCGCTGCCCAAGTCTCTCCTGAAATCAAACAGCTAGCTCAAGAATTTTATGACTATCACACCAAGGGAGAGAGCTATGAAATAACTAAAGCTGCAACCATGACCTCTGTCATGCCAGAAATGCAATCGGTAGAGCAAATAGAAGAAGAAGCTAAAAAGTATGATCATGCTTATGCTATCCGTAAGATGGATGGTGTCTTTAAATACATTGACTTAAAAGAAGTAGAAGATTTAAATCTAGTCAGAGATGAACAATTTCAAGAAGTTACTTCAGGAGAATCTTATTATAGACAATCGCTAATTCAAAATAATACAGCCCTCTTCTTTTTGAATAAGTGGGAGGCTATATTCAATCCAAATCCAACGCAAGAAGAATTAGCTAAGATACCAAAAGCTATTATTCCGCGCTCAGAATTGGATTTGACTGTTGAGGAAACCTTTCCTACGAAGAGATTTTTGATGATGAGAATTTGGGAGCGCTCAGGTTTAACATTTGAAGAAGTATTTTCTAGACATTATTTACCTGAATCAGATAACAGAGTATTGTCTATGAAGGAGATTAAACAGATTCTTCTCACGAATCCAGATTTATTTCAAATTCAAGCAGTCTCTGAGGACAATCCTTATTATATCCAGCCTTTCTTTCAAAAATTTGTAGTAAGTGGAAAGGAAGCTGGAGATGAATATACTTATTGGAAAGGGAAAAATTTATTTTTAGTAGATCCAAGAGAAAACGACACGTATAAACTTCGTTTTCAATCTTTTAATTATAACAGTGCACATCTTATAAGCAATGGTTTTTGGCGGTTGAGTAAAGGAAAAATGGGTGACGACGTTGATAATATTTTGGAAAAATATAATCTCTTTGAAAAACCTTGGGTATATATTGATTGGATGGGGAAGAATCCTTCTCTAGAGAGACCTTGGTTTGGCAAGGATAATATCAAGACCTTCCACTATAGACTATATCTTATGAAACCTAATGATAAGACCCGCTATTATTTTGATCGTGACTATACGATTAATATCGCTGGAGTTCCTAATATTGCAGAAACACCAGATGGAGGTTTTAAATTTGTAAATGAAACTATCCCTGGTGGGGGACAGACGACAGGTGGTTTTGAAGCTAATCAACGTGAGATAGATAAACTTTTCAGAACTGTCAAAACGGATGGTTTTGTTTTTAAACTTTCAGATGTTAAGAAGGTTGGGGAAGGAGAGACCGAACCGGGCAAGGTTCTTGTCCGTTACCAAGACGAGCAGGGCAATGCCATTGCCAACCCTATTACTGATGAGCAACCGGGTAAGACTAGATACACAGTCAGCCCTAAACCTCTTATTTCCTATAAGAATCAGCTCTATACTTATAAATCTCGTCTAGCATACTATGATGCTGAATCAGGAGAGTACGAAGCAGGAATGACTAAAGAAATCGTTTATGTATACATGCGTAATCAGTTCCAGCTTCCAAATGACGCTCCAAGCGAAGACAAGCCCGTCATGGCAATGACCCGCTTTGTAGATGAATCAGGTCAAGAATTATCAGACCCAGAGCGAGGTTTGGTGGCGTCTATGACTA
Source organism: uncultured Streptococcus sp. (assembly GCA_963533195.1). Lineage (GTDB taxonomy): Bacteria > Bacillota > Bacilli > Lactobacillales > Streptococcaceae > Streptococcus. The sequence continues at coordinate 2,430 of CAUSOG010000053.1, read as the reverse complement.
TCGCTAACTATGACTATCAGTCCAGCAGTGACGAGGACGGCATTCGCACTCATGTCTATCGCGCCAGCGTGCATGAAGTCCCGACAGATGCTCCAAGTGAAGACAAGCCAGTCATGGAAATGACCCGCTTTGTAGATGAATCAGGTCAAGAATTATCAGCTCCTGAACAAGGTTTAGTGTCATCTAAGAGTATTTCCGGCTATGACTTCCAGTCCAGTACTGATGAGGATGGCATTCGAACTCATGTCTATCGAGTAAGTGTGCATGAAGTCCCGACAGATGCTCCAAGTGAAGACAAGCCCGTCATGGCAATGACCCGCTTTGTAGATGAATCAGGTCAAGAATTATCAGCTCCTGAGCAAGGTTTGGTGGCGTCTAAGACTATCGCTGGTTATGACTACCAATCCAGCAGTGACGAGGACGGCATTCGTACGCATGTCTATCGTGCCAGTGTTCATGAACTACCGACAGACGCTCCGATTGTGGACAAGCCGGCTATTGAAATCACTCGTTTCCTAGATGTAGATGGACGTCCATTGGCAGCGGCAGAATTTGGTTTGCTAGATGCTAAGGCTATTGAGGAGTATGGATTCGTTTCTGTATCAGATGCCAATGGCGTTCGCACTTATGTTTACAAGCCAAAAACGAACACTCAAACACCTTTGGGAACAGAAACTTCTGAGCAGAAGAGTCTTGTAAGGGTTGAAAACTCTGAGACTAGTCCGGTTCTATCTCGAGTGTCCAAACATCAATTACCAAATACTGGAAACACAAATTCATCATTCTTGGGAGCAGCAATTATCAGCCTTTTGGCTTCCTTTGGCTTACTACATTCCAAGAAAGAACGAAAAAAATAAGGCCAATCTGGTCTTATTTTTTTATTTCCATATTTTTTCTGTGACTTATCTGACACTCCAGACACTAACTGATTTTTCCTCCACAGGAAATTCTCCCCAGCCTTGGTCGTCAATAGTTACGATTTGAGAGCTGTTGCCTAGATAGTCACTGAATTCTCTGCCAGCCCATTCTGGACCGACAAGCATGGATTTGCTGGCTGCTTGGCCATTGCTGATAAGGACAGCGATTGGCTGACCATCGTCCATACCTTGGCGGGTCCAGCCGATACAGTTGGCATCGTCAAAGTAGTCGGTCTGCTCACCATAGGCAAGATTGAGGCGGATGTCTAGGAGTTTATCCAGTAGCTCTTGAAAGCTCTCTTGGGCAAATTCTCCGCTAATGCCATAGTAGTCTCCATAAAAGACGCAAGGCAATCCAGCTTCTCTTAGAAGTATAAGAGCATAGGCCGCCGGCTTGAACCATTCTTCGACGGTAGACTCCAAAGCCTGACCTCTCTGAGTATCGTGATTATCTACAAAGGTCACAGCTGATTCGGGGTGATTTTTTGCAAGTGTCCGATCAAAAATAGTTCGCAGGTCATAGTCTGCTCCAGATTTGCTGGCATCAAATAAATTATGATGAAGTTTAACATCGACTAGGTCAAAGCGGTAGTCAATATTTTCTAGATAATCGTTATTGGCCTTCTCATCGCTATTCCAAAATTCCCCAAAGACATAGAAATCTTCACCGTATTTTTCAGTAATATCGCGGATGAAATTCTTCATAAAGAAGGAATCGATGTGCTTAACAGCATCTAATCGAAATCCATGTACACCAGTGCTTTCAATGAACCAATGAGCCCAGTCGTAGAGATTTTGGATGACTTCGGGGTGCTTGAAATCAATATCCGCATACATGAGATAGTCGTAGTTACCATTCTCGTTGTCCACTAGCTCATCATCTGCCCAACCTTTATTGTCCCCTTGGATGAGAAAAATGCCTGACTTGTTGTTTTTGGCATCATAGTCAGTGCCGGTGAAGTGGTACCAGTGCCATTCGAAGTCATTATAGGCTTTTTTGCGGCCTGGGAAGACAAAATTAGTCCAGCCTTTAATCTCGAAAGGTTCTGACAAGACCTTTGTGCGGTCGTTAGGATCAACTTCAACAACGGTAAAGCGCTCTTTATAGTCAGCTGCGGCCTTGTGATTGAGGACCACATCTGCAATAGCTTCGATACCGTTTTGGCTAAGCACCTCAATTGCTCGGAGGTATTCTTCCTTCAATCCATACTTGGTGCCTACAGTCCCTTTTTGGTCGAATTCTCCCAAATCAAAAAGGTCGTATACACCATATCCGACATCATTAGAGCCTGTTCCTTTGAAAGCTGGCGGCATCCAGACTTTGCGAATTCCTTTCGCTGCTAAGTTAGGTGCGTCTTCCGCCAATCGATTCCAATGCTGACCGTCATCTGGCAGATACCATTCAAAATACTGCATTAAGGTTTGGTTTTCCATATAAATTTTCCTCTTCATTCTCACTGATTGGCTATATTGTACCAAAAGAAGCAGAAAGGCGCAATCGTTTGCGTCTTTC
>CAUSOG010000052.1:0-11405 GCA_963533195.1 uncultured Streptococcus sp. | reverse complement strand
GACGCTGCCTGACAAGGTTCCAGTCTTGCGTTTCACAGAGGAATTGCCGGATTTGTCAAATAGCAAGTCAGTTGTGGTTTATGACCTGCCTGATGATTTGCAGGTTTTGAAGAAGATTCTTCAGTCTCAGGATTTTGAAGCGATTTACTTTAAGAATGAGATTGCCAAGCCATACTATCTGACTGGTTATGGCAACCGTGAGCAGTTTGCCAAACTCTACAAGACAATCTATCAGTTCCCCGAGTTTGATGTACGCTATAAGCTCAAGGACCTAGCAGCTTACCTGAAAATTGACCCAATTCTCTTGGTCAAAATGATTCAGATTTTTGAAGAGCTGGGCTTTGTCAGCATCACCGAAGGCGTCATGACGGTCAATAAAGAAGCTGAAAAGAAAGAAATTGAAAGCAGTCGTATTTACCAAGATCTCAAGCGCCTAGTCAAAGAGCAAGAACTCATGGCACTGGGCACTGTGCGGGAGATTTATGATTATTTGATGGAGAGGTGAGATGGTATAAGACTGAGCCAAAGTCTTGCAAAGGAGAACTTTTTAGATGAATGAAATTATCCTGAGTTTTAAACCAGAATTTTTTAAAGCTTTGCTAACAGGAAAAAAGCATTTTGAATATCGTTCAAGGATTCCTGAAAAAGAAACGGTAGCTTATTTATATCTTTCTTCACCCGCTAAGATGATTGTAGGTAAAATGGTTTTAGGTCAGCGTAATAATATCCAAGACTTTTTAGAAAATTCAGATTTAGCAAATAGTAGTCGTTCATATTTGGAAAACCATTTGCAAGAAGGTGCTAAGTATTTTTCTCCAATTTACTCCCTATCTCTTCTTGACTCGCCTATATCGTTAAAACAAGCTAAAGAATTATCGCCGGAATTTAAGGCTCCTCAGGGGTATAGTTATGTGAAAAATTATAAAGAATTGCATAATTTTCTTGAAAAATCTGTATTTTCAACATTTGAGATTAATCCATCTAATGGTTTGGATTTGTTAGGCTTATTTACGAAGGATATTGTAAAAAATTATGAACAGGAAATAGCAACACCACTTTATTTAGAGCAATACATTTAATTTTGACTTGCCTAGAAAAAAACGATTATAAAGAATAACCCACTCTATCCCAGCCTCAATATGGTGGACTATAAATGAATGAAACATCCTCTTTTAAATTAAATAATCTATCCCCTTAAAAAATAAGTTTTCTGTTACCATTTGGATGAAAAAGTGATATAATAGAGAGTAAAAAATTTTTTTGAAAGAAAGTATATCATGAATTTAAAAGACTACATTGCAACAATCGAAAATTATCCAAAGGAAGGCGTGACATTCCGTGATATCAGCCCATTGATGGCAGATGGAAATGCATATAGCTACGCTGTTCGTGAGATTGTTCAGTATGCGACAGACAAGAAGATTGACATGATCGTTGGACCGGAAGCTCGTGGCTTTATCGTGGGCTGTCCGGTTGCATTTGAGTTGGGAATTGGCTTTGCTCCAGTCCGCAAGCCTGGCAAGCTTCCTCGTGAAGTTATCTCAGCCGACTATGAAAAAGAGTATGGCATGGATACCCTGACCATGCATGCGGATGCTATCAAGCCAGGTCAACGCGTTCTAATCGTAGATGATCTCCTTGCGACTGGTGGAACAGTGAAGGCGACGATTGAGATGATTGAGCGCCTTGGCGGTGTAGTAGCTGGATGTGCCTTCCTTATTGAGCTGGATGAGCTCAAGGGTCGCGAAGTTATCGGCGATTACGACTATAAGGTTCTGATGCACTATTAATACATAGTTTCTAGCTATATCTAGTTAGAGAAAAAGTATAATTGAAAACTATATCTCCTTTCAGTATAATGAAAGTACATTGGATAAACAAAGAATAGGCTGGAAAAGTATTTCCAAGCCTTTCTAACGATTGAAGGAGATATTTTCATGCCAATTAAGATTGATAAGAAACTGCCAGCTGTTGACATTTTAAGTTCTGAGAATATCTTTGTCATGGATGACGACAGGGCGGACCATCAGGATATCCGCCCTCTGAATATTCTGGTACTCAATCTCATGCCCCAGAAAATGGTAACGGAAACTCAGATACTGCGCCACTTGGCTAATACGCCACTGCAGTTGACTATTGACTTCCTCTACATGAGCTCTCATCAGTCTAAAACGACACGTGCAGAGCATATGGAGACTTTCTATAAGACTTTTGATGAGGTTAAAAATCGCTATTTTGATGGCTTGATTATTACTGGTGCGCCGGTGGAGCATCTGCCTTTTGAAGCGGTGGACTACTGGGAAGAGTTCCAGCAGGTGATTGAATGGTCCAAGACCCATGTCTTTTCTACTCTGCATATCTGTTGGGGAGCTCAGGCTGGACTTTACGCTCGCTACGGCGTTGACAAGCACCAGATGACGCGCAAATTATCGGGTGTTTATAGCCAGTCGGCTGACAGCAGTAATCTGCTTTTTCGTGGCTTTGACGATGAGTTTTATGCGCCGCATTCCCGTCATACGGAAGTTCTAAAGGAAGATATTGTCAATTTGACCAATCTGGAAATTCTCTCGTATGGAGAGGATACGGGACTCTCTGTGCTAGCTAGCCGAGACTTGCGAGAGGTATATAGTTTCGGTCATATGGAATACGACCGCGATACTTTATCTAAAGAGTATTTCCGCGATTTGAAGGCAGGGAAGAATCCACATATTCCAGAGAATTATTTCAAAAACGATGATGTCCATGCGACACCGGCCTTACGCTGGAGTTCGGCTGCTGCACTCTTTTTCAGCAATTGGGTCAATTACGCTGTCTATCAGGAGACACCTTTCGACTGGGAGAGTCCTGAAAATGATGTATCGTTTTTTGCTTATCTATAAGAGGTGACATGACTTATTTATCAGCTTTTAAATCGGGCAATCTAGTAATCCCGAGTGCCCTTCTTTTACATTTTAAGGACATCTTTGATTCCAGCGATGATTTCTTGGTCTGGCAGTTTTTCTATCTGCAAAATACGACTTCCCTGGAAGAGCTGGCTCCTAGTCAGATTGCGGAGCATATTGGCAAGACCCTGTCAGAAGTCAATCGCTCTATGTCCCATCTGACAGAGAAAGGTCTCTTGCAGTATAAGACCATTGAGCTGAATGGAGAGACAGAGGTTATCTTTGATGCTTCACCGGCTTTGGAAAAGCTGGATGAACTGCTGGCAGCTAAAAGCGGTCATCAGACTGTGGCAAAGGCACCTCAGAATGTTTTGAAAGACTTGGTGGAAACCTTCCAGCAGGAGCTGGGCCGTCTCTTGACACCCTTTGAAATTGAGGACTTGACCAAGACTGTCCAAGACGACAAAACAAATCCTGACTTGGTCAAGGCTGCCCTTCGTGAGGCTGTGTTTAATGGCAAGGCCAACTGGAAGTATATTCAGGCTATCTTGCGCAATTGGCGTAAAGAAGGTATCACCACACTTGCTCAGGTAGAAGCCAAACGGGAAGAACGTGAAGCAGCCAATCCTCAAAATGTGACAGTTTCAGATGATTTCCTCAATGCCATGAATTTGTGGAAGGACTGACTTTATTAGATTTGCAGTGGCCTGTTAGATATGACAGGCCCTTGATTTTATAAAAAAGGAGAAAAGTATGACCTATCAATTGCCAAAAGTCTGGTCTGCGGCGGACAGCGACCAAGGAAAATTTTCAGGTATCAATCAGCCTACTGCAGGCGCGCGCTTTGAGCAGAAGCTTCCTGTCGGTAAAGAGCCTTTTCAGCTTTATTCACTTGGGACTCCTAATGGAGTCAAGGTGACGATTATGCTGGAGGAACTACTGGCAGCGGATATCACTGAGGCAGCCTATGACCTCTATAAGATCAGCATCATGGATGGCGATCAGTTTGGCTCAGATTTTGTGAAAATCAATCCCAATTCCAAGATACCGGCTTTGTTGGACCAGTCAGACCATAAGCCGATTCCTGTATTTGAATCAGCAAATATCCTGCACTATCTGGCAGAGAAGTTTGGAAAGCTGATTCCGTCAGATTTGGCCGGTCGGACTGAGGTGCTCAACTGGCTCTTCTGGCAGACAGGCGCGGCGCCCTTCTTGGGCGGTGGTTTCGGTCATTTCTTTAACTACGCTCCAGAAAAGCTAGAATACCCTATCAATCGCTTCACGATGGAAGCCAAGCGACAGCTAGATTTGTTGGACAAAGAATTGGCCAAGAAAGCTTATATCGCTGGAAATGACTATAGCATAGCAGATATTGCTATCTGGTCTTGGTATGGGCAGTTGGTGCAGGATAAGCTCTATCCAGGCGCAGCTGAGTTCTTGGATGCCACCTCCTACAAACACCTATCTGCTTGGGCGGAGAAGATTGCAGCTCGTCCGGCAGTCCAGCGTGGTTTAGCTGCCGAGTATCAGGAAATCAAATAAAAAAGTGATGGGTAGGACACCCCATCATCAAGTGGCGAGACAAAATCAGTTTATCAACAGGCTGATTTTTCTTTCGTTGCTTTTTTTATACCCTTAAAAATGATATACTGAATAGAAGAATGTTTAGAAAAGAGTGAGCAATGCAAAAAAAGACTATTTCCCAACGCTTGGAGCGAGTAGCTGCTTTTGTGCCGGATGGTGCTAAGCTTCTGGATGTTGGGAGCGATCACGCCTATCTGCCTATTTACCTGATTCAGCAGGGTCGGATTGAGAAGGCTCTGGCCGGAGAAGTGGTAGAGGGGCCTTTTCGCTCAGCTCAAAAGAATGTGGCAGAGCATGGACTGATGGAGAAAATTGAAATTCGCTTGGCTAATGGTCTAGAGGCTTTTGAAGCGGTAGATCAGATTGATACCATCGTTATTGCTGGCATGGGTGGTCGCTTGATTTCAGAGATTTTAGAAAATGGCAGAGCTAAGCTTGGGTCTATTTTCCGCTTGATTTTGCAGCCCAATAACCGAGAGGATGAACTCCGCAGCTGGCTGATATCTAACGGTTTTCGCTTGCTGGCTGAGGATATCTTAGAAGAGGCAGGGAAGTTTTACGAAATCCTAGTGGCAGAAGCAGGCCAGCAAACTTTGACAGAGCAAGAAAAGCGTTTCGGACCTTTTCTGATGAAGCAACAGCCACCTGCTTTTCAGCTAAGATGGCAGAAAGAACTGAAAAAACTCGAAGGAGCTCTAGCCCATATCCCAGAAAAGAATGAGCTGGAACGCTCTGCTATGTCCCAAAAAATCGAAAGTATCAAGGAGGTACTCCATGCTAGCAAGTGAAATCATCGCCCGTTATGAAGCCTATTGCCCACAAGAACTATCCATGGAGGGCGACATTTCAGGACTGCAAATCGGGAGATTGGACAAAGAAGTGGCCAAGGTTCTAGTGGCATTGGATATTCGTGAGCAGACGGTGGCGGAGGCTATTGAGGCAGGTGCTGGGTTGATTATCGTTAAGCATGCGCCTATTTTTCGCCCGCTCAAGGACCTAGTGGCGGATAAGGCTCAAAATCAGATGATTCTAGACCTCATCAAGCATGATATTGCTGTCTATGTCAGCCATACTAATATTGATGTCGTGGAGGACGGACTTAATGACTGGTTCTGCCAGCTTCTGGAAATTGAGGAGACAAGTTTTCTCAGTCAGACAAGCCCAGAACACGGTATTGGTCGCGTGGGGAAGATTGCTCCTCAGACCTTTGGGGACTTTGCGGCTAAGGTCAAGGCAACTTTTGGACTAGACAGTTTGCGTCTGGTTACCTATGAAGAAGCAGATCTCGAACGCATGATTGATCGTGTGGCTATTTGTGGTGGCAGCGGTCAGTCCTTTTATTCAGAGGCTATTGCCAAGGGAGCGCAGGTCTACATTACAGGTGATATTTACTATCATACAGCTCAGGAAATGCTAACAGAAGGGCTTTTGGCGCTGGATCCTGGACATCATATTGAGGTTCTATTTACGGAAAAATTAAAAGAAAAGCTTGATACTTGGAAGGCAGAAGAGGGATGGGAGATTGAGATTCTAGCTAGTCAGGCTTCGACCAATCCTTTCCGACATATTTAAGAGGGAGCGACATGAAAAAAGTAGCAGTAATTGGAGCTGGGATTGTCGGTTCAACAGCCGCTTACTATCTGTCCAAATCCCCAGATGTGGAAGTGACTGTCTTTGATGACGGCAAGGGGCAGGCAACCAAGGCAGCCGCTGGCATTATCAGTCCTTGGTTTTCCAAGCGTCGCAACAAGGCTTGGTACAGGATGGCGCGTTTGGGCGCTGATTTTTATCAGGACTTGATTGCGGATCTGAAAGAGGCTGGTATCCAGACAGACTTTTACCAACAAACAGGTGTTTATCTGCTGAAAAAAGACGAGAGCAAGCTGCAGGAGCTTTATGATTTGGCTGCGAATCGCCGAGAAGAGTCGCCGTTAATAGGGGAGGTGAGTCTTCTCAGCTGTCAGGAAGTCCAGAAGAAATTTCCAGACTTGCAAGGCTTTGAGCGACTTCTCTATGCTTCCGGCGGCGCCCGTGTGGAGGGAGCGCTCTTGACGGAGACGCTTCTGAAAGCCAGCAAGGCAGAGTTGGTTGAGAACAAGGTACGATTGACAGTAGAAGGAGAGCAACTTCTGGTAAATGGTCATAGCTTTGACTGTGTCATCTTAGCTGTGGGAGCTTGGCTGGGAGAAATATTGAAGCCATTGGGCTATAAGACAGATGTTCGGCCGCAAAAGGGACAACTACGTGATTTTAGGCTGGCTGAGCAAACGGATGACTACCCAGTTGTTATGCCAGAGGGCGAGCTGGATATCATTCCATTTCTGGCAGGCAAGGTCAGCGTCGGTGCCAGTCATGAAAATGATCAGGGCTTTGATTTGACGGTAGATAAGACAGTGTTGAACCAGTTGCAGCAAGAAGCGGAAACTTACTTGCTAAGGCTGTCTAAAGCAGAGATTTTAGGCGAGCGCGTGGGAACACGGGCCTATACCAGCGACTTTGCTCCTTTCTTTGGAGCTGTTCCAGACTTGTTGCATGTCTACGCTGCCAGCGGACTAGGGTCTTCTGGTCTGACAACTGGCCCGCTCATCGGACGCCAATTAGCTCAGATGGCTCTAGGAGAAGCGGGGTTGCTGAATCCAGCTGACTATCCTATCGAACGGTATGTGAAGAAGGTTTGATATGACAGAAACTATTTTGAATTGGGTCAATATTTGTGTAAAAAAAGGAGTCAGAAAATCATGAAAATTCAACTTAAAGGTTTATTTGGTCGGTTCGATTATACTATAGAATTTAAAGAAGATGGGCTAACCATTATTACGGGTCCAAATGGATTTGGAAAATCAACTATATTAAATTGTATATATCAATTGTATAAAGAAGTTGAAAGTATACCATTTTTCTTCAATCTAGATTTTGAAAAAATTATTTTTTTTCTGTCTAGTAATAAAAAATTAACAATAGAAAAGAGAGGTAGCAAGTTAATAATAAATGATGAAAATGATTCTAGTATTGATTTGAAAAGTATTACAAGATATTTAAAACGTCAACCTTTTTATATAGAAATTGATGAGAATAAATGGGTAAACAGAAGAACTAAAGAGGTAATAACTTTAGATAAAATTATTGATAATGAGACATTGTTAGATCATTATTCTGAAGACAGTTTTATTAATGATAGACACCGTCCTATAACTGCTTTCGTGAGAAAGAGTTTTAGAGAATTTTCAAAAGAATTAGGAAAGGTATTTTACATAAGAGAACAGAGATTGGTAAGTGAGGAGTTTGGCAGATTCGAAGAATCAAGATTAAAAGATGAGATAAAAGAATTACCCAAAAAATTAAAGTATCTTTTGGATAGAAATAGTTCGGAATATTCTTCAAAGTCTAATGAATTAGATAGTTCTTATCCTATAAGATTATTTAGCAATATAAAATCTATTACATCACAAGACGAATTCGAGTCTAAAATAGAATTAATGACGGAGAAATTTCAAAAATTAAATAAGTTTGGTTTGTCACGTGTTCAAGACTTAAGTAATTTGGAATTTAAAGAGGAGTTTGCCAAAGCACTAAAAATATATTTTGATGATTTTGATGAAAAGTATAAAATATATGAGAATTTTATTAATCAGTTGGAGCTGTTTACCAATATAATAAACGATAAATTAAATTTTAAAAAGATTGAAATCTCACGAGAAGAAGGGATTTTTATTGAAGATACAGATGTTAAGGGGAAACGTATTTCTTTGTCCCAACTATCATCTGGGGAAAAACAAGAAATTATTTTATTTTATAAATTAATTTTTGAGACTCCTGAAAGTAGTTTATTATTAATTGATGAACCTGAGATATCCCTACATATTGCTTGGCAAAAGAAGTTTATGGATGATCTATATAAAATAATCAAATTTAAAAAGCTAAATGTAATTGTTGCTACGCATTCTCCGCAAATTATTAATAATCATTGGGAGAATCAAATTGATTTAGGAGAGTTATATGGACAACAATTCGATTAGAAGAAATCTCAAACGAGAGGATATAATTTCCGAGATTAGACTTTTATGTGGGGAAGACTATAGTAAAGTAAAGACTTTTGTGATAGTAGAGGGAGACGATGATTTAAAATTCATTAAGAATAAATTCAACTCTAACACGTATGGATTTGAATCATTTTCAGGATGTAGCGGTGTTGAAGAAATCGTTAAGTACTTCCAAAAGGATAAAAGAATTATTGGGATACGCGACAAGGATTACAGCAATTTAATTTCTGGTAACAATAAGATATTTTTGTATGATTATCATAGTTTAGAGATTATGTTAGCTATGAATAATGAGTCATTTGAAAGTGTATGTGGTGAATTTTATTATGGAGATGACAATGTTTTTGAGTTGCGAAATAAAGTGTTTCAAAAACTGAAATATATAAGTTGTTTTAGAGAAAAAAATTCTCGTGAGGGGTGGAAACTTATTACTGAGAATATTTCTATTGATAAACTATATAGACAATCAAAATTAGACGATCATGATGAAATCGTCAAAGAAATAAATAATCCGTCACAAAATAATTATAGTTCAGAGAGACAGTCTATTGTTGATGAGTACTATCGTTCCGTTACAGATTTACAATCAATTACAAGGGGACATGATTTTTCTGAATTATTTAAGGTGATTTGTAACAGTTCTGGAATTGAAAGACAAATTAAAAGTAAAGACGTTGAGTTAGCATTAAGAATGAGTTTTTCTAAAGAGTCGTTCAAAAAAACAAAGCTTTTTAATAGTCTTTTGGAGTATGAGGGATCAAATCACCTTAACTTTTTGTTCTGTTAATAAATTGTTCCAAAGAGTCAATTATATTAGATATAAATTAGCAATCTTAGTTCAGTAAAGGAGAAACTGATTGAGTGTCAGTAAATTTTATGCAATGGCGGCTCCACAAGGAGAGGATACAAGGATCATAAATGCATTTGAAGCATTAGAACTTATAGAAAACTATCCTCAAAAATATCCTACTAAACCCATGGAAAGCAGCGTTTTTTACGATTTAGAAAACGGTTTAAAAGTAAGTCCATCCATTGGAAGAATTAATAAAAAAACTAATATTCGTGGACAAGCATTTTTTAAATATTATTCGAGTGAAAAAAATGCCCTAAAAGGACAAGAAGGTAGTTTTCACTACACTCCAGAATTAATTGCTTTTTTGACTGCTTTTGAGCATATTAAGAAATTTCAAATTGAATATGATAATAAAACGGTTATTTTGTTTCCTAGTAAAATAGAAAAAATGAAGAGAATTCTATTTGATGATGATTTTTGTATTTTGAAATTTTATATTAATTTGGAACTAACCTATCCATATTCTGAATATTATAAATTTAATGGTGTTTTTGCGATAGAATTTTATGTAGAAAGTAAACCTAGCCGTTTAAAAAGAGCTGAGCTGGCTAGAAAGGGGATACCTTTGTTTGAAGCAAGAGCTCAATTCCCGAAACATATTCAAAACAACTTACCTAAAGAATTTTCGGATTCTCAAATACTATATAAAATAGCTAATGAAATTCGTGAAACCTATCAAAATAGAAATTATAAGCTGTTTGGAAATTTCAAGAAAAAGCATTCTATTTTTCCAGAATTTGAAAGGAAATATCATCTTTTGAAACAATTTGAAAGTCAGTGTTATGAATTGAAAATTAATATCAAAAATCTGAATAAAGAATTTGAAAAGAAAAAAGAAGAATTCACCAAGCTTTCTGATAAAATAAACAGTATAAAGCATTACTTGATAGAAATTGATAACAATAATAAAACATATGAACAAAATAAGCGATTACTTAAAGAAAACACAAAATTACGTATTGCTGTAGATGATTTAGAGACAGAAATAAAAGATTATAAACAAAAATTGAAAAATACCCAAGAAGAGTTAACGAAAATAAGAGGACGTAGCTTCTTGGAAAGACTATTTAATAAATAATTTCTGAAAAATTTTTCATCTACTTAATTATTTTGACAAGGAAAAAAGTTATGGACTGGCTACGATCGCAGCCTGTGGTTATGCAGGCTTTCTTGGCTGGGCTTTTCACATGAGGATGTACCATTGTAGGCTCGGCTGTTGTTTTTTTCTTTAAAAAGGTCAGCCGTAAGCTGCTGGATATTATGATGGGCTTTGCGGCAGGCGTTATGATTGCGGCTTCCTTTTGGTCGCTTCTTGCACCATCTATTGAGTATGCAGAAATTTCTTATGGCAAGTTGTCCTGGCTGCCGGCAGCGATTGGTTTTTTAGTGTGTGGTTTTTTCTTGCGGCTGATTGATGCAGTGGTGCCTCACTTGCACTTAAGCAAGGACATATCGGAGGCAGAGAGTGTTCCTGAGCATAGCCGAAAGAAGCTGTGCAAGACAGCCCTGCTCTTCTTAGCCATTACCATTCACAATTTTCCAGAAGGTTTGGCGGTAGGGGTAGCCTTTGGTGCTTTGGCCGCCAATCCTAGTCCGGAAGTCTTTGTCGGCGCGATTGGCCTAGCTTTGCGAATTGGCCTGCAAAACGTCCCCGAGGGGGCTGCTCTGTCCATTCCGATTCGAACAGATGGCAAGTCTCGGCTTAAAGCCTTTTACTGGGGTTCCATGTCCGCTATTGTAGAACCAATCGGGGCTGTTCTAGGAGCAGTAGCTGTCATGGCTATGACGGCTATTCTGCCCTATGCCCTCTCCTTTGCAGCAGGGGCGATGATTTTCGTGGTGGTAGAGGAGCTGATACCAGATTCGCAAACCAATGGCAATACCGATGTGGCGACTTTAGGTCTCATGGTGGGCTTCGTTCTCATGATGGTCTTGGATGTGGCTTTGGGTTGATGCCAACTTAGAATCAAACAGCAGAAGAAAGCGGAATTTTGAACCGCACCCCAAAAGTTAGACAGAAAAAATCTAACTTTTGGGGTGTTTTTA
>CAUSOG010000051.1:0-11933 GCA_963533195.1 uncultured Streptococcus sp. | reverse complement strand
CTTTTGAGGAGCTGACGGAGGAAGAAAAGCAGCTGATTTTCTTTGGCTCAGATGGGCGGGAGTTCCATTTCCACTATGAAAATGAATTTGGTGGCGTGCGCGATATTGACATTCCTTTTGAGGGGGTTGTCACTAATATCAACCGTCGCTACCATGAAACCAATAGTGATTTTACTCGGACACAGATGAGGGCTTATATGAATGAGCTGACCTGTGCAGCTTGTCATGGTTATCGATTCAGTCCCCAGGCCTTGTCTGTCAAGGTTGGCGGAGAAGATGGCTTGCACATCGGTGAGATTTCAGACTTGTCCATTGCAGATCATTTGTTTCAGTTGGACAAGCTTAACTTGACTGACAATGAAGCTACTATTGCGCGGCCTATTCTCAAAGAAATTCATGATCGCCTGACTTTCCTCAATAACGTTGGCCTTAATTACCTGACTTTGTCGCGCTCGGCTGGGACTCTATCAGGAGGAGAAAGCCAGCGGATTCGCTTGGCGACTCAGATCGGCTCGAACTTGAGTGGCGTCCTCTATATCCTAGACGAGCCCTCTATTGGCTTGCACCAGCGTGATAATGACCGCCTGATTGCTAGCCTCAAGAAGATGCGTGACCTAGGCAATACTCTTATCGTAGTTGAGCACGATGAGGACACCATGCGGGAGGCTGACTGGCTGATTGATGTGGGACCAGGAGCCGGTGTTTTCGGCGGTGAAATCGTCGCAGCTGGTACTCCTGCGCAAGTAGCTAAGAATAAGAAATCTATCACAGGCCAATACCTGTCAGGTAAGCGCGAGATTCCAGTACCATTGGAACGCCGTGTAGGCAATGGCCGCTTTATCGAAGTGACAGGTGCTCAAGAGAATAACTTGCAGAATATCACGGCTAGATTCCCCTTGGGCAAATTCATCGCTGTGACAGGAGTTTCTGGATCCGGTAAGTCAACGCTGGTCAATTCTATCCTTAAGAAAGCCATCGCCCAAAAGCTCAACCGCAATTCTGCTAAGCCAGGTAAGTTCAAGAAAATCAGCGGTATTGAGCATGTGGACAGACTGATTGATATTGACCAAAGTCCGATTGGCCGGACACCGCGCTCTAATCCGGCTACCTATACTGGAGTCTTTGACGATATTCGCGATCTGTTTGCCAAGACCAATGAAGCCAAGATTCGCGGCTACAAGAAGGGCCGTTTCAGCTTTAACGTCAAGGGTGGCCGCTGCGAGGCTTGCTCGGGTGATGGGATTATCAAAATTGAGATGCACTTCCTGCCTGACGTCTATGTGGCCTGCGAGGTCTGCCACGGGACTCGCTATAATAGCGAGACTTTAGAGGTTCATTACAAGGAGAAGAATATCGCTCAGGTTCTGGACATGACGGTCAATGATGCGGTAGAATTCTTCCAGCATATTCCCAAGATTGCCCGCAAACTCCAGACTATCAAGGACGTAGGGCTGGGCTATGTGACTCTGGGGCAGCCAGCCACCACTTTGTCAGGTGGTGAAGCCCAGCGGATGAAGCTAGCCAGCGAACTTCACAAGCGCTCGACTGGAAAGTCCTTCTATATCCTGGATGAGCCGACCACGGGTCTGCATTCTGAAGACATTGCCAAGCTCCTTCAAGTGCTATCACGATTTGTGGACGATGGCAATACAGTACTCGTTATCGAGCACAATCTGGATGTTATCAAGACAGCTGACCATATCATCGACTTAGGACCAGAAGGCGGTGTCGGTGGCGGTACGATCATCGCGACGGGGACACCGGAAGAAGTCGCTGCTAATCCAGCTAGCTATACCGGCCAGTATTTGAAAGGTAAGCTGCACGTAAAATAATTCACCAAATCCCTGTTTGATATTAAAAACAGGGATTTTTCGTGTCAGAGAATGCTCGTCGGATTCTAAGCCCTAGATAAGGTTTGGCAAAAAAATGTCCTATTTGACTTGTTTTTTGATATAATAAGCTTAGTTATTTCACGGAGGTGGCTCATGTTATCAAGAGTTGAAAAGTTTGAAGCAGCATTGGCTCAGACAGAATGCGATGCTGTTTTAGTAACCAATCTGAAAAATATTTACTATCTGACTGGCTTCAGCGGGACAGAAGCGACAGTTTTTATCAGCAAGAATCGTCGGATTTTCCTGACGGATGCGCGCTATACGCTGATTGCTAAGGAAGTGGTTCAGGGCTTTGATATTGTCGAAACGCGCGACGCGATTGGTGAGATTGTCAAGATTATTGCAGATGACAAGCTGCAAAAAATCGGTTTTGATGACGAGATTTCCTATGCCTATTTCAAATGCTTAGAAAGTGTCTTCTCGGCCTACGAGTTGGTTCCCATGACAGGCTTTATTGAAAATCTGCGCATGATTAAAGATGAGCAAGAAATCGCGACCATTCGCAAGGCCTGTCAGATTTCGGATCAAGCCTTCCTAGATGTACTGGATTTTATCAAGCCTGGTGAGACGACTGAGCTAGCTGTTATGAACTTTTTAGATGCCCGTATGCGGCAGCTAGGTGCTTCAGGTGCCTCTTTTGACTTCATCATCGCTTCGGGCTACCGCTCTGCTATGCCACATGGCGTGGCTAGTGACAAGGTTATTGAAAAAGGGGAAACCCTGACCATGGACTTTGGCTGCTACTACAATCACTATGTCAGCGATATGACGCGGACTGTTCATGTGGGGCAGGTGACGGATGAGGAGCGGGAGATTTATGATATTGTCCTGCGCAGCAATCAAGCTCTGATAGAAGCAGCCAAGGCTGGTCTTAGCCGGATTGATTTTGACCGGATTCCGCGCCAGATTATTAACGATGCTGGCTACGGTTCTTACTTTAGCCATGGGATTGGTCACGGTATCGGCCTGGACATCCATGAGATTCCTTACTTTGGCAAGTCAGAAGAGCTGATTGAGGCGGGCATGGTCCTGACGGATGAGCCGGGTATTTATCTGGACGGCAAATACGGCGTCCGCATCGAAGACGATCTCCTCATCACAGAAACAGGCTGCGAAGTCCTAACTCTTGCGCCGAAAGAGTTGATTGTTATTTGAGAATTATCAGGCTTTATGATAGAATAAGTAGAAATATAATTTTAAAAAGAGGTAATATAGAATGATTGAAGCAAGTAAGCTGAAAGCTGGAATGACCTTCGAAGCAGCTGATGGAAAACTCATCCGCGTTTTGGAAGCGAGCCACCACAAACCAGGTAAGGGAAATACGATTATGCGTATGAAGCTGCGAGATGTTCGTACTGGCTCTACCTTTGATACCAGCTACCGTCCAGAAGAAAAATTTGAACAAGCCATTATTGAAACTGTTCCAGCTCAATACTTGTACCAAATGGATGATACTGCTTATTTCATGAATACTGAGACTTACGATCAATATGAAATTCCAGTAGTCAATGTAGAAGAAGAATTGAAATTCATCCTTGAAAACTCTGATGTGAAAATCCAGTTCTACGGAACAGAAGTGATTGGTGTGACTGTGCCAACAACAGTTGAATTGGTCGTGACTGATACTCAGCCATCTATCAAGGGAGCTACTGTTACCGGCTCTGGTAAGCCAGCGACACTTGAGACTGGTCTTGTAGTCAACGTACCAGACTTCATCGAAGTTGGACAAAAATTAGTCATCAACACTGCAGAAGGAACTTACGTTTCTCGCGCATAATATAGAAGAGGTAATAACTATGGCAGCTGAACAATTAGGTGAAATCGTCATTGCGCCACGTGTTTTGGAAAAAATCATTGCCATTGCAACGGCAAAGGTAGAAGGTGTTTATTCCTTCGCAAATAAGAGTATGTCAGACAGTCTTTCCATGCGCTCTCTCGGTCGCGGAGTATCGCTTCATACCGATGAGACAGGGGATGTGACTGTGGACATCTACCTGTACTTGGAATACGGTGTCAGCGTTCCGACTGTTGCAGTAGCAATCCAGAAGGCTGTGAAAAGCGCTGTTTTTGATATGGCTGAGGTAGAGCTGTCTGCTGTCAATATCCATGTGGCAGGCATTGTTCCAGAAAAGGCACCGAAGCCAGATTTGAAAGATCTATTTGATGAGGACTTCCTCAATGACTGATATACTGTTGGAATCCAGAAGAGGTCTGCGCCAGCGGGCTTTTCAGGCCCTGATGAGCCTAGAGTATGAAGGGGATCTTGTAGAAGCTTGTCGCTTTGCCTATTCTTATGATAAGGACGAAGAGACAGATAAAGCGGCGGAAGCTGATATTCCAGCCTTCTTGCTCAATCTGGTCTCTGGTGTGGTCCAGTCCAAGGACGACTTGGACAAGAAAATTGCCCAGCACCTCAAAAAGGGCTGGACAGTGGATCGTCTGACGCTGGTAGAGAAAAATATCCTGCGTCTGGGTATCTTTGAGATTACAGAGTTTGACACTCCACAGCTGGTAGCAGTCAATGAAGCCATTGAGCTTTCCAAGCAATTCTCTGACGAAAAGTCCAGTAAGTTCATCAATGGGATTTTGAGTCAATTTATCGTTGAATAAAATGAAGGTCGAGACAAGTGTCTTGGCTTTTTTGTTTGTCAATTGTCGTTTGAATTGCAAATAGCTTATCGAATCATCAAAATCCGCACAGGGAGCATGAAATATCTGAGTGAAAAAACTCTTTTTGAAAGCCTTTACAAGTTCAAAAAGAATCGGTATAATATATACAGAAAACGTTTGCATAGATGTTATCTATAAGAAAAAATAAAGGAGTTTTCTGTTTATGAAAAATAACTATCACCTACAGTCTCGGATGGGCGAAAAGCGTCATTATTTCGGCATCCGTCGCTTAAAAGTAGGAGTAGCCTCTGTTGTCATTGCCTCAGGATTCCTACTAGGGAATGCCCAATTAGTCCAAGCGGACGAGGGGAGCACAGCTACCAGCCCAGCAACAGAAGCAGTCTCTGATGCAAATGCAGTAGCTCAACCTAAGTCAGCAGATGAAGAAAAAACTGGAGAAGCAGATAGTTCAGGAGCGGGGGCTTCAGAGCAGGCGGCTCCAACTGGTGTAGTGGCAGATCAAGCTCCAGCTAGTGCAGGTTCGGAAGCAGCTGGTCAAGGTGCTGCAAATCCGAGTGAAAAAGACAAGCAAGAACCAGTTAGTCAGCCGCAGGCTTCGGCTAAAGATGCTATTGAAGAAGGCAATATTCGCTTTCATTTCAAGACTTTGCCATCACAAAATCTAGACAGCTTGGGCCTGTGGACTTGGGATGATGTCGAGACGCCTTCTAGCCAAAAGGGTGGTTGGCCGACTGGAGCAACGAGCTTTGCGACTGCCAAAGAAGACGACTACGGCTATTATCTTGATGTCAAGATGGCCGAAAAACGAAGCAAAATCAGCCCTCTAATCAATAATACAGTAGGTCAAAACATTACCGGAGACAAGACAGTTGAACTGCTCAGTCCTCAGATGAATGAGGTTTGGTTTGACACAGACTATCAACCTCATACCTATGAGCCTTTGAAAAAAGGCATGGTACGAATCAACTACTATCGTACAGATGGCCAGTATGATAAGAAGTCGCTCTGGCTCTGGGGAGATGTCCAAAACCCAAGCAAGAATTGGCCTGACGGAGTGGACTTTGAGAAGACTGGGAAATATGGTCGCTATGTAGATGTTCCTTTGAAAGATGCTGCTAAGATGATTGGCTTTTTGCTTCTAGACGAAAGCAAATCAGGAGATGATGTGAAGATTCAAAATCAGGATTATAATTTCGCTAATTTGGAGAAAAACAGCCAAATTTTCTTGCGTGATGCGGATCCGACAGTTTATACTAACCCTTACTTTGTCAACGATATTCGTATGACGGGAGCCCAGCATGTAGGATTGACTGAGATTGAAGCCAGCTTTTCTACCTTAGAAAATGCCAAAAAAGAGGACATTCTAAAGAACTTAAAGATTACAGACAAAGATGGCCATGAAGTCGCTGTTAAAGATGTAGTTTTGGATCCTAAAACCAAAAGCGCCAAATTCATCGGTGATTTTAACCAAGCTCAGTCACCTTATCTTATCAAATATGGCAATGACCAATTCAAAACCAGCATGAACTGGCAGCTGAAGGATAGTATTTATAGGTATGATGGTGATTTGGGAGCGCGTGTTTCTCAAGCGGGCAAACAAGTGGACCTAACCTTCTGGTCACCAAGTGCGGACCAAGTTGATTTGGTAGTCTATGACAAAGAAGATCAGAACAAGGTCATTGGACGCCTGGCTATGCAGAGAGGAGAGTCTGGCACATGGACCAGCAGCTTGACACCTGAGAGCGGCCTAGGTATTTCAGACTATCGAGGGTATTTCTATCATTATGAAATTAGCCGTGGCGGCAAAAAAGTTCTTGTGCTAGACCCTTATGCCAAGTCTTTAGCCGCTTGGAACAGTGAAGATACGGACAAGGGGGATGCCTACAAGATTGCCAAGGCAGCCTTTGTAGATCCAAGTGAATATGGACCGAAAGACCTGACCTATGCTACTATTCCGAACTTTAAGAAGCGGGAAGATGCCTTGATTTATGAGGCGCACGTTCGTGATTTTACTTCTGATCCAGCTATCTCAAAGGATTTGAAATCTCAATTTGGAACCTTCTCAGCTTTCATTGAGAAATTGGATTATTTGAAAGACTTGGGAGTGACTCACGTTCAGCTCTTGCCAGTTCTAAGTTATTACTTTGTAAATGAGCTGAAAAATGCTGAGCGCATGGACAAGTACGCTTCCAGCAACAGCAACTATAACTGGGGCTATGATCCGCAAAACTACTTCTCGCTGACAGGTATGTACTCCAGTGCACCGACAGATCCAGCCAAACGCATTGAGGAATTCAAAAACCTTGTCAACGAAATTCATAAGCGCGGCATGGGCGTTATCCTGGATGTGGTCTATAATCATACGGCTAAGACCTCTATCTTTGAGGATTTGGAGCCCAATTACTACCACTTTATGGATGCGGATGGTACACCGAGATCCAGCTTTGGTGGCGGCCGCTTAGGTACTACTCACTATATGAGCAGACGGGTCTTGGTGGATTCGATCAAGTACCTGACAGAGCAGTACAAGGTAGATGGTTTCCGCTTTGATATGATGGGGGATCACGATGCAGAGTCCATCCAAAAAGCCTACGAAGAAGCCAAGAAACTCAACCCAAATCTCATTATGCTGGGTGAGGGCTGGAAGACTTATGCAGGTGATGAAAATAAAGCTGTCCAGCCTGCTGACCAGTCTTGGATGAAGTCAACAGACACGGTAGCGGTTTTCTCGGATGATATTCGTAATACCTTGAAATCGGGTTATCCAAATGAGGGAACACCAGCCTTTATCACCGGTGGCAAACGCAGTGTGGAAAATGTCTTCAAAAACATCAAGGCGCAGCCAACCAATTTTGAGGCGGATAGCCCAGGGGATGTGATTCAATACATCGCAGCCCATGATAATCTGACGCTCTTTGATATCATTGCCCAGTCGATCAAGAAAGATCCGGCAGTGGCTGCCAATAATCAAGAGATTCATCGCCGCCTGCGTCTGGGAAATCTGATGATTCTGACTTCGCAAGGGACACCATTTATCCACTCTGGTCAAGAGTACGGCCGGACCAAGCAATTCCGTGATCCTGCCTATAAATATCCTGTATCAGAAGACAAGGTTCCTAATAAAGCGCATTTGTTGACCAATGAAGACGGAACGCCGTTTGACTATCCGTATTTCATTCATGATTCTTATGATTCGAGCGACGCAGTCAACCACTTTGACTGGACCAAGGCGACTGATTCGGAGAAGTTCCCTGAAAATGCCAAGAGTCGTGCCTATATGAAAGGCTTGATTGCCTTGCGGAAATCAACGGATGCCTTTACCCGCAGCTCCAAAGATGAAGTGGAGCAAAATGTAACCCTCATTACCCAGCCTGGCAAGGATGGTGTTGAGAAAGAAGACCTTGTTCTCGGCTACCAAGTGGTTGCGTCGAATGGCGATATTTATGCAGTCTTTGTCAATGCGGACACCAAGGAACGACAATTCAACTTTGGTGAAGCCTACAAGTATCTAGCAGGTGCAGAGGTTGTGGCAGATGGCAATACCGCAGGAGTGACAGCCATTTCTGATCCAGCAGGTGTCACCAGAAACAGCAACGGTTTAGCTCTAGCTCCGCTGACAGCGACTATTTTGCGACTTCGAAAAGCGAACCTCGATCAGGAAGAAAAATCCCAAGATCCAACAACTCAAGAAGAGCAACTGTCTGCCCCTTATGTAGCCAAGGCTCAACCTCAGACTTTATCCTTGGATGGGCAAAAACCTCAGGCTTCAGAAGTAAAAGAAGTGGCTAGCCAAACAGAAAAAGCCTTGCCAAAAACGGGAACAAGCACTTCTCTACTGGCACTTTTAGGTGGCTTCCTTGCTTTCCTGGCCGGTCTGTTAACCTTTAGAAAGAAAGAGTAATCATTTGATGAATGCCCTGTGAGAAATTTTTTAGACTATGGCTAAATAAAGACGACTTCCACTATGGAGTCGTCTTTATTTGTTTATATAGGTTTTAAATACTCTTACCAGGCAAGAGGCTGACTGGCAGGAAATAGCCAGTCGTTTGGACTTCTTGGCCAGCTATTTTTTTGAGGAGCAGGTCCACAGAGAGGCAGGCAATATCTTTCAGTGGCTGCTTGATCGTTGCCAGCTGCGGGTAGTAGTTCTCTACAAAGTAGGTGCCATCGTAGCCAATGATTTTCAAATCTTTGGGAATCTGGATGTCTAGCTCCTGAGCGACTTTCATAATTAAGATGGCTGTCAAATCATCTGAAGCAAAAATAGCATCGGGCTTAGTTTGACTGAGAATTTGCTTGATTTCCATTTCCTTTCGGACAGGAGAAAAATCACTGGACACATTGATAATCGGTGCGTCCGGCAGGACAGAAGCAAAGCCAGCATGGCGCAGGCCAGTTGGTGAGTTGGAATTGTCATTGCCGGTTATCATGATGATGTTTTGAGCTCCAGCCTTGACCAAGGTCTGAGCTGCCAGCACTCCGCCGCCATAGTTGTCTGAGGAGACAACTGGAATATCCGGTGAAAGATTGCGGTCAAAGGCAATGATTGGTGCTGTCACGCGATTGTAGTCCTCGATACCTAGATTGTGGCTGCCGGAAATGATGCCGTCCACCTGATTGGCTTCCAACATCTCAAGGTATTCACGCTCCTTGTCAGAGTCATGCTCACTATTACAGATGATGGTTTTATAGCCTTGTTTAAAGAGCTCATGCTCCAGCTTACCAATCAATTCTGCATAAAAAACATTGCTGATATTAGGGAAAATGAGTCCAATTAGCTTGGCTGACTTACCTTGGAGGCTCCGCGCCAGATTGTTAGGCTTGTAAGCCAATTCTCGCATGGCTGCCTCAACCTTGGAAATCGTTTTTTCGGATAAGTAGCCTTTTCTGTTGATGACGCGGGAAACAGTTGTGGGGCTGACTCCTGCTAGTTTTGCTACATCAGTTAGCTTTGCGACCATATTCTAATTCATAGTAAGTACCGGTTGGATTGCCCTTAGTAATAGCAATACCTGTCTGGTCTTCTCTCGGGAAGACACGGCCGGAAAATACTTTCTCTCCTTTATTGATGAAAATTTCAAAAATTGATTTATCGATGAAGATAGAAGCACTCGTTGCTTCTTTGTCAATATTACAGCTTCGACTGGTTCCAAAGTCCAGAGCGAATGGCTCACCCGCCTGACTGCGATCAACTGTCACTTGACCTTCCTTAAGATTGAAGTTGATGCGTAACCCCTTGCCATCCTTGTCTGCAAAGAGGACGATTTCATGCTCGGTGTCTGCAGCGAGATTCAGTTCTAGTTCGTAGCTGTTCTTGCTTTCTGCCAAAGCAGTGAAAGGCTGTTCTTCTGCTCGCAAATTCTTGATAGCAGGCACTGGGTACTGGTAGAGCTTGCCGTCTTTCAGGGTTAATTCCTTGACGAGGGAGAAGGCTCCTTGATGATCGAAGCGGTCAGATGGGTATTCCATATCAGGCAATCCTAGCCAGCTGACAGCCAGTGCGAGACCGTCAGGTGCGTTAAAGGCTTGGGTCGCGTAGCAGTCGAAGCCATAGTCCAGATTTTGGATAGGGCTAGGATCAATCATAGCAGCTTTGTTTGTGTCAAACGATTGACCTATTTTATACATATTTGGATAAATGTTGTCATAATCCAGTATGTCCTTAGACAAACCTTGAGGGCAATAGAGCAAGACTGGTTGGTCATTGATAAAGACTAGGTTTGGGCACTCCATCATATAGGCTGTCTTATCATTGGCGAAGTCTAAATCGCCGACGGCTTCCCAGTTGGTATAGTCGTTATCAACAGCCTTGTACAGCTTGACATATCCTTGTTTGTCTAGATTTTGCCCACCGACAATGGCATAGAATTGCCCCTTGTAGTTGAAGATTTGTGGGTCGCGAAAGTGGTCTGTTGCTTCGGCAGGCTGCTCAATCAAGACCTTGTCAATTTTTTCAAGCTTACCTGATTTATCTAACAAGGCACCAATCTGATAGGGGTGACGCACCCAATTCTCATCACGAACATTGCCAGTGTAGAAGAGAAAGAGCTTGTCGTCAAACTGCATGGCAGAACCAGAGTAGGCGCCGTGGCTGTCCAGAGGAGTATCTGGCAGCACCCGAAGACCAGTTTCCGTGAAGTGAACTAGGTCATCGCTTTCCATATGGACCCAGCACTTGAGACCGTGAGCTGCTCCGAAAGGAAAGTTTTGGTAGAAAACCACCCACTTGCCGTCAAAATAAGAAAAGCCATTGGGGTCATTGAGCAGACCTGTCTGAGGCTCCACATGGTAGTTAGCCCGCCAAGGAGATTTAGCGATGTTTTCTTTGATCTGCTGTAGCTCTTCCTGAGTCCAGTCTTCATAGCGTTTGTAGCGTTTTTCAGTCGTCCAAGCCAATCTTTTGTCCTCCGAATCATATTATTTCTTATTACTATAGTAAACGTTTTCTGCCGAAAAATCAACATTTAACAGTAAAAAAATATTTTTTCTGCAAAACGCTTGACATATTTTTGAATCATGGTAAAATAATATTCGTAAAGATGATAAAATCGCTTTCAAAAAGTTAAAAATATTTATAAGGAGATTTTTGCAAATGAATAATACTGAAATTGCAAAAAAAGTCATCGAAGCCCTTGGCGGACGTGAGAATGTCAACAGTGTGGCTCACTGTGCGACTCGCTTGCGCGTGATGGTTAAAGATGAAGGTAAAATCGACAAAAATACTGTCGAAAATCTGGAAAAAGTTCAGGGTGCCTTCTTTAATTCAGGCCAGTACCAGATTATTTTTGGTACCGGTACGGTTAATAAAATCTATGACGAAGTTGTAGCCTTAGGATTGCCAACTTCATCAAAAGATGACATGAAAGCAGAAGCTGCCAAGCAAGGAAATTGGTTCCAACGTGCAATCCGCACATTTGGTGACGTATTTGTGCCAATCATCCCAGTTATCGTAGCAACAGGCCTCTTCATGGGTGTCCGTGGACTCTTGACAGCCCTTGGTATGACACTTCCAGAAGATGTGACTACCTATACTCAAATCTTAACAGATACTGCCTTCATTATCCTACCAGGTCTGGTAGTTTGGTCAACCTTCCGTGTATTCGGTGGAAATCCAGCCGTTGGTATCGTTCTTGGTATGATGCTGGTGTCTGGCTCACTTCCGAACGCTTGGGCTGTTGCTTCTGGTGGTGAAGTGACTGCTATGAAATTCTTTGGTTTCATCCCAGTTGTTGGTTTGCAAGGTTCCGTTCTTCCAGCCTTCATTATCGGGCTTGTCGGAGCTAAGTTTGAAAAAGCTCTCCGCAAGGTTGTACCAGATGTCTTGGATCTCTTGGTGACACCATTCGTTACACTTTTTGTAATGTCTATCCTTGGACTTTTCGTCATCGGACCAGTATTCCACGTTGTTGA
>CAUSOG010000050.1:0-12183 GCA_963533195.1 uncultured Streptococcus sp. | reverse complement strand
TGAAAGAAAACACTGTAAATGAAGCTATCGAAATGGTCGACAAATTTTTAAGTTTAGTCACGATTGATTTGGAAGATGACCTTGATAGACAGTTAGTGGCAGCTTATATCTTTGGAATGTTGAACGGGCAAGCTCATGAAGAATCAATACCACCAACCGATATCCAAGCGCTGATGATTCGTATCGGTATTGATAAACTCAGTTATCCAACGGAAACTGCTTATCAGATGACGCAATTTATGATTGATGCGACAGATAGAGACTTTCACCCGACGGTTAACGCTATTATTCATAGAGGCATAGAAGGCTATTTCCTATATGCAGACAATCAATATGGTGCTCTTTCAGATGATTTTCAAGATATTGTTCAATTAGTGAAAAGCTAGTTATCATAGTAGAGTAAGTTCGGTTTTATCATCGGACTTATTTCTTTAGTATTCATATCATAATTGGTCGTGCCAACATTAGATTCATAGAATAAAAATTTTCCCTATTGCAATGATGTATTTCTCTTTGATGAGTCAGATTAAAAAGATAACACTATTTCATTTAGGCTAATTTTACAGATTTTTTAGCAATACTCCATCAATAATATTATAGAGTAATTAAAAGGTCAGTTTTGCTGATCTTTTTACATAGTGAGTTATCATAATCTTTAGCTACTGTGACGAAAATTCAAATAGCTTATTCTTTCAGTCAGAGCAGGGTGCTATTCAGAAATGCTCGTTCAAGTTGTAAATTATCAAATTCTCATAGCCGTGAGGGTGATGACATAAAACAGTATATTTTATAAATGTTGTACAAAAACTTATGTATTTTCATATGGATGGTTCTAGTGCTTTATTGTTAAGTGTTCAAGTACAAAAAAAGCACCGATTGGTGCTTATGATTATTTGAGACCGTATTTTTTGTTGAAACGATCCACACGTCCATCTGCTTGAGTGAACTTTTGACGTCCAGTGTAGAATGGGTGTGAGTCTGATGAAATTTCTACACGGATCAATGGGTAAGTTTCCCCTTCGAATTCAACTGTTTCGTTTGAACGCTTAGTTGAACCACTAAGGAATTGGTAACCAGTTGAAGTATCCATGAAGACAACAGGGCGGTATTCTGGATGAATATCTTTTCTCATTTTACAAAAATTTCCTTTCTGCCATGGTCTCTTTGCGAGCCATAGATTAGTTACTTTGATAGTTTATCAAATTCTGATTGATTTGACAAGACTTTTAGACTAATTTCTTACTTTTTTGCCAATTCTTTCATCTCGGTGTAGATTTGCTCTATTTCTTCTTTAGAAAAAGCATTGGCTCCGCTAGCTAGTGGGTGTCCTCCGCCGTGATGGTTTTTCGCAATACCGTTGATAGGAATAACCTTGCTGCGCATGCGGACACGGTAGTGACCTTCAGGCTGCTCAACAAAGATAGCCCACAGACCGACTTCTTCAATTCGTCCAGGTGCCCCGACGATGGCTGCTGTGTCAGCATCGGTCAGCTGATAGGCTTGTAAAACATCCTGAGGCAGAATGACCCGTGCAGTACCATTTTCATCTATTTCCAACTGCTCGTAGACATAGCCCTGCAGTTTGGCGACTTGGCGGCTGATAGAGTCCATTTTGCGAGACAAGGCTGATAAGTCGAAATCGTATTGACGCAATTTGCCAGCTACTTCGAATGTGCGGGCGCTAGTAGAAGGATAAAGGAAGCGGCCAGTGTCGCCGATGATGCCAGCATAGAGGAGTTCTGCAGCTTCCTTGCTCAAGTCTAAGTTATTTTCAAAGGCAAAGAGAGCGATCATCTCACTGGCACTGCTAGAGCTTGTATCAACTAGAGAAATATCTCCGTAAACCTCATCGTCAGGATGATGATCGATTTTGATGAGGAAATTGCCTGTCGTGTAGCGTTGGTCGTCAATGCGGGCTGTATTAGCAGTGTCACAGACGATGACTAGGGCCTCTTGGTATTCTTCGTCTGCAACTTGGTCCATTTGTGCCAACCACATGAGGTTGGGTTCATCATAGCCAGTTGTTTTGATAGTCTTTTCTGGGAAATGGTACTGAAGCAGCTTTTGCAGTCCGACCTGACTACCAAGAGCATCGGGATCTGGACGCATATGGCGATGGATGATAATAGTATCGTATTCTTTGATCTTACTTAAAATATCATGATAAAGAGTCATAAATAACCTCGTCAACTTTCTTTACCCATTGTAGCATAAGAGTTTTTATTTTTAAAATAAAAAAGATATGATATAATGAGAGCAGATTAGAATTTGGAGGAAACTATGACCTTAGCGAAAATTGTATTTGCCAGCATGACTGGAAACACCGAGGAAATTGCTGATATTGTGGCGGATAAGCTAAGAGACCTGGATGTAGAAGTTGAAGTGGACGAGTGCACCACTGTCGATGCAGAAGATTTCTTGGAAGCAGATATTGCGATTGTAGCGACCTATACCTATGGTGATGGTGAGCTGCCGGATGAGATGATGGACTTCTACGAAGACTTGTCCGGATTGGATTTGTCTGGCAAGGTCTACGGAGTGGTCGGTTCGGGCGATACTTTCTATGACGAATTCTGCAAGGCTGTCGATGACTTTGATGCTGCCTTTGCTGCTACAGGGGCGGTGAAGGGTGCAGAAAGCGTTAAAGTAGACCTATCTGCAGAAGATGATGATATTGCGCGCTTAGAAGCTTTTGCAGAAGGCTTGGTTAATAAAGTTTAAAGTGATAAATAGAGGAAACGGCTGCGGCCGTTTTTATTTTGCGAAAGTGTTATTTTCTGACAATTCTCATGATTAGGAGTATAATGTAAGTAAGCGCTATCCATCAGATAAAGGAGGAGTCCCTATGAAAGAACGCGACTATGCCTTTGGCTTTCATGATGATGTCAAGCCGCTCTTTTCGACTGGTAAAGGCTTGACAGAAGAAGTAGTTCGAGAAATCTCAGAAATCAAGAATGAGCCTCAGTGGATGCTGGACTATCGTCTGCGCTCCTTGGAACTCTTTCATAAGTTACCTATGCCCGACTTTGGCCCTGATTTGTCAGGGATTCGCTTTGATGATGTTATCTATTATCAAAAGCTAAGTGGTGATCGGGCTCGCAGTTGGGATGAGGTCCCAGAAGAGATTAAGAAAACCTTTGACCGCTTGGGAATTCCAGAAGCTGAGAAGCGCTTTCTATCTGGAGCTGTGGCTCAGTATGAATCTGAAGTGGTTTACCACAATATGAAGGAAGAGTTTGCCAAGCTGGGGATTATTTTCACTGATACGGATACGGCTGTTCAGGAATATCCGGACTTGGTCAAGCAGTATTTTGGTACTGTGATTTCAAATGCTGAGCATAAATTTTCTGCTCTTAATAGTGCGGTTTGGTCCGGCGGAACCTTTATCTATGTGCCTAAGAACGTCCAGTGCCAAGTTCCTGTTCAGACCTATTTTCGAATCAATGGTGAAAATGCTGGCCAGTTTGAGCGCTCCTTGATGATTATCGAGGAGGGTGGCTCTATCCAGTATATCGAGGGCTGTACAGCACCGACTTACACAAGCAATAGTCTTCATGCGGCAAATGTCGAAATCATTGTCAAAAAGGATGCCTTTTTCCGCTATACGACCATTCAAAACTGGTCGGACAATGTCTATAACCTTGTAACGGAGCGCGGGATTGTTGAAGAGGGCGGTACCTTAGAGTGGATTGATGGAAACTTAGGCAGCAAGGTCAATATGAAATATCCTTGTAGCATTCTTAATGGTCGCAATGCAAGAACTTCTGTTCTATCTATGTCTTTTGCCAACTATGGCCAGCACTTGGATGCTGGCTGCAAGGTTTTTCATAATGCACCCAAGACTTCCAGTACCTTGATTTCTAAATCAGTGGCCAAGGATGGTGGTAAGACCGACTATCGTGGTCAGGTCCGCTTTGGTAAGAATAGTGCTGGCTCCAAATCTCATATCGAGTGTGATACCATTCTGATGGATGGTGAGTCCAGTTCGGACACCATTCCTTTTAATGAAATCCATAATTCCAATGTTGCGCTAGAGCATGAAGCCAAGGTTTCCAAAGTGTCTGAGGACCAGCTCTACTACCTGATGAGCCGAGGCATCAGTGAAGAAGAAGCCACAGCTATGATTATCAACGGATTTATGGAACCCATTACCAAAGAACTTCCAATGGAATACGCCGTCGAACTCAACCAACTCATCAATATGAGTATGGAAGGCTCAGTTGGCTAAAAATACCCAAATGGGTATTTTTAGGTTGTGGATAAGCACTCGGTTAAGCGAGTGCTCTTTAATAAGGTTCGGGGAACCTTTTTAATATTTAGATAGGGGCTCGCCTTTGCGAGTTCCCTTTAATCCGAGGTCCTTGAGACCTTTTTATTTAGAATAAAACTAGAAAATTTTACCATTTTTTGTTATGATAGATAAAATACAAGGAGGAAGTAGATGACGTTAGAAGAAATCAGACGGGAAATTGATCAAGTTGATGATGCAATCGTTGCCCTATTGGAGCAACGCATGAATCTGGTTGGCCAAGTCGTGGCTTTAAAAAAATTAACAGGCACAGCAGTCTTGGATAGCAAGAGAGAAGATGTGATTTTTACCAGAGTTGCGGATAAGGTTGAAAACAAAGACTACAAAGAAACAGTTGTTGCGACCTTTTCTGACATTTTAAAACGTTCGCGTGAATTTCAGAATAAAAATATCTAATGAAAGAAGTACAGAACTCGATAGCTGTGGCTTTATCTGCGATGGCAGGCGGTTGGCTACGTTACCAAGTAGCGCTCATATCAGTTTTTGATGATTCATTTCCGCTAGGTACCTTACTGGTCAATTATTTGGGAACCTTTTTGCTAGTCTATATCATCAAGGGCTATCTCAGCAGTAAAGTTAAGTCCCAGCGTCTAATTCTAGCGCTTTCGACCGGTTTTTGCGGAGGTTTGACGACTTTTTCTGGTCTTCTGCTAGACAGTTTCAAACTAGCAGATTCAGGGCGCTATATGGAGCTTCTTATCTATCTAGTCTTAAGTGTAGGTGGTGGCCTTGCAATCGCCCTATGGGCTGGGAAGCAGGTGAAGTCATGATGTGGGCGATGTTAATCTGCTGCGGCGCTGGTTCTCTTGTGCGTTATATTTTCTCCAAGGTCAATAGCAGAGCATATCTGCCGATTGGGACTTTATTGGCAAACTTGCTAGGTGCTTTTCTAATCGGTTATTTTTATAATCATATAGAAGACAAGCAGTTTTATGTGATTTTGACAACAGGCTTCTGTGGTGGTTTGACGACCTTTTCCACTTTGAATGCTGAGCTGGCAGAGCTCTTTTCGGAGCGAAAGAAATTTCTTCTCTATTTGACTTTGACTTATATCCTCGGATTTTTAGCGATTCTTTTGGGAATTTTCATTTAAACATCTTTACATTTTTAGAAATTTTGATATAATATAGTCTGTGCCTAATGGAAGCACAAAAAACGGCTAATCCGCTGCGGTCATGAACCTTAAGATTAGTAAGATAGGAGTAGAAAAAATGAATCCATTAATCCAAAGCTTGACTGAAGGTCAACTTCGTACTGACATCCCTGCATTCCGTCCTGGTGACACTGTCCGTGTTCACGCGAAAGTTGTCGAAGGAACTCGCGAACGTATCCAGATCTTTGAAGGTGTGGTTATCGCTCGTAAAGGTGCTGGTATCTCAGAAACTTACACCGTTCGTAAAATCTCTAACGGTATCGGTGTTGAACGTACTTTCCCAATCCACACTCCACGTGTTGACAAGATTGAAGTCGTTCGTTACGGTAAAGTACGTCGTGCTAAATTGTACTACCTTCGTGCATTGCAAGGTAAGGCAGCACGTATCAAAGAAATTCGCCGTTAATCTTAGAAAGACTCTGTCGTTGGGCAGAGTTTTTCTCTAAGTCCCCTTAGTTCAATGGATATAACAACTCCCTCCTAAGGAGTAGTTGCTGGTTCGATTCCGGCAGGGGACATTCTTAAAGCCTGACTAAGGCTTTTTTTCAATTAGGACTAGCACAAAAAGTAAGGTCTGTTTTGGACTGAGGTCTTGCAAGATGAAAAAGAAATAATCCCTATTGAAAAGATTTCGATAGGGATTATTTAGTGTATCGATTTATTTATAAAGGATCAATTATTTTCTAATATAAGTGTTTCCAAAAAACAATCTATAAACTCTTGCATTTTTAGTTGAGTTTTAAAAAATTTAGTTGTAAAATGGAGTTAATATAATATATTAAAAAGGAGATTATTATGAATGGTTTAGTTTTAGGTTTGGATATTGGTATTGCATCAGTTGGAGTCGGTATTTTAGATAATAAAACTGGCAAAATTATACATGCTAATTCAAGGATATTTCCTGCTGCAGCTGCGGACAATAATGTGGAACGTAGAAAAAATAGACAATCAAGAAGATTAAATCGTCGTAATAAGCATCGTCGAGAACGACTAAATGAGTTATTTGATGAATATGGTTTGTTGACAGATTTTTCTAAGGTATCTATCAATTTAAACCCATATGAGCTACGAGTTAAGGGACTAATTGAGAAATTAACTAATGAAGAATTATTCATTGCGTTGAAAAATATTGTCAAAAGAAGAGGGATTAGTTATCTTGATGATGCTAACGAAGATGGAGATTCTTCTTCCTCAGAGTATGGCAAGGCTGTTGAAGAAAATAGAAAGCTGCTCGCAGATAAAACACCGGGACAGATTCAGCTGGAACGTTTTGAGAAATACGGACAGGTTCGAGGTGATTTTACCATTGAAGAAAATGGAGAAAAACACCGTCTGCTTAATGTGTTTTCGACCTCAGCTTATAAAAAAGAAGCAGAGCGAATTTTGACAAAGCAGCAAGACTATAATCAAGATATCACCAATGAATTTATTCAGGCTTATTTAACGATTTTAACTGGAAAACGTAAGTATTACCATGGACCAGGGAATGAAAAGTCTCGCACGGATTATGGACGCTTCAGAACAGATGGAACAACTTTGGATAATATTTTTGGTATTTTGATTGGGAAATGTACATTTTATCCAGAGGAATACAGAGCCGCTAAAGCTTCTTACACGGCTCAGGAATTTAATTTACTCAATGATTTGAACAATCTAACTGTTCCAACAGAAACTAAGAAGCTTAGTGAGGAGCAGAAGAGACAGATTATTGAGTATGCAAAAGGGGCTAAAACTTTAGGTGCTACTACTTTGTTGAAGTATATAGCAAAATTGGTTGACGGATCTGTAGAGGACATAAAGGGATATCGAATTGATAAAAGTGAAAAACCAGAAATTCATACTTTTGATATTTATCGAAAAATGCAAACATTGGAAACGGTTGACGTTAAGCAACTATCTAGAGAGGTTTTAGATGAGCTGGCTCATATTCTTACACTCAATACAGAACGTGAAGGAATCGAAGAAGCGATTAAAGCGTCATTTATTAAAGGAGAATTTGAACAAGATCAGATTGTTGAATTAGTTTCATTTAGAAAGTCTAATAGTTCCTTGTTTGGAAAAGGCTGGCATAATTTTTCAATCAAATTGATGATAGAGTTGATTCCAGAGCTTTATGAAACATCTGAGGAGCAGATGACAATCCTTACACGATTGGGTAAACAAAAGACAAAGGCAAAATCTAAACGAACCAAGCATATTGATGAGAAAGAATTGACCGAAGAAATTTACAATCCAGTAGTTGCCAAGTCAGTCAGACAAGCAATTAAAATCATAAATCTTGCTACAAAGAAATTTGGTATCTTTGATAATATCGTTATTGAAATGGCCCGTGAAAACAATGAAGAAGAAGCTAAGAAAGATTATGTAAAACGCCAAAAAGCTAATGAAGATGAAAAAAACGCTGCAATGGAAAAAGCGGCTCATCAATATAATGGAAAAAAAGAACTACCAGATAATGTCTTTCACGGGCATAAGGAATTGGCAACAAAGATTCGACTCTGGCATCAACAGGGAGAAAAATGTTTATACACTGGAAAGAATATTCCAATCAGTGATTTAATTCATAATCAATACAAATATGAGATTGATCATATTTTGCCACTTTCTCTTTCTTTTGATGATAGTTTAGCCAATAAGGTGCTAGTTTTAGCAACAGCCAATCAAGAGAAAGGCCAGCGTACACCATTTCAAGCTCTTGATGCTATGGATGATTCTTGGTCATATAGAGAATTTAAATCCTATGTCAAAGACTCTAAGACACTCAGTAATAAAAAGAAAGATTACTTGCTGAATGAGGAAGACATTAACAAAATTGAAGTAAAACAAAAATTTATTGAGCGCAATCTAGTTGATACTCGTTATTCTTCCAGAATAGTTTTAAATACTCTTCAAGATTTTTATAAATTGAATGAATTTGATACCAAGATTTCAGTAGTGCGCGGACAATTTACTTCTCAACTTAGAAGAAAGTGGCGGATTGACAAATCTCGTGAAACTTATCACCATCATGCAGTCGATGCATTAATTATCGCGGCGTCCAGTCAATTAAGGCTTTGGAAAAAGCAAAGTAACCCTCTGATTTCGTATAAAGATAACAAATTTGTGGATTCTGAAACAGGAGAGATTATTTCATTGACTGATGATGAGTACAAAGAATTGGTATTTAGAGCTCCTTATGATCATTTTGTTGATACGCTAAGTAGCGAAAAATTCGAAGAAAGTATTTTATTTTCCTATCAAGTGGATTCAAAATATAATCGTAAGATTTCTGATGCAACGATTTATGCAACGAGAAAAGCGAAATTAGGTAAAGATAAGTCAGAGGAAACTTATGTATTGGGTAAGATTAAAGATATATATACTCAAACGGGCTATGAGGCTTTCATAAAGCTCTATAAAAAGGATAAAAGTAAATTCCTGATGTACCATAAGGATTCACTAACTTTTGAAAAGATTATTGAGGAGATTTTAAAAACGTATCCTGATAAGGAACAGAATGAAAAAGGAAAAGAAGTTGCTTGCAATCCTTTTGAGAAATATAGACAGGAAAATGGTCCTATTCGAAAATATAGTAAAAAAGGGAAAGGGCCAGAAATTAAGAGCCTGAAATACTATGATAATAAATTAGGGAATCATATAGATATTACCCCAGATAATAGTGAGAATCAGGTTATATTACAATCTTTATCTCCATGGCGTACAGATGTCTATTTTAATCCTGAGACTGAAAAATATGAATTATTAGGATTGAAATATGCTGATTTACAGTTTGAAAAGGGAACCGGGAACTATTCAATAAATCCAGAAAAATATTACGAAATCAAAGAAAAAGAAGGAGTAAGCGAACAATCAGAATTCAAATTTACCTTATATAAAAATGATTTGCTTTTAATTAAGGATACAAAGACTAAGGAACAACAAATGTTTAGGTTTTTATCTAGAACTATGCCAAACCAAAAACACTATGTTGAATTGAAGCCCTATGATAAAGCTAAATTTGAGGGAAATCAGCCCCTAATGGCTTTATTTGGGAACGTTGCCAAAGGAGGACAATGCTTGAAAGGTTTGAATAAAGTGAATATCTCCATCTATAAAGTTCAAACAGATGTTTTAGGGAATAAGCGTTTCATCAAAAAAGAGGGTGATGCTCCAAAACTCGAATTTTAAAATAATCTTTAAAAAGAGTTGCAATTAGCTCTGCAATATATTATAATAATGATTGTAAGGGACGCCTTACACAGTTACTTAAATCTTGCAGAAGCTACAAAGATAAGGCTTCATGCCGAAATCAACACCCTGTCTCTTGGCGGGGTGTTTTCGTGTGTAAAGGAGAAGTTTATGACTTGGAGAATTGTACATGTATGTCAAAGTGAAAAAATGAGATTAAAACTAGATAACCTCTTAATTAAAAAGTTGGGAGAAGAATATATCATTCCTTTGAGTGATATTTCCATTATAGTTGCAGAGGGAGGGGATACAGTTGTTACACTTCGTTTACTGAGTGCTCTAAGTAAATACAACATTGCTTTGGTCGTTTGTGACAATGAGCATCTGCCAACAGGTATCTATCATTCTCAAAATGGGCATTTTAGAGCTTATAAGAGATTACAAGAACAATTGCTTTGGACGCAGGAACAAAAAGACAAGCTCTGGCAAATTATTACTTATTTCAAGATTAATAATCAGCAGGATGTGTTAGCTATGTTTGAGAAAGATTTAGCTTGTATTCAATTATTGGCTGACTATAAAGACCATATTGAACTAGGAGATAAAACTAATCGAGAAGGACATGCAGCTAAAGTTTATTTTAATGAATTATTTGGTAAAAAATTTGTTCGCGTAACCCAGCAGGAAGCTGATGTTATTAATGCAGGTTTAAATTATGGTTATGCGATTATGAGAGCTCAAATGGCAAGGATTGTGGCTGGTTATGGATTAAATCCCTTGATTGGAATCTTTCACAAAAATGAATACAATCAATTTAATCTAGTAGATGATCTGATGGAACCTTTCAGACAGATTATTGATGTATGGGTTTATCATCATTTAGGGGAAGAAGACTATTTAAAATATGAATTTCGATTAGCTTTAACGGATTTATTAAATGCAAAGATTCGTTATGGTAAGGAAAATTGCACTGTAACTGGAGCTATGGATAAATATGTAAAAGGATTTATCAAATGTATTGCGGACAAAGATACAACAAAATTTTATTGTCCGATTGTCTCGAGTTTGGAATGGAGTAAATAAAATGAGGTATGAAGCGATGAGATTGATTTGTTTTTTTGATCTTCCTATGGAAACTAATCAGGAAAAGCGAAGCTACCGTAATTTCCGTAAAGAATTGATTGCAAATGGTTTTGAAATGCTACAGTTTTCCGTATATTATCGAACTTGTCCTAATCGTAGTTTTGCTAGTAAATTTTACAAAAAACTAAAACAAAGTAACCTACCTAGCGGTAATGTTCGTCTACTAGCTGTAACAGAAAAACAGTTTTCTGAAATGGTTCTAATCATTGGTGGCAAAACTAAACAAGAAGAAGTAGTTAGTGATAAAAAAATGGTGGTTATATGAAATGGAAATTCACACATCCTTATCGAGAAGATTTATCAATAAACTTTGGAAAGTTTACTCAAATAATAGGAGAAAATAAACAGTTGAAATATTATATTTGGCAAATACTAATCTGGTATTTTAATGGAAAAAAATATAGTATGGAAGACCTAAGTCTTTTTGAGCAAAATGAGCCAGTAATTATTTCTGACGAAAGTGTTTTGAAAAGAACAGATTATAAGATTATCTCAATTTCAGATATACAAGATTTAATCGAACAAATGGCTTATAAGAAAGGTACAGTTTCCTTTGATTATTTAAAAAGTAAGCTAAATGATTTTGAAATAATGGAACTAATTGATGTGATTAATGACAAATTGGATCTCATTTCAAGTAGTGTGAATCAAAGACTTAATCTTCACATTGGAGAAGTTCGATATCACACTGAAAGCCAGTATTTTAACCCTGAGCAACTAATTATTAAAAATTTTCTACCTTATTTCGGTCTAGGTGATAAAAACATCTCCTTTGAATTTTTAGAGAATGAAACAAAATTTTTCTTCTTTTTAGACATGATATCAGAAGTTGCATGTCAAAGCAGTAGTAAGATAATTCTTATCACTCATAACATGGATAGTTATTTAAACTATACTGAGTTTATAAATTGTTGTAAAAAGATGAATGAGATGACTATGGATTTACAAAATTTTCACGTTATTAACTTTCTATCAAGCGAAGGATATGTTTATATAAATAAAGAAAATATAATGAATGTTAATATTGTCGCGGATTTAGTAGAGCACTTTTACGAATTTTCATTTATGTATGAAAGATTTATTGGTCAATATCCTGCTAATGAGGTACCGGATGAAAAGGTTTTTTTAGAGTCGTTACAAAAAGTTTCATCATATCTTTTTAGTAAGGATATTGCTCATATTAGTTTATCTATTCCAGATATAGTTACCTTGAAAATTATAAATCATTTGTACCAATACGATAAAAAACAAAAGGTTTGTTCTAAGATGTCTAATCCGCTATTAATTAATTTTTTGAATACCCATAATTGACAGGAATCGCAATAGACATTATAATCAATATATGAGTATAAAAATCGCAATTTTTCCATTTGAGGTTTTTGTACTCTCAAGATTTAAGTAACTGTACAAC
>CAUSOG010000049.1:0-13376 GCA_963533195.1 uncultured Streptococcus sp. | reverse complement strand
GCAAGAAGGATATAGAATTTCTGACCGATTATCTCTTTTCTGTTGAGGAGTGGGGACGCTACGAGCTTTGGCTCTTTACAAATAGTGTGGATCTCTTGACCTTGGAAACACTGGAAACCTTTGCTAGTGAGATGATTAATCGCACCCAGTTTTATAATGACCTACCAGAGAACCGCCGGCGTATTATTAAGATGCTGCTTAATGTTATCAGCGTCTGCATAGAGGGAAACCATTTGCAGGTTGCTATGAGATTCCTCAATTATCTTGATCATTCTAAAATCCCTGAGACAGATCTCTATGAACGGATGCTGATTAAGTATCATAGGGCCCTTTATTCCTACAAGGTTGGGAATAGCCATGCTCTAAGCGATATTGAGCAATGCTTATCTTTTTTGGAATTCTTAGATTCCTTCGGTGTTGCCCAGAAGCTCAAAGCTCAGTTTGAAAGAATTTGCCGTTCTCAGTTGCAGATGTGCAAATAAAATAGACTCATTTCTAAAAATATACTAGAATAAGAGTATAACTTTATACCAAATTCAGAAGGAGGTTTTATGATGGAGAAAAAAATTCATTATAAGATGCATAAAGTTAAGAAGAACTGGGTAGCCATCGGTGTGACTACCTTAGCACTTATCGTAGCACCAAAAGTACTTGGTCTCGAAGCAGGTCTTGTCCACGCTGATGATGTTAAGCAGGTGGCAGTTCAAGAGCCAGCTGCAGCTCAGGATAGCGGTTCAGGACAGCCGGTTCAAGTACAAGCCAACTCAGCTTCTCAGCTGGAAGCAGAAAAAGCAATTTCTGCAGACAAGGTGACTGATGCTGCTGTAACCAGTGAAAAAACTACTGAAACTGCAGCAAATACGGAAGCAGCAGCTCAAACAGATGCTCAAGAGCCAGCTAAGCCGGCAGTAGCAGAAGCAGCAACTACAGAAAAGGCAGCCGTTGCTGAAGAAGCAAAAGCAGCTAACGCAGCATCAGAAACTGCTAAACCGGAAGCAGCTAATCAGGATAGACAAGCAAGTCCAGCAACTGTTCAAAAGCAGGCTGTTGACAAACAAGCAAAAAAGACTGTTTCAGACAAGATTGTTGCAAATCCAAAGGTTGCAAAGAAAGATCGCTTGCCAGAACCGGATCAAAGACAGGGAGCGATAGCTGAAAGAATGCGTGCTGCTCAAGCTCAAGCAGCGCCGGTTAATACTGAGCATGATGATGATGTGCTAGCTCACATCAAGACCATTGATGGCAAGAAATACTATGTTCAGGACGACGGTACAGTTAAAAAGAATTTTGCAGTTGAACTCAATGGAAAAATTCTTTATTTCGATGCAGAGACTGGAGCATTGATTGATTCAGCTGAGTATCAATTCCAGCAAGGTACTAGCAGCCTCAACAATGAATTTACCAGAATGAATGCCTTCCATGGCACAACGGATAAGGACATCGAAACAGTAGATGGCTATTTGACAGCAGATAGCTGGTATCGTCCAAAAGCTATCCTCAAGGATGGAAAAACATGGACTCAGTCTACAGAGACTGACTTGCGTCCGCTTTTAATGGCTTGGTGGCCTGATAAGCAAACGCAGGTTAGCTATCTCAACTATATGAACCAGCAAGGTTTGGGAGCAGGAGCTTTTGAAAACAAAGTGGAACAAGCTATCCTGACAGGTGCTTCTCAGCAGGTTCAGCGCAAAATTGAAGAAAGAATCGGTAAAGAAGGCGATACTAAATGGCTGAGAACACTGATGGGCGCATTTGTCAAAACTCAGCCAAACTGGAACATCAAGACTGAGTCTGAAACAACCGGTACTAATAAGGACCACTTGCAAGGTGGAGCTCTGCTTTATACCAATAATGAGAAGACTTCTCATGCTAATTCTAAGTACCGCATCCTGAACCGCACACCTACCAACCAAACTGGTACACCTAAGTACTTTATTGACAAGTCAACCGGTGGTTATGAGTTCCTGCTAGCTAACGACTTTGACAACTCTAATCCAGCTGTTCAGGCTGAGCAACTCAACTGGCTGCACTTTATGATGAACTTCGGCAGCATTGTAGCTAATGATCCGACTGCTAACTTTGACGGGGTTCGTGTCGATGCGGTAGACAATGTCAATGCAGACTTGCTTCAGATTGCCTCTGACTACTTCAAGTCACGCTACAAGGTCGGAGAAAGTGAAGAGCAGGCTATTAAGCACCTGTCTATCTTGGAAGCTTGGTCTGACAACGACCCTGACTATAACAAGGACACCAAGGGTGCTCAATTGCCGATTGACAACAAGCTTCGTCTGTCCTTACTTTATTCGTTCATGCGTAAGCTTTCTGTCCGTAGCGGAGTAGAGCCAACGATTACTAATAGTCTGAATGACCGCTCTGCTGAAAAGAAAAATGGCGAACGGATGGCCAACTATATCTTTGTTCGAGCTCATGACAGTGAAGTGCAAACCGTTATTGCCGACATCATCCGGGAAAATATCAATCCAAATACGGATGGTTTGACCTTTACCATGGATGAACTCAAGCAAGCCTTCAAGATCTACAACGAAGATATGCGCAAGGCGGACAAGAAGTATACGCAGTTCAATATCCCAACTGCTCATGCTCTCATGCTCTCCAACAAGGACTCCATCACTCGGGTCTACTATGGGGATCTCTACACAGATGACGGTCAATACATGGAGAAAAAATCTCCTTACCACGACGCTATCGATGCCCTGTTGCGTGCTCGGATTAAGTATGTAGCTGGTGGTCAGGACATGAAAGTCACCTATATGGGTGTCCCTCGTGAGGCTGATAAATGGTCTTACAATGGTATTTTGACTTCTGTTCGTTACGGTACTGGTGCCAACGAAGCAACAGATGAAGGAACAGAAGAGACCCGCACCCAAGGGATGGCTGTTATTGCTTCTAACAACCCTAACCTGAAACTGAACGAATGGGATAAACTGCAAGTCAATATGGGAGCAGCCCATAAGAATCAATACTACCGCCCTGTACTCTTGACGACCAAAGATGGCATTTCCCGCTATCTAACTGACGAAGAAGTACCGCAATCCCTCTGGAAGAAGACAGATGCCAATGGTATTTTGACCTTTGATATGAACGATATCGCTGGCTACAGCAATGTCCAAGTTTCTGGTTATCTGGCTGTTTGGGTACCAGTTGGTGCTAAGGCAGATCAGGATGCTCGTGTAACAGCTAGCAAGAAGAAAAATGCCAGCGGTCAGGTTTATGAGTCTAGCGCAGCCCTTGATTCTCAGCTCATTTACGAAGGCTTCTCTAACTTCCAAGATTTTGCAACTCGCGATGACCAGTATACCAATAAAGTCATTGCTAAAAATGTCAACCTATTCAAGGAATGGGGAGTGACTTCATTTGAGCTGCCACCTCAGTATGTATCTAGCCAAGACGGTACTTTCCTAGACTCTATCATCCAGAATGGTTATGCCTTTGAAGACCGCTATGATATGGCAATGAGTAAGAACAATAAATATGGTTCTTTAAATGACCTGCTCAATGCTCTCCGTGCTCTTCATAGTGTCAATATCCAAGCCATTGCGGACTGGGTGCCAGACCAAATCTACAACCTGCCAGGCAAGGAAGTGGTAACAGCAACTCGTGTCAACAACTACGGAACCTATCGTGAAGGCGCGGAAATCAAGGAAAAACTTTACGTTGCCAATACTAGAACGAATGGTACAGACTATCAAGGCAAGTATGGTGGAGACTTCTTGGATGAACTCAAAGCTAAATACCCAGAAATCTTTGAACGAGTACAGATTTCCAACGGTCAAAAGATGACGACTGATGAGAAGATTACCAAGTGGTCAGCTAAATACTTCAACGGTACCAATATCTTAGGTCGCGGGGCTTACTATGTTCTTAAAGATTGGGCTAGCAACGAATACCTCAACAACAAGAATGGTGAGATGGTACTTCCTAAGCAACTGGTCAATAAGAAAGCTTATACAGGATTTGTTAGTGATGCTAATGGTACTAAGTATTATTCAACTAGTGGATATGAGGCTAAGAATTCCTTTATCCAAGATGAAAATGGAAATTGGTATTACTTCAACAACCGCGGCTATCTGGTGACAGGCGCGCAAGAAATTGACGGCAAACAGCTCTACTTCCTCAAGAATGGTATTCAGTTACGTGACTCTCTCCGTGAAGATGAAAATGGCAATCAGTATTACTATGATAAGACCGGTGCCAAGATTCTTAACCGTTACTATACTACAGACGGCCAAAACTGGCGTTACTTTGATGCCAAGGGTGTCATGGCTAGAGGTCTGGTAACTATGGGCGGCAATCAGCAATTCTTCGACCAAAACGGCTACCAAGTCAAGGGCAAGATTGCGCGTGCCAAGGATGGTAAACTTCGTTACTTTGATAAGGATTCAGGTAACGCTGCTGCTAACCGCTTTGCCCAAGGTGATAATCCAAGTGACTGGTACTATTTCGGAGCAGATGGTGTTGCTGTAACAGGTCTTCAAAAACTTGGCCAGCAAACCCTTTACTTCGACCAAGATGGCAAGCAAGTCAAGGGTAAAATAGTGACACTTGCAGACAAGAGTATCCGTTACTTTGATGCCAACTCAGGAGAAATGGCAGTCGGCAAGTTTGCAGAAGGTGCCAAGAATGAATGGTATTACTTCGATCAAACTGGTAAAGCAGTGACAGGTCTTCAGAAGATTGGTCAACAAACCCTTTACTTTGACCAAGATGGCAAGCAAGTCAAAGGTCAAGTAGTAACTCTGGCTGATAAAACGATCCGTTACTTCGATGCCAACTCAGGAGAAATGGCTGTCGGCAAGTTTGCAGAAGGATCTAAGAACGAATGGTATTACTTCGATCAGGCTGGTAAAGCAGTGACAGGTCTTCAGAAGATTGGTCAACAAACCCTTTACTTCGACCAAAATGGTAAGCAAGTCAAAGGACAGCTAATAACTCTGGCTGATAAATCTATCCGATACTTCGATGCTAACTCCGGCGAAATGGTAGCCAACAAGTTTGTTGAAGGTGCCAAGAACGAATGGTACTACTTCGATCAGGCTGGTAAAGCAGTGACAGGTTTGCAGCAGATTGGCCAACAAACGCTTTACTTCGACCAAAATGGCAAGCAAGTCAAAGGTAAGATTGTCTATGTCAATGGTGCTAACCGTTACTTTGATGCCAATTCAGGTGAAATGGCGCGCAATAAATGGATTCAGCTGGAAGATGGAAGCTGGATGTACTTTGACCGCAATGGTAGAGGCAGACGCTTCGGCTGGAACTAAAAGCAATAGAATAGGCTAAATGAAACTTAATCTTTAGCTTTCTAATACACAAAAACGATAACTCCTTATTTGAAGTTATCGTTTTTTGCTGTCCTCTGGGAAAATAAATTTAGAAACAAGATTGAAGCTATTATCCTTCATTAACGTCTTTCTTTTTTTCAATAGATAGGAGCAGAGCAATCACACCGATAAAGCTGAAGATGAGCCAGCTAGCGTTCATATTCCAGAGGGCTAGACTGCTGAAGACCATAGTACCTAGAGGAACGGAGAAAGAAAAGAGCAGACTCAGGAAGCTAGAAGTCTGAGCGAGAACATCAGAAGACAACTTGCTCAGTAAGAGGGTGTTGATTTTAGGATTAATCTTGCCGGAAATATAAGCTAGTAAAAATCCAAAAGCAATGCCGACGAAAACAGGCAGATGCAAGAAATTGCTGACAGCAAGCAGAATCATGGTAAGAGCAGCCCAGAGGGTTAATTGATTTAGAGAGAGACGGCTAAAGTAATCGTTGGGAGTCAGGCTGGCGATGACTATGGCTAGGACAAGAGCCGTCTGAAGAACCAAGAGCGACTGGCTAAAGGATAGCTGGAAGATAGGGTTGTCCAGCAAGTAGAGGTTATAAAGAGCAATGAGAGAACCTGCCATAGCGTTGATGACTAGGATTTGAGCCAGCAGTTTGAGGAAATTGTTAGAACCTTCCTGTTCAAAGATCAGCTTGGACGATATGTACATTTTCTTCAACTCTTCCTTCAGGGGAGCTTTTTTCTCAGAAATTGAGACGGGATTATGGGTCAATCGGCGGCGGACTAGGTAGAGGATGGTGGAGGATAGGAGAAAGGTCAAAGCGTTAACCAAAGCCACTAGGAAAAAGTCTTGCTGGCTGACGGTTAGGAGCCAAACTCCTAAAGCTTGTCCAGCTAGGCTGCAAAGAAAGCTGATAAGCTGGGTAAAAGAGAAAGCTTCCATAAGGTCTTTCTCTGGAACATTCTTTTTTAAAATCGGCATTTGGAGGCCGCTGCGGTAATCGCTGATAATATCTGAAAGAATGTTCATCAAGCAGACGGCTGAAAAGGCTAGATAAGAGCTGGAGCGAGTCATGAAGGCAACAAGGACAAAGAGCAGGGCTTGCAGATAACCAAAATGAATCAGCCAACGAGCCTTATGAGCGGTCTTGTCAGCTTTGATGCCGGCAAAGATAGTAAAGAATGTCGGAACTAGAACGATAAAATTAGCCACAGCAATGGCAAACTTGGGATTGGGCATGCTGGAAGCAAATACCACAAAAACGATATTGAAAATAGAAGCTCCCAAGGTGTTGAAGATTCGGGAAAGGCTGAGTGAGGCATAGACCCCATTTTTAAAGAATAATTTCATCGTAGACTCCTTTTTCTAAAC
Organism: uncultured Streptococcus sp.; assembly: GCA_963533195.1. GTDB lineage: Bacteria > Bacillota > Bacilli > Lactobacillales > Streptococcaceae > Streptococcus. The sequence goes on along the minus strand of CAUSOG010000049.1, from coordinate 6,704 downwards.
TGCAAGATTGTATAAAAGTTGATTGGGCACATCTGTAATCTAGTTTTTGATATTTTCTCTTTCTGATGACCATTATAGACCGTTTAAAGTCAAAAACAAGGGCTTTTCGGCAACTGGTTAGGTCTCATAAGTAAGTGGTAAAATTCTGAAAGTGACTTGCGATAGCTCTTTCTGTTTTTAGTATAAAAGAAAAAATTCAAGTAGCAGAAAACGTTGCATATATTCAACGGATTTTCGAGTGAAAGTGTTAAACTTAGTGAGTTAGAGCGTATTTTGCATCAAAAAACTCCACTTCCCAACTCAAAATCGCTGAGCTTAAAAGTGGAGATTTACATTATTTACTATATTTTTGAAAGGCAGTTTCAAGAGCGTCTTGATAGTAGTCAGCGCTATGCTGACAGTTCAAGATTCGGAAAATGTCGACCGCTTGCTTCATTTGAGTGAGTCCCTCTTCTGTTTGCCCTTTCAAACAAGCTAACTCTCCCTGAGCAAAGAGATAGACAATTCGGAAGTATGTCTCATTTTCTTCGTAAAAGTGTCGCTCAATGACTTGTTGGAAATAGTCTGCCTGGGTGATATTTTCCTGACTGATGGCCAGAAGATAACCATTAAGAAAAGTAGTGTGCAGGGTGTTGCGATTGTTGGCAAACAAGGCTGCGAAATCCTTTCTTGAGAGGATTTCTTTGGTGTATTGGGAAAACAAGTCTAGAGATAAAACCGGAGTGCAGACAGAGAAGAGATTGAGCTCGTAGCGCCCCCAAATATCAACTGAAAAGAGGTAATCATGCAGGAAATCCAGTTCTTCTGGGAGAGCCTCTTCAGACTCTTTGAGGGCACAGAGATAGGCCTTTATAATCAGGCGCTCAACCCAATCGCTAGCGCTCTTGCTTTTTTGAGTGACTTTTTCTTTTTCCAGATAAAGTTCCTCTAAAAGGTCAAGCTGATTGGCTTGCAGTAGGTCTTGGATTTGGCTTAAGAGCTCCTTGTGAGAATGATTGTTCTGGATGCCAGCTGCAAGGGTAAATTCTTCCGTTTCGGTGTGAATGGCGCTGAGAGCGCTAAAAAGTTTCTGTGCCGAAAGTTCGCTCTGCCCGTTTTCAAAGCGAGAGAGCATAGATTTTGAAAATTCTCCGCCAGTTGCCTCGGATAAAGAGATGTGCCTAGCCTCTCGAAAAAATCTAAAAACCTGTCCTAGATGTTCCATTGTCTTCCCTCCTTGCAATTTATTATAACAAAATAATTTTCAATAACAGCGGAGCGCCCAAACATGATATAATAAAAGAAAAAAACAAAGAGGAACTTATGTTGCATATTCAAGAAATTCGAAAGAATCCAGATGGACTTGCCTTTGAGAAAAAGCTGGACTTGGCAGAGGAGTTAAAAGAACGCAATCCTGAGATTTTAGATGTTCAGGATATTGTAGCTAAAGGAAAGGTTCAATATGAAGACGGCCTCTATTTTCTGGATTATGACCTGTCTTATACCATTACTCTGACGTCCAGTCGTAGTATGGAGCCAGTCGAACTCCAGGAGTCTTTTCTAGTCAACGAAATTTTCATGGAAGAAGGACAGGCTGCATCGCAGGGTATGATTGATCAGGATTTGGTGCTGCCGATTGAAAATGGCGAGATTAATGTAGCCGAGAGTGTAGCTGATAATATCCTGATGAATATCCCGCTGAAAATCCTAACAGCTGAGGAAGAAGCCGGTCAAGGCTTTCTGTCTGGTCAGGACTGGCAGGTTATGACGGAAGATGAATTCGCCGCTGCTCAAGAAGCTCAAAAAGAGAAGAACAATCCTTTCGCCGGTTTGCAAGGACTTTTTGATGAATAATTCTTGTAAAAATCTTGAAAATAATTTGAGAATTTGAAATAATTTGTTATACTAAGTATAAAAAGAAATAGACAATGGAAATTGTCTTATAGAAGGAGATTTAATGGATACATTTTTCTTTCCAACCTGGTTGATTCCAGTAATTATTGGTTTGGTTGTTCTTGTCGTACTTTTGGTGAAAGGTTATGTTAACGCACGCCCTAACGAAGTAGTTGTAATTACAGGACTTCGTAAACAGCGTCACCTTCGTGGCAAGGCTGGCTTTATGATTCCTTTTGTTGAGCAGCGCTCTTATTTGGATATTGAGCAGTTCTCAACAGATGTTCGCACATCTGAAGCGGTACCGACTCTGGATTTTATCAATGTACGTGCTGATGCAGCTGTTAAGCTAAAAATCGGAACGACCGATGAAATGATTGCTCGTGCAGCAGAAAACTTCCTTAATTGGAATACAATTGATATTTCCAATTCTGTTCAAGATGTCTTAGAAGGAAATCTTCGGGAAGTAATTGGTCAGATGGAATTGCGTAAGATGGTCAATGACCGTCAGGAATTTGCCTCAAAAGTTCAGGACAACGTAGCTCCGGATTTGGCTAAGATGGGATTAGAAGTTATTGCCTTTACCGTTCAGTCTTTCTCTGACGAAGGCGGTGTGATTGATAATCTCGGTATCGAAAATGTCGAAACCATTAAAAAAGATGCCTTGATTGCAAAGGCTAAAGCTGAACGTGAGCGCAAGGAAGTAGAAGCGGAGCAGGACAAGTTGGCAAACGACAAGCGAGTAGCTGCTGACTTAGAAATTGCTCAAAAGCAAAATGAACTGAAACTGAAACAAGCTGCCCTCAAGCAGGAAGCAGATATAGCGCAAGCTAAGGCTGATGCAGCTAAAGGGATTGAGGCTGAAGTACAGCGTCGGGAGCAAGAACGTGTGGCTGCCGAAGCTAATATCATGAAGCAAGAGAAAGAAGCTGAAGTCAAGGAACGCGAAGTTAAGGTTCGGGAGCAAGAACTGGATGCTAACATCCGCAAACAGGCTGAAGCGGAGAAATACTCTCGTCAACAAGCAGCGGAAGCACAATTGATTGAGCGTCAACGTCAAGCCGAGGCGGAACTCTTTGAAACACAAAAAGAAGCCGAAGCTCGCAAGGCTCAAGCCGAGGCTGAAAAATTTGCGCAACTGCAAGAAGCTGAAGCCATTGAAGCCAAGGGACGTGCTGAAGCAGAGGCTATTCGTCTTAAACTAGAAGCCGAAGCAGAAGGTTTGGATAAAAAAGCCGAAGCCATGAAGAAGATGCAGGAAGCTGCGATTACTGAGATGATTGTAGACAAACTGCCAGAAATTGCCCGTGCTGTAGCAGAGCCGCTTACTAAGGTGGACAAAATTACTATGTATGGTGAAGGCAATGCTTCTAAGATGGTTGGTGATATCATGCAGAGTATTGACCAAGTATCGCAAGGTGCAGGCTTTGATATCCGCCAACTCCTAGCAGGAGCTCTTGGTGTTAATATGACTGTTAACAAGCTAAAACAAGACGAGCAACCTGTTATTGAAGCTGCAAATCTTGACACCGATAAAAAATAAAAGAAAAGATAAATCGCTTTGAATTGCACCCCAAAAGTTAGACAGAAAATCTAACGATTGGGGTGTTTTTAATCTGAAATTAAGTTATACAAATAAACTAGGTATATAACCTAAAAAGAATGGCGTTTCTCAGGTTCGAATATAGCTGGCTCAAATCTTTAATATTATTCCCTGGTTTAAAGCAAGAAAGAATTGAGAAAATTCTAGTAGATGGCCAGCTCCATACAATAAGCTCCCAGACTTAGTTTGGGAGCTCATTGATTTATATCTTCTGTTTGGCCTTGATAGTGGTAAATGCAGAGTCGGTTTGCTTGGTCTGGGCGACTGACGGTAAAGTGGAAGTAATGGTCCTTCTTGTCCAAACTTTTGGTCTTGGAAAGTTTGAAATGAGTGACCTGGCGGCTGGCCATGTGGAGTAGGATGTCATCTTCCATGACCATCAGAGGCTGGGGAAGATTGGAAAATTGATAAAAATCCTCTTGAAATTGATAGTAATTCTGGGAAAAATAATCAAATTGAAGTTCCTCATGTAGATTCTGAGTAGTCATCTGTGCCTCCTGAAGCTTGTATCGAAAGAATCTGATGAATAGCAAGGCCTTTGTAATAGTGGCCTTCCTGCAGAAGGATCTGCTTGCAGTCCAGATGAAAGACGGTAGCAGTAATGTCGGTCAGCTTTCCCTGATTAAGAAAGGTGATTCGTATGGGAATTTGCTGGCTGTAAGCTTGATTGAGCAAGTAGAATTTCTCCTGTCTGTCAAGCTGGGCCAGGCGACTGATATCTAGTTCTTTTTTGGCTAGAGCAGTGCTATGCTCAGAGAGGAAAAAGCCTGCCCACTTAGCCATACCCCGATCCTGAAAGTCACGAGCCGACTGATAAGGGAGATAAGAGCGGTCGGTCATGATAAGCCCTCCAACCCTCCAGCAGAATGGCCACCGGTTAGCTTACTTCGAGCAATAGCACGGGAGGAGTCCAGCAAGGCATTTCCTTTAAGCAGAGAGGTAAAACCGAAGCGATCTCTGATGTGGTCAATCGTCAGCTGGAGCTCCTCTTCTTTTTGAATTTGCAGAGGATCATCAAAGAGAGAAATCAGACCATATCCCTGATCGACAAAGTCACTGTAAAAAACGCCAATCTGTCGAATAGCCCCGCCCTGATATTTGGAACGAAAAAGCTGAACTACGATTTGAGCCAGTCGATCGCTGTTATTGGTAGGCTCAATTTTTTTCTGTGTATGAATGGAAGGCAGGCGCTCCTGTTTGGAATAGTGGGCATATATGGAGATACGCTGGCATTTCTTACCAGAACGTCTGAGCCGAATGGCGACCTGCTCTGCCATTTCTCGGAAAACGAGCTCAATCTCTGCCTGCTGTCTATAGTCTCGGGGAAGAATTTGCGAATTTCCCAGGCCGTGTGACTTGACCTGATAAGGCTTGTGAACATTGCTTTCATCAATGCCGTGAGCGTGAAACCAAAGCTGCAGACCCATGACCCCCATTTCTTTTTTGATAATATCGGGATTAAAGTGAGCTAAATTATAAATGGAGTGGATGCCTAGCTTCTTAAGACGGGTGGCTGTTCGGTGGCCGATTCCCCAAAAATCAGTCATGGTCGGAATGGTCCAAACCTTGCTGGGAACATCCTCATAGGACCAGTTGACCCGCATCTTTTTTGTGTGTTTGGCTTCAATGTCCAAGGCTAGCTTGGCGAGAAGAGGATTGGCGTTGCTCAGGCCGATAGAGGCATAAATCCCAGTCTTCTTCCAGATAGCCTGTTGAATGCGGGCAGCCAGTAGGTCTAGTTTAGTCCTGCGGTCCAGCGTCTGATCGGGAATGAAGTAGTTGATAGAGCTTGTCAAATCTAAGAAGCCCTCATCGATTGAGTAGGGGAAAATATCATCGGGAGCCGCAAAATCCTGGAAAATCTTTTGGATTTCCATGTTTTTCTGGATATAGTAGTTCATCCGAGGTGGGACCAATAGGGTCTTTTGAGCAGCGTCTTCAATAAAGCGTACATAATCTGCTGTAATGGGTAGTCCCTGCTTGTGGGCAGCAGCATAGTTGAACTTGCGGGTGTGGACATCAAAAGGAAGATTATAGCTTCGGCTGACATTCTGGCTGCCGAAATTCTTTTTAAAGAGAGGGGTGGAAGCTAGTATCAGTCCGGCAGAATTTTCAATTCGGCTCATGACACAGAGCGAGGTTTTTAAAGGGTCAAGACCGAGGGCAATGCATTCACAAGAGGCGTAAAAACTTTTCATATCCACAAAAGCAATGTCTGAATGGGGCTCGCGTGAATAATCAAATAGGACCATAACTTACACCTCAATCGGCAGAAAATGTCCGACGACGATACCAACAATGCTAGGTTGGTCTTCATAAGGGGCAAAGAGGTCATCGTAGTCAGGATTGATAGATTCTAAGCGTAGGCCTTCAGTCTCGCGGTAGACTTTTTTGATATAGGTCTTGCCATTCCACATAAGAGCATAGACTGCCCCATCGTAGTCAAATCCTGTCTGTTTCATAAGGGCAACAGAGCCATTGGGATATTTGGGCTCCATAGAATCCCCAGAGACCCAAGATGCAAAGTCGTGCTGGATATCTTGATCAAAGTAGACAGTTTCGTAGTCTGTTTCATTGTCATAATAACTGTGACCGCGACCTGCAGCCAGCTCAACGGATAGAACTTTATAGGCTGTAAGAGAGCTGACTTTACGCTGTCTCTCTAGGAGCCGACTAGCGAGCTTGTCTACTTCTTTTTTATGTGGTGGAGTTAGTAAAGGGTAGGTGTAGAGCGCGTTGGTCTCATCCACAAAGTAGTTCTCTTGGACCTTGAGACAGGTGGCCAACCTCCTGAGATTTTTTGCATGGGGCTCTGCTAGGCCATTTTCCCAAGCAGAGTAAGTCTTTCGAGATATGCCCAGCTCTTGGTAAATGGAAGACTGAGTCAGATTAAGCTCCATCCGGCGTTTTTTTAATTTTTCATGCGAAAACATATCACACCTCCTATGTAACGTTTTAAAAGTTACGTATAGTATACCAGATGAAATTGAGAAAAGCAAGTTCTTTATCATGGAAATTAGGAGCAAATCTAAGATAGGATTTGTTAGTATTAAGATTGCCATCTCCGTAAAGATTGTGGTAAACTAGAAAAAAGATTGATTTGGAGGTAGAGAGATGTTTCCTATGACAGCAAAAACGACCATGACAGAAGAAGCTTATCGCCGTTTCGCTTGGACCAATTTTTGGTATAAAAAGAATGGCATCTTTTCACTGATTCTCCCTGAGATAG
>CAUSOG010000048.1:0-15051 GCA_963533195.1 uncultured Streptococcus sp. | reverse complement strand
TTTATGTGCTATTACACTCCCAATCTGATATGAGGGAAGTGGTTGTAGAGATAGTCAAAGGTTGACTGGAGTTTGGTGTCTGTTGTTTTACCAATGTTCTTAATGGGCATTTGGTATTTCTTTTGATTGTTTCGAACAGCAACTAAGGTTGAGTTTCTGTTTGAAGCAACGAAGCCGCGATGCATGGTGAGAATGTGGTGGTAGAGATGGACGACCTGTTTGAGATCAATTGCTTTGAAACCTCGATAGTAGGTAATGAGATGGTCTTTATAAACAGCAATTTTCAGCACATCGTCGTGGAAAGAAGCTTGCTCAAGCAGGATATTGAGATTGTTCTTGGCCTCTGGATAGGCTGCATAGATTTCTTCGTAGGCAGCGATATTTTTCTTGCGGCCGATAATTCCCATAACGACAAAGAAAACACTGAGTCCAATCAAAAACAGAATGTAGAACATGAATGCAAGATTGTCAGATTCAAATTCAGTGATAGAGATATAGGAGCTGCTTGACATTACTGTGATGACTTCGGGATTGTCTGCTAAGAGACCGCGAACGAGGCTGCCATAATTAGAGATATAGCCCTGATTTTTTTTAGGGGAGTTAGCATTAACGTAGGAGCCAACGATTCGGACAGGATTTTTTTCCAGCTCGCCCTTTTTCTCTTTTTCCAAGAGCTGGGCAACCTGCTTGTCCCCTTTTTTAGCCTGCAGACCAACATATTCGTCTTGGTAAGCAACCAGCCAAACTTGAGTATTATCTTCTACTTCAATCAGAGCCTCTGGAAAAATATATGACACTTCAGCATAGACTGCTGAATCTGCTCCAGGCTCGCTATTTCGGTCATAGGCAGTCTTGGTGTTGACTTTTTGGTATTGGATAAAGCCCATCACTGCAGCAACAACTAGAAAAATAAGAGAAATTACCAGTAGGGCGATGGTACCTTGGTTTCGTCTTTCCTTGAGCATAGCTCAACCTCCAAAATATAATCTAAAAAATAATTTGATTAGCAAACTATCTTTTTTTGTATAGTATAACATAAATGCTTGACAAGTGGCAAGATTGTGTTAAAATATGAATGAACATAAAATAAAATTCATTCACAAAAGAGGCGTGGAAATGGATAAAAAAAATGAGCTCCTGGCTGCGGCTAGAGAAGTCTTTGCAGAAAAAGGCTATAAGGCAGCTGGAATTTCTGATATTGCTAAGAGAAGCCAGATGGCTGTCGGATCTTTTTACAAGTATTATGAGTCTAAGGAAGCTATCTTCTTGGAGGTTTATATAGCTGAAAATAGCCGTATACGTGAGGAAACCATGCGGCGTGTGGACTGGCAGGGCGAGCCCGAGGCAATCGTTGAACAGCTTTTTGCAGTTACTTTTGAGTTGATTTCGCCCAATAAAATTCTAGCTGAGTGGAACAAGCCGGGCATTTCTCAGATTCTGCACGATTACTATAATCAGGATTCCGGCCGAGCGTCCAATGCCTTTCATCAGTTTCTGATTCAGACTTTCAGCCAGCGCTTGCAGGAAGAGGGCTTTTCGAAGGAGAAAATAGCTGAGATTATGAAGGTTTATGACTTGATTTACTACATAGACATGCATGTCACAGAGCAGGAATTTTCAGGCTACTTCAATAGCATTGAGACTTTAGTTAAATATTTTGTTAAGGGGATTTTTTCCAAATAGAGGAAATTCCTTTTCTTAAAAGCATTAGTGAATGAATTTCTAAAACTATTCATTCACAAACAAAGGAGGTGATGTCTTATGTAGTGCGAATAGGAATGGTTAGAAAGCTTTGAATGAATATTTGGAAGCGTTCATTCAAAAATAGAAAGTGAGGAAATAGAATGAACAAGCAAGGAGGATTTGCTATGAGTGGAATGGCTATTTTGGGTATCTGTCTGGTCGCGATTGGTCTTTTGACCATTGGCTACGGCGGTGTGACAGTTGGTTTTAGTTTAAGTGTGGATTTTCAGTCATTTTTAGTCGGAGGTCTCATCATTGTTCTAATCGGAGCAGCTTTGATTCCGGGCTTGCCGGCAGTTGCTAAGCTGGCGGTACTGGCTTTGACAACTTTGTCATTGCTGATTTACATTCACATGATGCCAGATTTAGAGTTTATGCTTATGCTCATCTCTGATGTTGTGGTTTTAGGCTTTGCGACTTGGTTTGCTATCCTTTTTTTAAGAAAGTAGGTGATGAAGATGATTGTAGTTTATGATTCAAATACTGGTATTGGAAAACGATTTGCAGAATCACTGGGCTATCCGACCCAGAGCATCAAGGAGAAACTGGAAGAGCCTTGCATTCTCATTACTCGAAATGCTGGTGCTGGGAAAATTCCCTGGTCTACCAAACGCTTTATCAAGAAACATCCTGGGCTGATTAAAGGTTTTGTTAACAATGGTGACTCTGTTAAACACGGCCGGACCTTCTGCGGAGCGACTGCCTTGATTATTGAAAAGTATGGGCTACAGCATATCTGCGATATTGACCAAGGCGGTAGTCCAGAAGATGTCAAGACTGTGCAGGCATTTTTGGCGGGGTACTAGTCTCATCAAGTTTCGCATAAAGGGAGGACTCGTATGTCTGGGTTCAAGAAAATTGGGAGCTTGTTTCTGGCTCTGATTTCTGTCTTTATCCTAACGGCCTGCGGACATGTACAGAAAGATCCTGACACTTCAGATAAGACGGAAAGAAATTCTTCAAAACAAGAAGAAGCAGATCAGAATCAGGTAGACGCAACTTCCAGTGCGTCACAGAAAGATTGACTTTTTGTCAAAATAGAAGATCTTAATTTGTTCAATGATTTTTAGGTCATCTTTTGACCTGTTTTGTGTATCAATAGGAGAGAGAAGGCTTAGCATCTTCTTTCTCCTTTTTATGATAAAACCCTGTGAGCATTCCTATAGTTTTTTAATAGTCAATATGGTACAATGAATTAGTATTGTCTTTCCAGTGTTTGTCAAAAAGGCAGAAGAACATAAAAAGGGCGTGTTCGACTGGCTTGCCAATACGCTGTGCTTTTAAACAAATTTTACTTGTGAGAAAGGAAAATTGCATGAATAAAAAACTGAGAGTATGGTTTCAGTTAATCATTCTCTGTCTAGGCGTGTTCCTGCCTTTCCTAGCTGGAACCCTTAAGGCTCATGCGGCGGAATTGAATGATGTCATCACTGAAATGCATCTCACCACAAACTCTGGTGAGCAGCTGACTAATGGTGTTGATATCTGGCAGACCTTCCGTGTCTATGCTAAGTTTGCCCTGCCGGACAACCAGGCCCATGCGGGTGATACGACAGTGATCCGCTTGCCAAATGAATTTACTTTTGGGAATTCCTCAGCTATTGAGCTTAAGGATGAAAACGGAGCCCTGGTGGCTAATGGAGTCCTGGATAGCGATGCCAAGACCATCACACTGACATACACAGACTATGTGGAGCAGAAGTCCAGTGTCAGAGGCGAGTTTTTCTTTTATTCGCGGATTGACCACGAGGTCGTCACAGAGGAAAGGGATATTCCAGCTACTTTTACTGTAGGCAATAATAGGATTCCTGCCGGCAGCATTCATTATAATGGACCGCCGAAAAAGTATGAGTCTCTGCTAGAAAAAAGTGCTTTTCAATGGGATGCCGATGCTAAGAATGAAATCCGCTACAATGTGGCCATTAACCGTAACATGGGGAACTACAAAAATGTCTCTGTGACGGACAAGCTGGGTGACACAAATGCTAAGATTATTCAAGACTCTGTACGAGTTTATAAGGTCTCTTGGCGCTGGAATAATGGAGATTGGGCGCGTGATTCGACTGAAGATGTAACAGCAGACTTCCAGTCTAAGATGACCTTTGGCGCTGAAGGTGATAGCTTGACAATCAACTTCGGTGACGTAGAAGGTTTCGGTTACCTGCTTGAGTACAAGACATTGGCTGATTATGATTTGGCTGATGGTGAAGTTGTAGGAAATAAAGCTACTATGAACTACAACAATACCGAGACAGTATCTGTCACCAATGAATACTCTTATCAGATTGCTGGCGGAACATCCGAAGGTTATAATTTCAAGGTGAAGGTTCACAAGACTGATGAATCTAATGCCTTTCTGAGCGGTGCAGTCTTTGAAGTGGTGCGGAAAGCGACCAATAAGGTTGTTGGCACAATCACGACAGATGCGGATGGGAATGCGGAAGTTGGTAATCTTCTACGCGACACTTATATCCTGCGTGAAACGACTGCTCCGGCTGGTTATGACCGCCTGACAGAGGATATTACTATCAGTCCAGCAGACTTTGGTAAAACTTTGAACGTCGGCAGTCCGGCATCTGGAGATTCTGGAGACAGCAGATTGGTTGCAGTCAATGTGGTCAATAAGAAAACTCAAACTCCAGCGGACAAACAGGTAACGTTCAGCAAGGTCAATCTAGCTGGTGAGGAAATTGCCGGTGCTCAGATTCAGATTTTCAAGGGTCGGGAAAGCAAGGGCAGCCCTGTCGCATCTTGGACTTCAGAAGCTGACCAATCCAAGGAAATTAACTTAGAGCCGGGTATTTACACCTTCCATGAAGAAGCGGCTCCGACAGGTTACTTGGCTGTGACAGATATTATCTTCCAAGTTAATGAAGATGGTACTGTAACAGTTCTAGACGCTAATAGCAATGCAGTGGAGTATACAGATGGTAAGTTGTTCATTACTGACCAAGCGGCACCTACTGAACCAAGCACACCGGATAAGTCGGTTCAAGGTGGTACCAAGCCAAGTCAATCATCAGATTTAAATCCATCATCAGCTCCTGAGAAAGCGACTGACGGTCAAGGGAAAACTAAAAAAGTTCTCCCTGCGACAGGAACTAGCCAAAGTTTTGAACTGGTTCTTGCTGGTCTGGTAGTTCTAACTCTTTTAGGGCTTTACCGTAAGACTCGACTGAGTAAATAAACAAAGAGAGGATAGGGCAGAATGCTTTATCTTCTTTTTATTTGCATATTTTGGTCTAGCTTTTCTGCAGCTTACTGAGCAATTTCTTCCAGTTACTCATGCTGAACAGCCACTTACGAAAAAACTCTTGTTTTTGTCTCAGAATCCTTTATAATAAATGGCAAATAGAAAAAGGAGACAGAAGATATGACAGATACAAAAATACAAGAGAAGCTGAAGTCAGGTTTGAAGTTGGAGGATTTTCAAAAGGATGGAGACATTTATCTGGCACTGAATCCGGACTATGTCTCAGGGGATAATGCTAAGTACATGACTATGTACAATCGCTTAGCTCGCTGGTATGATTTTGGTGAGAAATGGATAGGGCCACTTCTTCATGGCAAAGCTATTGACAAGTTGAGAAAGGACCAGATGGCAGAAATAGAATGGAAGGATCATCTATCCGTCCTTTATGTCTCTATCGGGACTGGTCAAGACCTGCGCTACATCCCTGAGAATATTGACCTGAAAAGCCTAGACTTTGTTGGGGCAGATATTTCCATAGGCATGCTGAAAAAATGTCAGAAATCCTGTGCCAAGAAGACAAATCTGCAACTCTTTCATGCTTGTGCAGAGGACCTGCCTTTTGCAGATAATAGCTTTGACATCGTCTATCATATCGGTGGAATTAATTTCTTTAGTGATAAGGCCAAGGCCATGCAGGAAATGCTGCGGGTGGCTAAGCCAGGAACTAAGATTATGATTTCAGACGAGACGGCAGACTATGTGGACCAGCAATATAAGAAGAACCATTTCAGCAAGGACTATTTTAAGGACGCTACTGTTGATTTAGGAGAAATTGAGGCCGCTATACCGACAGGAGTCAAAGAGAAGGAGCTGAAATTCCTCTGGGATGGAAAATTTTATGCCCTGACGTTTAGGAAATAAATGATTAAAACCGGACTTTGTTTCCGGTTTTTCTGATTCTGAATAGAAAGAAGCATTCGACACAGTTTAATTGTTAGAAAAATATTCCTTCATGCTAAGTGATAAAAATGTAAGTTTAAAAGCTGAAATGAAAGGTTAGGTTACAGAAAGGTTATCTTTCTTTTTGCATAATAGGGGGTGCCCTTTTGATGTTCTTCAAATAGAGAAATGATTTTAGGGCTAATATCATACTTTTTAGAAAGGAATATTGTATGAAAAAAATAACTGCAAATTTTTTGAAAAATAATTGATGTTTGTATTCTAGAATATTTAATATGAGGAATTAAAGAAAGTTTAAACTTTTTACAATAAATTGACACCGGAAATGAAATGACAGATTATATTAGAATTGCTTATGTTTGCAATCTTACAATACTGTAAGATTATAAGTTTGGAACGTAAGATTTATGTAAGATTAAAATTTTAATATTTTGCTAGAATGAAATTAGTAAGATTTTTTACTATTTCATTCAAAAATTTTTGACAGTTGATTTTAAGAATCTGATTTACAAGCAGTCAACTACATTATTTTCAAGAGGATAAATTCGATGAATTTTAAGCAAAAAAATGATAATCATTCGTTTTCGAATAAGTCTTTTTGTAGTTTTTCTTGAAAAGGAGGCTTTTTATGAGGAAAAATATTGTCTTATTTAGCTACCTATCCTTGATTTGTCTTGGGTTAGGATTATCCATGAATCCTTACTTATCTTATAGTTTGTCTGCAAAAGATTATGGGATTGTTGGTGTAGTGAGTCTGCTTGAACTCTTCTATATTGTTCCTATTATAATATTATTGGCCTATTTGGCTCGCAAATGGCAAACACCTTCTGTTGCTCTTTGGCTAGCTTTTGTAGGTGGCTTATTTTTATCCAGTTTTTTTGCTATAGTTGGTGATGAGAGCATTTTTGCTTGGTTAAAGTCAACTTTTCCTAGCCACTCATTCTTTAATATCTTTAAAGATTCTTTAGTAGCCCCATTTATTGAGGAGCCAGTCAAGTTATTAGCTGTTGTTTGGGCAATATATTTTATGCCTGTGAAAAATATAAAATCTATACTGTTGCTAGGCTATGCGGCAGGGACAGGATTCGAGATTAGGGAGCAGTTCACTTTTATTGCTAAAAATTTAGATAAAGGATTGGCTTATTCCATTTCTCAGGCTCTGGGGAGAATTTTCGCAGCTTTGACTTCTCACGGACTTTATACAGCTTTAACGGCTTTTGGCTTAATACTCATGCTACTTTATTATAAGAAGAATCAATCAGTATTTTATAAAGGAATATTTTGTTTCATTTTGCCTTTTGTTTTGCATTTTCTATGGAATTTGCCAAACGGTCAATTATCCTTCAGTCTCCTTATGATTGCTTTTGAAGTTTCTTTCAGTTTAGTTGTTCTTTACGAAGCTTTTCATTTTGCCAAAAAATTTGATCGAAAACAAGACTTAAACATTGGTAACAACCATTTCCTTGATTTCAGAATGGGGGTAAAGGAATGAAGAAAAGACTTATTCTTTTTATTTACTTTTTTCTAGTGATACTTGGACTAGGAGTCGTTACAGAACCTTATATCTCCTATAGTTTGTCAGGTACTGATTATGGGATAGTGGGAGTAGCTAGTTTATTAGAAATTTTCTATATTGTTCCAGTCTTTCTTTTGCTCTTTCTTTTGGCTAAAAAATGGCAGACCCCCTTGGCAGCTATTTTATTAGCACTGATAGGCGGACTTTTCCTGTCGAAGTTTCTATCTAGTACGGCTGATAGGGGACTGACTTATTTATTAGAAAGTAACTTTCCTAAGACTTCCTGGGTGAATATCATTCAGGACTCTGTTGTTGCTCCGCCTATTGAGGAGCCTGCCAAACTTCTAGCAGTAGTCTTCGCCTATTACTTTGTTCCAGTAAAAAATCTAAAATCAATATTGCTGCTGGGCTATGCTGCGGGTACAGGATTTGAAATTCAAGAACAATTTGTTTGGATTGCTAATAATGTAGACCGTGGTTTGGCTGATTCTCTATCACAAGTCATAAGCCGTTTAGTTCCGGCTTTTATGTCTCACGGGCTATATACATCTTTGCTTACTTTCGGTCTTGCACTGATATTACATTATCATAAGAAGAATCAATCTGTATTTGCTTATGGCCTATTTTGTGTTATGCTGCCTTTTGTTTTACATTTCTTGTGGAATCTGCCAGCGAATCAGACTTATTGGGGTCGGATAATTCTAGCTTTTGAGCTTGCTTTTAGTCTTTTAGTCCTCTATAAAGCCTATGGTTTAGCAAAAGATATAGATAGGCAGTCAGGTGAATTACGATTGAAAAATTCTCATCTTTTTAGAGGCCGTTATACCGGCAGGGGTTAAGGAGAAGGAGTTGAAACTCCTTTGGGATGGGAAATTTTATGCCCTGACGTTTAGGAAATAAATGATTAGAACCGGACTTTGTTTCCGGTTTTTCTATGTTATTGAGGACATTGATTGTCAGACGCAATTGACCCTAGCAATATTGGTCTGATTTGCAAATGAACCATATAAATCGTCCATCTTTTCTAAATGACAAAAAGCTAAACAAATGTTAAAAAAATCTCCTTTTGTGTATAGCCATTTTTCTTATAGTATGATAAAATGTAGATGTAATGTATCTATAAATGTTCGTTTTCTAGAAAGCGGGCACTGACAAGATGGGGAAGCTCAGTTAGTATACAATTACATTGTACATTTAAAACTGAATATTGTGAGAAAGGAAAATTGCATGAACAAAAGGATTAGAGCATTGCTCCACCTTGTTATTCTTTGTTTAGGAGTCATTTTGCCATCAGTTGCTCCTCTTACTCAGGTGCAAGCAGCTGAGTTTGGTGATGTTATCACGGAGATGAGCCTGAAGAATTCTTCAGGTGGTGATTTGACGCAGGGGGTTGATATTTGGGAAACTTTTCGAGTTTACGCAAAGTTTGTCTTGCCGGATAACCAGGTACATCAAGGTGATACGACAACAATCACCTTGCCTTCTGAGTATGCTTTTGGGAACTCTTCAGCTATTGAACTTAAGGACAGCTCGGATAACGTAGTGGCAAATGGATTTTTGGATTCAACCAACAAGACGATTACTTTGACCTATACAAATTATGTTGAGCAAAAGTCTGGTGTTCAAGGAGAATTCTTCTTCTATGCACGAGTTGACCATGATGTTGTGAGACAAGAAGGTGACTTGAATGGTGGATTTACCGTAGGAGGACGGACACTGTATCCGGGAATCGTCCATTATAATGGACCACCCAAAAGATATGACTCAAAAATTGAAAAGAGCTCTTATCAGGCAGCAGAAGACGGTAAGAATGAAGTTCATTACAATATTGCGATTAACCGCAATATGGAGCATTATACCGGTGTAACGATAACTGACAAGATTACCTCGCCTAATTTTAAAATCATGAGAGACTCAATTCGGGTCTATAAAATTGCTTGGCGCTGGAATAATGGAGATTGGGTGCGAGATTCAACAGAAGACGTGACAGCTAATTTCCAATCAAAAATCACGGAGAATGCCGCTGGTGATGGTTTCACGATTGACCTTGGTGACATGGATGCTTTCGGGTATTTGCTGGACTATAAGACAAAAGCAGATTACGATCTTGTTGATGGTGAGCGCGTTTCCAACAGTGCTACAATGACCTATAACGGTGGTCAAACAACGACATCAGCTGAAAATCGCTCTTATCAGATTGCTGGCGGTGTTGGAGAAGGCTATGTTTTCACCATTAAGCTCCATAAGGTCAATGAAAATGGTGAAAATCTGCAAGGTGCTGAATTTGAAGTTGTTCGTGATCGGACCGGTGCAGTTGTTGGGAAATTAACTACAGATTCTGACGGAAATGCCAACTTGGGCGACTTGTTGCGTGATGATTATACCATCCGTGAAGTGACACCTCCTACAGGATATGACAAATTAACTGAGGAAATTAAGATTGGTTCCCAGGATTTTGGATCAGATAAATCTGTATCGCGTGAAATTGTCAATAAGAAGACGGTAACCGAGCAGGATATAACCTTCAAAAAGGTAGATCCAAACGGAAAAGAAATTCCAGGTGCGGAACTGAAAATCTATAAAGGTGACCTTGTTGATCAGGAAGAAGCTCCTGTTGCAGACTGGACTTCAGAAGAAAATACTTCTAAAGTAATAAAACTGTCTCCAGGAACCTATACACTGACTGAAGCTAATGCTCCCGCTGGTTATCAATATGTAGAAGATATCACATTTACTGTCGGTGCTAATGGCACTGTTACTCTTGTGAAGAAAGGAGCAGAAGATACCGTTCAAGCAGCGGGTTCAATTCTGACGATTACCGACAAGGAGGACAATAGTCCTAAAGCCATTACCTTCAGTAAGGTTAACCTAGGCGGTACTGAAATTGCTGGTGCTCAAATTAAGATTTTCAAAGGCAACAAGGCTCAAGGTCAAGCTCTTGAAAGCTGGACATCCGAAGCTAATCAGTCTAAAGAAATCAATTTGGAGCCTGGTACTTACACCTTCCATGAGGAAGCCGCGCCAACTGGTTATCTCAAAGTAACTGACATCACTTTCCAAGTCAAACATGACGGTACGGTGGAAGTGACTAATATCGGAGAAAAAGACTCCAAAGGTGAAAACAACAAGGTTGTGACTGACGGAGCAACTTTGAAGGTAACAGACAAGGATGACGACTCAGAACGTGATGTGACTATCAAAAAAGTAGATCCAAACGGGAAGGAAATCCCAGGGGCGAAATTGAAACTCTACAAAGGCAGTCGGATTCGTCCTGAAGCTAAACCTCTTGCAGAGTGGACATCCGAAGCCAACGCATCTAAAGTAGTAAAATTAGCTCCAGGGACATATTCTCTGAAAGAAAGCCTTGCTCCTGCTGGATTTATAGCTGTAGAAGATATTAAATTCACAGTTCATTCCGATGGTACCATCACAGTTGATACTAAAGGTGCAAGTGACTCTGTTGAAGCAAATGGCTTGGTTCTTACTGTAACCGATAAAGAGGACAATAGTCTGAAAGCCATTACTTTCAGTAAGGTCAACCTAGGTGGTACAGAAATCGCTGGTGCAGAGATCAAGATCTACAAGGGCGAGAAAGCTGAAGGTACAGCTGTAGAAAGCTGGACATCCGAAGCTAACAAGTCTAAGGACATCAACTTGACACCTGGTACTTACACCTTCCATGAGGAAGCCGCCCCAACCGGTTACCTTAAAGTAACTGATATCACATTCCAAGTCAAGCATGACGGCACAGTGAAAGTGACAAACGTTGGTGAGAAAGATGCTAAGGGTGAAGAGAACAAGGTCGTAACTAACGGCTCAACTGTTACAGTAACCGATAAGGATGATGACCTTCCACGTAAGGTGACCTTCAGTAAGGTCAACCTCGGTGGTACTGAGATTGCAGGAGCTCAAATCAAGATTTACAAGGGCGAGAAAGCTGAAGGAAACACAGTCGAAAGCTGGACATCCGAAGCTGGTAAGTCTAAGGACATCAACTTGGCACCCGGTATCTACACCTTCCATGAGGAAGCAGCTCCAACGGGTTACCTCAAAGTGACCGACATCACATTCCAAGTCAAGCATGACGGCACAGTGGAAGTGACAAACGTTGGCGAGAAAGACGCTAAGGGTGAAGAGAACAAGGTCATAACTAACGGCTCAACTGTTACAGTAACCGATAAGGATGATGATCTTCCACGTAAGGTGACCTTCAGTAAGGTAAATCTTGGGGGTACAGAAATTGCTGGTGCGGAAATCAAGATCTTCAAAGGCGACAAGGCAGAAGGCACAGCTGTAGAAAGCTGGACTTCAGAAGCTGGTAAGTCTAAAGACTTGAACTTGGCCCCAGGAACTTACACCTTCCATGAGGAAGCGGCTCCAACCGGTTACCTCAAAGTAACGGACATCACATTCCAAGTCAAGCATGACGGCACAATGGAAGTGACAAATGTTGGCGAGAAGGATGCTAAGGGTGAATCTAACACCGTTGCGACCAATGGTGGAACTCTGACTATTACTGATAAGGATGATGACCTACCACGTAAGATTACCTTCAGTAAGGTCAACCTAGGCGGTACTGAGATTGCAGGAGCTCAAATCAAGATTTACAAGGGCGAGAAAGCTGAAGGAAATGCAGTCGAAAGCTGGACATCCGAGGCTAATCAGTCTAAGGACATCAACTTAGCACCTGGTACTTACACTTTCCATGAGGAAGCGGCTCCAACCGGTTACCTCAAAGTGACTGATATCACATTCCAAGTCAAGCATGACGGCACAGTGGAAGTGACAAACGTTGGCGAGAAAGACGCTAAAGGTGAAGCTAACACCGTTGCGACTAACGGTTCAACTCTGACTGTAACGGATAAGGACGATGATCTTCCACGTAAGATTACCTTCAGTAAAGTCAACCTAGGCGGTACTGAAATCGCTGGTGCGGAAATCAAGATCTTCAAGGGCGAGAAAGCTGAAGGAGATGCAGTCGAAAGCTGGACATCTGAAGCTGGCAAGTCTAAAGACTTGAACTTGACTCCAGGCACTTATACTTTCCATGAGGAAGCGGCTCCAACCGGTTACCTCAAAGTGACTGACATCACATTCCAAGTCAAAACAGACGGTACAGTGGAAGTGACAAACGTTGGTGAGAAAGATGCTAAGGGCGAATCTAACACCGTTGCGACCAATGGTTCAACAGTAACTATTACCGATAAGGACGATGATCTTCCACGTAAGGTGACTTTCAGTAAGGTAAACCTTGGCGGTACTGAGATTGCCGGTGCTCAGATTAAGATTTACAAGGGCGAGAAAGCTGAAGGAAACGCAGTCGAAAGCTGGACATCCGAAGCTGGTAAGTCTAAGGACATCAACTTGGCACCCGGTACCTACACCTTCCATGAGGAAGCGGCTCCAACCGGTTACCTCAAAGTGACCGATATCACTTTCCAAGTGAAGCATGATGGCACAGTGGAAGTGACAAACGTTGGCGAGAAAGACGCTAAGGGTGAATCTAACACCGTTGCGACCAATGGTGGAACTCTGACTATTACTGATAAGGATGATGACCTACCACGTAAGATTACCTTTAGTAAGGTTAGTCTTGGCGGAGTTGAAATCGCAGGTGCAGAGATCAAGATTTACAAGGGCGAGAAAGCTGAAGGCACAGCAGTCGAAAGCTGGACATCCGAAGCTGGTAAGTCTAAGGACATCAACTTGGCACCCGGTACCTACACCTTCCATGAGGAAGCCGCACCAACCGGCTACCTCAAAGTTACTGACATCACTTTCCAAGTGAAAACGGATGGTATAGTCGAAGTGACCAACGTTGGTGAGAAAGATGCTAAGGGTGAATCTAACACCGTTGCGACCAATGGTGGAACTCTGACCATTACTGATAAGGATGATGATCTCCCACGTAAGATTACCTTCAGCAAGGTCAACCTTGGTGGTACAGAAATCGCAGGTGCGGAGATCAAGATTTACAAGGGCGAGAAAGCTGAAGGAGATGCAGTCGAAAGCTGGACATCTGAAGCTGGCAAGTCTAAGGACATCAACTTGGCACCTGGCACTTATACCTTCCATGAGGAAGCGGCGCCAACGGGTTACCTCAAAGTGACCGACATCACATTCCAAGTCAAACATGACGGCACAGTGGAAGTGACAAATGTTGGCGAGAAGGACGCTAAGGGTGAAGCTAACACCGTTGCGACTAATGGTTCAGTTCTGACCGTAACGGACAAAGATGATGATCTTCCACGTAAGGTGACCTTTAGTAAGGTTAACCTAGGCGGAACTGAAATCGCAGGAGCTCAAATCAAGATTTTTAAGGACGAGAAAGCCGAAGGTCAAGCCGTAGAAAGCTGGACATCTGAAGCTGGCAAATCTAAGGACATCAACTTGACTCCAGGTACTTATACTTTCCATGAGGAAGCGGCCCCAACGGGTTACCTCAAAGTGACGGACATCACTTTCCAAGTCAAGCATGACGGAACAGTGAAAGTGACGAATGTTGGCGAGAAAGACGCTAAGGGTGAATCTAACACCGTTGCGACTAATGGTTCAGCTGTTACAGTGACTGACAAAGATGATGATCTCCCACGTAAGGTGACCTTCAGTAAAGTTAACCTTGGCGGTACAGAAATCGCGGGAGCTCAAATCAAGATTTTCAAGGGCGACAAAGCTGAAGGCACAGCTGTCGAAAGCTGGACATCTGAAGCTAGTCAGTCTAAGGATATCAACTTGACTCCAGGCACTTACACCTTCCATGAGGAAGCGGCACCGACTGGTTACCTCAAAGTAACGGACATCACTTTCCAAGTCAAACATGACGGCACAGTGGAAGTGACAAATGTTGGCGAGAAGGACGCTAAGGGCGAATCTAACACCGTTGCAACCAATGGTTCAACTGTTACGGTGACTGACAAAGACGATGACCTCCCGCGTAAGGTGACTTTCAGTAAGGTCAACCTCGGCGGTACAGAAATCGCAGGTGCAGAGATTCAAATTTTCCAAGGCAAAGAGGCAACTGGTAATCCTGTAGCGAAATGGACTTCAGAAGCAAATACATCGCATGAGCTTGAATTAGCTCCTGGAGTATATACCTTCCATGAAGCTGCAGCCCCAACCGGTTACCTAGCTGTTACTGACATTGTGTTCCAAGTGAATCTCGATGGCACAGTAACAGTTGTAAATGCCAATGGAAATACAGTTGAATACAAGGATGGGAAGTTAGTCGTAACTGACCAAACAAAACCGACTGGTCCAGACAAAGATCCGTCTAAAGAAACAGGTGATCCAGATCCGAAAAAATCAAATCAAGATAAACCTGGAGATAAGGGGAACTCGAAGAAAGTTCTTCCTTTCACAGGTACAGAAATCAGCTTTACGCTACTTGCTATAGGCTTGATTATCATAGTTGGTTGTGGGGTTTATTTCGGAATCCGTTTCAAAAAATAAAACAGAAAACAAGTGTCAATGAAAATTGACGCTTGTTTTTTTGTGTAAGTGGCCAACCTTTTCTTTCCGGATACCTGATGGTTAATACCACTTACTGAAAAACCCTTGTTTTTGCCTCTGAATCTTCTATAATAGTTGTCAAAGAAGAAAGGAGATTTTTACTATGTCTAAACAAATTGTAGACCCGATT
>CAUSOG010000047.1:0-15182 GCA_963533195.1 uncultured Streptococcus sp. | reverse complement strand
GACCAAGTCTGTAAAGAAGTTTTCTAGGTTTTGTCGTGCATAGTAAATCTCCTGCACCGGTATATCTGCAGCCGCAAGTTCCTTGACAATCTTGCTAATCTCATGTGAATGGGTGAAGATATGAATCTCGTCAGAAGCATTGACCACCTTGATGCGATGCATGAGCTGGTCGTGAATCAGCCGGCTGGCTTCTTCTAACCGTGACGTTTTAAGCACGATATAGTCTTCGCTCTGTTCTTCAAACTCCGCCTTGGAAATCTCGCGAATCAGCCGTCCTTCCTCGATAATGCCGAACTGGGTTCCCACCAAGTAGAGTTCAGACAGGATATGGCTGGAGATGATAAAGGTCATGCCCAACTCCTCGTTGAGCCGCTGCACCAGCTGGCGGAATTCCTTGATGCCGACTGGATCCAGGCCATTGATAGGCTCATCCAGTATCATCAGGTCAGGTCTGGTAAGAAGCGCGATAGCCAGACCCAGCCGTTGTTTCATCCCGAGGGAGAAGTCGCGGAATTTCTTCTTGCCGGTATCCGTCAAGTCCACGTATTCCAAGGTTTCACGGATGACTTTGTCCGCATGGGGAATATGGCGGAGCTTGCAGTAGTAGCTGAGATTTTCATAGGCTGTCAGGTGGTTGTGAGCGACCGGTGTTTCGATGACCGATCCGACCCGTTTGAGGCTCTGCGTCCATTCTTGATAGTTCTGAGAGCCAAAGAGGGAGACATTGCCACTGTTTGCTTCCAAGAGTTGGGTCATGACCTTGATCAGAGTGGTTTTTCCGGCCCCGTTCTTGCCAATTAAACCGTAAATATCTCCTTTTTTTATCGTCAGACTCACATCGGTCAGAGCGTACTGCCGGCCGAATTTTTTGCTGACTTGCTGTAAAACCAAAACATTTTCCATGATCAATTCTCCTTTTCATGATGTTAGGAGAGAAAACTCCTCTTCTTATTAATTAGTATAGCGCCAAACTTTCAAATATTTATAAAGAATTTCTCAAATATTTCTAAAGTTTTTGATGAGGATTAAAATCAAGTGGCAAATTGTGGAACTCTTAATCCTCAATCTCCAGCTCGTACAGTCCCCTGACCGCGTTGCAGGCGTAGATTTTTTCTGCTTGAGTCAGATCAGCCAGCGTTAAAACTTTCTCAGTAGCTTGTCCCATATCCAGTAGCTGCTGGCGGTAGATGCCCTTGAGCAGGCCTAGTTCAGCTGGAGGTGTGTAGAGCTTGCCGTCTAGCTCCATTAGCAAATTTCCGATAGAGGTTTCCAGCAGCTGGCCTTGGGAATTGTAGTAAATCTGCTCTTGCTGCTCCAAGGTCAGATGTGGCCGATGGCTGGTTTTGAAATAGGTAAAGGGCTGGGCTAGATTGGCTGTCTGCTCAACCAGTTTTGCCTTTCTGAAAGCCTCTGTTAGTGGCAGTAGAGGTGCAGTTTCTAGCTCAATGCTGCCGTCTTTTTTAAGAGCTATACGCAACCTGTAATCCTGTCCTTTGTCTAGCTGAGCGCAGGTTTCTTTTAGCTCTTGCTCTAGTTTGTCTTGGTCAAAAGGATAGGCGAAGTAGCTGGCTGCTTCTGCCAGTCTTTGCAGGTGCTGGTCTTGCAGGGTCAGTTTTCCATCTGTCACTTTTCCAGTAGAAATCAGCTCAAATCGCGGATTCTTTCGATAGAGAACAGCCGATTTTTGCTGGGTTTCGATGTATTCAGATTTCCACGTGCTGTCCCAAGTGATGCCACCGCCAACGCCGTAGATGGCGTTTCTTCCCTCTAGCTGAATGGTGCGGATGGCAACGTTAAAAATCCGTCTCTGGTCTGGTAGGCAGATGCCGACTGTACCGCAGTAGACCCCGCGAGCAGCTTTTTCTGTCGCCTTGATGATAGCCATGGTCGAAATCTTAGGAGCGCCTGTGATGGATCCGCAAGGAAAGAGCGCCTTGAAAAGTTCTGCTAGCCCAATTCCCTCATGCAGCTGGCTTTTGATGGTAGAGGTCATCTGCCAGACCGTAGAGTATTGCTCGACGCTGCAGAGATGCTCAACCCGCTCACTGCCCGTCTGAGAAATGCGATTCATGTCATTGCGGAGTAAATCGACAATCATCATATTTTCTGCTCGGTTTTTGGCATCCTGGGCCAGCCATGCAGCCTGCTCTCTATCCTGCTCTAAGGTCAGTCCCCGATTGGTAGTTCCTTTCATAGGACGAGTGGTCAGTTGACCTCGCTGCTCCTCAAAAAAGAGTTCAGGACTGATGGACAAGATGGCGGTCTCATCATGCTCTACATAAGCATTGTAGGCAGCATTTTGCTCGACGACCAGCCTATTGTAAATAGCCAAGCTGTCCTCAGGATTGAGCTCCGCGCACAGCTGTACCGTGTAGTTGACCTGATAAGTATCGCCCTGGCGGATATGATGATGAATGGTCTCAATAGCCTTCTGGTACTCTTGCTCAGAAGTCAGCCCCTGCCAAGCCGCTGGCATTTCCACTTTCTCATAGGTCAAGGGAATGGAAGCCTGCTCGGCCTTATCGTGGATAGTAAAGTAGAGGAGGTATTCCTTCTGGAGCGGAGCGGAATGAACTTGGAACTTTTCCTCGAAGGCTGGCGCTGCTTCATAGCTGACATAGCCGACAGCATAGTATCCTTTCTCCTGCCAGCCCTCAATCTCTGTCAAAAGTTCCTCCACTTGGTCAAGACGGCGAGTCTTTAGCTCCTTGATGGGATTCGTAAAAATCAGGCGTTGACCCAACTGCTTAAAATCAATAATCGTTTTCTTGTGCATAAGCTTATTTTATCATAAGATAATATGAATGAAAACGGATTTATCGGATGAAACAGTCATTCTTTTATAAAGGTTGACAGATTAGAAAGTGTCTAGGTATACTATTTTAAAAAAAGAAAGAACGAGATTGCTATAAAGTCGATAAATTGTTATTGGTAAATGGAATTACTGGAATTTTAGGAGGCCTCATCATCCTTTACGCTTCTTCTCAGAGATGGCACTGGGAAATAGTTGCTTTAGTTCCCAAAATGGTCGAAAAGTCTGACTGGGGCGTCCTGATCATACTGATCAGCTTGCTGTTTTTTTATCTTTCCCTAGCTGGAATGGCTCATTATAGTGAAGAGCCAAGAGTCAATAAGATGAGCCATAAGCTTCTCTTTTTCGCCTTTCTTGCAGGAATCATTCCATTTTTGGGGGACTTGGCCGGCGTTCTAGCTATCATATCGGGGATTTTTTATCTTCAAGTTGTACCAAAATTTCAAGAGTAATGAAAAAGCTGACTGACCCTTGCTTTCTCCTGCTCGAAAGCCCTCGGAAATTATGATAAAATAAGGAAATGACAAAACCTTAAAAGGAAGCCTTATGAAAAAAATAAATGAATCTTATAAACTAATCGTCTTTGCGGCGCTTGCTCTGGCTCTGGTTCTCTATATCGGGAATATCTGGTCTGGCCTGCAGAGTCTGACTTCGGTTTTTTCACCCATTATACTGGGTGGAGTCCTAGCCTTTATCTTTAATGTTCCCATGAAAAAGCTGGAAGACTTCTTGGACAAATGCAGAGTCCCTCAGAAGTTGCAGCGCGGTTTGGCCTTGGTTTTAGAGGTGCTGATTTTAGCTCTCATTATGACAGGGATTGTTTCCATCGTCGTACCGACCTTGACCACAGCGGTCAATCAGCTGAGCGCAACAATCGGCAAGGTAGCGCCTCAGGTAGCCAAGTGGCTGCAGCAGTCTGGCTTGCTTTCCTCTAGCCAGCTGAAAGATTTGACTAAGCAGCTACAAAACAGTGACATTGTCAACCGAGCCATCTCTCTTTTGGGCAGCCTGACGGGTAATATCTCTGCCATCTTTGGCAATTTCTTCTCTGTTATCATGTCCATCTTTCTCATGTTTGCCTTCTTGAGCAGCAAAGAGCATTTGCAGACAATCACTAGCCGTCTCTTGCAGGTTCTGCTTCCTGAGAAGGCTGTGAAACGCCTATCCTATGTCGATTCTGTCATTGTCGAGACCTATGATAAGTTTTTGATGGGGCAGATGATTGAGGCCGTCATTATTGGGATTTTAGTCTTTATCGCCTATTCTCTGACAGGCCTGCCTTATGCAGCCTTGACAGGAGTTTTGGCTGGAGTGCTCTCTTTCATTCCCTACATCGGGCCTTTCTCAGCTTGTGCTCTGGGAGCTATCTTTATCTTTACCGACAGCCCTTGGAAAGCCCTCCTTTCAATCGCAGTTTTTCAGGTGGTTCAGCTGATTGAGGGCAATGTTATCTATCCGCGCGTGGTAGGCCAGTCCGTCGGTCTCCCAACTCTCTTTACCCTAGCCGCCGCCCTGATTGGGGGCAACCTCTTTGGCTTGGTCGGCATGATTTTCTTCACGCCTATCTTTGCAGTTATCTATCGCTTGGTTAGAGAGTTTGTTGTGGAGAAGGAGGAGAGGAATAAAAGTGGAGAAGTTGACTAATTATTTAGACGATAAATTTGCAAAAATAGGAGCTTAATTATGAAATGGACTAAAACAAAAAGTCTTATTATGCTGCTAGTATTAGTAGGTTTATCTTTGGTATCTTGGACTCTCTATCGTTACTATAATGAACAATACTATGGGCAGTACAGCCAGTATACTGGTAAAGCTGAAATTGATGACTATGAAATCATTGCGGATGGTGCAGGCGCTATTGTCCATTGGACTTCAACGACTCCGGACGAAGATAAAAAGATGGATGAGTTTGGCAATTATACCACCTATCTGAGAGGTGATCCTAAAAGTTCAAATTATATTTTGCGCCATAATGTAAAATTAAAAGACGATCCTAAGTATTTAAGTACACGACCGTCTGGCGGTTCTTATTGGACTCTCAGTGTTTATCATATTGATGGCAATAAGCTTCAAAAAGAGGATGAACTAGATCTTTATGATACTGTAGAGAACTATGATTCTGATTATCTCCCTAGAGAGTTAAGAGGGATTTATCGTTGGAATAGTAAGGAATACTTAGGAATAGACATTCACCATATAAATGATAGACAAGGTAGAAAAACTATTTTTCTTGATTTGAGGACAAGAAAAATTGAGGAAATAAAAAGCTGGACTGACGAGTTTCTTTTACCAAAAGTTAGTCTCTTTAACTACTGGTATAGTAATGATAGTGGTATTAATACAATACCTGGTAGTAATCAATTTTCTATAAATAAAAAGGTTCTTAATAATTCTCAATTTGAGGAAAATACTTCTGCTTACAGGCTGTTAGGCAAAAAAGAGACATTGACATATATTTTAACCGCTCAAAATAGTGCAGAGAAGTACGGTAAAGAAGCAAGAATTTATAGTTTATTTTTACCAAATATTAATCCGTTTAAAAATACAACTATTCCCTCAGAACTTTCTGTCGACAGTCAGGAACATATCGTCAACTCCAAAGAAGAGTTTGACAGATACTATGATATTGAAAAGGCTAAAAAGCTGTATCATGAAACAGAGTAAGTAATACAAGATATTATAGAAACCAACGAGATTTTATTCTCGCTGGTTTTTCTTTTTCTAAGGTCATAACTTCTACCTATAGCAAACAATAATTACAGTCAATGGTGCTTCTAAAATGGGGATTTTGGACTGGTTGATGAGGGTGGTTATAGTTTTAGGCTATATCAAACTCTGGGAAATTCCAATTATACAGAGGGGGGATTTTCTGATAAGATAAAATCAAGAAAAATTTTGGAGGACGTTTATGTCAACGACTATTATTGGTTTCCCACGTTTGGGCGAATTCCGCGAATTGAAATTTACAACTGAAAAATACTTTAGACATGAAATCTCAGCAGAAGAGCTTCTGGCTGCAGCCAAAGAGCTGCGCGCTAAGCACTGGAATATTGTTAGGGAAAAAGGAATTTCAGAGATTCCGTCAAATGACTTTTCTCATTATGACAATGTGCTGGATGTAGCTTTTCTCTTTAACGTGGTGCCGTCATCTGTGCAAGGCTTGGAGTTGACTGACCTGGAGCGGTATTTTGCCTTGGCTCGTGGTTATCAGGGCGAAAAAGGGGATGTCCGTGCCCTTCCGATGAAGAAATGGTTCAACACCAACTACCACTATATCGTTCCTAAATTTGAAAAAGAAACCCAAGTCAAATTGGCTGGACACAAGATTTTTGATGAATTTGCAGAAGCTAAAGAGTTGGGCTTGGTAACACGTCCAGTTGTGGTTGGCCCATTCACTCTCCTGCAAGTATCTGACTTTGAAGACGGTGTGGCTCCGGCTGACTTTGTTGATGCACTAGCTGCAGCTTATCAAGAAGTTTTTGCAAAATTAGCAGAGCTAGGCGCAGAGCGTATCCAGCTGGATGAGCCAAGTCTGGTCAAGGATCTGTCAGCAGAAGAAAAAGCTCTCTTCTTGGACCTTTATAAGAAACTTTTGGCAGACAAGAAAGGCTTGGAAGTCTTGGTTCAAACCTACTTTGGTGACGTTCGTGACATCTATGCAGACCTTGTAGAGTTGCCAGTAGATGCGATTGGTCTGGACTTTGTCGAAGGCAAGAAAACTTTTGACCTTGTTAAAGGAGGTTTCCCAGCTGATAAGATACTCTATGCGGGTATCGTCAACGGTAAAAACATCTGGCGCAACAACTATGAAAAGAGCTTGGCGGTGCTTGAGCAAATCCCAGCTGAAAATCTTGTTTTGACAAGCTCATGCTCACTTCTCCATGTGCCATTTACAACGGCTAATGAAGAATTTGAACCAGCAATCTTGAACCACTTTGCCTTTGCGGTGGAAAAATTGGATGAAATCCGTGACTTGGATGCTATCCGTAATGGCGGTGGTGCAGAAGCACTTGCTGCTAACAAAGCTCTCTTTGCAGCAGAGCGTGTTGGGCAAAATGCAGAGCTGGCTGCTCGGATTGCTGGCTTGACAGATGCAGACTACACTCGCCTGCCGGTCTTTGCAGAACGTGAGGAAATTCAGCACAAGGCGCTCAATCTGCCACCATTGCCAACTACGACAATTGGTTCCTTCCCTCAAACCAAGGAAGTCCGTGCCAAACGTTTGGCCTTCCGTAAGGGTGAGCTGTCAGCAGAAGACTATGACAAGTTCTTGGCTGAGCAGATTGATGAATGGATCAAGTGGCAGGAAGAAGTCGGCTTTGACGTGCTGGTGCACGGTGAGTTCGAGCGTAATGACATGGTTGAGTACTTCGGTCAAAACCTGTCAGGTTACCTCTTCTCTAAGAATGGTTGGGTACAATCATACGGCATGCGTGGGGTGAAACCACCAATCATCTGGGGCGATGTCACTCGTCTTAATCCAATCACTGTAAAATGGTCTAGCTATGCGCAAAGCCGTACAGACAAACCTGTTAAGGGCATGCTGACTGGACCTGTAACCATCCTCAACTGGTCATTCCCACGTGAAGACATCTCTATCAAGGATTCTACCCTTCAAATCGCCTTGGCAATCAAGGATGAGGTGCTTGACCTTGAAGCTGCTGGCGTGAAGATTATCCAAATCGACGAGGCTGCTCTTCGTGAGAAATTGCCACTCCGTCGTAGCGACTGGTACGAAGACTACCTTGACTGGGCTATTCCTGCCTTCCGCTTGGTACACTCAACAGTAGCGCCAGACACACAAATTCACACTCACATGTGTTACTCAGAATTTACAGATATCATCCCTGCGATCGACAACATGGATGCGGACGTGATTTCCTTTGAAGCTAGCCGCTCTAACTTGGAAATCCTGGATGAGCTCAAGGCTAAGAACTTCCAGACAGAAGTGGGGCCTGGAGTTTACGATATCCACTCACCGCGCGTGCCAAATGAAGGGGAAATCGACCATACAATCGAAGCTATCTTGGCTAAGGTGCCAAGCAGCAAGGTCTGGATCAATCCTGACTGTGGTCTCAAAACTCGTGGTATCCCAGAAACTAAGGCTAGCTTGGAGCGCTTAGTAGAAGCAGCTAAAGCAGCTAGACAACACTTGCAATAATCCTCCTGGAACCTCAAAAGTTGATCTTGATGGAGGATACTCCAAAAAATTGAAGCAGAGCTGACAATCCTGCAGGAGCTGTTCTTCTAGGATTGTCCTCAGCTATCGCTACCATCATTGAAAGGAACTTTTTGTTATATGGTTCGTCGTCATACACCTAGTCTCTCATTTGAAGTATTTCCTCCCAATCCGGCAGTAGGCAATGATAAGATTTTTCAGGCATTGAGAGAGATGCAAGATTTGGCTCCTCACTTTATCAGTGTGACAGCCAGCAATAATAAATTTGACATTGAGGAGACGACGGTTCGTTTGACCGAGTTCATCGCCAATGATCTCCAGATTCCGACGATTGCTCACTTACCTGCGGTCTATCTGACCAAGGACGTGGTGTCCAATATCTTGAAGTCTTTGGATCGGGTTGGTGTCCATCAGATTTTGGCTTTGCGAGGGGATATCTTTCCAGATGTAGCGCCTAAGGATGATTTTACCTATGCGACTGACTTGATAGAATACATCAAGACAGAAGCACCGCACTTTGACATCATTGGAGCCTGCTATCCGGAGGGCCATCCGGATTCTCCA
Organism: uncultured Streptococcus sp.; assembly: GCA_963533195.1. Classification (GTDB taxonomy): domain Bacteria; phylum Bacillota; class Bacilli; order Lactobacillales; family Streptococcaceae; genus Streptococcus. Next base: position 6,627 of record CAUSOG010000047.1, on the reverse strand, counting down.
AATCAGATTTCGGATATTCAAAATCTCAAGAAAAAGGTGGATGCTGGCTGTTCTAGTCTGGTGACTCAGCTTTTCTTTGACAATGAGCGCTTTTATGATTTTCAGGACAAGTGTATTTTAGCGGGTATTGAAGTGCCAATCCATGCCGGGATTATGCCGATTCTCAATCGCAATCAGGCTCTGCGCCTGCTCAAGACCTGTGAGAATATCAAGCTGCCAAGAAAATTCCGGGCTATTCTGGATAAGTACGAGCATGACCCAGAGTCTCTGAGAGCAGCTGGTCTGGCTTATGCTGTGGACCAAATTGTTGACTTGGTGACCCAAGATGTAGCGGGCATACACCTTTACACTATGAATAATGCTGCAACAGCCTACCATATCTATAAGGCTACCCATGCCCTCTTTAATCATAACCCATCCGTCCAATCTTTCTAAGATGAATGAAGAAACCACTAATCAGATTCAGTTGCTGTTTAGTGGTTTTTGTTTTATAATAAGGATAAAAAACTTATCCAAATCTAAGGAGGAGCTGATGGAGCATTCGCTGACCTTGGTTAAATCTATGCAGTTTGGTCAAGAAGATTGTTTTTTTGCCTTCTGTGGTTATTCAAAAACGGAAGCCCATCATAGCTTTGGGCCGGCTGTTCGGGATGTCTATGTCATCCACATCGTACTGGAGGGACGGGGGACTTACTCCGTGGGCAATCAGCGCTATGATTTGCAGGAAGGGCAGGGCTTTGTGGTGCCACCGGGTCAGTCGGTCTTTTATCAGGCTGATGGAGAAGAGCCTTGGTCTTATGTCTGGATGGGACTGGGGGGACGCCTCTTGCCTTCTTATCTCCAGGCTCTGGGACTACAGTCTGGCCAATGGTCTTTTGAGCTGACTTCTTTGCAGGAATTTAAGGCCTTGGTCTTTGAAAGTCTGGCTTACGAAGGCAGCGGAATAACAGCTGAACTAGCTCTGCAAAGGCAAGTTTATCGCTTATTAGAGATCTTGTCCCAGCGTCTTAAGCAGACATCCTTAATCACAGAAAGCCGTCGAGTCAATCCTTATGTCCAGCAGGTATTGGAACTGCTGAGCAGCCATCTGCCAGAAAGTTTATCTGTGCATGAGTTGGCGCAGAAATTAGCGCTACACCCTTCCTACCTATCTCGGCTTTTCAAGGATGAAGTAGGCAAGGGGATTAAGGAGTACAGCAATGACTTGCGGCTCAATATGGCAGCTGATTTGCTGACGAGCAGCCAGCTTTCGGTGGAAGAGATTGCCAGTAAGACAGGCTTTTCTGGAACACAGAGCTTTTCAAAAGCCTTCAAAAAGGCGCGTGGCCAGTCGCCCTTGAATTTTCGCAAGGCTAGCTCTCATCTGGGACAGGAGCTGTAAAAAGTCACATTTGGATAAATAATACTAGAAAGAAAGGCTTACCAAAAGGGGTGGCCTTTTTTATAATGAAAGTGGAAGTTTGATTGCAAACTGTGAAAGGAGAAGGTCATGAACAAGGCGAGTATTTTGTTTAATGAAGAGTGCAGGCAATTTCATCTGACTAATGGTGATGTTTCTTATATCTTTCGGGTTGCGGAGGATGGTAAACTCTTGCAGCTTTACTACGGAGCGACGGTACCAGAGCGGGATTATTCTTATCTGGTGGAGCTGCAGCATCGGCCCATGACGACCTATCGGAAAGAAGGGGATTTACGTTATTCTTTGGAGCATGTGCGGCAGGAATTTCCAGAATACGGCACGACAGATTTTCGCCATCCCGCTATCTGTCTGCGGCAGGAAAATGGCTCGCGCATTACTGATTTTGTCTATGTCAGTCATCAGATAACAGATGGTAAGCCAGCTTTAGAGGGGCTGCCCGCTACTTATACTGAGACTCAAACGGAGGCTAAAACTCTTATTCTAAGCCTGCGGGATGTGGTGACAGAAGTTGAAGTTCAGCTGTTTTATACAATTTTTGCTGATTGGCCGGTTATCGCTCGCTCCAGCAAAGTAATTAATCAAGGCAGGGAAACTTGCTATTTGGAATCCCTAGCTAGTTTATCACTGGATCTGTCAGATGCTGACTATGACTGGCTGCAGCTATCAGGAGCATGGGCCCGGGAACGCCATATCAAGGAGCGTCCGCTTCAGCAGGGGATTCAGTCCATTGAGTCAACCCGCGGCATTTCCAGTCCCCATCACAATCCTTTTGTGGCTCTTAAGCGACAGGAAACGACTGAATTTTCAGGATCAGTACTAGGAGCTGCCTTGGTGTATTCAGGAAATTTTCTCATTCAGGCCGAGGTGGACACCTATGATGTGACCCGGTTGCAGCTAGGCATCAATCCTTTCGGTTTTGAGTGGAAGCTGGCTGAGGGTCAGTCCTTTACCAGTCCAGAAGCTCTGCTGGTTTACTCTGAGCGGGGCCTCAACGGCATGAGTCAAGTCTTTCATCAGCTATTTCGTCGACGTCTAGCTAGGGGTTACTGGCGCGAGCGAGCTCGTCCAGTCCTCATCAATAACTGGGAAGCTACCTATTTTGACTTTAGTGAGAATCAGCTACTGGATCTTGCTGAAAAGGCTCAGGAAGTAGGAGTTGAGCTTTTTGTGCTAGATGACGGCTGGTTTGGCCAGCGGACTAATGACCGCGCTGGGCTGGGTGATTGGTTTGTCAATCCAAAAAGGCTGCCGCAGGGGCTGGGCTCGCTAGCAGAGCGAATTCACGGTTTGGGCATGCAGTTCGGTCTTTGGTTTGAGCCGGAAATGGTCAATAAGGACAGCCAACTCTACCGAAGTCATCCTGACTGGCTGCTTGCAGTGCCAGATAGACAGCCTCACCACGGTCGGAATCAGTTTGTTTTGGACTATTCTCGGTCGGAAGTAGTGGATGAGATATTTGAGCGTCTATCAGCGGTTATCGAAGAAGCGCAGCTTGATTATATCAAATGGGATATGAATCGCCCTCTGACGGATGTCTTCTCGTCTGACTGGCCAGCCGATCGACAAGGAGAGATTTTTCACCGCTATGTCTTGGGTGTTTATGACTTGTATGAGCGTTTGATCAGTCGCTATCCAAGCTTGTTATTTGAGTCCTGCTCTTCAGGTGGAGGCCGCTTTGATCCAGGTATGCTCTACTATGCTCCTCAAGTTTGGACCAGCGATGACTCGGATGCGATCGAGCGCTTGAAAATCCAGTATGGAACCAGTCTTCTCTATCCGCTTTCGTCCATGGGAGCCCATGTCTCCATCGTGCCCAATCACCAGACCAATCGTCTGACTCCGTTGAAGACGCGGGGGAATGTCGCCTTTTTCGGTTCCTTTGGCTATGAGCTGGATCTTAATCAGCTAAGCCCAGAAGAAGTGGCTGAAGTCAGGGAACAAATAGCTTTTTACAAGCGCCATCGAGAGCTGATTCATAATGGAACTTTTTATCGACTGCAGTCGCCATTTAAGGGAGATGGGCAGACTGCTTGGATGGTTGTCAGTCAGGATCAGAACACCGCACTTTTAGGTACTTTCAAGGTCCTCAATCAAGTCAATCGCTCTCATCAGCGCTTGCAACTGAAAGGACTAGCTGTGGATAAAGTCTATCGGCTAGATGGGCGTGTCTATACAGGGGCTGAGCTTATGCGAGTTGGGCTGGTCACCACGGACGCTTCCAGCGGTCAGCTTTTAGAGGATTCTGAGCAAAAGCCGAGCTATGACTTTGATTCAAGACTCTGGCTGTTTGAAGCAGAAGATGAGTAGATAAGATGGGAAATAAATCATAACCACCCGTCTAACGGGTGGTTATGATTTATATTTGACTGTAGGTTTCACGGCGACTTAGTTCTGCGTCTTCTTTTTTGCTGGGTATTGGTTGAGCTTGCTCTTCTGCCTTCCACACACTTCGAGTAAAGACCATGGAGAGTAGAGCCAGAGCTGCAAAGGCTGTTCCTACGTACCAGTAGGGCATATCCAGCGTCGTGGAGCGGCCAGATAGGTTGACGATGCCACGGAAGAGCATGCCGGCTGTCATGATGGCTACAGCTGAGTTCCAAAGGTTGAGGCTGAGCCGAGAGAGATTAGGGATGACCTTCATGAAGAGCAGGAGGAGGATGCCGCCCGCTAGAGGAATGGTAAAGAGATAGTGCATGTGGCTAGATGTTTCGCCGAAACTGAAGGATTCATAGATTCTGCTGAAAGCAAAGAAGAAAATCGTTAATAGTGCGTAGATAAGGGCTGTTTTTCTAAAACGTTTTTTGCTGGGATTAGTAACCGATGTAGACAATATCACTCACCGACCTTTCTGAGATAGTATTTCCGTTGGTTGTAGGTTTGTTAATGACCTGACCGTTAAAGTAAAGTGTAGAGGATCCGCCGCCATCAAGGTTATAGGCAGTCTTGACACTGTAAGATTTCATGATTTCTGCCATCTGGTAGAGGGAAAGTCCCTCGCTTTCTGAGGTGCGTCCGTCTGAAACGATGATGATGTAGTGGTTTTCATCAATGATACCGATAGCTGTCCGTGGATTGGAAGACATGGACTGGCCGACTTCGGAGTTGGTATCAACGACAATCTCACCATTTTCTACGAGAGATGGGCCGAAGGCCAAGAGATTGACCACACCGTCTTGGACCAGCTGATCTGCAGTGACTTGGTCTTCATAGATAATCTTGAAGGAGCCGTCTTTGTAAATAGCCAAATCACCATTGCTGGAGTCTTCTCGGACTGTATCGCGGTAGACGACGCCATTGCGGATGACATAGCCAGTTGTATTGGCTCCGTAGTAGTCGCCGTTAACCGCTAGGATAGCATTGTTGTTGGCGGCCGTTTCCGAGGTTTTTGCTGTGACATTGTTTCCGTAAGTTTTTTGGGCAAAGGCTGTTTTCAGGTATTCTGATGAGCTGACGGTCACATCAGCGATGTAGACCTGGGTGTTGCTGACGGTCTTTTCAGTCAGTGTGACCGAGATGTTGTCGTCTGAATAGCTGGTATCCGTCACTGTCGCTGTTTCCGCAGCCTTGCTGGCAGCCTCGGCATTGGACGACGAACTTGTGCTTGAAACCGTCGAAATGGTCTCTGCGATGACGAAGGTTTTCAGCATGGAGTAGCTGAAAGAAGCTGTCAGAAGCAGCCCGAAAATGGAGGCGTAGGCATAGCGTTTCTTTAAAAATTTCATGATACGGTGTGTGTCCTTTCCTTAAAAATAAATCTCTTTTGGACCATCCAGGAGACGGTGAAGAGCAAGATGCCGACGATGATTTTGACAATCAGAAGATTGAGACCAAAGACAGCATAGAAGAGGCGAATCAGCAGTGTATCTAGGATAAAGAGTACTACAGCTAGGCTGAAATAGCCGCTTCCTGTCTTGAGTATACTGTCATCGTTCTTAAAGACCAGCTTTTTATTGGTCGAATAGTTAAAGATTGAGCTGGTCACGCGGGCAATCCCATTAGCTAAAAGAATTCTCAGGCTGGTCGGCGCAGCAGTTAAAAACAAGAGAGCCAGTGCGTAGACGATGTAGTCAACGACGAAACTGCTGAGAGAAGTCAGAGCGAATTTAAAAATATTTTTATAAATCATGAGTCCATCCCGAATTGGTCGGAAGTGGGAGCCTTGATTGTCATTGATATAGACCGTCTCAATGGGCACTTCCAAAATGGGATATTCTTTGCTGGCTTCTAAGAGCATGTTCATTTCATACTCATAGCGCTGCCCCTCCACCTTTAGCATAAATGGAATCATGTTGGTCGTAAAGGCTCGCAAGCCTGTCTGAGTATCGGAGACACCCACGCCAGTTTGGGCTTTGAAGAGTGCCCGAGTCAGACTGTTGCCGAAGCGGCTGCGCAGAGGCACCTTGCCAGTAAAGGCGCGTGCTCCCAGAATCAGCTGATTGGGATTTTCATAAGCCTTGCTCGCTACACGGAAAATATCCCAGACCTTGTGCTGACCGTCCGCATCTGCTGTTACCACCGTTCCGTATATCTTCAGTGCTTGGATAAAGGTAAAAGCAGTTTTCAGCGCTTGCCCCTTGCCTTGATTGACCTGATGACGGAGCACGGTCGCGTACTGCTCTGCCTGCTCAAAGACTATCTGGCATTTGGAGGAGCTGCCGTCATCGATCACAATGATATGAAAATCACTCTTATGGTGAATTTTTTTTATCAGCTTAATAAGATTATAATCAGGCTCATAGGCCGGAATCACTAGATAATCCATATCCATACCTCTTTCTTAGATGATTTGTAGAAAGTATACAGACTGCGGCTTAAAGATTCCTAATATAAGTTAGGTTTAAGAAAATGTTAACATTTCTTTAAGGAAAGAGCAGAGAAAGAAGAGGATAAAAAGGCTGGTGGGAATGGAATTTAATAATACATAACTATCTTAAATGAGTCTTAAAAATTAGGAAAATATATATGAAGATACTCCAACTTTTTATTAAAAAACTATAACATTGTACCAAAAATATTAACGGTATAAGAAATATGCGTTATAATATTAAAGGTATTACATTATAGAAAGGTTGTCTTATGAAAAAATCATTTCGTAAAGTTGTTATAGCTTCGGCTGTCATACTGAGTGCGATGGCTTTTCAACCTCACGAGGTAAAAGCTTTCGATTTTGGCGGAGGTTTTAGTAGTTCTAGTTTTGGAAGTTCTTT
>CAUSOG010000046.1:0-15626 GCA_963533195.1 uncultured Streptococcus sp. | reverse complement strand
CTCTTAAAGACGCTGTAAAATAATTTTGAATATAAAAACCCGTAATACCAGCGTTCAGCTCGTGTTACGGGTTCTTTTTTTGTTCAAAAGGGGCATATAAGGGGCAAAATACTAATCAACTTCCAAAGCATCCACAACTTGGCTGCGCATGTCGTTGGTAACGTGGGTATAGATTAAATTTGTAGTTTTGGCGTCTGAATGGCCCACACGTTCCATAATGGCTTTTAACGGCACGTTCTTTTCAGCTAGCCGGCTGATAAGTGTATGCCTAAGAATATGGCTGCTCAAGTTCTTTTTGATAGGGTTGTCTAGTCGTTCGTTTGCTCGCTTGATAGCTAGATTGAAAGAATTAATCTGAATGGGTATGCCGTTCTTAGTTGTGAAGATATAGCCCATATCCCGATAGTTTGGATTTGTAGTCTTTTCTATCTGGTTTAGTTGCTCAAATTCTTGTATGATTTCCATTTCGCGCTTGGTCATGTCAGTTGTCCGATAACCGGCCACTGTCTTCGGGCTGGTCTTTACCCCTTGTTTATATCCTGCAGTCCGGTCTATGGTTCCTATAAGCTGTAGTTTGCGGGCATCATAGTCTCGGTTTTCTGTCCGGATGGTTATAATCTCACCTATACGACCGCCGTTCAGACTCATAAATTCCGCAAGTAGTCCTATCCTGTATGTATTAGGTCTGCTATAGAGTTCTTTTAGTAAGTCCTGTAATTCCTGCTTTTCAAGATATTTACTAGCGATCTTTTGCCAGTCATCCAGCGTCTTTTTTTGTTTTGGCAATCTTGCTCGGCGTGCTGGATTGTCGGTCAGGATATTCTTCTCAACGGCATAATCAAAGGCAAGGTTGAGCATGGACTTATGCCGCTCTTTTTTACTGCGTGAGCCCTCTAGGCTGTCTAAGTATCTCTGGACATAAAGAGGGTCTATATTTGTAACCTTGGTGTCTCTTCCGAACTTTTCTCTTATCTCCCTTATATTGCTCTCTAACGACGCTATAGACGAGTTTTTAAGTCCTTGTCGATAAAACCCCCACCAATTATTAAAAAGCGCTGTAAAAAGCATGTCAGAGCTTTTTAGGCTGCCTAATTTGATTTCAATCTTTTCATCTAAAATCTTCTGAGCTTCTTTTTTGGCTCGACTAGAGCCGCTATCTAAAGTAACGGAGACTCTGCGCCATTTCTCTGTATATGGATCTTTGTATCTCTCGAAAAATTTATATTTTCCGTTTTCTAATTTCTCTATCCACATTGTTTTTTCTCCTCATTTTTGGTAAAATGAGTACAAGAAAACGACCTTTTGAATGGTTGTTTCTTATACAGGATTTCCCTACATTCAAGCTTGCCGGCCGAGAATGTGGGGATTTTTTATTTTGATTTACTTTGCTTTTGCTTTAAATGTCCTGCCACAGTTTCTACAATGCCAGTTATTTTTCCCTTTTTTACCAACCAGTCCCAGGAGTAGAAAAGGCCAAGCGATCAAAAAACCGATACATCCAACGCAACCATTAAATCCTTTTCTGTCTTGAGCCATAAATTCGATTTCAGTCGACTTGCAATAAGGACAACGTTGAGCAAACATTCCCATAATAAAATCCTCCCTGCAGCTTTTAATGTGGTTCAGCGATTGCACATTGTTTTATTTTTTTAAATTAACCAATCAACTCAAAATATTCATCAATCACCATCAATTCGTCTGTTACTGTCTTTAATTTATGCTTTTGCATAAAGCGCAGAAAGTTAAACGATTGATGGTCGTCCGATGATGCGAGTTCTTCTTCTAAAAGCTTATGGATCATGTGCCTATTAGCTTCATTCTCGCAGCGCATGGCAGAGTGACGATATATAGAGCCGATGTGCTCTAGGTGCCCTAATTCGTGCAGTAGCACTCTGTGGCGTTCTGCAGGCGATAAGGAGCCGTTCAAGAAAATAGTCCTTGTCTCTGCGTCGTAAAAGCCATGGCCAGACCACTGGTCAGGATCGAAAGTATAAAGCGATACCTCGTACTGCTTCAACAGTTCTTTTTCTTTATCCATAATCTCCCCCCTGCCTAAACTATTTCTTGCTATTGAGATAGCCCTCTATGATGCCTTTGATTGCTCGCTTGTCGTCATCGGACAAGGGCTTGCCGTCAAACAGCATAATGCGGCCGTCTAAGTCATCGAGTTCTATTTCATGCTCTGGAGCTTTTTCTCCAGCGATGGTTGGGTTATCTGTCCGACCTAGTAAGTAGTCGGTGGATACTCCGAAATAGTCAGCGATTTCTTGAAGACGGTCAGAACTTACTTTTTGCCGTTTTAAAGAATATAATGTATTTTTGCTATATCCGAGTTTTTCTTCTACTTGATTTAAAGATAAACCTCGTTTTTTAGCAAGTTCTTTGATTCTTTCAAATGTTAAGAACATTGATTTATCAACCTTTCTCAGAGATTGACAAAAAATATTTAAATTATTTATATAAAAGTGTTGACAAAGTTAAATAAATAATTTAAAATAGTTTTTGTAAGTTAAAGATTTAGTAAAAAACCTTGTAAAAACATATCTAAAAATTAAATAGCTTTGGCGAGCGCGTTGAATTGATAGATATATCGTTTTATCAAGTCTTTTAATTATGGTTTCATTTTAAATTATTTGTTTAAAACTGTCAAGCATTTTTATAAAATAATTTACTATTTCTTTAACTTTCTAATTATGAAAGGAGAATCAAAAATGAGATACAGGTACGAAAAGACCGTTTTGGGTTGGAATTACCACGTCGTGAACGAAAAGGACAACCGGACAATGTTTCATCCGAATGCGAAAGAATTAAAAAATCTTAAAAGATTTTGCGCCGCTAACAAAGACATCCTAGAGGAAAAAATGGAAAGCGAAAGCAATTATGGTCTAGCATTCTTTGCCTGCGGTTATGACGGACAAGGCCAACAAGATTTCATTGAGTATTGGGATAAACGTGGTGTGTCAGTTTTTTAAAAAGAAAGGAGAAAACATGAGCCAACAACACAAGAAATGGATCGAACTGGTAAAGCAGCGACTCAATGAAAAAGGCTGGAGTCAGTCAGACCTGGCGACAGTTATCGGTGTCACGCCAGCCGCAATCAATCGCCTAATCAAAGAGGGGCATGGAAGTGATAGCCTGAAGCTTGAGATCACTAAAAAGCTGTCTATCTCTGATAGCTGGACCGTCTTTGAAGAAAGGTAGGGGAGATTATGCCGCAGGTAAAGATAAAAGAAATTATCTACACGCCAACCGACGGAACGGAAGAACCAACAGGCGGAGATTATGAGCACCTAATGCAAAGGTGGCAAGGATTGTCGCTTCCAACGGCAAAGCAATTCGTCAAAGAAATGCGAGAAAATCCAGAGTTTGAACAATATGTCTTCAATCCGACGCACAAGCTGATGTTTGTAGACTATGATGGTTTCCGAAAGTTCTGGAAGTGGAAGCAAGTAAACCGCTACCGTGCTAAAAAAATAAGCCTTGCCGAGATAGAGTCGGACAAGGCACTAGCGAAGCGATTGGGCTTCTAAAAACTATTTACTAAATTATATCACACAACGAGGAGAAAAAACAATGGAACCAACATTAGGAAGTCAGTTGCTGGGTGTTGCCTTGATTGCAACAATCGCATTTTTCGCCGGCTGGTATGGCAACAGAATGGACGCTCGTAAGCGAGCAAAGAAAGAGCGTTTGGAACGCATGCAAGCGGAACTGATGGAACAGTATCACGAAGACTTGGAACTGTACCACTTAGAGCAACAGCAAGCAGAAATGGACGCTTTGGCAATGGCTAGAAAAGGCATCACGCCAGCGTTTGAATATTAGGAGGGGAAAATAATGAAAAAAGGAATTAAATTATCAGTGGTAGGACTAACAGCTGTAGCAGGCTTGCTAATCAGCACAAATGTATTGGCAAGTGAAGTTGCTAAAGAGGGTACTCAGATTAAGGTCACAGAGCCTGAAATCACATACAGCTCAGAAGCGGCTGAAACGTATGTAAACAAGGATTTAACGTACCATACGGAAATTCCTGACGAGGTAGAGATTAACGAAGGTGATACACTTACCTACACTCTACCGGAACAGCTCCAATGGACTACTCGCCAAGAGTTTGATGTGACTAGTCCTGAGGGCAATGTGGTAGGACGTGCAGTTGCTTCTAATGAGACTCAGTCAGTTACCACAACGTTTAACAACTACTTTAGTGAGCACCCTCTTGACAAGAGCTTTGACATGACACTCAAGACCATGTGGAAAAAGGAAGTAGTCACAGAGCGTGAAAAGTATGACCTCAATTTCAATGGTACTATTGTGAAGCAGGCAGAGGTTAAACCTCAAACTCCTGCAAATTCACAGGAAATTGTGGCGAAGTGGGGTTGGCAAGACAAAGATGACCCTTCCCTTGTGCAATGGGGAGGACGGGTGAACTTTGTCAAACATCACCTAACAGATGTCAATGTATCTGATACATGGGACAGCAATAACGAGTACGTTGAAGGCTCTATGCGTATCTTTGAGCTATCATCAGCAGAGCCTTGGGTAGGGATTAGAGAAATTCCTCTATCAGAGGTTAATGTTCAGTTCTACAAAAATGGGTTTAAGTTTAGCTTGCCTGATGTGACTAACATTATCCATGTAGAATACAAGACACGTCTTAAGAATAAACTGCAAAACCCTGTGAATGTGCTGAGCTTTACAGCCATGGGTCAAGAGTATAGCTTTGAACGTGAAATCACAGTGGCTAATGCTACAGGTACAGCTAAAGGAAAGGTACGTCCATTCACCTATGATGTACCACCAGCTCCAGTGTATGACATTCCAGAGTACACAGGAGACGCTGTTCCGTTAGACCCTCCTACAGTGGACAAGCCTGAATGGAACGGTGGCGTGGTGCCAAACGATCCTCCTGTTTTGGAATTGCCAGAGTTGATTGTCCCAGAAGAGCCTAAATCGCTCGAAAAAGAGCCGCCTGCTCCAAGTGATAAGGAAGAACCGAAAAATGCAGTAGAGGGCAAATCAGATGGCTCTGTGAACGAGTTGCCGAAGACAGGAGAGGTCAGCAATGTCTTTCTGTCAATCTTCGGTATCTCCTTGCTAATCAGCGGAGCGATGATTTGGCACGACAACAAGAAAAAGTGAGGAGGAGATTGAAATAGCAAATCCAAAAAATAGACGCTTCTACTGGTTGCAGTTGTCCGAGGAGTTCTTCAAATCGAAAGAAATGAAGCTCCTCAGACGTCTTCCAGGAGGCGAAGAACATACAATCATCTATCTAAAACTCATGCTAGCAAGTCTGCAGGACGACGGAAATATCTATTTTGAGGGTTTGGCAGACAGCCTGGCAGAAGAAATGGCTCTTATTATCGATGAAGATGCTGAAGCGGTCAGAATGACACTGATGTTCCTGGAGCAAAAAAAGCTATTAACGACATCAGACAATTTTGCTTATAAGCTGGAACAAGTACCAGAGATGATAGGCAGCGAAACCGCAAGCGCCCGTAGGGTTCGCAAGCACCGAGTCAAACAAAAAGCGTTACAATGCAACACCGGTGTAACAAAGTGTAACGGAGAGATAGATATAGAGTTAGATAAAGAGATAGAAATAGATAAAGATATAAATATAGAGTCAGAAGTAGAGATAGAGAAAGAAAATGAAAACGAAACTCTAACTGCTGCTGAAATTGCTCAATATTATCAATCAAGAATTGGTCCGATTGACGGCATACAGTACCAAAAGTTAATTGAGTACCACTTATTCGACAACATGGAGCTTGAACTTATCAAGAGGGCGATTGACAAATCGGCTGATAATGCAGTCAGAAACTTTGGCTATGTAAATCGCATTTTGAAAAACTGGGCTCAAAACGGCATCCGAACGATTACCCAGCAAGACGAAGACCAAAGACGGTATCTGGGAAAGAAAGGCATCTATAAGCCAGACTCTAATATCCCGGAATGGTCTAAGGAGCATCCAGACTACAAGGCACCTGAAGCGTCAACGATACTTCCGAGAGAGGAGTTCTTAGCACAAGATGACTAAAATCAACTACGAACAAGTCGCAGGGAATGAATCTCTGTATAAGCAGTACAAGAACACTTTTGCTAAATGGTTCAACATGCAGCTATCCAGAAAGCAATATGTGGAATTTGTGGACGTGTGCCGAGAGCATGCGAACATGCACCTAAATCCATTTAGCATGTGCGCCTACATTCTCAAAAGGCCAGTAGAGGAAATAGTGACTAGATTTTTTCAAAAAGGAGATAAAACATGACAATACCAGAACTTGAAACAGCGCTGCTATATCATGTCACACCTAACGAGCGCAAACGCCTGAAGTGGTATAAAAAACATGATGTAGTGAAGTTTGTTAAGGAATTAGGAAAACTTTGGCGAAAACACAAGGGAGAAGAAAATGGATAAATTACACAAACGGATTTTACAGGCCATTCCTGTAGGAAGTGATCGGCCGAGACCACGGCGGGAAATTGAACAAATGCTCGGCCTGAGCAAGCGCTCTGTAGAAAAGGCTATCGAGCGATTGATTTATCGAGATGGTATTCCTATCGTGGCAATCAAACAAGCCGGGCATAATGGCTATTATCTACCAAGAAATGAAGAAGAGCGCCAGGAAGGTCTGCAGGCTTACAAAGGTCAAATTAAAACCTCACAACGTCGAGTATCAAAAGTTGAGTCAGTCGACTTGGTGAAGTTCCACCAGGCATTAAAGGAGGGGGTATATGCTCGAACCGTTTGATTATGACCGTTGGCTGACGACACCACCTGAAGAAAAACCAGAGCGTCCGGATCCAGATAATTGGATTTATATCGCTGGACGGTGGGTGTATGTGGGGGACGAAGTATGACAGCGTACCTACTGAAAGAAATTGATCGATGGCGCTCTGAGTATATTCACCTCGGCCATGAGCTGGGCGAAGTTATCAACGAGCAGCAAGATAGAATCTTGGCACTTAGCCAAGAAAACAAGCGTCTTAGACGTGAAAATTGGAATTTGAAACAGACGAAAAGGAGAAAATAGAATGACTAACAAAGTGCAAGTAGTCAGTCACAAGGACTACTTCAATGCGCCAGCCGTACAGGCCAAAATCAATGAGGTCACTAACGGATCAGGCAAACAGTTTGTAGCTAGCCTTTTGTCAATCGTTAATAATAACAATCTTTTGACAAAGGCTAGCAACGAAACAATCATGACCGCAGCTATGAAAGCAGCAGTCCTTAATTTACCAATTGAGCAAAGTCTCGGTTTTGCTTACATTGTGCCATACCGAAACGAAGCTCAATTCCAATTGGGTTATAAAGGTCTGATCCAGTTAGCTATCCGCAGCGGACAGTTTAAGAGTATTAATTCCGGGAAAGTCTACAAGTCACAATTCAAGAGTTATGATCCTATGTTTGAAACAATCGATGTCGATTTTACGCAAGCCCCTGACGAGGTCGCAGGATATTTTGCAAGCTTTGAGCTTTTGAATGGCTTCAGAAAATTCACTTATTGGACAAAAGAGCAGACAGAAGCTCATGGTCGACGATTTTCAAAAACTTATGATCGCGGCCCTTGGTCTACAGACTTCGATGCTATGTCTCAAAAGACGGTACTCAAGGATATCTTGAGCAAGTACGCCCCTCTGTCAGTAGAAATGAAAGATGCTCTAGTGGCAGATAGCGAGGGAGAGGATATGACTCGGCCGCCAATTGATATCACACCGCAAGAAAGTCGTGAAGAAGTGCTAGCTCGCAAGCAGCTGCAAATCGAACAGATGAAACAGGAAGCAGCGGAGCGAGAAGTGAAGCAGCAAACTGAAGCTACAATATCAGTTGATCCTGAAACTGGCGAAGTGCTAGGCCAAGAAATGGATCTGTTAGAGGGAGAGGATTTTTAGATGACTACAAAACCAAAAGATGTGACGGACAGCTTGGAGCTGGTTCCGGTGACTGACTTAAATTTTGACTTTAGACTAACACCGGCCAAAATTGAAATTGAAGGCAAGGAAGTTCTGGAGCAGGCCCTGGCAGCCTACCAGAAGAAATATGCAGGCTATGTCGTAACAGAAGATACCATTGTCGGCGACACGGCCGTCAAGAACGAGCTAGGACGAGTAGAGCGCCAGCTCACAGCAGCAGTCAAGGAAAAGCTAGACGAATACAACAATCCGCTTGACGAGGTTAAGGCATGGGTCAAAGACATTCTTGGCCCGGTAAAAGCGCTAAAGGAAGATATTGCAGAGCAAATCAAGAACTTTGAAGCCAAAGAAACCGAAAATCGCAAACAGACAGTCAAGGAAGCTTTTGAGACTGCTATCGCAGAGAAAGAGATGGACCTTGATATCAATCTCTTTGCCATCCATTTTGATGATTTAGCCAAGAAGAAGTGTTTTATGGCTGACAACGTGCGCATTAATCAAGCGACGCTCAAAATAATCTCAGACCTGGTTGCAGAAGAAGCGACTAAAAAGCAGCAACGGGAGACTGGTCTTATACAAATCTCAGAAGCGGCCGGAAAGGCCGGCTTTGGTCCGGCTGTCTATATCAGGCGGTACGAGCAAGGTGCAGTATTAGGAGATGTCCTAAAGGCCATCCTTGACGATAAGGAACTGGCTGACCAAGCCAAGGAAAAGGCGGAACTAGCAAAGCGCATTGATGAAATAACGTCTATTGCAGAAGCTAAGGATCTAACTCCTCAGAAATACGTTGACATGCTCAAGACTGGCAAGTCTGCCCTGGATGTTATCAACATCCTGCATGCAGATGCAGCAGAAATGAGGCGGGCTCAAGCTGAAACTGAGCGAAATACGCAATCAGAAGCGGATGAATTACTCTACAATCAATTTTATGGCGCCTCAGAAGTTCCTGACAGCGATTTAAACCAATCCGAGGGCAATTATACCCAAGAACAAAATAAGGGGCTTAAAACGCAAAATACAGCGTCCGGAGATATCAGTAAAAAATATGGTTTTAAATTTACCGTTGATTTGATTTTCCCAGCTGAGAACGCAAAGGAAACCAAAGAGCAATTTAAAGAATGGCTCAACGATCACGGAGTGCAGTTTGAACCAAAATCAAAATCAGTAAAGGTGGAAATGTGAAATGATTGAATTTATCAAAGAAGCAGGAATGGCTCTGCTATGGGTATTTTTAGGATATCTAGTCGGAGAACGTAACAGAAAAAAATAATAAAACAAGCCGGGCATCCTTGTAAAACTGCGAACTAGAAAGCGTCAATCGGTTATGTGACCAATGGACGAGCGACTGCCCGTATTTAGCCAAACTCACACAAAGGCAGTCGCATTTTTTGAAATGATATGACTGAAATCAAAGAAAAAGCCTTAGCGAAGATGCTGGAGGAGTTAAACAAACCGCATGACATCTCAATGGACCGCATTCATAACTGGATATGCGACCAAGAAGACGAGGATTTGTTCCAGGGGATCTTGAAAGATGGGTACTCAATTAAATGCTCCCTTGACTATGCAAAGAACAAGGCGCGCAAGTTTGCAGAGAACGGTGTCGCCTGCATTGATGACGAAACGGTCTATAGTTGGGTCAAGGAATACTTCCTGAGCAATTCCAGTGTAAATACACTGCGCCAAGTGCCAGTCGAAGCCAAGAAGAAACAAGCCAACGCCAATCCTAAACCACAACAAACAGCTGCCAAGACCCAAGAACTTGAGCAAGTCAAGAAGAAAATCAAGAAAGAGAAAGGAGTAGTCGAAGGGCAGTTGGACCTTTTCGCAGAATTGGCATGAGAAAGATCAACATACAATGCAAGCGAGAAGCAGAACGACGATTGAAACCACCTGCAGACTTCTGGAGCTGGTGCTACTCGCAAATCACAACATACAAATGGAGCAATAAGAACAAGACCATAATCGCTTCAGATTTGGACCTTGGTTATTGTGTCGAAAAACGTCTAACAAAGTCGTCTCGGCTTACTTTTTACGACAAGACCTACTTTTTCTCAATCATTCTCTGCACTTCAAAACGTATCGAGATTCAATCTTATGAATTTTGTTCAAAATTAGTCGACGGGAAACAGTTCATTGATTGGCATTTTACAAATTTAGAGCGATTTGAAAATGATAAGCATGTGAAAATCGGCCAAGATTACACCGGACAATATTATCCGTATCTATTTGCCAATTATTTTGGAGGCGGATATTATACAGGCAATAAATTCTATCCGAACAACTGGATCGAAAAGCTAAAAAAAGTATCCGAACTTAAATATTTGAAATTCGGGGGCATTGCCTACTGGGAAATCGAACGTCTCTACAAATACAAATTTGAAATTGAATTCGCTCAGAAAATTCATGCTTACAAATTGGCCGATGAAATCATGGGTTATGTGTACAACCGGTCACCATCTACCGGTTATACAAAAGGCGTGGATATGCGAACCTTAAACCGCAGATGGCTCCAGAAGAACAAACAATTTTTCAAAAATTCAAATCGCAGTTTCACTGAGTTCGAGCTTAGCCGCCGGATTAAGGAGCGAAACGGCAAACTTGTGCCAGGTATTGAGTCTTATCTGACTTACCATGATATCAAGCATATACCAAAAGGTGTCGGGATCAATAAATTCCAAAACTGGGTCATTAAGCAAAAACTTGATTTCAAAGAGTATATGGACTACTTAAAAATGCTGGACACAATGGGAATTGAGCCTGAGGGTGATGCTATGCTTGTCCCTAAAGACTTCAATGCTATGCACCAACACACAGTAGAGCTTTATAACCAATTCTTAGAGGACGAGCGCAAGCGTAAGAAAGCCGAGGAAGACAAGAAGCTGGAGACTGAGTTTAAACAGCGTAAGAAACTGGATAAGGTCGTCAGTGGTTACAGGTTCCATGTGCCGGACAAGGTCGCAGAGCTTATCTACGAAGGCAAGAAACTTCACCACTGCGTCAGCTCATATACCGATAAGCACTTTAAAGGCCAGACAACAATCGTTTTTGTCAGGGCTGAGAGCGCCCCAGAATGCCCGCTATACACTCTAGAAGTAAAAGCGGGTCATATAGTCCAGTTCAGAGGGAAATATAACCACAGTGTCCCTGACGAGGTCTGGGATATAGCCAGAGACTGGATGCAGCAAGTCAAATTAGTTAAAACTACTACAGCAGCGTAAGGAGAAAACATGCACAAGATAAAAGTTACAGAAAATATTGAAGCGCTGATTGAGCGTCAAAATCGTACAATCGAAGTTACTACAAACCTGCCTTGGGATATTGAAGTGGAATTTGCACATCAAGACCAAGACGTTAGCCTTGACGAGAGCGGTGATATCTTTGAGCCGGTCTTTGAACTGGCATTATATGCAAAACCTAAACAAAAATTGACTCTTACATCATCTGGCCAAGCAAACACGCACAAAAAAGAAGTTGCAGAAATCATGAAATTTTTTGACTTCGTAAACGACAACAAGAAAAACCTGTTTGAAATGACAGGCGTGATGGGAGTTGTGGAATGAGTCTAATACTATCCATTGACGCAAGCACGAGCGCTACAGGTTGGGCCGTTTTTGACGGATCACAGCTTGTAGAAAGCGGGGTGATCAAGGCCAAGGGCAGCTTTTTAGAGCGAGCTCTAGTTATGGCCTCAGAGTTGCGAAAAGTCCAGCTGCGGACAATTAAAGAGCGAGGAAAACCCTTTGAGTCAATTGCCATTGAAAAGAACAATGTCGGAGGTGTCAATCAGCAATCAGTCATTAAGATTGGTATTGCAACAGGAATCATTCTAGGGAAACTGATAGCTGATGATGTTTATTTTGTCAATGTCTCAACCTGGCGCAAGTACAGTGCTATCAAGGGCCGAGGGAAGAAAGAGCTGAAACAGCAGGCCATCAGTTTAGTTAGCCAACTCTATCAGAAACAAGTCAAGGACGACGAAGCAGACGCAATCATGATTGGTCGCTACTTCGTTGAAATGATTGATTTCAAGGACGGACTAGAAAGTCATAGATTGAGTAGGTGACAGTATGACGAAGTCAGATTTAGAGGCTTACAAAATAAGTCTTGAGCGCTGCAGAAATCGACTGGCAGACAAACAGGCGGAAAAAGAAGTTATATCCTCTTTTGGCCATGGAGCAGCAACCAGACGCAGGGAACGGATGCGTGAGAATATCCGCAATTTAGAAGAGAAAATCAAGGAGTTGGAAGAATGACTAAGTTTTTAAAAATTGACACATTATATCCAGGGACTATCGATGAAATGATTGTTAATGTAGACGATATTGGACACATAAGCATTGGCCCAAACTTAATTTTCCTAAAAACTCATTTTGCTGACGGGTCAAATAGAATTAGTGTATCATCTGAAACCATCGAAAAGCTAAAACGTGTTTTAAAAGTCGAGGAGCTGGGAGATGAATAAACAGGAATTGATTGAGAGTATTATACATTTGCCTTCAGATTGTAGTCAGCTAAGACCGATGATTGACAAATTAACAACGTTGGAATTGATAAAGTTGCTAAACGAACCCGAAAAAGTCAAAATTCCGCAGTTTGTAGCATACATCATTGAGGAATACAAAGGGAAAAACGCTCCTATCCTGGATATTTTTGACGAAAAATACTTAAATGAGCGATACCGCAACTGGCTAATAAGCTCATTAAATGCTTATGACAGAGCTGCTCGTGCTTGGCTTGATGGGTGTGAGGTGGAGAAAACAAAGTATGTTGTCACAGATGGCAATCATTTGTATTTTAAAAAATATCAAGAAGATGTTGAAATTGTCATACTAGTCGATGAACAGCCCGGCACGATGGACTACGTTAAGAAATTTGACACTAGGGAAGATGCGCAGAAGGTAGCCGATATTCTTGGTTGGAAAATTGAAGAGGTGCATCATGACTGAAACGAACGTACAAAAGTTTTATAGGATTTTAGCCGAAAAGACCGAAGCTTTCGGCACAAAAAAAGAAATGATGGCGCAGTTAGGGTTTGAGGGTGCAAAGCTGAACTCTGACAGAACTAGACTTAACAGCGACGAAAGAGCAGGACGCTTCCCGCCAATCCGTCTGATGATTAAGCTAGACAGATTGTTTGACAGAGATTTCCTTATCACTTGCTTGCATGAGAAAATGGACTGCAAAACAACCGACAAGCGATGGGCAGCGATAGCACAAGATTACATCGACGATAATACGAAAATTGGGGGGGGCGACGAGCGACAGCGAAGCGGAGCGTCAACGGAAATTAAAACGCAGATTAAAGCGTGAAATGTATCTAGAAAGGTCTTTTGGAATTTAAAAAAGGCCGACACACTGCAGCCCTTCGGTATATTTTCGATAAACCTATTATACCACAAAAGGGAGGCAAAAAGTGAGTAAGGCTAAAGAATTATTAAACGAGCTACAGAGTCTAGATTTAGATATTCAGAGCAGGATAGATGAAATCAACGAGCTTGAAGCTGGTTTGCTTTCGAGCCCTAAGTTTAAGTCTGATAAAATCAAAGGAGGGCCAACTCGGAAAATTGATGATGTCTACTACCAGCTTATCGTGATGAAGGAAGCCATAGAACAAGATACAAGTGAAATAATCATGCGAAAGATTGAACTTGGACGAATGATCAATAAGCTGAAAAATCCAAGACATAGGACGGTGCTTAGGATGACTTATATCATCAAGCAAGATGTCTTCGATATATGCGATAAGCTAGACATTAGTCAGAGTTCTTACTATTCTCAGCGGAAGACCGCCATTGAAGAACTGGATAAAATTCTGGAATAATTTGGAATAACTTAGATAAATCTGGTGTGCACTGTAGCTCTGATGTGCTAGAATGGTAGTATCAAGATTTGAGAGCGAGACAGCGAATGTCTGGCTCTTTTGTTTTGTCAGGAAGGAGGTAGTCCGGTGAGTGGATAAATTAACCCCAAAACAAGAGCTGTTTGTCCAAGGGATAATCTCTGGACTATCTCAAAGGCAAGCATATAGGCAGGCTTACAAAGCCAAAAAAATGAGCGATGAGACTGTGGATGTACGAGCTAGTAAACTTTTAAAAGAGTATAAGGTTAGTACAAGGTACAGAGAGCTTCTAAAGGAATTCTCTAACATGTCTTTGTGGTCCAGGGAGCAGGCTTTCAATGAATATGAGTGGCTAAAAAACAAAGCTCGAGCAAGCATTGAACAAGACGGCATTAGACAAGCTAATTCCAATGCTTTTCTCTCTGCTCTGGATGGCATGAATGAAATGGCATGGAAGGATCTAGAGCTGACAGACGAGAAGTTGAGAAAAGAAATCGAGCTGCTTAAGATTAAGATCGAAAGTGGCCAAGGATCTAAGTCTGATACAAGTCTCATGACGGCCCTTTTGGAAACCGTGAAAGGCGGTGACTAGCTTTGGATATAACCTTTTCTAAGAAGCAGCTAGACATCATCAAGCGACCCTTTAATTATGAGCTCGAGGTCAACGAGGGGACGCCTCGGAGCGGTAAGACTACGGCTGGCCACTTTCGATATGCCAGGTATCTGATTGAGTCTCCAGACGAAAATCACCTTATAGCAGCCTATAACCAAGAGCAAGCTTACCGTCTATTTATCGACGGAGATGGCACAGGTCTAATGCACATTTTCGATGGCGCTTGTAAAATAAAGCATGATGAACACGGCGATCACTTGCTGATTGATACTCCAAATGGACAGAAACGGGTCTATTACAAAGGTGGCGGCAAGGTAAACAGCGTTGGAGCTATTACTGGTATGTCACTAGGCTCTGTGGTTTTCTGTGAGATTAATCTCTTACACATGGATTTCATTCAGGAAGCACTTAGACGTACCTGGGCGGCCAAACTACGGTATCACTTAGCAGACCTAAACCCTCCAGCACCTCAGCACCCGGTCATCAAGGATGTGTTCGACGTACAAAACACACGCTGGACACATTGGACCATGGACGACAATCCTATTCTTTCTGAAGAGCGGAAGCAATCCATCATTCAATCGCTGAAGAAGAACCCTTATCTCTATAAGCGAGATGTACTTGGTCAGCGTGTCATGCCTCAAGGCGTCATATATGGCCTGTTTGACCTCGAGAAGAATATCAGCGATATATTGGCCGGACAGCCTGTAGAGATGTATTTCTGCGGCGATGGTGGCCAATCAGACGCAACATCCATGAGCTGCAATATCGTGACAAGACACAGGGAAGATGGCAAGACTTTCTTCCATCTAAACCGTGTTGCTCATTACTACCATAGCGGAGCAGATACAGGGCAGGTTAAAGCAATGTCCACTTATGCAGTCGAGCTCAAAGCATTTATTCAGTGGTGTGTTAGCAAGTACCAGATGCGCTATACAGATGTCTGGATCGACCCAGCATGTAGATCCTTGCGAGAGGAACTGCATAAACTAGGAATACAGACCAGAGGAGCCATGAACAACGCTCACGATGTCAGCAGCAAAGCGAAAGGTATTGAGGTAGGGATTGAACGTGGTCAAAATATTATCTCATCTGGGCAGTTCTTGCTTATCAATCACTCCGAAGAAGAGTATGATCATTATCACTTTTTGAAAGAGATTGGTCTTTACAGCCGAGATGATAACGGCAGGCCAATTGATAAAGATAACCACGCAATGGACGAATTTAGATATAGTGTGAACGTATTCTATAAGC
>CAUSOG010000045.1:0-15772 GCA_963533195.1 uncultured Streptococcus sp. | reverse complement strand
TTAGCCCTGTTCAATACAGAACTAAATCCTTTGGATAAATAAATTGTCTAACTTTGTGGGAGCAGTACATTATTTAGTACATATTCTTTCTCTTGTTTTTACGAAACTCTGAGAAAGCCTATTCAAACAAACCATAGTAGTCTGCGATGGTCATCTTGGCTTTCTCATCTTTGTTTAAGTCCTGAATGATCTGCCCATCTTTCATAACGATTAGTCGGTTGCCGTATTTGAGGGCATCCTCCATGTGATGGGTAATCATGAGGGCTGTGAGGCGGTCACGATTGACAAATTCATTGGTAAGCTCCATCAAAGCTACACTGGTCTTGGGATCCAATGCTGCAGTATGCTCATCCAGAAGCAAAAGCTCTGGACGCTTGAGCGTTGCCATGAGCAGACTCAAAGCCTGTCTTTGCCCACCAGAAAGAAATTCAATCGGTGTATCCAGATGCTTGTCAAGACCATTGCCGATTTTCTCAATCGTCGCCTGAAACTCTTCCCTGTAACTGTTGAGCCCACGGGGCACCAAGCCACGCTTTTCGCCTCGGAATTTGGCGATAAGAAGATTTTCCGCTACTGTCATACGCGGAGCCGTTCCCATCTTAGGATCCTGAAAGACACGGGACAGGTACTTGGCTCGCTTTTCTGGTGAAAAATGAGTGACATTCTCACCCAAGATATGAATGCTGCCGCTGGTTAAAGGGAGAGTGCCGGCAATGACATTGAAAAGGGTTGATTTACCTGCACCATTGCCACCCAAAATCGTAATAAAATCATGCTCGTGAATGTCTAAAGAAACATCATTTAGGATAATTTTTTCTTCATCAAAGCCGCTCTTTACAAGCTTGGTTGCATTTCTTAATTCTACAATCGCTGTCATTTGCTTAACTTGGCTCCTTTAAAGAATTTATTTTTCAGGGTTGGGATCATGAGACAGACGGCCAGAATCACCGCGCTGTAAAGACGGAGATAGTTGGTGTTGAAGCCTAGAGCAATGACGCCCCAGATCAAGAACTGATAGGCAATCGCCCCAACGACAATGGTAAGCAGACGCTCTGCCAAGGTCAGACTCTGGAAGAGTACCTCACCGATAATCAGACTGGCCAGACCAACTACGATTACTCCAATCCCACGGGAAACATCTGCATAGCCTTCCTGCTGGGCAATCAGCGCCCCAGCCAGAGCAATCAAGCCATTTGACAGAATCAGTCCCATCAACTCCATACGGCCAGTATTGATTCCAAAACTGCGAGCCATATCCGGATTATCTCCGGTCGCGATATAGGCCTGCCCTAGCTTGGTATCCAAGAAAAAGAGTAGGGCTGCAATCACCAAACTGACAAAAATCAAACCTGTCAAAAGGTCATTGACTTCCCCTGAAAAGGGCAGAAGATCCTGAATCTTACTGCTGCCTAAAAGCCCCAGATTGGCACGACCCATCAGCATCAGCATTATAGAGTGGCAGGAGGTCATGACCAAAATCCCAGAAAGCAGAGTCGGAATTTTCCCCTTGGTATAAAGCAGACCTGTCACTGCACCCGCTGCACAGCCCGCTAAAACGGCTGCTACTGTTGCTAGAAAAGGATTGACTCCCTTGGTAATCAAGGTAACTGCCACCGCTCCGCCTAAGGGGAAGGAGCCTTCTGTCGTCATATCAGGAAAGCCCAGAATCCGGAAGGTCATAAAAATACCTAGACCTAAAACGGCCCAAACCAGTCCCTGAGAAATAATGGAAAGAATCATAACATTGTCCTAACTAATTAAAATCGTTTCTCTATTTTAACATAAAAAAGGGGCCAATTTCAATGCCGATGCGCAGACAAAGAAATTGACTTCCTAACTATTCCTCAACAACTGTCATCCGACCAGTATCTACATCATAAACCGCTCCAGATATTTCTACATCAGCTGGAATCAGCGGTGACTGTCGCAGCAAGGCCATGTCCTCGCGCACACTTTCCTCTACATCTGTAAAGGGCAAAAAGTCCTGATTGCTGACATCGACGCCTAGTTCTTTATGAAGATAGGCTGTAAAATCCTCATTCTTGAAGGTCTGTGCCCCGCAGTCTGTATGATGCAAAACTACGATTTCCCGCGTTCCTAGCTGCTGCTGCGAAATAACCAACGAGCGAATCATGTCCTCTGTTACCCGACCGCCGGCATTACGCAAGATATGGGCGTCTCCTAGTGCCAGTCCCAGAGCCTGAGCCACGTGGAGCCTAGAGTCCATGCAGGTCACAATAGCTACCTTGGTCTTGGGCTTGATCGGCAGATGTGCCGTTCCATGCAGATCGACATAGGCTTGATTGGCCTTCATAAAATTTTCAAAATATGACATTCTTTCCCCTTACTGGTACTTTGATCTTCAAATAATTTTATATTATCTTACCATCTTTTCTTCTATTTGTCAGCTGTCGGCTTTGTTACAAAAAAATAGGACAGATAAATCCAGCATCTAGCCTGATCTTCTGTCCTAGTTTTATTTCTTATGAGCTTCTTGGAATAAACTTGCTGAGGGAGCCTGCAAAGGTTTGAAGATTGAGACTTTGCACATAGACTTCACCAGTTCCTTGGAAGGTGTTGACCACTCCTTCACCCGTTCCGATAGACTGCCAGAAGCCATTTTCCAGATGGATGTTATAGTTCAAAGACTGGCTCCAAGCTACTACATGGGCATTGTCGATTGTCACTTCTTGGTTATGAAGCTCAATTTTCTTAATAGAACCAAAGGCATTAGCCAAAAGAGTGCCCTGTCCTTGGGTCGTCATAACGAAGAGACCGCCTTGGCCGCCGAATAGTGCTTTCCCAACAGACTGGCGCTCCATGGTATAGTAAGCCGTACCGTCAAGAGCCAAGAAAGCACCGTCATTTAGGCGATATTGCTTTTCACCTAGCTGAAGAGGAATAACCTGACCAGGAGCATCTGGCGCCAAAGCAAGATAGCCATTATCAGACTGGGCAACAGCCTGGGTAATGAAGGTACTTTCACCAGAAACCATCGAACGTCCCACAGCCTTGACAAAACGTCCTAAGCCAGAACCGCTTGCATTGAGCTGGGTATTCAGGGTCACATTCGGCGTGTGGTAGACCATGCTACCACGCTGGATAAAGACGGTTTCTCCTTGATTGAGCGACAACTCAACCAAAGGAAACTGCATATTACTGTCCATAGAAAATCGCATAAGAAATGCCTCCTTGTTTTTCTAAATTATAACAACAATGAAATATTTTTGCAATCTTAAACAGTGTAAATTTATTAGGCAAATACTTTCTTTAAGACTTCCCCAATCGTTGTTACACCGATTACTTGGATCTTGTCGGGAACTTTGAGACCGTTCAGAGAGTTTTTAGGAGCGTAGACTTTGGTGAAGCCCAGCTTTGCTGCTTCGTTGATGCGCTGCTCGATGCGATTGACTCGACGGATTTCGCCTGTCAGGCCAATTTCACCGATAAAGCACTCTTGAGGATTGGTAGGAAGATCCTTGTAGCTGGAAGCAATGGCTACTGCTACTGCCAAATCAATCGCTGGCTCATCTAGCTTGACGCCGCCAGCAGACTTGAGGTAGGCATCTTGATTTTGCAGGAGGAGTCCTGCCCTCTTTTCCAGAACTGCCATGATGAGGCTGGCTCGATTAAAGTCTAGACCAGTCGTGGTTCTCTTGGCATTGCCGAACATGGTCGGTGTCACCAAAGCCTGTACCTCTGCTAAAATCGGCCGCGTTCCTTCCATGGTCACAACGATGGAAGAGCCTGTCGCACCATCCAGCCTTTCTTCCAGAAAGACTTCACTGGGGTTGATAACCTCAACTAGCCCACCAGATCGCATTTCAAAAATGCCAATCTCATTGGTTGAGCCAAAGCGATTCTTGACCGCCCGTAAAATACGGAAAGTGTGCTGACGTTCGCCCTCAAAATAAAGCACGGTGTCCACCATGTGCTCCAAAGTTCGAGGACCAGCTAAGGTTCCTTCCTTAGTCATGTGACCAACGATAAAGGTCGCGATATTATTGGTCTTGGCCAGCTGCATGAGCTCAGCCGTCACCTCTCGGACCTGAGAAACAGACCCTTGAACACTGGAAATTTCCGGTGACATCACCGTCTGAATGGAGTCGATAATCAGAAAATCTGGCTTGATTTTCTCAATCTCTGCACGGATATTTTGCATATTGGTCTCGGCGTAGAGATAAAACTCACTGTCAATATCACCGAGCCGTTCCGCCCGCAGCTTAATCTGCTCAGCTGATTCCTCCCCGCTGACATAAAGGACTGTGCCCTGATGAGAAAGCTGGGTGGATACCTGCAGAAGCAGGGTGGATTTCCCGATACCGGGATCTCCACCAATCAGAACCAGACTGCCAGGCACCACGCCACCACCCAGCACACGGTTGAACTCATCCATTTCCGTCTTGGTCCGATTGACATCAATCGAAGTGACCTCAGCCAGCTTCATGGGCCGGGTCTTTTCGCCTGTCAAGGAAACACGGGCATGCTTGACTTCTGCAGCCTCTACTTCTTCAACAAAAGAAGACCAAGAACCGCAGTTAGGACAACGGCCGAGATACTTGGGCGAATGGTATTCACAATTTTGACAGACAAAGGTTGTTTTTTTCTTAGCGATGGTGATTCTCCTTATTTTCTAATAATCCAAACAAAAGTAGATAAGACCTGACAAACTTGCTCTATGTTAGTAAAGCCAGCCTCTTCTAGTAGGTTTGCAACTTCTTGAGGCGAGAGGGTATTCATCAAACTAGCTTGATTCTCATAAGTACGCTGAATTTGTTGCTGATTGGCTCCTAGCTCTGAAGCAAGTGTTTTCCAATAGCCTAGTTGCTGGTTGGAAAAAAAGCTAAGAATCAGAAGGCCACCGTCACTTAAAGAGTCATAAATTTTTCGAAGAAAAAAGCTGGGATTTTCAACAAACTGCAACACTAGCAAGCAAGAACAAATCTGATAATCAGAGGGCAGTATTGCTTCTTCAAATCGACTATTAAGATACTCCGCTTGGGGCAGATAAACCTGTCTTTTAAGCTCTTGCAGCATCGCCTCACTTGGCTCCACAACCGTCAACCCTGCCTTAGGAAATAAGGAGGCCAAACCATTCAACTCATCCGTCTGGCTTGCCAAAGCTAACACCTTATCGACTTTTAAACTGGGGGCTAATCTAAGCAATACTCCTCGGAAAATCACATCTAGCATCACATCGTAGCCTGGAATTTTCTGACGAATTTCTGTTGCATAATCCTTGCTCTTAAATTCTTTCATATTTTCTTCTATCTCTAAATCCTTTTGTTAAGATTCTTTTTACGACGAAACATTAAAACTTCAGTTCATATTCAACAAACTGGCAAAAATCAATCTGCTGATCAGCTACAAACTGGCGGATGAGCATGCGATGGGCTACAAGAGCTACCGTCTCGTAGTCTCTGTATTTGCTTAAGGCACTGAAAAAGCGGGCTTTCATCTGCTCAGCCGTTTCATACTGGACAGGACTTCTTGCAGGGAGGCAACCATTATTTTCAAAAAACAACTCCCGAGCCTGCTCAAACTTTTCTATACCACTCTCATATACCTGCCATTCATGCAGCAAAGGCTCCACAAAAAGCGGCAGTGGGCGGTCTCGAATCAAATAGGAAGCCGTCTCCAAAGCTCGCGTCACAGAAGAGGAGATCAAAATTTCCGCCTGTTCTAACAAAGGATTAGCAGCGGCCTCTGTCGCCATCTGGCGACCAGCAACTGACAAAGGAGCCAAATCTAGTCCAAAGCCAGTGTAACCAGCCTCTTCCAAAAGTGAATAATCTGGCTCTCCGTGGCGGATAAAAATGATTTTCATATTAATGTCCTGTCGACCCAAATCCGCCTGTTCGCACTCCGTCTGCCTCATCTCCGTCGGCAATCAAAAATGGTGCAAAAACAGCCTGCACAATTCGGTCTCCCTCTTCTAGCACGACCTCCTGATCCGTGATGTTTTTCATCTGGGCAAAGATATGGCCTTCATTTCCAGGATTACCATAGTAGTCGCCGTCAATGACCCCAACGGAGTTAATCAAGACCAGACCTTTTTTCCGAGGATTGGACGAGCGGTCGTAAAGATAAAGCACCTCGCCAGGCTGCATATAGGCCTTGACACCAGTCGGAACCAGCTTAATCTCCCCTGGCGCAATGAGAGTGCGCTCTGCCACTTTCAAGTCATAACCAGCTGCGTGAGCCGTCTCTCTCTTAGGTAGCAAATCTTCATTTGTAAAGCTGGAAACCAGCTCGAATCCGCGAATTTTCATGCAGTTCTCTTTTCTATTTTTTCTATTCCTATTATACTAAATTCGCAAAAAACAAGCAAAAAACCGCCAATTGGGCGGTTCTCCTTAGTATAGATCTCTGATGATCTCTCCATTATCCAGATAGGTAAACTGCTCCGTCAAATCTGATGTGAAAACTTGATACATTTCTTTAAAGCTCAAGGCCAGCGAGTGGTGATCAAGATCCTCGCGTTTAATCCAGAACACTTCTCCTTCGTCGGACGAGACCAGCTCTCCTTCAAAACGATTGGTTTTGTAAAGAAAAACGACGTAACGTTCATCCTTTTCGGTATAAAACTGCTTGACACCGCATAACCTAGGCTCATAGATGGTCAGACCTGTTTCCTCCTTGATTTCCCGTATTACTGATTTGACAAAGGATTCATGATTTTCAACATGGCCGCCTGGAAAGCAAAGGCCGGTCCAATCATCATTTACTTTATTTTGTACTAAAATGCGGTCCTCATCATAAACCATACACATATTTGTTAAAATAACTCGCTCCGCTCTTGACATCTCTGCTCCTCCATCTACCGACCGATTCGCTCGGCCTACTTGTGACTCATTATAACATAAAAGACATCAAATTGATGAAAATCTAGATTTCTCAGTCTTTTCAACAAAAAAACCGCCAATTGGGCGGTTCTTATAGGGAGATTATTATGAAAAAGAAAAGTTTTAGGATTTCTAAACAAAGTTAGGAGGTCTTTGTTTATGGTCTTAGTATAGAACACTTATCTTAAATTTTCCTAAAAGTAACTTAAAAAAATGAAATTATTTTTTACAGCTCTTGCAAGAGGTACTGAAACAGCTCCAAATTGCCCTTTTCTTCGTTTATTAAAAACTCCGGATGCCATTGAAGACCGATGATACGATGATTGTCAACCGATTCAATTGCTTCGATGGTATTGTCTCTCGGGTCAAAAGCTGTCGCGCGGAAATTAGGTGCCAAGTCCTTGATGCTTTGGCGATGAACCGAATTAATCTGGCTAGCCTGACCAAACAAACGCTCCACAACGCTGTCTTTCTCCGTGCGAATGGAGTGCGAAGTCCCAAATGGCAAGCCCTGCCAGTGATTATCAATGTGCTGATTGAGAGTGCCGCCAAAAGCAACATTTACCAGCTGCAGACCGCGGCAAATAGCCATAACTGGCTTGTTTTGGCGCAGGGCTTCTTTCAAGAGAGCCAACTCAAACTCATCGCGAACAATATTGTAGTCGTCACTATCGATGGTTTTTTCTTCCCCATAAAACTGTGGGTGAACATTTTGTCCGCCTGACAAAATCAGCTTATCAATGGTTTCTACGTAATCCTGAACTAAACTTTTATCCCCAACGGGAATCACCATCGGCAGGCCACCAACCATTCGTACGCCGTCCACAAACTTGCGTGAAACAGAGGTGTGAATATTCTTTCCAGCTTCATCTACTGGACAAAGATTGGCTGAAATTCCAACAATCGTTCTGCACATACCGTGATTCCTCCTTATTTGATATAGTATATCTTACCACGCCTTTTCTCAGTCGTCCAATAGATTTTTTTTAAGCTAGTTATAAAAATTTTTTATCAGAATATGCAACACTATAAATCTCTTTTTTAAAATTTAGAAAAACATTTCAGAATTATCAGAAAATTGTTTGTTTTTGGCAGAAATTTGTTATAATAAACAGTGTAAAAAACTCATGACTTGGAGGTCCCTATGAGAAAATCAAATATTCTTCTTGCCGCAGGGCTCACTCTGCTCTCTGTCGGCTTACTTACAGCTTGCTCTGGAGGCGGAAGTTCCCAATCCAGCAAAAAAATCTACAGCTATGTCTTTACGTCTGATCCAACAACTTTGGACTACATACAGTCGGCAAAGGGGTCTACCCACGAGCTGACTACAAATGGTGTAGATGGCTTGCTGGAAAATGATAAATATGGAAACTTAGCTCCGTCTATCGCAGAAGATTGGACAGTCTCTCCAGATGGTCTCGTCTATACCTATAAGCTGCGCAAAGATGCCAAGTGGTATACCGCTGATGGCGAAGAATACGCAGATGTCACGGCTCAGGACTTTGTGGCAGGTATCAAACATGCTGCTGATGTCAAATCAGACGCTCTCCCTCTTATCCAAGATTCTATCAAGGGGCTGAGTGAATATGCAGCCGGTACCAACAAAGACTTTTCAGCTGTTGGAGTCAAGGCATTGGACGATTATACGGTTCAATATACACTCAACAAACCTGAAACCTACTGGAACTCTAAAACAACATCAGGTGTTATGATGCCGGTCAACGAGGCCTTCCTAGAAAAGCAAGGCAAGGAATTCGGTCAGGCAACCAAAGCTGACTCCATTCTGTATAACGGTCCATTTATCATGAAATCCATTACTTCTAAATCCTCTGTTGAATTTGAGAAGAACCCTAACTACTGGGATAAGGACAAGGTCAAGATTGATGGTGTCAAACTGTCTTACTACGATGGTTCTGACCAAGATTCATTAGCGCGGACCTTTGGAGATGGCGGCTACAGTTTGGCAAGACTTTACCCAGCCACTTCCAGTTATTCCTCAATCGCTGAGAAATACAAAGATAATATCTTCATGACAGAAGCAGGAGCGGGTGTCGGTCTAATCAGCTTTAACATTGACCGTCAAAGTTATAACCATACTTCTAAAACCAGCGATGAACAAAAAGAAGCTACCAAAAAAGCTCTGCTGAACAAGGACTTCCGCCAAGCTCTTGCCTTTGCCCTTAACCGCGAAAGCTATTCAGCTCAGGTCAACGGAGAAGATGCAGCTAAGCCAGCTGTCCGTAATCTCTTTGTTCCGCCAACCTTCGTACAAGCCAATGGCAAGGAATTTGGCACTCTGGTCGAAGAATCACTGGCTTCCTATGGTGACGAGTGGAAAGGTATCAAGCTGGATGACGGTCAAGACGGTCTCCATAATACTGACAAAGCCAAGGCGGAATTTACCAAAGCCAAGCAGGCTCTTGCAAATGAAGGCGTACAATTCCCAATTCACCTAGATGTTCCTGTCGCTCAGAATTCTACTAACTTCGTCAACCGCATGCAATCTCTGAAACAATCATTAGAAGAGGCGTTAGGAAAGGACAATGTCTCTGTAGACCTGCAGATGCTATCTGAGGACGAAGCACTAAACATCACCTTCAATGCTGAAGCTGCTAGCCAGGAAGACTGGGATATCAACGGTCTCGTTGCCTGGGATCCAGACTACCAAGATCCTTCTACTTACCTGGACATTTTAGTGCCAGGTAACAGCACTCAGACCAGAACCTACCTTGGATTTGAAGACAAAGACAATGCTGCTGCTAAAGCTGTAGGACTGGATGAGTACAGCAAGCTGATCGAAGAAGCCGGAAACGAAACACAAGATGTTGACAAGCGTTATGAAAAATATGCTGCAGCTCAAGCATGGCTGACAGATAGCGCCCTCGTTGTGCCAACTATGAGCAGCAGAGGAGCAGCACCATTCATTTCTCGGATTGTACCATTTACAAACTCTTATGCTCAGACAGGTACAAAAGATGCCAACTACCATAAATACGTGGAAATCAGTGATGAGATTATCACGACCAAAGACTATCAGAAGGCCCAAGAAAAGTGGAAAAAAGAAAAAGAGGAATCCAATAAAAAGGCCCAAGAGGATCTGTCTAAACATGTGAAATAATCACTATTTTGATGTTAATTAAAAATCCAGCAGGAAAAGAAACCTGCTGGATTTTTTAAATTTTCTATCTAATATTTTAAAAGCCTGGCTGATTATCCAGCTGCAAAACTAACTAGCTACTCAAAGACAAACTGGTTGTGATAAAGTTCTGAATAGAAGCCGCCGAGTTTGAGAAGTTGGTGATGATTGCCCTGTTCGATAACCTCTCCGTCTTTGAGAACGATAATCTGGTCGGCATTGAGAATCGTCTTGAGGCGGTGAGCAATGACAAAGCTAGTTCGGCCAGCCACAACGGCTTCCATAGCCTGCTGAATCTTGCTCTCTGTTACCGTATCGACATTGGAAGTCGCTTCGTCCAAAATCAAAACTTGCGGGTCTGTTAGCAGGGTTCTGGCAATGGAAATCAGCTGTTTCTGCCCAGTTGAGAAAATATTCTGGTCATCATCTACCAAGGTATCATATTTGTCCGGCAGGCTTTCAATATAGTCATGAATATGAGTCGCACGCGCAGCCGTTTCGATCATTTCCTGACTAGCATCCGGCACACCGAAGCGGATATTGTCCCGAATCGTACCGCTAAAGAGCACCGAATCCTGCAAGACAATGCCAACATGACTCCGTAAGCTATCCAGCTCATAGTCTCGAATGTCGCGACCGTCAAACTCAATGCTGCCACTATCCACATCATAAAAGCGATTGAGCAAGTTCATAATGGTCGTCTTACCTGAACCAGTCGGGCCAACAACAGCCGTCATCTTGCCCTTAGGGGCTAAAATAGATACGTCTTTGAGAATAGGCTTGCCTTCTACATAAGAGAAGTCCACATGCTTGATCTCCACAGAGTCTGTAAGCTCTGTGAAAGCAGGTGCATTCTCTGGCCGGACTTCCTCTGGTGCATCAAACATCTCCTGAATCCGGTCAGCCCCTGTAAAGGCCAACTGCAGACTACCCCAGCTGGCTGCAATCTGGATGATAGGCTGATAATACTGCTGGGAAAACTGAGTAAAAGTAGTAATCAGGCCAACTGCAACTGCTGTTTCAACATTAGGGTCGCTCAGTAAGACAGCCGAACCAACAAAAATAACAATAGCTGTATTAATCAAATTCATCCCGTTCATGATTGGGAAGAGAAGTCCTGAAAAAGTCCGACCTTTAAAGGTTGCCGAGCGTACGCGGTCATTCTGCTCAATAAAACCTTTGATGATCTCCTCCTGCATCCCCTGAACGATAACGGCTTTCTGACCGGAAATGGTCTCGTCCATATAAGCATTGAGGCGGCCGACTTCTTTTTGCTGAAGATTGGTGTATTTCCGAGCCAGCCTAACAATGACCACTAGAAGAAGAAAAGCAACCGGTGTGCTGACTACCGTTATCCAGGCCAATCTAGCATTTTGGACAAACATGATAATCACTAGGCCCAGATAGAGCAAGGCATTGCTCATAACCTGGATCATACTCTCATTTAGAGCCTGCAGGATATTGTCCAAATCACTTGTAAAGCGCGATAAAATATCTCCATCCTGATGGCGGTCAAAGAAAGCAATTGTCATCTTGGACAGCTTGCCAAACAGGCCCTTGCGCATCTCATTGGTCGAATGGGCAATAACTCGGCTCATCAAAACCATGTAAATTAAGCTGGAAACAGACAGGCAGACAAAAGACACCAATACACTGCCCATGACGCTGCCAAAAGTCGACAGAATCTGATCAGTCTCACCCTTCTCCGCAAAAGCCCGGCCCAACTCAACCAAATGCTGAACAGCCTGACCGACATAAACCGGAAAAAGAACCTGAAAAACAGTCGCTGTTACCATCATCAAAAGGACAATGACAAAGGATAATTTGTAACGCTTAAAATATTGCCAGAAAAATGCAATCGTCCGCATCTTAGTCCTCCTTTCCTTTCTGAGTTTCGTAAATTTCGCGATAAACATCGTTAGTTGTGACCAATTCCGCATGCGTCCCTTGGCCAATCAGCCGGCCCTGATCCAAGACCAGAATCTTATCTGCATGAACAACGGAGCTAATCTTTTGAGCAATGATAATCGTCGTTGTTCCTTGCAGATCTTTGTTCAAGGCTTCTTGAACCAGCTTTTCTGACTTAGCATCCAAGGCTGAAGTCGAATCATCTAAAATCAAAATATTGGGATTGTTGACAACACCTCTGGCAATGGACATCCGCTGCTTCTGACCACCAGAGAAGTTGCTGCCACGCTCCTCCACTGCACTGTCAAAACTTTCTTCCATACGGCTGATAAATTCACTGGCTTGGGCAATACGAGCCGCTCGCTCCATCTCAGGCAGTGAAGCGTTGAGCTTGCCCTGACGGAGATTGTCCGCAATAGTCCCGCTAAATAGAATCGCCCGCTGCAGCACGATGGAAACATTTTTACGAAGAGTTCCCTGACTAAGCTTTCGCAGATCCCGGCTGCCAATCTTGACAGAGCCTTTTTGTGGGTCAAAAAGACGGGGAATCAGCTGGGCCAAGGTAGACTTACCAGCCCCTGTCGCACCGACAACGCCAATCATTTGCCCCGGCTCAACCTCAAAGCTGATATCCTTTAGCATTGGCTCGTCATCATTGGGATAGGAAAAAGTCACATGCTCAAAGCTGAGGCTGCCTTCTAGTTCTTCATCAGGTGAGTCTGGGAAAGTCATAGCTGGCTCCGTCGCCAATACTTCCTTGATCCGACGGATAGAAATAATCCCCCTCGTCACACCATTTCCCAAGAAGCCAACCATAATGATGGTGAAAATAATCTGGCTCAAATAACCGATAAAAGAAGCGATAGAGCTAACCAGTCCTGGCTCCGCCTGAATCATGCCAGATAAAGTCCAGATAGCCAAGTAAACAGAGCTGTAGCCGACCAACATCATCATCGGCTCAATGATTGAAAAAGCATAGCCAATATAGAGATTCTCTGACAGAAGCTCATCAGACACCTGACTAAAATTATGAAACTGGTCTTCCTCCCGCACGAAAGACTTGACCACTCGCACACCACGAAGATTTTCCTTAGCAATGGCATTAATCTTATCCAAAAGAGTCTGGAATTTCTTAAAACGAGGCCCCATCATCCCCATCATGACAGCCGTTAGACCAGCAATGAGCACAATTAGCAAGAAGATAATCCACCAGAGAGAAGGCATGGTCACAATGGCCAAGATAACTGAACCGATAAAAAGGATGGGCAAGCGAAGAAGAATTTGAAAGAACATCATGGTCACATTTAGAATCTGATTGATGTCATTGGTCATCCGCACGACTAGATTACCAGCGTTGAATTCCTCGATATTGGCATAAGAAAAGGTCTGAATCTTGCGGAAAGTCTCCTCACGGAGATCTGATGAGACAGCTTGGGCAATATAAGCCGCCAAGGTCACATTAATTCCTCCTGCCACCAGCCCAACGAAACCGATACCAATCAGCCAGCCGCCCATACTGTAGATGGTCTGGCTATTTTGCTCCTGCAGAGCATCTAAGATGTGCTTTAAAAACCAGGGCAGTAAAAGAGAGCTGGCAATCATCAATGAGGTCATTAAAAACGAACTCAGGGCATACCATTTATACCGTAATAGACTTTTAAAAAACATGCTTCCTCCTACTTTTTTCATATTTGGCTTAGTTTCCTTACTATATCACAGATAAAAACAATGTCAAGCAAGAAATTTCTTATATTATATGGTAAAATGAGATATAGAACTCTAAAACTGATTTAAATTCAGACTCGGAATTTCATCATAAGGAGAAGATATGGATAAACAACGAGTTGCTGTGATTGGTCCTGGTTCTTGGGGAACGGCCTTATCACAAGTGCTAAATGACAACGGACACCAGGTTCGTATTTGGGGAAATATCGCTGAGCAAATCAACGAAATCAACGACGAACACACCAATAAACGCTATTTCAAAGATATTGTACTGGACGAAAAGATCAAGGCTTATCATGACTTGGAAGAAGCTTTAAAAGATGCGGATGCTGTGCTTTTTGTCGTGCCGACCAAGGTAACCCGTCTGGTAGCCAAACAAGTAGCTCAGGCTCTAGACCACAAGGTGAAAATCATGCACGCCTCCAAGGGACTGGAACCCAATACTCACGAACGGATTTCAACTATCCTAGAAGAAGAAATCCCTGCAGAGCTTCGCAGCGAGATTGTCGTTGTCTCAGGTCCCAGCCATGCTGAGGAAACCATTGTACGCGATATTACCCTGATTACCGCTGCTTCTAAGGATCTGAAAGCAGCTAAGTATGTGCAGGAGCTCTTCAGCAATCACTACTTCCGCCTATACACCAATACCGACGTTATCGGAGTGGAGACTGCAGGCGCTCTGAAAAACATCATCGCAGTCGGAGCCGGTGCTCTCCACGGATTAGGCTATGGTGACAATGCCAAGGCCGCAATTATCACACGCGGCCTGGCCGAAATCACTCGTCTAGGTGTCAAGTTAGGAGCCAATCCTCTGACTTATAGCGGCCTATCTGGTGTCGGTGACCTGATTGTCACAGGGACCTCTGTCCACTCCCGCAACTGGCGGGCCGGCAATGCTCTAGGATGTGGCGAGAAATTAGCTGATATCGAAGCCAACATGGGCATGGTTATCGAAGGAATTTCTACCACCAAGGCTGCCTATGAACTGGCCCAAGAGCTGGATGTTTATATGCCGATCACCCAGGCTATTTATAAGGTTATTTATCAAAACTGTAATATCAAAGAAGCCATTTATGAAATCATGAACAATGAATTTAAGGCTGAGAACGAATGGACTTCGTTCTAATAGAAAGGAACTGATTATGTCAAAAGTTAAGAAAGCCGTCATCCCTGCAGCTGGTCTAGGAACCCGCTTCCTGCCAGCCACTAAAGCACTGGCCAAGGAAATGTTGCCGATTGTTGACAAGCCAACCATTCAGTTCATCGTTGAGGAAGCTCTCAAATCTGGAATTGAAGATATTCTAGTTGTCACAGGTAAGTCAAAACGCTCAATCGAAGACCACTTTGACTCCAACTTCGAATTGGAATACAATCTCAAAGAAAAAGGCAAGAACGACTTGCTCAAATTGGTCGATGAAACCACTGGTATCGGTCTGCACTTCATCCGTCAAAGCCATCCGCGCGGACTGGGAGATGCTGTCCTTCAGGCCAAGGCTTTCGTAGGAAACGAGCCTTTCGTTGTCATGCTGGGCGATGATCTTATGGACATCACCAATGATAAGGCTGTACCGCTAACCAAGCAATTGATTGATGACTACGAAGCTACTCATGCTTCTACTATCGCTGTCATGCAGATCCCTCATGACGAAGTTTCCTCTTACGGGGTCATTGCCCCTCAGGGTGAAGGCGTCAAAGGTCTCTACAGCGTGGAAACTTTCGTCGAAAAGCCAAAACCTGAAGATGCACCGAGTGATTTGGCTATTATCGGCCGCTACCTGCTGACACCAGAAATTTTTGAAATCTTGGAAAAACAAACACCAGGCGCTGGAAACGAAGTCCAGCTGACCGATGCGATTGATACCCTCAACAAGACGCAGCGCGTGTTCGCTCGTGAATTCAAGGGTGATCGCTATGATGTCGGTGACAAGTTCGGCTTTATGAAAACTTCTATCGACTACGCCCTCAAACATCCGCAGGTCAAAGACTCCTTGAAGCAGTATATCATTGACTTAGGCCATACATTAGAGAAAAAACAAGAGAAAAAGTAATTGATTCAAACAACTAACGTTGAAAATAAAATTTTAGCTATAAAAAAGAGGTTGATTGTACTGACCCCAAAAAGTTAGACAATTAATTATTGAAAGGATTTAGTTCTGTA
>CAUSOG010000044.1:0-15969 GCA_963533195.1 uncultured Streptococcus sp. | reverse complement strand
CACACATGAAGACATCTACATCGGCAGGAACTTTGATAAATTCAAAATGGATGTTGAAACCATGAGCAAACCCAACAGCATTGCCAGCTTCCAAGTTTGGAGCGATTTCTGCTTCATAGAGATCTTGTTGGATTTCATCTGGAGCCAAAATCATGATAACATCAGCCAATTTAGCCGCTTCTGCTACTGTATAAGTATCAAAGCCGTCTTCTTTAGCCTTATCAAATGACTTACCAGGACGAACACCGATAATCACATCGTGGCCTGTATCACGCAAGTTTTGCGCATGGGCATGACCTTGTGAACCATAGCCAATTACGGCAATTTTCTTACCGTCAAGTGCTGCTACTTTTACATCTTTTTCGTATTCCATTGTTACTGCCATAAGTTTTACTCTCTTTTCTATTTTTATTGCCTATTAGGCGGTTTTAACAAATTAAAGGTTTGATTTAATCTCGGGTAAAGCCTGTCGCTCCAGTCCGAGCAATATTTTTAATACCATATGGGCGAATGACTCGAAGCAGAGCCTCGCTCTTCTCTGCATCACCGGTCATCTGAACGGTAATGGAGCTAGGTGCTACATCTACAACTGTTGCCCGGAATGGCTGGATAATAGATAGAATCTCTGCCCGCTTATCAGCTGGAGCCGAGACCTTAACCAGAATCACTTCACGCTCTAAGTGAGGACGGTCTGTGATATCTCGAACCCGAATCACATCAATCTGACGATTGAGCTGCTTGATAATCTGCTCAACCTCTGCCAATGAAGCCACATCAATGATAATGGTGATACGGGATACTTCTGGATTTTCCGTCGTTCCGACTGAGATACTCTCGATATTAACCTGACGTCTGGAAAGAACACCTGTGAAGCGGTTTAGAACACCCGAACGGTTTTGGAGTTTAGCTGTCAACATTCTACGCATGGAACTTCACCCCCAACATCTCATGATTGCTCTTGCCGGCCGGCACCATTGGAAGAACATGCTCCTTGCGAGAGATATCCACCTCGATAAACATTGGTATATCTTCCTTCAGCACTTCCAAATCCTGAACAATAGTCTCCGGATTGTCAAATTTATAAGCTTTAACACCATAGGCCTGAGCCATGAGCTGGAAATCTGGCAAAGTTTCAAAGACAGACTCAGAGGTACGACCATCATAGAAAGCTTCCTGCCACTGGCGCACCATACCTAGCGAATGATTATTGAGCATGATGACCTTAATCGGAATCTTATAGATATTGAGAATAGCCATCTCTTGGTTTGTCATCTGATAGCCACCATCTCCGACAAAGAGTACGACTTCCTTATCCGGATTGGCAATCTTAGCCCCAATCGCTGCAGGTACACCGAAGCCCATGGTTCCTAGACCGCCAGACGTTACCAGTTGACGCTCGTTTTTATACGGATAATATTGGGCGGCCCACATTTGGTGCTGACCGACGTCTGTTACAACGATGGCATCACCCTTGGTCAACTCACCTACGCGCTCAATGACAGCCTGAGGCTGTACGACACGTTCTTTCTTATCATATGAGCGGACCCGCTCCTTATCCTGCGTTACTTTTTCAATCCACTTGCTGGTATTGTTATGCACCTGCTCTTCATTCAACAGCATCTGCAGGGCTTTCTTAGCATCCCCTACGATAGGAATGTCTACACTGATAATCTTTCCAATTTCCGCTGGGTCAATATCAATATGTGCTACTTTGGCATTCTTGGCAAAGGTTTTCGGGTTACCGGTCAGACGGTCATCAAAGCGGCAGCCGATACTAATCATAAAGTCGGCCTCAGTCATGGCAATATTGGCCGCAAAAGAACCATGCATCCCACCCATACCTAAGAACAAAGGATGGTCTGTCGCAATAGTTCCCTGACCCAACAAGGTAGTGACTACTGGAATCTGATACCGCTCCGCTAAAGCAACCAGCTCCTCTGCTGCCTCGGCATAACTAATACCGCCTCCTGAAAGCAGAACCGGTTTTTTAGCCTTAGAAATCTGCTTGATAATCTTCTTAATCTGCAATTCATTAGGCTCAATAGTCGGCTGATAGCTCGGCAGATGCAACTTGCTGTCATAGATAAAGTCCGTTTCCAGAGCGGAGACATCCTTAGGCAAATCAATAACGACCGGTCCAGGACGACCTGTCGTCGCAATGTGAATAGCTTCCGTAATAATACGCGGAATTTCTGCCGTCTCCCTGACCTGATAATTGTACTTAGTAATAGGAGTCGTAATCCCAACAATATCCGCTTCCTGAAACGCATCTTTACCGATTCCAGCCTTGGCCACCTGACCAGTAAAGACTAAAAGGGGGACGCTATCACTCATGGCATCGGCAATACCGGTAATGGCATTAGTCGCTCCCGGACCGCTGGTCACAACCGCAACACCGATTTTCCCTGTAGACTTAGCATAGCCTTCTGCTTCGTGAACACAGCCTTGCTCATGGCGGCCCAGAATGTGACGGATGCCTTCAAAACTATAAATAGCATCATAAAGCGGCAGTACAGCGCCGCCGGGATAGCCAAAAATCGTATCAACACCAAGACTTTTCAAGGTTTCCAAAACAAGCTCTGAACCTGTCTTAGAAGTTTCTAATTTGATTTTCTCCATTCTTCCCCTTTCATTTATTTACAATTTTCTAAAAATTCAAAAAGCTTTCTACTATGATAACATTTTTGAAAAAAATTGCAAGCCGCTAGTTAATTTTTTTCTTGATTTTTTATCTAAATCCGAATGTTTTTCAAACAAAAGATAAAAAGCCAGAACTATATCTATAGTACTGACCTTTCATTAGAATTATTAGCTCTCAAATGTTCCGTTTATGGGAAAGCTACCGCTCCTCATCTTTTCTACAAAACTGAGTATGCCAGCTATAACCAGCCTTTCTCTTGCCCGATTCGGACGGCTTCTGTTCGATTTTCAGCATCTAGCTTGGTCAAAATAGCAGACATATAGTTACGAACCGTTCCATTTGACAGGAAGAGTTTTTCAGCAATTTCTTTATTGGATAGGCCAGTCGCCGCAGCTTGCAGGACTAGCCTCTCCTGCTGAGAGAGAGGGTTCCTACTGGTCATTAGCACCTCCATCAATTCCGGCGAATATTCCTTTTGCCCATCTAGAACGGTATGGATGGTCTTCATCAAATCCGCAATGCTGCGCTCTTTGAGCACATAAGCATCTACATCCGCCTTAACAGCTCGCTCAAAGTAGCCCGGTCGCTTGAAGGTTGTGACGATGATGACCTTGATGTTGGGTCGATTGGCCTTGACCCATTCGAGAACGTCTAGGCCGGTTTGGTGGGGCATTTCCACGTCCAAAATAGCTACATCAACAGTTTCTGAGCTAAGACAGTCAATAGCCTTCTGCCCATCTGCGGCCTGATAGACTTCTTCGACATCTGGCTGCAGCTGCAAGAGCTGAGCTAAGGCATCTCTCAGCATACTTTGATCTTCTGCTAACAAAAGTTTCATGCTTCCTTCCCTCCGTATGGCAATTCAATTCGAATCCATGTTGGATCTTGGCTGCTAAGAATCTCAAGCCTTCCTGACAAGGCGGACAGTCGCTCTCGAATACTATGCAACTCCCTACCAGTCAGCTTTTGAAAACCACAACCATCATCCTGAATGTCTAAAATAAGCTTTTCGTCTTTCTTTACCAAAGAAAAATTACTCTTTTTAGCCTTGGCATGCTTAATAATATTGGTAGCAGCCTCCAGCAAAATCATACTGATTGTTGACTGCTGACTCGGTGGGATACTGGCAACATTGAGCTGGTTATCCATTTCTACCTGAACACCGCTCATCTCCAGCATGGCACGAATGGTCACTAGTTCCTCGTCCAGCGTCCGATTCTTTAGATCATTAATAATCCGCCGAACATCAGCCATGGACTTCTTACTAATCTCTTGCACTTCCTGCAGTTCTTTTGCTGCCTTGTCATAGGCTTCCATCTGCAAAAACTGCTGAGCCAGCTCCGCCTTAACACTGAGCATAGCAAAGGTGTGTCCTAAACTATCATGTAAGTCTCGACCAATCCGATTGCGCTCATTTTCCGCCAGGAAAAGATTCAGCTGGGCATTTTGCTTGACCTTTTCTTCCTTGATTCGCTCTGTCGTTTGAATCCGATAAAGACCAAAAGTCAAACCATCCGAAAAGAGAAAGATTACAATATAGGAAAGCAGCTCTGCTGGACCAACATTGCCCATCAAATAATTAGTCAGCACAATAGCAGGCTGCAAGGCGATAAAGGTCAAAAAGCGCCAGGATTTAAAAGAGATATCATCTAGTTCGTAAATAAGCAGATTAGATAGATAAAAAATATACCAGGTAAAACCTGTATTTAGCCAGACAGAACCATAATATATGTAAGCAATCAATAGCCACCACGAAAAAAACTGTATAAGGCGATGGTTACTTAACAAGACCGCATAATAAGATCCAACAAAAATAGCAGTCCATAGCAAGACGAAAAGCGGGTATTCCCCGCTAATCACTCCCGCCACTGGAAAGATGATAAAGACCAGCGCAATATGAAACATATAGTGGACTTGTTTAAGTTTTTCCCACATGAATTTATTTTACCTCAATTCGCTTTTTGAGTTGCAGCACAAGAATGCTGACCAAAACCGTATAAATCAGAACAATCAAAGCGGCCTTGCCATTAAACTGATGGTGTTCTAGATAAGAAGACACGACCTGCATCAGTTGATAACTTGGCGTCAACTTACCGATTGGCTGGAGCCATTTTGGAAACATAGTCAGAGGAAACCATAGACCGCCTAGAACAGCTAGCGCCATATAGACGATATTGCCCACAACAGACATGAGCTGAGCACTTGGCAAGAGGCTGACCAAGACCCCCATGGCAATAAAGACCACACTTCCTACCAAAAGTATCAAGGCAATAAGAAGCCAGTCCACCATTGGCAGATTAACCCCGCGAACAAAATGCCCAATCGAGAAGACTACGATGATGGAAAGCATAAAAGTCAACAGCGTACTGCAAAGTTTTGATATATAATATTTTACCATAGAAATCGGTGAGTGCTGAATCATTTTTTGCCAGTTATTATTTTTATCAGACTGCAAAGTGCTTGGAATGCTAAAGAAGGCACTAGACATGATACTAAAAAGAGTCATAGAGAAGAGATAGCCTCGAAGCACAGGTTCAGGCGTATCACTTCCAGACATCATTCCTGAGAAAATCAGGTAAAAGACGCTGGGCAGACCAATAGACAAGAGATAATAAGCAGCCTGCCGTTTCATTAAAATCAACTCAATCTTCATGAGACTTGCCATATTTTTCATGATTACTCTCCTATTCTTGTGTCGTTTCAAAAATACTATCCAAGAGGGTACGGTTACGTACTTCAATCTCTTCGATTGTACAGCCGTGTTCCTGCAGAACCTGCCAGACCTGTCCAGCATCTCTAGTAGCAAAAGATAAAGCCTTTTGCTTAATTTCTAAATCAGTTACATTATCCAGCTTTTCCAGCACAGACTGATAAGTCAGCGGCAAGGTAAAGTGTTTTTCCTGCTCTTCACTGCGCATGGCATAAGGCGTCGTATCCCGAATCAGCTCACCTTTGTGCAGCACCAAAATCCGAT
Organism: uncultured Streptococcus sp.; assembly: GCA_963533195.1. GTDB lineage: Bacteria > Bacillota > Bacilli > Lactobacillales > Streptococcaceae > Streptococcus. The sequence goes on along the minus strand of CAUSOG010000044.1, from coordinate 10,354 downwards.
CTGCCGTATGCTCGACTTCTTCGATATAGTGCGAAGAATAAACGATGGTCACTCCCTGCTGCTTGAGATGATTAACAATTTCCCAGAAATGCTGACGAGTGGAGGTGTCCATGGCTGAAGTCGGTTCGTCCAAGAACAGAATCTTAGGACGGCCAATCAGACTCAGAACAAAAGAGAAAAGGCGTTTTTGTCCACCAGACAGCTTGCTGGCCAACTGATTCTTTTGCTTGTCTGTAAATTGCAGCAAGCCATCAATTTCTTGATTGGACAGACTATTTGGATAAATAGCTTGGAAGAAAGTCAAGAGTTCCTTTACCTTCAAATCTTCCACCACTGTATTTTCTTGTGGTAAAATCGCTACCGACTGCTTGAGCTGATTGTCAGTTGGTTTGAGCCCCTGAATTGTTGCCTGACCTGCTGTCAGAAACTTATCGCCCAACAAACAGTCCATAAGAGTCGTTTTCCCTGCTCCATTGGGACCAATCAAGGCTACACAGTCACCTTGGGAGATTTCAAAGGAAATATCCTTTAAAATCTCCTTACCGCGAATGCTTTTAGAAAGCTTCTTTACTTCAATCAGTTCCATTTTGCTCCTCCTTTGATTTGATAAACCGTATGTGCGTCTTTCCTTAATTTCTCCAAAGGTGAAAGAAGAACGAAGGCCAAATGCTGCTTGAATTCTTACAGCAACCTTTTATCATTTTGTTAACTATATTATAAGGCAAAGAAATTTTTCCTACTAGTTGATTTTGTCACCAGCTGACATGACAAATGTCACTATTCTGCTTTTAGAGCAAAAAGCTAGCAAATATTGGAATAATCTGTTTGTATCCCTTCTGCATGAAGGCACAAAAAAGCCGGTCACCCTCGTTGAGAGAAACCGACTAGTTGTATGTCTGTTGCAATTTAGATAGAAACTGGAATTAAAGCAGCCTAATCTAAAAATTTTTTCATTAAACTAGCTACCCAATTTATAAGATGAGAGACCAACCATTTTTATAATTTAGCTCTGCCCCTCTTCTTTGAGACCGTTGAGCTTCAGACTCAGAATAAACATCTCAGGTGTAACATCTTTAATGTCCTTCAGTCCAATACCTTGGAAGAAAGAATTCTTTTCCACCTCTTCGATATTGACCTTTTGCAAATCAATTTCAATCAAGGTCTGCAACTTCTTCTCTGCTGTAACTGAATAATCAATATTAACACCTTCCAGACTCTTAGCCGCTACAAAGTTTGGATCGGACTGGACCCCTTCCCGAATGATAGTCGTCATTTCCTCTGGAGTCAGACTAGCTGATGCTGCACTAGCATCCTCTGGCAGGGAGCCAAGCAGCTCCATCCGAAGATTCAAGATTTTCTTGCCCTGATAGGTAATGGTATCGCGATGATGAATTTCTTGAATGTCTCCGACTAAAGTTTTAGAGACAATCTCTGTACTTTCAGAGGAAGAACTGGATGACTCGCTAGAGCTAGAGCTGGTTTTAGTCCGCCTAGAAGAAGCAGCCGATTCAGAAGAATGTCTAGGATGATGCTTGCTGAAGTTAGGAAACACACAGCCCGTCAAGAGTACCGAAACAGAAATAACAAGAATGAAAAATTTTTTCATAGTTCACCTTTTTTACTTTTTATTTGTTACAGTATAACATAATACCAGTTTCTTGTCTAAGTATTTTCTATAAAATGACAAAAGACAACCTTTCGATTGCCTTTTGATGCTATTCTACACTAAAAATATATGGATAAACTGGCTGACTGCCCTGATGAATTTCTACTTCGACATCCTCGAATTGTTCCATCAAATCTTGAGCAAGACTGCTCGCCAACTCTTCGCTGCCGTCTTCACCGATATAGATAGAGACAATCTCGCTGTCTTCATTGAGCATTTTGCTGAACGTTTCTTTCAAAGCTGTCAGCATGTCTGGATTAGAAACAACAATCTTACCATCCACCATACCAAGGTTGTCATTTTCATGAATTTCCAGGCCATCGATTGTCGTATCACGAACCGCAGTCGTCACGCTGCCGCTGACTACTTCTGCTAAGGCTGCAGTCATACGCTCTTGGTTTTCCTCGATAGTCTTGCTGCCATCAAAAGCTAGGAGACTGGTCAAGCCTTGAGGGATTGTGCGAGTCTCAATCACTGCTGCTGGCTGTTCAATCACTTCTGCTGCTGATTGGGCTGCCATGAAGATGTTTTTATTGTTTGGCAAGATAATGATATTACGAGCATTAACTTGCTCCACAGCCTTGATGAAGTCTTCTGTAGATGGGTTCATGGTTTGCCCACCAGAAATGATGTAGTCAACTCCCTGAGCCTTAAAGATTTCAGCCAAGCCATCACCAGCCACTACAGCAATAATCGCAAACTCTTTCTCTTGAGCCGGTTTAGCTGAACGCTCTTCCTTTTCAACCTGCGCTTCGTGCTGGTTGCGCATATTGTCAACCTTGACCTTGACCAAACTACCATACTTGAGACCTTCCTGCATAACCAGTCCTGGATCTTCAGTATGGACATGGACTTTGACGATTTCGTCATCGTTGACTACCAACAGGGAATCTCCCAAATCGTTGAGGTAGTTGCGGAACTCATCATAATCAAAATCTTTTACATAGGTTGGTCCTGTCTTAAGGGCCACCATGATTTCAGTACAATAGCCGAAAGTGATGTCTTCTGTCGCAACATGGCCAGCTACAGACTTATGATGCTCAGCATTAATCATCTCAGACATGGTCGCAGGTGTCGCCACGAAGTCCTCGGAAGCGATGTATTCGCCTGTAAGAGCAGACAAGAAACCTTCGTAGATAAAGACCAGCCCTTGACCGCCAGAGTCCACAACACCGACTTCTTTCAGAACCGGCAGCATATCCGGTGTCTTAGCCAAAGCAGCCTTTGCTCCTTCAAGAGCTGCTTTCATAACTTCTACAGCATCATTAGTGACTTCAGCTTTCTTCTTGGCTCCGATAGCCGCACCGCGGGAAACAGTCAAAATCGTTCCCTCAACCGGCTTCATAACTGCCTTGTAAGCCACTTCTACACCAGACTGAAAGGCCAGAGCTAGATCTTCACCAGTCAGCTCTTCATGCTCTTTCACACTTTGAGAAAAACCGCGGAAAAGCTGGGAAGTGATAACTCCTGAGTTACCACGCGCGCCCATCAAAAGGCCTTTCGCAAAGATACCCGCCGCTTCGCCAACTGTTGAAGCAGACTTATCTGACACTTCCTTAGCACCATTTTCAATAGTCATACCCATGTTGGTACCTGTATCGCCATCTGGAACCGGGAAGACATTCAAAGAGTTCACATATTCAGCCTGTTTATTTAAGCGAGTAGATGCCGCCTGCACCATTTCTTGAAATAAACTAGTAGTAATATTTGCCACGATTATTCTCCTACGACTTTAATATTTTGGATATAAACATTCACTGCATGGGCAGTAATTCCGAGCTTGTTTTCCAAACTGAATTTAACACGCTCTTGGATGTTTTTGGAAACTTCGCTGATTTTGACTCCATAGCTTAACACAGTGTAGACATCAACTGCGATATCACCTTCATCAGTCGCTTTCACAACCACGCCCTTAGCATAGTTTTCTTTTCCTAAAAGGGCTTGAAAATTATCCTTGATTGCATTTTTGCTGGCCATGCCAACTACACCAAAAATTTCAGTCGCTGCACCGCCGACGATTGTCGCAATCACATCATCAGTCAGCTCAATTTGACCATCTTTTGTATTAATTTTCACAGTCATAATTTGTACCTCAAAAGTATTTTATAGTTTATTCTACCATATTTTATACAGGGTGTAAAAGAGGAAGGGTCTAAATCAACTGTCTAGGCGGAAATTTACAAGCAAAAAAGGACGGAAAATTTCCATCCTTTTAAATAAAAATTAAACGCGTTCAACTTTACCTGATTTAAGGGCACGAGCTGAAGCCCAAACTTTTTTAGGTTTACCGTCAATCAAAACAGTAACTTTTTGAAGATTTGGTTTAACAGCGCGTTTTGTTTGGTTCATCGCGTGAGAGCGGTTGTTTCCTGATACAGTCTTACGACCAGTAAAGTAACATACTTTAGCCATTGATACTTATCCTCCTGATTAGTTTAAGGTGTTTTACCACATACTTATAAAGTCTACCATACTTTACCGAGTTTGGCAAGAGCTAGTTCCCAAGTTTTGCAAATAATCACCTTTTTAAAACAAGAAATAATTAGATATAAATCACTTTCAAATGACCGAAAGCCACGCTGCCTTCTAAATAGAGCGTTTTTTCTTTTTCACTGGTATCGCGAACTTGAGAAACACCGCCAAAAGCACAAGCAACCTTGCTGACAACCTGCCAAGAGCTTGGAACAAAGAGAGTGGCATTACCAAAAGCAACTTCCACTTTAAAAGTCGCTGAATCCCCAGCTATCTTAGCGTTGTCAAAGTAAACCTTGGCACTACCAAAAGAGCAAGTCAGCTCATCATAGCTAAAATTGTCCTTATTGACATAACGGGTGCCTGAGCCAAAGACAATGCCTTCGCCACCAATTTCTTCGCCAGAAAAATGTTTAGAAAAATGCCTTAATTTCCATTTTTTGCTAGGTTTGACCAAGAAATTGACACCGATACAGGCTAGAATACCAGCAAAACTAACTGCGCTTGCTGAGATATTGGGCAAGAGGTCGTAAGTGCTATTAGCAATGATAAAAGCGATAATGGCAAAGATAAAACCTAGCGGAATGTTGCCAGAATAGAAGCTCTCCGCTGAAAAATAGACAAAGCCCATAATGACCAACAAAGGCCAAACATTGATGTGAATAACGGGAATCCCGAAATTCCCCTGCAAAAGTACCCAAGCTGCTAGAAGTAAGCAAGCCAGTCCTAATATTGTTTTTCTCATGATGTTACCTCGTTTCGTTTAACTTTTCTTTTAAAATTTGATAATAGTGCCTAGACACATACACTTCCTTATGGGTATCGTAGAAACGGACGCTGCTACTGCCCGAAAAGGATTTTTCCAGCGAGTAAATCGCCTTACTATTGATAATGCTGGATTTGGATATGCGACAAAAATAATAGGGCAGGCGGTCTTCCAACTCATAGAGCTTGTGCTTGACTTCATAAGCATCCTCACGCGTATGAGCAAAAATCTTGCTACCGTCAGTCTCGAAAAAGAGAATATTGTCAATATCCAGAAAATATTCGCTAGCTCCCTTATAAAAAATAATGGGCGGTGCCGTTGCTTGCTCCAGAGCTTGCTGAATTTGCTCGAGCTGAGCATCAAATCGAGCAGCCCTGATGACAATCTCTACTTCCGCTAAATCCGAATCCAGTTCTACTCGAATTTTCATTGCTACCTCCTTTACTTTCTACGTTTATTATATCAGTTTCAAAATGAGAAACAAGGCTTTTTCAGTAAGTGGTAGATTTTGGGCGGTAAGTGGTTTGCTGCTAACATTGACAAGAATCAAACATCAAAAAACCGGGTCTCGTCCCGGTTTTTTGACAATATAAGGAAAAGGAATTAGTTTTTCTTGTTTTTAGAGGCTTTTGATGACGGAGTGGAAGTCTTAGATACAGATTGTTTAGAGTCAGTTTTAGACTTACCAAAATTTCTGATTTTATCTATTGGAGTCGTTAGGGCTTTCCCAGCTTTTTTCGCTCCTCCTGCAGCTCCTTTAAAGTCACCTATATAATCTGTAGTAGTTCTATAAATATCTTTCATCATATTAGCACTCTTAACTGCGTCCCTTTCTTCCCATGCTTTACCAAATTCTGTCATGTATGCTTTGAAAGAATTCCATCGATTAGACATTCGTTCTAACGCTTCATTTTCAACCATCTTGGCTTCTGGACTATAAGGAATGCCTTGTGAGTAGTTAAATCCTGTGCTTAGCAATAGAGCAGCATCTTGAACTTCTTGCTTATCTGCAACTTTGGTAATAGCTCTTGCAGACTTAGTGACTTGATCTATTGCTTTCTTCCCTCTTGAAGACGCAAATGTTCCTATCGCATAGCCAGCATTTTTAAGCATTTTCATGTTTTCACTGTCTGTTGATTTCTTTTTGGTTGAATCTTCAATAAAAGTGTCTAAGTCTTTTTTCTTACCTTCTACATATTTATTAAACTTCTCTGGATATAAACTAAATCCGCCAACAGCAGTCGTCTCTTTGGCCGCCTTCTTTGCCTCTTTTTCTGACGCTGGGGTTTTAAAGAAGTCTCTTTTAATACCATTTGTCAGTGGATCAAAATAGTCCCCAATTTGCTTCTCGATTTCGTTAGATATTTTACTCAGTTTTTTAGTATCCCTATCTTGAAACGCTTTATAAACTTCTTGTTTTAGTTTATGATAACCTGGACTAGGCTCTGTCTTTTTCTCCTTCTCCGCCATAATAGCAGCCATATCCCTCATATCAACAGCAGTAGGGGGCAAGCCATTTGCAGCATTTAAACCAATACTAAGCATTCTTGAAGTAGAGCCAACTCCTGGTTTGTCTGCAAATTTATTAACATTATTTACTACAGCAGTTGCCCCATCTAATGCGAGATTTCCACCTACCACACCTAAATATGCTAACTCATTAGAAGAGGCTCGAATCGCTGCAAGTCTAGAGGATGAGCTAGCTGCCATGTTATCTATCGCAGCTCCAACATAACCTAAGTCTTTGAAACGTCTATCATCTTTGACTTCAAAATCATTTGTCAAATGCTGTTTAGCAGATTTATTCATAGCATTTCTGTAATTATTTATATCCCTGTTAAACTCGTATTGAAATCTTTCAGATAACGCTTTGGGATCCGAGGTCATTCTGTGGTAAGTAGCACCCGGCCCTGCAAACATCGCACCTGCTTGATAGTAGTCTTCTGGTGTTCGACTAAAAGTTTGAGATAAGCCTAAGTCAACCGTCGTTGGAAGAGTTTGGTTAGTGAGTACGTCCTCTGTAGCCAAAGGATTGTTAAAAAGGGTTGAAGTGGGCTTACTTTCGCTGACCCATTGCCAATCTCCGTCTAAAAACGAACCCGGCAATTGATTTTTTCCTGTTGCTGACAGAGAGGACGCATAGTCTAAAGCAAAGCCTGGGAGTCCTTCCTTGCTCGTGGTTGTCTGCTTGAAGCTTGCCCAATCAGCCAACGCCTCTGACATCGTTGGGGTGTTAACATTTTTTGACTTCTCAGAGATATCAATCTGCTTCCAATCCCCTTCGACTGGATTAAGGCCAGACCATTGATTTACTGGTGATGTGCTAACAAAGTCCTCTGTAGGTTTTGTTGCAGAAAGAGTATATTCACCCTCCGATGGAGAGAGACTTGCTGTTCTTGATGCAGCATCCTGAACACTGGCCCAATCACCAAGTGTCAAATCACTTAGAGAGTTCCTTTTGTTGGAAACCTGGCTTCCAAGCGCATCGGTTACACGAGTCCAGTCTCCTGTTGTAAAATCATCTGTTGCCGTGATAGTTGACGAAGCCGAATTGTTGAAAGAATCATTGATTCTAGACCAATTATCTACTCCCAAATCACTATAAGCAGCGCTTGTTGACGTTTTATTGTCGGTAAAATCTGATACATGCGACCAGTCACCTGCTGTAAAGTCGTTCAGACCTAAGCCACTTGTTGAAAATTTATCGCTTGATGAATCAGATACTCTTGACCAATCGCCTGAAGTAAAGTCACTCAACGTCTTGCTGGTTGACGAAGCATTATCTGCCAAGGCATCAGATGTTCGAGACCAATCACCTGTATCAAAATCACTAAAAGAGTCGGAAATCTCAGAAGATTTTTTAGCGGCTGAATCGTTGGTGCTCGTCCAATTTCCTGTGCTCAAATCTGCAGAACTTGTATTGCTGTCAGAAATGCTAGACCAACTTCCAGAACTATAATTGTTGCCCGATGAAATAGCATCACCAAAGCTAGAAAAGTCGCTGTTATCCTTAGACGAACTGGCATCTCCAATACTGGACCAGCTTCCAGATCCATTTGACAAGTCGCTGTCGCCAATACTTGACCAATTCCCAGAAGTATCTGACGAGCCAAAGCTACTATCTGAAGTAGAATAGCCACCGAAGCTGTTAGAATCTGAAGAGCTGAAACTTCCAGAATCTGAGAAACCTAGACTATCACTATTTGAAGCAGAGGAGCTTGAGCTGAAACCACCGGAATCTGAGGTACTGGAACCAAAACTGCCGGAGTCTAAAGAACTGGAACTAAAGCTTCCAGAGTCTGAAGAGCTTGAACCGAAACTGCCGGAATCCGAAGAACTGGAACTAAAGCTTCCAGAGTCTGAAGAGCCTGAACCGAAACTGTCGGAATCCGAGGAACCTGAACCAAAGCTGCCGGAGTCTGAAGAGCTTGAACCGAATCCGCCAGAGTCCGAAGAACTGGAACCAAAACCGCCAGAGTCCGAGGTGCTTGAACCAAAACCACCGGAATCTGAGGAATCTGAACCGAATCCGCCAGAGTCCGAGGTGCTTGAACCAAAACTGCCGGAGTCTGAAGAATCTGAACCGAAACCACCGGAGTCCGAAGTACTGGAGCCAAAACCGCCAGAATCTGAGGAACCTGAACCAAAACTGTCGGAATCTGAGGAACCTGAACCAAAACTGTCGGAATCCGAGGAACCTGAACCAAAGCTGCCGGAGTCTGAAGAACTGGAGCCAAAGCTGCCGGAGTCCGAGGAACCTGAACCGAATCCGCCAGAGTCCGAGGTGCTTGAACCAAAGCTGCCAGAGTCTGAAGAACTGGAGCCAAAGCTGCCGGAGTCCGAGGAACCTGAACCGAATCCGCCAGAGTCCGAGGTGCTTGAACCAAAACCACCGGAATCCGAGGAATCTGAACCGAATCCGCCGGAATCTGAGGAACCTGAACCGAATCCGCCGGAATCCGAAGTACTGGAGCCAAAACCGCCAGAATCTGAGGAACCTGAACCACCATCATAAGCCTGGACCTGCCCAACGTGGACAAACACAGCGCTCAACAAAATCAAAAGCATTAGTCTTTTCTTCACAAATGCTCCTCCTTTCTTTTTTTACTATTCTAATATACCATAATTTTATTATAGGCTACTGAGTTTTTTGCCATGTAAAAATATTTTAAAGTCCTTGAAATATTATGTCATATATAATTGACACCTTGTCCAGTAAAAAAGAAACCTTGCTTTTACAAGATTTCTAAGACCTATTTATGCCGATTACAGGGAATTTTCTTATTAACCCAAATTTGCGACTCCTAAAATTTGCGTTATATAGTGTTGCTCTTAAATTTGTGATAAAAATAATATCAAGCAGTACCTAAAAATTCCTGGTAAAGATACATATTAGGTTTCGAACCATAAAAAATCTAAGCGTGTATCACTCCAACTGTCTAAAAATAAGCTTAATGCTTCTAACTTCTTCTTAAGTAGGTTATAAAAAAATTATCTTTCGCTTGATGAACTAGAAAAAGCTACTATAGTCTATAGTGTTTGCTACAAAAAACGAATTAAAAGGACCGAATCCTATTCAATATAGAATTCAATCCTTTCAATAATTATTGGTTCAGCTTTGAAATCTTAGTATAGAAACCTAGTCTTTCGATAAGATGTCAAAGAAGATTATTTTTCCTGACTATTACTAGCTCCTTCGGAGCCCTCCTTTTGTCCCCCTCTCATTCCTTGAATTATTCCAAATAGCGAGGGAATGCGATCTTCTTTTTCTCCAGTAATGGGATTATAACCTGTCGTACCGATAACAACATCTAAAGGCTCTACATCTGTTTTAGATCCAACAATATTATTTGCAATAATAGCAATTCGACCAACAGATTCAGGCAGAGGAGAACTATCAGGAACAGCATCAGTTCCTGATAAAGTCTCTCCAGTAAGTCCAATGTAGACATTATTTGCTACATTATGAGTTAAATTATCAGCAATTATACCGATGTATCGTGCACCCGTTTCGCTTGTTCTAATCACCCCTGTTCCAATAACCGGAGAAGTTCCTTGTGCTATATTATAATTTAAAGATCCGATAGGGGTTAGAACTTCTTCAGGCACTGGCTGAGGATCAGGAGTCACGTATGTTCCCAACTCAGTAAACGTCACTCCAGCCAATTTTCCAAATGTGCCATCAAATACATCATAAACTTCTTCTCCAACAATACCCAAAAGAGTCGTTGGAGTAGAAAAAGGCTTTCCAGTTTCTGTCCCCCACATATTAGGGTTCCTTCTTTCTTCTGCATTTGTTGTATTTGTTGCAGAGACAGTGTAATCAGCCTCCAAGGGAGAGTAATTACCCCAAGCATCGTTTCCCAAAATGTTGACAGTTTCATTTGAATCAACTGTCAAGCCACTGCCAAGGTCAACAGAGGATTCGGATCCAGTTCTATCGGCTGGTT
>CAUSOG010000043.1:0-17908 GCA_963533195.1 uncultured Streptococcus sp. | reverse complement strand
ACCAATTTTTGGTATAAAAAGAATGGCATCTTTTCACTGATTCTCCCTGAGATAGCAGTGCTGATATGCAGCGCAATCTATTTTTTTATCGGAGAACCTTTGCGAGGCGTAGCTTTTCTTGTTATTGCGGCTGTACTTCCTTTTCTTTACTACCTGTCTATGAATCGACATATTAAAAAGTTTTATAGAGGCAACCCCCTCTGGCATGATATAGAGCAGGAGTTTAGCTTCTATGAGACAGACTTTCGTGTCGTTAATCGGAATAACAATGCCAGATTTGACTATCAAGATATTGTGGCGATTGTAGACAAGCCAGAAACTTTTTATATTATGGTTGGCCGGTCAATAGGGCTGATCTTGGATAAGGCAGACTGTCAGCCTGAATTAATTGATTTTTTACTAAAACTAAAAGAAAACAGAAGTCTCTAATTTTGGGGGACTTCTGTTTTTTATCTGTCCAGTTTTCAAAAAATTGGCCTCCTGTGCGATGTGTGTTATAATGTTTTTTATGAGAGTTGTTGCAGGTAAATACGGGGGCAGGCCCCTCAAGACTTTGGACGGCAAGACGACCAGGCCTACGACTGATAAGGTCAAGGGGGCGATTTTTAATATGATTGGTCCCTATTTTGACGGCGGTCGGGTGCTGGATCTTTATGCTGGGAGCGGGAGTTTGGCCATTGAGGCTATTTCGCGAGGTATGGAGACAGCTATCTTAGTCGAGAAGGATCGCAGAGCTCAGGCTATTATTTCAGAGAACATTCAGATGACCAAGGAGCCGGAACGTTTTGACTTGCTCAAGATGGAGTCTGGCCGAGCCTTGGAAATGTTGACGGGGGCTTTTGACTTAGTCCTCTTAGATCCGCCTTATGCCAAGGAGCAGATTGTGGCTGACCTTGAGAAGCTGGAGGAAGGCCAGCTCTTGAGTCAAGATGTTCTGGTAGTCTGTGAGACAGACAAGGAAGTTGAATTACCAGAAGAAATTGCAGGGCTGGGCATTTGGAAGCAGAAGATATATGGAATTTCAAAGGTGACGGTATATGTCAGATAAGATAGGATTATTCACAGGGTCTTTTGACCCGATGACCAAGGGCCATGTGGACCTGATTGAGCGGGCCAGCAGGCTTTTTGACAAGCTCTATGTAGGGATTTTCTATAACCGGGAAAAGTCAGGTTTTTTTACAATTGAGGCCAGAGAGCGCATGGTCAAAGAAGCTCTGCAGCATTTGGATAATGTCGAGGTCATCACTTCTCAGAATGAGCTAGCAGTGACAGTGGCCAGAAGACTGGGAGCCCAGGCCTTTGTACGTGGTCTCCGCAATAGTCAAGACCTAGACTATGAAGCCAATATGAACTTTTTCAATCATGAACTAGCAGGAGAGCTGGAGACGATTTTCTTACTCAGCAAGCCAGTCTATCAGCATATCAGTTCATCACGTATTCGTGAGCTGATTGCTTTTCAGCAGGATATTGCAGCCTATGTGCCCCAAAGTGTAATCAAAGAATTAGAAAGAATCAACAATGAAAAGAATTAAGAAGTTTATATTGCCGACGGTCATTGGCGTCACTATTGCCTTTTTTATAGCAGCTCTTTGCGTTCGTCTGCCTTATTATATAGAAGTTCCTGGTGGTGCCGAGGATGTTCGTCAGGTCTTGCTGGTTGATAATAAGGCTGACAAGGAAGCGGGTTCTTACAACTTTGTTACGGTCGGAGTAGAGCAGGCAACCTTTGCTCATCTGGTCTATGCTTGGCTGACTCCTTTTACAGATATTTATTCCGCCAAGGATATGACGGGTGGCTCTACGGACGATGAGTTTAATCGGATCAACCAGTTTTACATGGAAACATCGCAAAATATGGCCAAATATCAGGGCTTAACGACAGCTGGTAAAGAGATCAAGATGGACTATCTGGGAGTTTATGTCCTGCAGGTAGCTGATAACTCAACCTTCAAAGGAGTTCTCAATATTGCTGATACGGTAACCGATGTCAATGATAAGACCTTTGAAAGCTCTGAAGAGCTGGTCAAGTATGTCAACTCGCAGAAGCTTGGAGATAAGGTCAAGGTGACTTTCCAAGAAGATGGTCAGGAGAAATCGGCAACCGGAAAGATTATCAAGCTGGAGAACGGTAAGAACGGGATTGGCATTAGTCTGATAGACCGGACGGAAGTCAGCAGTAATATTCCGATTACATTTTCAACTGAGGGTATTGGCGGTCCTAGTGCTGGTCTCATGTTCAGCCTAGCTATTTATACCCAGTTGGCTGATCCAACTCTTCGTGATGGACGCGATATTGCAGGAACCGGCAGCATCAGCCGTGAAGGTGAAGTTGGCGAAATCGGCGGAATCGATAAGAAAGTCGTTTCAGCAGCCCAAAGCGGAGCAGATGTTTTCTTTGCACCCAACAATGAACTTACAGAGGAAGAGAAGAAGCTTTCTCCTAATGGGAAAAACAACTACCAAACGGCTCTGGAGACAGCCAAGAAGATTAAAACGGATATGAAAATTGTTCCAGTTAAAACGCTGCAGGACGCCATTGACTATCTGAAAAAGAACAAGTAAGGAGTCTGGGCAAAAAGTCCAGACTTTTGAGTCTAAATTAGAAAAAATAGATGACGCAGTGGTTGATTGGCATCTTACTTCGCTTTTTAAGCTCCAAAGATGACCTAATCAACTGTGCGGGGGTGGGAAGACGAACTTTTTAACTTGTTTGAAGTTCTTTCCCACTCCCTTTTCTTGTGAAACAGACAAAATCAGCTGGTCTTCTCTGCTTTAAATCGTCTGACTTTTTTCAGAAAGATATTTTTGATGAAAAGTCCGCGAAATACTGGCTGATTTATGATAAAATAAAGTATTGTAGATAAACTATCCAAGATTGTTAAAGGAAGAGTATGCGTAAAGATATTTCACCTGAATTGTATAATTATAATAAATTCCCAGGACCGGAGTTTAAACAAATTGACAGCAAGATTGTTGCAGAAAAATTCGAGTTTGAATTGATTGAGAACTATAAGGAAGGCTTTGACTTGACTGCCTTTCATCAGCGTTTTTCAGAAATTCTCACCAAGTTTGATTATATTGTCGGTGACTGGGGCAATGAACAGCTGCGTCTGCGTGGTTTTTACAAGGACGAGCGAGCTAATGAAAGTGATGAGAAGATTAGCCGCTTGGAAGACTATTTGCTAGAGTACTGCAGTTATGGTTGTGCTTATTTTGTCTTAGAAAATCCAAATCCCCAGCGCGCTTCCTTCGATAAGAAATCGCATGGCAAGAAAGAGTCAGAAGGTAGGTCGAAACGTTCTCGCAACAGCCGTTCGGGGAGCAACCGTAATCGCAGAAGCGAGCGAGACCGAGACGGTCGTTCTAAAAGGGACAATAAGCGCTCTCGCAACAATTCCCAGCAAGACAGGCAGAAAAAGCAAAAAGACAGCAAACGCCATTTTGTAATTCGTCAGAATAAAGGAGAAAAATGAAACCATCTATTTATAGCTTAACGCGCCAGGAAATGATTGAATGGGCGGAAGCTCAGGGAGAAAAGAAATTCCGTGCTGCCCAGATTTGGGAGTGGCTCTATCGCAAGCGGGTCCAGTCTTTTGAGGAGATGACCAATCTATCCAAGGACTTGATTGCCAAGCTAAATGATCAGTTTGTCGTCAATCCGCTTAAGCAGCGCATTGTTCAGGAGTCGGCTGATGGTACGGTCAAGTACCTCTTTGAGCTGCCGGATGGCATGCTGATTGAGACGGTACTCATGCGCCAGCACTATGGACTTTCAGTCTGTGTGACCACCCAAGTTGGCTGCAATATAGGCTGTACCTTCTGTGCTTCCGGCTTGATTAAAAAGCAACGCGATCTCAATAACGGTGAGATTGTTGCTCAGATTATGCTGGTTCAGAAGTATTTTGACGAGCGTGGTCAGGATGAGCGGGTCAGCCACATCGTAGTCATGGGAATCGGAGAGCCATTTGACAACTATGACAATGTGCTCAAGTTTGTCCGGACGGTCAATGATGACAAAGGTTTGGCTATCGGTGCCCGCCATATCACGGTTTCAACTTCAGGGCTGGCTCATAAGATTCGTGACTTTGCCAATGAAGGTGTACAGGTCAATCTAGCTGTATCCCTCCATGCCCCAAATAATGATCTGCGGACCAGTATCATGCGGATTAACCGATCTTTCCCTATCGAAAAGCTTTTTGCAGCTATTGAATACTATATTGAGACGACGAATCGCCGGGTGACCTTTGAGTACATCATGCTCAATGAAGTCAATGACGGGGTAGAGCAGGCCAAGGAGCTGGCTGAGCTGCTCAAGAACATTAAGAAACTGTCTTATGTCAATCTCATTCCTTACAACCCCGTTAGCGAGCACGACCAATACAGCCGCAGTCCCAAAGAGCGCGTGATGGCCTTCTACGATACCCTCAAGAAAAACGGAGTCAACTGTGTGGTTCGTCAGGAACATGGAACGGATATTGATGCAGCCTGCGGTCAGCTGCGTTCCAATACTATGAAGCGTGATCGCGAGAAAGCATTGGTAGAAAATGTTCAGCCTTAAGAACTACCTGACTTCAGCCGGTGAGCTGACTGCTAAGGGACGGAGATTGCTGATAGGGGGAAGCTGGCTCTATTTCTTGATGCTTTGCATTTTGTGCTTTATTCCTCAAGTTCCAGAGCCGGGAATGGAGACGCCGGGAATCCAGTATTTTGGCCGAATAGTGGTTTTGTTAATCCCTTTTAATTCCTTTGTTAATATTGGCGAGATTACTTCTTGGATTCAGCTGGTCAAGGTTTTTATCCAAAATCTAGCCAATATATTCTTGCTGTCACCCTTAATCTTTCAATTGCTTTGTCTCTTTCCGAAATTGCGGAAGACCAAGAAGGTTGTATGGCTGAGCTTTGGGATGAGTCTGTCTATTGAAGCGACTCAGATTCTGCTGGACCTTCTCATCAACGCCAATCGAGTCTTTGAGATTGATGATCTCTGGACCAATACTTTGGGTGGTTATCTGGCTTGGCGGGCATTTCAGCTTGGTCAGAAAATCTGGAAAAATCGTCAAGACGACGCTTTCAAAAGAGATTAGCGAGAGAAAGGTTCGGATTTAGGAGAAAAAATAAATTTTTTCTTGACAAGAAAAAGGGAAAGGCCTATAATAAAATAAATCATCAGAAAAGTAATAATTTTTTTACTTTCAGGGAGCCTGTGGTTAGTGGAAACAGGTAGTGGAAGGTTATGAAGTGGGCTGATGCAAAAAATGAATTTGAAACAATAAAAATTCGGTGAGCACACCTTACAGTGCAGCTTGTTGTTAGACAAGACAGAGATATGGAGACAGTCTATACTTTGCTCCATAATTGAGGTGGCACCGCGATTTTACGCCCTCACACAGAGTTTTTTCTGTGTGTGGGCTTTTGTTTTGTTTGAAAATAAAGAAATGAGGAAATCAATATGACAGAAACTAAAGGATATTTTGGACAATTCGGCGGCTCCTTTGTACCGGAGCCTATCCAAGCCTTGCTGGATGAATTGGAAGCGACTTTTGAGAAGTATAAGGATGACCCAGAATTTTTAAATGAATACCGACATTATTTGGCAGATTATTCAGGCCGGGAGACTCCGCTCTACTTTGCAGAAAGTCTGACCCAGCATCTGGGTGGAGCTAAGATTTATCTGAAGCGGGAAGATCTCAATCATCTGGGCTCACATAAGCTTAATAATGTTTTGGGGCAGATTCTTCTAGCTAAGCGCATGGGCAAGACCCGAGTTATCGCTGAAACTGGAGCTGGTCAGCATGGTGTGGCAACTGCGGCAGCCGCAGCTAAGTTTGGTATGAAGTGTGATGTCTATATGGGTGCAGAGGATGTAGAACGCCAGCGTCTCAATGTTTTCCGTATGGAAATGATGGGAGCGACTGTTCACGCTGTGGAAACAGGAACCAAAACCCTCAAAGATGCTGTGGATGCAGCCTTTGGAGCTTGGATGAGTGATTTGGAAGCCTTCTATGTTTTGGGTTCGGCTGTCGGACCTCACCCCTATCCGACCATTGTCCATGAATTCCAAAAGGTGATCAGTGAAGAATCACGCCGTCAGATTTTGGACAAGGAAGGCCGCTTGCCGGACTATGTCATTGCCTGCGTAGGTGGCGGATCCAATGCTATCGGCGCCTTCTCTCAGTATGTGGCAGATGAAGAAGTCAAGCTGGTTGGTGTTGAAGCGGCTGGGCGGGGCCTTGATACAGACCAGCATGCGGCGACCATGACCAAGGGAAGTGTCGGAGTAGTGGACGGTATGAAGACTTACGCTGTCTTTACTGAAGATGGTCAGGTGGCACCGGTTTACTCCATTTCAGCAGGCTTGGACTATCCTGGAGTTGGTCCTGAACATGCTTTCTTTAAAGATTCTGGTCGAGTAGAATACGTGGCAGCGACAGATGATGAAGCTGTGGACGCCTTGCTCCTCTTGACACAAAAGGAAGGGATTTTGCCAGCGATTGAAAGCTCTCACGCCATTGCTGAAGCTATCAAGCGAGCTCCAAAATTGTCATCTGACCAAATCATTGTTATCAACGTATCCGGTCGTGGAGACAAGGATGTGGCAGCCATTGCCGACTATTTAGAAAAACGAAAATAAAATACCCAGCAGAAGAGTAGTAACATCCCTCCTTTCAGAGAGTCTGTGGTTGCTGTAAACAGGCAGGAGAAGTTATGAAATGGGCTGCTGGAGACAATATTTTGTCCTTTAGTTGATCTTTTATTACTTTGTTAGCCTACTTTGCTGTAAATCAGTATGCTACCTTCTACTAAAAGGGATCTAAATGACTGTAAATAGGTAAATGAGATGTGGAGCCTAAAAACTCCATAACTGAGGTGGCACCGCGATGACACGCCCTCACAGGATGAACTGTGCGGGCGTTTTTCTGTAGTTCTGGAGCAAGTTATGACAGTGAACAGGTGCTATCTGTTCTTGTGGAATGTAGTCATGGCTAGCAAATTGCTCCTACCTAAACGCTTCTGATTAACATAGAAAGAAACATTATGCAAAAGATTTTACCAGCTGATATTTTATCGCCGATTCTGGCTTATATGCGGATTCAGGGCGACCACAAGGTGATTTTGGAAAGTATTCCGAGAGATAGCGAGACAGCTCGCTTTTCTATCCTAGCTTATAACCCAGTCTTTGAAGTTCGCTATGAAAACGGCCAGTTAACAAAGAACGGGCAAGTAATTGAGGCAGAACCATTGGACTATCTGCATGAGTTGGCTGTAAAAAAAGGCCATCATTCAGAACTGCCTTTTGGAGGCGGAGCCATCGGTTTTGTCGGCTACGATATGATTTCCCTCTATGAGGAGATTGGCCAGATTCCAGCTGATGTGATTGGAACGCCGGATATGCACTTTTTCGTATATGAGAGTTACATGGTTTTTGACCATAAAAAAGACAAGGTCTATATCGTTGAGGAGGCCCTCTACAGTGATAGAAGCGAAGCTGATTTGGCTGCTAGTCTGGAGCGTATCATGGCTGAGCTGGCGCAGCCTGCGGTAGATGAATTTTCACCGCTGGAACTGTCCAGTTTGAACTTCCAGAGTCATATCGAGCAGACCGCTTTTGAAAAAATGGTGGAAGAAGCGCGCAGCTTGATTCGGCAGGGAGACATGTTCCAATGTGTGCTCAGTCAGCGGTTTTCAGCAGAGTATTCTGGTAAACCACTGGATTACTATCGCAATCTGCGCGTGACCAATCCTTCCAACTATCTCTACTTTTATGATTTCGGGGATTATCAGATTATCGGAGCCAGCCCAGAAAGTCTGGTCTCTGTCAAGCAGGGGCAGGTTACGACCAATCCTATCGCTGGGACCAGACCGCGCGGGCAGGATGAAAGAGAAGATAAAGCCTTGGCGAAGGAGTTGCTGGCTGACGAGAAGGAAGTGGCGGAACACCGCATGTTAGTTGATTTGGGGCGTAATGATATCGGTAAAATTGCCCAGAATAACAGCGTGGAAGTCACTAAGTACATGGAAGTGGAGTATTTCCGTTATGTCATGCACCTGACCAGTGTGGTCCGTGGTCAGCTATTGCCCCAACTGACAGCCATGGATGCGCTCAAGTCA
The DNA here is from genome assembly GCA_963533195.1 of uncultured Streptococcus sp. Classification (GTDB taxonomy): domain Bacteria; phylum Bacillota; class Bacilli; order Lactobacillales; family Streptococcaceae; genus Streptococcus. The sequence continues at coordinate 9,799 of CAUSOG010000043.1, read as the reverse complement.
ACCCTGCCAGCTGGTACCGTCTCGGGCGCGCCTAAGATTCGAGCTATGAAGCGAATTTATGAGCTGGAGCAGGAAAAACGTGGCATTTATGCGGGGGCTATCGGCTATCTGTCTGCGACAGGGGATATGGATGTTGCTATTGCTATCCGCACTATGATTTTGAAAAATGGCAGAGCTTATGTTCAAGCTGGAGCGGGTATTGTTTATGACTCGATCCCTGCCAATGAATACCAAGAAACCATCAACAAGGCCAAATCAATGACCAAGATAGGAGAGATGCAATGATTTTATTGATTGATAATTATGATTCTTTTACTTACAATCTAGCCCAGTATATCGGCAATTTCGCAGAAGTTAAGGTCTTGCGAAATGATGATGCAGGTCTTTATCAAGCGACAGAAGAAGCTGATGCTTTGGTTCTGTCTCCGGGTCCAGGCTGGCCAGCAGATGCAGGACGGATGGAAGAACTTATCCGCGATTTTGCTGGTAAAAAGCCGATTTTGGGGATTTGCTTAGGACACCAAGCCATTGCAGAAGTATTTGGTGGAAAGCTAGGATTGGCTCCCAAAGTCATGCACGGCAAGCAAAGTGTTCTGCGCTTTGAGGGTAAATCTCCTATCTATCAAGGGATAGAGGATGGGCAGCCAGTTATGCGCTATCATTCGATTTTGATTGAGGAGATGCCAGAGGACTTTGAAGTGACAGCTCGAGCGGTTGATGACAACTCGATCATGGCTATCCAGCACAAGAGCCTGCCCATTTATGGTTTTCAGTATCATCCAGAAAGTATTGGTACGCCGGACGGCTTGTCGTCTATCAAGAATTTCATCGACTTAGTAAAGTAAAGGAGGATGTATGAAAGAGATTATTGCAAAACTAGCTGATTTTAAGGATTTAAGCAGCGCTGAGATGACAGATGTGATTGAGCGTATTGTCACCGGACGGGTGACAGAGTCTCAAATTGTAGCTTTCTTGCTGGGGCTTAAGATGAAGGGGGAGACGATTGAGGAACGAACTGCTTTGGCTCAGGTAATGCGAGGTCATGCTAAGCAGATTCCAACCACTATTCGCACTGCCATGGACAATTGCGGTACAGGCGGAGACAAGTCTTTCAGCTTCAATGTTTCGACTACAGCAGCTTTTGTACTAGCAGGCGGCGGGATTAAGATGGCTAAGCACGGCAATCGCTCCATTTCTTCTAAGTCAGGCTCAGCTGATGTGTTAGAAGCTCTGGGTATCAATCTAGACTTGGATGCTGCTAGCTTGGGCAAGGTTTTTGAGCAGACAGGTATCGTCTTTCTCTTTGCAAAGAATATGCACCCTGCCATGAAATACATCATGCCAGCCCGTCTTAGCCTCGGCATTCCCACTATCATGAACCTAACCGGTCCGCTCATCCATCCCATGAGTCTAGAAACTCAGCTTTTGGGGACCAGCCGGCCGGATATGCTAGAGAGTACGGCAGAGGTTTTGAAAAATATGGGCCGCAAACGTGCAGTAGTCGTGTCGGGTCTAGGTGGTCTGGACGAGGCGGGTCTTCATGGCCGTACCCAGTATGCGCTGCTCTCAGATGGACAAATCAGCCTGCACAGCTTTCTGCCAGCAGATATTGGCATGGAAGAGATACCTCTTGAAGCGATCCGTGGGGGTAATGCCAAGGAAAATGCAGAAATTCTACTATCTGTCCTGCAAAATCAAGCTAGCCCCTATCTAGAAACGACAGCTCTGAATGCTGGATTGGGCTTCTATGCTAATGGGAAATCAGACAGTATCGAAGAAGGAATAGCTTTGGCCCGCCAAGTGATTGCCAGCGGTGCAGCCTATGAAAAACTCAAGCAACTACAGGAGTATCAAAAATGAGCAAAGAATTTCTCCCAACCATTCTAAAGCAAAAAGGGCAGGAAGTGGCAGCTATGTCTTATGAAGAGCTGCAACCTCTGCGCTCGACCTATTCCCTCTATGACTATCTCAAAAGTCATCCTCAAGAGCTGCAGCTGATTGCTGAGGTCAAAAAAGCCAGTCCAAGTCTGGGAGATATTAATCTCGGTGTGGATATTGTAGAGCAGGCTCGCACCTATGAACGATGCGGTGCAGCCATGATTTCGGTCCTGACAGATGAAATTTTCTTTAAAGGACATCTGGATTACCTGAGAGAGATTTCCAGTCAAGTGACCATTCCAACCCTCAATAAAGACTTTATCATTGATGAAAAGCAGATTGTTCGCGCCCGCAATGCCGGAGCGACAGTTATTCTTCTGATTGTAGCTGCCTTGCCTGAAAAGCGGCTGCAAGAACTCTATGATTTTGCGACAGGTTTAGGCTTGGAAGTTCTGGTCGAAACTCATAATCTGGCGGAGCTGGAAATTGCCCATAGAATAGGTGCTCGGATTATCGGTGTCAATAACCGCAACTTAGTTACTTTTGAGACAGATATCAATACAAGTCTTCAGCTATCTGCCCATTTCAAAGATGACAGGGTTTACGTATCTGAGTCCGCTATTTTCAGCAAGGAAGATGCTAAGCTAGTAGCTCCTTATTTCCATGCGATTTTAGTCGGAACAGCCCTGATGCAGGCTGAGGATGTGGCAGAAAAAATCAAGGAGCTGAAAATTGACAAAGGTTAAGATTTGCGGCTTATCAACGACCAGCGCTGTGGAAACTGCATGCCAGGCTGGTGCAGATTACATTGGCTTCGTCTTTGCTGAGAGCCGTCGGAGGGTTAGTTTGGAGCAAGCTCAGAAGCTAGCTGCCTTGGTGCCGCCTGCTGTCCGAAAGGTAGGAGTTTTCGTCTCTCCGAGCTTGGCAGAGCTACAGGAAGCTATTTCAGTGGCAAATCTAGATTTGGTGCAGATTCATGGCGATTTTGATGAAGAGCTTCTGACTCAGATTGGCCGGCCGGTTATTCGAGCTTATCAGGTCAGTGGAGCGTTAAAAGATGTCAGCCAACAAGCGGACTACCTGCTCTTTGATGCACCTCTTGCTGGTAGTGGCCAGACCTTTGATTGGCAATCTTTTGACAAGAATCAAATCCACCAGCCCTTCTTTATCGCCGGTGGTTTGAATGCAGGAAATGTCCGAGAAGCGATTCAGCACTTCGCCCCTTACGCAGTTGATGTCTCAAGCGGGGTCGAGACGGATGGCCAGAAGGATTTACAAAAGATAACAGAATTTATAGAAAGAGTGAAAGATGGCATATAATCAACCTAATCAAGAAGGATTTTATGGTGAGTTTGGCGGACGCTTTGTTCCAGAAACGCTGATGACAGCAGTTTTGGAACTGGACAAAGCCTACCGTGAGAGTAAAAAAGACCCAGCCTTTCAGGCTGAGCTGGACGAGTTGCTGAAGCAGTATGTAGGGCGAGAAAATCCTCTCTATTTTGCTAAAAATCTGACAGCCTATGCTGGCGGTGCTAAGATTTATCTGAAGCGGGAAGACCTCAACCATACCGGTGCCCATAAAATCAATAATGCCCTAGGTCAGGTTCTATTAGCCAAGCGAATGGGCAAGAAGAAAATTATTGCCGAGACTGGTGCAGGTCAGCACGGAGTAGCCACCGCCACAGCTGCAGCTCTTTTCAATATGGACTGTACTATCTATATGGGCGAAGAGGATGTCAAGCGCCAAGCCCTTAATGTCTTTCGGATGGAACTTCTTGGAGCTAAGGTAGAGTCAGTGACCGATGGCTCTCGAGTCCTCAAGGATGCAGTTAATGCTGCCTTGAGAGCTTGGGTGGCTCAGGTTGATGATACTCACTATATTATGGGCTCAGCCTTAGGTCCCCATCCTTTCCCAGAGATTGTCCGCGATTATCAGAGTGTGATTGGGCGTGAGGCCAAGCGCCAGTTTGCTGAGCAAAATGCAGGTTCCCTGCCAGATGCTTTAGTCGCCTGCGTTGGCGGTGGTTCCAATGCAATTGGACTCTTTTATCCTTTTGTAGATGATAGTACAGTGGCTATGTATGGAACAGAAGCAGCTGGGCGGGGCGTGGATACAGATGAACACGCTGCGACCTTAACCAAGGGCCGGCCGGGTGTTTTGCACGGTGCCTTGATGGATGTCTTGCAGGATGAGCAAGGGCAGATTCTTGAGGCTTTCTCTATCTCTGCCGGGCTGGACTATCCGGGCATCGGTCCTGAACATTCTCATTTTAATGCTATCAAGCGCGCCACTTATGTCCCAGTCACGGATGAAGAAGCCTTGGAAGCCTTCCAGCTCCTGTCTCGTATTGAAGGGATTATCCCTGCTCTAGAGTCTAGCCACGCTATTGCTTACGCAGTTAAGCTGGCTAAAGAGTTAGGTCCAGATAAATCAATGATCGTCTGCCTATCCGGCCGTGGTGATAAGGATGTCGTTCAGGTAAAGGAACGCTTGGAAATTGAAGCGGCTCAAAAAGGAGGTGCCCATGACTAAAACACTCACTCAGCATTTAGAAGCCATCAAAAAAGCAGGTAAGGGAATTTTCCTTCCATATATCATGGCTGGTGATCATGAGAATGGTTTAGCAGGATTAGCAGAAACTATCTCATTTTTGGAAAACATGGGTGTGTCAGCCATTGAAATCGGTCTGCCTTTTTCAGATCCTGTTGCAGATGGGCCAGTTATTGAAGAAGCCGGACTGAGAAGTCTGGGCCACCATACTTCGGCCAAGTCTTTAGTCGCAAGCTTGCAGAATTTGGACACTCAGCTGCCTCTCATTATCATGACCTACTTCAATCCTATTTTCCAATACGGTCTCAAAGATTTTGTCAAGGATTTGGCTATGACACCGGTTAAAGGATTGATTATTCCGGATCTGCCCTACGAGCACAGGAATTTTATTCTGCCTCTGCTGGAAGATTCAGATATCGCTCTAGTTCCTTTAGTGAGCCTGACGACTGGTCTAGAACGTCAGCAGGAGCTGATCAAGGAAGCTGAAGGTTTTATCTACGCTGTAGCCATCAACGGTGTGACAGGTAAGAGCGGAAGCTACCGCAATGATTTGGACCAGCATTTGAGCAAGCTTCGTGATATTGCAGAGATTCCAGTACTGACTGGCTTTGGCGTTTCAACTTTAGAGGATATTGAGCGTTTCAATCAAGTCTCAGACGGAGTCATTGTCGGATCTAAGATTGTCAAAGCTCTTCATGAAAAGGACGCCAGTATAGCGGCCTTTATCCAAGAAGCAGCAGCTTATAAGAAATAATCACCACCACACCAAACAAAAGACAAGGCACAAAAGCTAGCCTGTCTTTTTTCTTTTTAAAGCAAAAACAGGCGAGGCCAGAGAAGCTAGCGATTTGGATAAGAATGAGAATCTCCGTCAGGCTGAAAATAGCTGAGCAAGAAGCGAGAAATAGAAAGTCGCCAGCTCCAATACGAAGATTATAAAAGAAGGCTAGAAGTCCTAGGGCTAAAAAGAAGAGCATGAGAAGATTGACGCCTGCTGTCACTATCAGCAAGAGCTGAAAAACCAGCCAGATCATCAGGGGATATTGCTGCTCTCTTTGATCGTAGATGGCTAGGGTCAAGCCCATGGTGAGTATCAGGAGTTGACTGATGGAAATCGTGCCAAGCGAAGTTACCAGAAAAAGACCGCCCAAGATACATTCAAAAAATAAATAGCGTAAGGGAATCTTGTCTCCACAGAAGCGGCAACGAAGAAGATTTAAGATTTGAGAAAAAATAGGAATCAAATCACGCGGTGCCAATCTTTTCCCGCAGGTATTGCAATGGCTAGCAGGAGCGATGATAGACTGCTCTGGGAAGCGGTCGATAACCAAGCCTAGGAATGAGGCAAAGACGGTACCAACAAGAAAAAAGTATAGGTGAATCATACTTATTTATTCGTAATTTTAAACAGAAAAATTCTGAAATTTTGCAACTTTTCTAATAAAGTCCTTTTTTGAATCTTTTGTCTTGACTTTCTTATTTAGAAGCATTATAATTAAACCATAATCTAAAAAGATTAGAATCATTATAAATAAAAAAGAGGTAAATACAATGACACAAGTAAAAAATGGTGCAGCAACTGACGTAGCAACTTTCAGCAATCAAAAGGCTTTGCCAAAGACTAAGGCTATTCTTAATCAAGTAGTGGCAGACCTTTATACAGCTCATATCGCTCTTCACCAAGTTCACTGGTATATGCGTGGCGCAGGCTTCATGGTTTGGCATCCAAAAATGGATGAATACATGGAAACTTTGGATACAACTTTGGATGAAGTCAGCGAGCGCTTGATTACTCTGGGAGGCAAGCCTTATTCTACCTTGACCGAGTTTATCCAACACAGCAAGATTGAAGAAAAAGCTGGTGAATTCAGCAAGGATGTAGAAGAAAGTCTGGCGCGTGTGATTGAGATTTTCCGTTATCTGAAAGGTCTTTACCAAGAAGCTTTGGATGTAACAGACGAAGAAGGAGACGATGTAACCAATGATATCTTTGTCGGTGCCAAGGCAGACCTTGAAAAGACTATCTGGATGCTGACAGCTGAAATTGGTCAAGCACCAGGTTTATAAAAAATGATCCATGTGAAGCAGAAGGGAAACAGGCTTTCCTTTCTGTTTTTTTCATCTTGAAAAGCGCTGGAAAATCTGATAAAATATAGCTCATGAAAACCCTGTATGATGTTCAGCAATTTCTTAAAAGTTTCGGAATCATTATCTATATGGGCAAACGCCTTTACGATATTGAAATGATGAAAATCGAGCTGAAGAGAATTTACGATGCTGGTCTAATGGATAAACTAGCTTATTTTGAGGCAGAGGCTGTCTTGCGCCGAGAACATCGCTTAGAGTTAGAATATTTAGAAAAGAAAAAGGAGACTTGAGATGACAATTTGGATTTTGTGGGCGGTACTTTTGGGAATACTTGGCTGGATGGGCTTTAATTATCTGCGCCTTCGTCAGGCAGCAAAAATCGTGGACAATGGAGAATTTGAAGACTTGATTCGCCAAGGGCAGTTGGTTGATCTTCGGGATCCATCTGATTTTCACCGGAAGCATATCTTAGGTGCTCGCAATATTCCATCTCAGCAGCTGAAGGATAGTGTCGGTGCACTTCGCAAGGACAAGGCTGTTCTCCTCTATGAAAATAGTCGTGGTCAGCGCGTAACCAATGCGGCTCTGTATCTGAAAAAACAAGGATTTAAAGAAATCTATATTCTTTCTTATGGGTTGGATTCTTGGAATGGCAAGGTGAAGGCTAGCTGATAAAACGATTCATGAACGATTATAGGAATTAAGAAAAGCTTTATTTTTAAAGCTTTTTTGTTTCACCAACTTTTCTCCAAATATTTTTTAATAATTCCTAATTCTTCTTGGTTTAAAGGACGGCAATCACCTTTTGCTAGGTCTGGGTCTAATGTAAAATCTCCAAATAGAATTCGTTTGAGATAGGTGACTTTGACACCAACTGCCAGAAACATCTTTTTAATCTGGTGGAATTTCCCCTCGGAAATTGTAACGGTAGCACAGCTTAGACTGGAGCTGGTAAAGAGGATAGAGAGCTGGGCAGGTTGGCAGGTGGAGCCGTCTAAAAAGCGAATGCCTTCCTGAAAGGAAAATTTGTCCTTAGGAGTTAAAGGCCCATTGACTTCTACATAGTAAGTTTTTTCGACATGATATTGAGGGTGCAGCAGCTGAAATCCCAAAGGACCATTGTCGGTAATCAGAAGAAGCCCCTCGGTATCTCTATCCAGCCGTCCGATAGAGTAAAGATTTTCTTTCTATACCTCCTTGTCCAGCAAATCCAGAACAGTCAATTTTTCAGCGTCGCGATTGGCAGTGACTGCACCAGCGGGTTTATTCAGCATGTAGTAACGGTGGGCAGGGCCGCTGACCTGTTTTCCTTGAAAAGTAATCTGCTGCAGGCTGGTATCAACATTTTGGCTGAGTTTGCAGGCGGGCTTATCGTCCACTAAAATCTGTTTTTGTAAAAGGCTTTGTTTCATCTTTTTTCGGCTGATATGATTGGCAGCCAGCAGTTGGTCAAGGCGCATCTGTTTTCCTTGTTTTTTTCTAAATCATATCATAAATTTTCAGGATGGGAAATGCAAATCCTCATGCAGCTCCCATATTTTTTAATGAAAACATTTACACTTATCAAAGCCGTGTTTTTTGCCTGCGTCTGTGGTATAATTGTTCAGTTAGAAATAAAATTTAAAAATTCAGAGGAAATCATGACAAAATTAAGAGAAGATATTCGCAATATCGCCATTATCGCTCACGTTGACCACGGGAAAACAACCTTGGTCGATGAGTTGCTGAAGCAATCTCATACACTAGATGAACGTAAAGAGCTGCAAGAGCGGGCAATGGACTCAAACGATATTGAAAAGGAGCGCGGTATCACCATCTTGGCTAAAAATACAGCCGTGGCTTACGAAGGTACTCGTATCAATATCATGGATACACCAGGGCACGCGGACTTCGGTGGTGAAGTAGAGCGGATTATGAAGATGGTAGACGGGGTTGTTCTGGTTGTGGATGCCTACGAAGGAACTATGCCTCAGACCCGCTTTGTATTGAAAAAAGCCTTGGAGCAAGACCTTGTTCCTATCGTAGTGGTGAATAAAATCGACAAGCCGTCTGCTCGTCCAGCAGAAGTAGTGGATGAAGTTTTAGAACTCTTTATTGAGCTTGGAGCGGATGATGACCAGCTGGACTTCCCAGTGGTTTATGCTTCCGCTATCAATGGAACCTCATCTATGTCTGACGATCCAGCTGATCAAGAGCACACCATGGCACCGATTTTTGATACCATCATTGACCATATCCCAGCACCAGTCGATAATTCTGACGAACCTTTCCAATTCCAAGTGTCACTCTTGGACTACAATGACTTCGTTGGCCGTATCGGTATCGGCCGTGTCTTCCGTGGTACCGTTAAAGTTGGGGACCAAGTAACCCTTTCTAAGCTTGATGGTACAACTAAAAACTTCCGTGTTACCAAGCTCTTTGGTTTCTTTGGCTTGGAGCGTCGTGAAATCAACGAAGCAAAAGCGGGTGACCTGATTGCCGTTTCAGGTATGGAAGATATCTTTGTCGGTGAGACGATTACACCGACAGATGCTGTTGAAGCTTTGCCAATTCTGCATATTGATGAGCCGACTCTGCAGATGACCTTCTTGGTTAACAACTCACCTTTTGCTGGCCGCGAAGGGAAATGGGTAACTTCTCGTAAGGTTGAAGAACGTCTGCAGGCTGAACTGCAAACAGATGTATCTCTACGTGTTGAACCAACTGATTCACCAGACAAGTGGATCGTTTCAGGTCGTGGTGAACTACACTTGTCAATCCTGATTGAAACAATGCGTCGTGAAGGTTATGAGCTGCAAGTATCTCGTCCAGAAGTTATCGTGAAAGAAATCGATGGTGTCAAATGTGAGCCATTTGAGCGCGTCCAAATCGATACACCTGAAGAATATCAAGGCTCGGTCATCCAAAGTCTTTCTGAACGCAAGGGTGAAATGCTGGATATGGTAGCTACTGGTAATGGTCAAACTCGTTTGGTTTTCCTAGTTCCAGCCCGTGGTTTGATTGGTTACTCAACTGAGTTCTTATCCATGACTCGTGGTTACGGTATCATGAACCATACATTTGATCAATACCTACCACTTATTCCAGGTGAAATCGGTGGACGTCACCGTGGTGCCTTGGTATCTATCGATGCTGGTAAGGCAACGACCTACTCTATCATGTCTATCGAAGAGCGCGGAACTATCTTTGTCAACCCAGGTACTGAGGTTTACGAAGGAATGATCATTGGTGAAAACTCTCGTGAAAATGACTTGACTGTTAATATCACCAAAGCCAAGCAGA
>CAUSOG010000042.1:0-18343 GCA_963533195.1 uncultured Streptococcus sp. | reverse complement strand
ACTTTTAGACATATTATACTACTTAAAAAAGTAAAAAGAAAGGCAAGAAGAGGCGGATAAGACGGTTGGTTTTACAAAGGGCACTTTTCAATCCTCCAGTTTTATATTATAATCATAGCTATATTCCTGTCGTAATATTGGAGGTCCTCATGAGCAAAAAAGAAGTCGCATTCCCACGCTACCAGCAGATAGCTGTCGCTATTGCCGAGCGAATTGTTGACGGCAAATATCCCATCGGCAGCAAGATCTATGCCCGCTCTACCCTAGCCAGCAACTTCAATGTCTCCCCTGAAACAGCCCGCAAGGCTATCAATGTGCTAGTAGATCTGGAAATCATGGAAGTTCGTCATGGCAGTGGAGCCTTCATTTCCTCCAAGGAAAAAGCCCAGCAGTTCCTCGAGACCTATAAAGATGTTAACTCTCTGCAGGACCTCAAAAGCAAGCTCCACCAGAGCATCCAGCGCCAAGAGGAAGAATTTGCCAACTTTTCCCAACTCCTTAATCAGCTTCTCAGCCGAACTAAAGATGTCCAGCAGCGCTTTCCTTTCAATCCCTACGAGCTCCAGCTCTCAGCAGACGCCATCAACCTAGGAAAATCTATCAATGAACTCAATATCTGGCACTCGACTGGTGCTACCATTGTCGCAGTCCAGCAGGGCGACCAACTACTAATCTCGCCTGGTCCTTATACCAAGCTGGAAGCCGGCAATACCATCTATTTTGTTGGCAACGAATTATCAGTCGGTTTGATGCATAATTTATTTTTTAATGAAATTGAAACAAACAAGTGAAACAGCACTTGTTTTTTCTTTATTTAAAAAAAGAATAGACAGACGAATCCGCTGTCTGACAGGGTTTTTGCGGCTTTCAGAAATATTCCAGAAAATCAACCTCCTTTTTTATAATAGCCGAAAAATGCCGGTCTGACGGCCTTTTGGGTTTGACAAAGTGACCACACGATGTTATACTGTGATGGTCTTTTAAGTGACAACTTATCAAAATAAACATGTAGTCACTTGTGCAAAAGGAGAAATACGTTGAATAAACTAGAAGTAAAACATTTGACTAAAATTTTCGGTAAAAGGCAAAAGCAGGCACTGGAAATGGTGCAGCAAGCCAAAAGCAAAACGGAAATTTTAGAAAAAACCGGTGCTACTGTCGGAGTTTACGATGTAAACTTTGAGGTTCAGACCGGAGAAATTTTTGTCATCATGGGACTGTCCGGTAGTGGGAAGTCTACTCTTATCCGCCTGCTCAACCGATTGATTGACCCGACATCAGGCGACATTTACATCGACGGCCAGGATGTTGCTAAGATGAACGAAGAGGAGCTGCGTGACGTTCGCCGCCACAAGCTCAATATGGTCTTCCAGAACTTCGGACTCTTCCCGCATCGGACCATTCTAGAAAATACTGAGTTCGGTCTGGAAGTCCGAGGTGTTGATAAGGAGGAGCGCACGCGCCTAGCTGAACAAGCTCTGGACAATGCCGGTCTCCTATCCTTCAAGGACCAATACCCCGATCAGCTCTCCGGTGGGATGCAGCAGCGGGTCGGCCTAGCTCGAGCTTTAGCCAACAATCCTGACATTCTGCTCATGGACGAGGCCTTCTCAGCTCTAGACCCCCTCATCCGCCGAGAAATGCAGGATGAACTGCTGGATCTGCAGGCAGAGCATGAGCGTACCATTATCTTTATCACCCACGATCTCAATGAGGCTCTGCGTATCGGTGACCGCATTGCCATTATGGCTGACGGTCAGATTATGCAGATTGGCACTGGTGAGGAAATCCTGACCAATCCAGCCAACGACTTCGTTCGAGAGTTCGTTGAAGATGTGGATCGCTCCAAGGTCTTGACTGCCCAGAATATCATGACAACGCCACTGACTACCAACATTGACATCGACGGACCAACCGTGGCCCTTAATCGCATGAAAAAAGAAGAGGTCAGTATGCTGCTGGCTGTGGATAGGAAGCGGCATCTCAAGGGGAGTCTAACTGCCGAAGCCGCCCGAGATGCCCGTAAGCAACATCAAGCACTGGCTGAAGTGATTGATAAGAACGTCCGCAAAGTCACTCAGGAAACCCTGATTACTGATATTTTCCCGCTGATTTACGATTCACCAGCGCCTCTGGCCGTTGTAGATGATAAGGACAAATTAGTCGGTGTTATTATCAAAGGTCGAGTCATCGAAGCCTTGGCTAATACTACTGAATCTGAAGAATAAGGGAGGTTCGCATTTTGAATATTTTACAACAGCCAATCCCCGTTTCTCAATGGGTTGAGGCCTTTACTAACTGGGTAACTGATACCTTCTCCGGACTTTTCTCGGTCCTTCAGGCTATCGGAAATGCCATTATGAATGGAATGACAGACACCTTGCTCTTCATTCCGCCCCTGCTCTTTATCGCAGTCATTACTATTTTTACCTATTTGATTTCCAAGCGTAAGCTGGGGCTGCCCCTGCTCACCTTCCTAGGCCTGCTCTTTGTTTACAACCAAGGTCTCTGGGAAAATCTTATGAACACTGTGACCTTGGTCATCGTCTCCAGTGCCATTTCCATTATCATCGGTATTCCGCTGGGTATTTGGATGGCTAAGAGCAATCGCGTCGAAGCCGTTATCAAGCCCTTGCTGGACTTTATGCAGACCATGCCAGCCTTTGTCTACCTGATACCGGCCGTAGCCTTCTTTGGTATTGGTATGGTGCCTGGGGTCTTTGCCTCTGTCATCTTTGCCCTGCCACCGACTGTCCGCTTTACCAATCTAGCCATTCGTCAGATTCCGACCGAGCTGATTGAAGCGTCAGATTCCTTCGGGGGCACTGGCAAACAGAAGCTCTTCAAAGTCGAGCTGCCTCTGGCTAAAAATACTATCCTAGCTGGGGTCAATCAGACCATCATGCTGGCTCTGTCCATGGTCGTTACTGCCTCTATGATTGGGGCGCCAGGACTGGGCCGCGGCGTCCTCTCAGCCCTGCAGCATGCCGACATCGGTTCCGGCTTTGTCAATGGGGTATCTCTGGTTATCTTGGCCATTATCATTGACCGTCTGACCCAGAAGCTCAACCAGCCTCTAGCTAAAAAATCACCGGTCACTGCCAAGGAAAAACGCAACAAGATTATGCTCTGGTCTGCTCTGGCTGCTGTTATCCTGACAGCCTTTGTCGGAAATCAAGTGACCAAGTTTCAGCAAAGCAAAAAAGAAAAGGTCAATCTTGCCTATGTTGAATGGGACTCCGAAGTTGCCTCAACCAATGTCGTAGCGGAAGCTCTCAAGGAAATGGGCTACGATGTCACCATCACACCGCTGGACAATGCCGTTATGTGGAAGTCCGTTGCTAATGGCGAAGCCGATGCCATGGTTTCTGCCTGGTTGCCGACCACCCACGCTTCTCTCTATGAGGAGTACAAGGACAAGCTAGTGGACTTGGGGCCAAACCTTGAGGGCGTTAAGACGGGGCTAGTCGTACCAAGCTATATGGACGCTGACTCTATCGAAGACCTGTCAGACCAAGCCAAGAAAACCATCACAGGTATTGAGCCCGGCGCTGGTATCATGACCGCGACTGAGAAGACTATGCAAGAATACAGCAATCTCAGTGGCTGGAATCTTTCTTCTTCCTCAACAGGAGCCATGACCACTGCTCTGGATCAGGCTATTAAGAATAAAGAAGATATCATCGTAACTGGCTGGTCACCTCACTGGATGTTCTCCAAATACGACCTCAAATACCTCGAGGATCCTAAGGGAACCATGGGCGGCAAGGAAGCTATCCACACGATTACTCGAAAAAATCTAGACAAGGACTTACCAGAAGTCAACAAGGTCCTAGACAACTTCAACTGGACTCAAAAGGACATGGAAGAAGTCATGCTTAAGATTAACGAAGGCAGCTCACCAGAAGCTGCAGCCAAAGAGTGGATTAAAAACCATCAAAAAGAAGTTGAGAGCTGGAAGAAATAAAAGCATAGAAAACCCTGAGATACTGTTATCTCAGGGTTTTTGATTGGCTTCTTCCTTTCCTTACAAGGGTTAAACATCTTTTAATGATTGCTTCTTTTTGGAGCATCATTCTTTAATAGCATCTTCGTATCTGTCAAAGGCATAGTGGCTCTGTGCGTAGAGTGGATTATCCATGGCCAATAGCAAGTATTCGTTTTCTGTTTTATTGCTGTCTCCATCAGAGTCATTCCAGGTAACATCTAAAGCCAGCCACTGACCATCTACTTTTGCGAAGTTCCAAGCATGCGGGTCAAAATCATCTGTATTTCCACTCACGTACATGGTTTCGAGACCAGCTTCCTGAGCTAGAGCCTGGAAGGTTACAGCATAAGCTTGACAGACTCCCTTACCCTCAAATAGTGGACCAGTAATATCAAAACTAGATTCATACTTGCGAATACCGTCCTGCATATCTTTAAACGCTTTTGAAATAGCCTCTTCTGATTCTTTATTCTCAATAGATTTTTTGTAATTCAAAAAGCCTTGGTAAGCAGCTTTATCATAGCTAGTATGCTCAATTAAATACTGATTAATCGCCTCAATCTTTTCTCGGTCGCTCATCTGGTCTTTGATGATGTCTTTAACAATCTCTTTGACTTTTTTTCGGGCCTTCTTATATTTGGCTGTTTCATCAGCATCGTATTTAAAACTTACCACATGTTGCTTAGCATCAATGGTAGGGAGCACTCCCTGCTGAATGACTGGATTTTGCTCTAAAACATCGTGAAGCAATTCACTGACATCTCCTTCACTCAGCTCTGGAAACTCACTGTAATCAACATATTCTGCATCGGACAGAAGGGCCTTGGCAAAATATTCCTGCGCTGCACTTCTGGCTGCCACTCTTTCCTCAATATCACTAACATCATGAACGACTGTTTTACCCTTGAGATCCAAGTCAGCCTGCTCTACGCTGATATATTTCTCTGAAACGCCAGACTTACTTTCCTCTTTATTGACCTTTTCATTATGCCTATCTACAACAGGCTGCACTTCTTCGACACTGGCCTGTTCAATGAAAAAGTCCGTTTTGACAGTAGGCATGCCCTTGATAGAGACCAGGCATCTGACATCCCGACCTTCTTTTTCAATTTTTTCATAGACGATTGGAAAGTTCTGAATCTGGCCATCCATCATCTGCAGTGGTGCTTCTTCAGGAATGTTTCCCTTCTGCCGCAGGGCGGAAACCTGGTCAGAAAAAGTCCGAAAATCGATTTGATTCGGCATCAGCTTCGCAAAGCTATCAGATGAGATAGGATTGCTGATAGTTCCTAAAGCTTCTTTGTCTTTAAGGGGAACAACAAGGAGTTCATAAGGCTTTTTCTCAACCGTTTTCTTACTGTAATCCTGGTCGTAAGCCTGCAGCAACCGTTGTCTGGCAAGTATCGGATCATCACCAGAACGGCCGCCGTTGCGGCTATCATAGTGGGTAGGCAAATCTGTCCGATACACTGTCGAAGTGACCCGATCGACCTCTTTATAGTTATAAAGACCTGTCTTGGTATCACTGCCAGGCATGGTCACATACTCTCTTTTTATAATGGAATAAGAGTCCGCTCCCGGCACTTCCGTCCATTCCAGCTGCAAGCGACCATCTCCGAGCAGACTGCTCTTGGTCTTCAGAGCTAGCTTATCACGCCCTTTCTTATCTATCTTAACGATCCAAAGTTTTGGCTTTTTAAGCTTTTTACCTGTTCGCTCATCATCCCGTTGCAGCAAATAGAGCGTATCAAAAACACCCCAGCTCTCACCTTGCTTGGCTAGACCATATTCCGTATGCTCTCCATTTGGCTCCACTCTAGTCGCAGAGAAATGATAAGCGGGCTCAATCACTATCTGCCGCTTATCATTCAGCTTAAAGTCCCCTCCTAAAATAGCTCGTAAGTTGCTATCCCCATAAATTTCAAAGGAAGAAATCAACTCAGTCTGTCCTGCATGTGGCAGTGTCTCAAAATCGTTAGGCTTTTGTACCTCTGTCGGAAATGTAATAGGCTCATTTTCCTTGATCTGAATGACCTTTTCTTGGACATCATAAGGAGTATTTTTGCTGTATTTTTCTCTCAGCTTACGAACACTTTCCGAAAATTGGCCGCCTTGCTCTCCCGGACCGCCACCGTTCTTTTGAAAAAGACTGCAGCCCATCAGAAAACAAATCAACAGAGTAAGCAGAGAAATGAAACGGATTTTCCTACTCATGATTTTCCCTCCTGAAATAGATATTCTTAACATATTATACCATATTTTATTTGAGGCGTCTTTGTTTTTTTGTAAACGGATTCATAGGTCTGCAATTTTGCAAATAAATTCTTACTTTTTTATAGAGACAGCTTTCCCCAAAACACTGCATTTCCTCAGTTGCTTTTAAAATCAAGAGGATTTAACCAATTCCCATCTTAAAATATAGAAAAACCAAGCCAGATAGGACTTGATTTATTTTATAAGGAGCCATTCTATTTTGTTTAAGTCATTCAATCCTGATAGAGACTGTCTCCATTCGTCGCAATGACTTCTTTGTACCAATCAAAAGATTTTTTCTTATAACGGGCTAGACTTCCGCTACCGTCATCGTTGCGATCAACGTAGATAAAGCCGTAGCGCTTGCTGAGTTCTGCCGTGCTGGCTGAGACCAGGTCAATACAGCCCCAAGTTGTGTAACCTAGCAATTCTACGCCATCTTCCAACGCTTCTCCTACCTGCTGCAAGTGCTGTTTGAGATAGTCAATGCGGTAGTCATCTTCAACCGTTGGGCCAGTTGGACCATCCACCAAGACATCCTTGGCCCCGAGACCATTTTCCACAATGAAGAGCGGTAGCTGATAGCGGTCATAAAAGCTATTTAGAACCAAGCGCAAGCCGACTGGGTCAATCTGCCAGCCCCATTCTGAACTAGCCAGATAAGGATTCATGATGCCACCTAAAAGATTGCCTCGGCCGGAAGAATAATTTTCCGGATCATGAGCCGCAACCACACTCATGTAGTAGGAGAAGGAAATAAAGTCTACAGTATTTTCAGCCAAAATCTCTTTGTCGCCCGGCGCAAACTGAATCTCAATCCCATTCTCCTTGAAGAACCGATTGATATAGGCTGGATATTTCCCACGCGCATGGATATCGGAGAAAAGATAGTTTTGGTTTTCAAATTCCCGTGCTGCTAGCACATCTTCAGGCTTAGGCGTCATGGGATAAGCCGGCATGGCAAGAACCATACAGCCAATCTTAAAATCAGGATTAATCTCATGACCAATTTTCGTTGCCAAGGCAGAAGCCACTAGCTCATGATGAACTGCTTGATAGAGGTCCTGCTTGGATAGTTCTTCAGCTGGCGTGGCAATGCCTCCGCTCATAAAAGGCGCATGGAGAACAGAGTTGATTTCATTAAAGGTCAGCCAATACTTGACCTTGTCCTTATAGCGGGTAAAAACCGTGCGAACATAGCGCTCGTAGAAGCCGATCAAATCACGGTTTGCCCAGCCATTGTACTGACGCGCCAAATGCAGGGGCGTTTCATAGTGAGACAGGGTAATCAGCGGCTCAATGCCATATTTGGCCAGTTCATCAAAAAGATTGTCATAGAATTGCAGACCAGCTTCATTGGGTTCCAGCTCGTCCCCGTTTGGGAAAATCCGAGACCAGGCAATGGAAGTCCGGTAGACCTTGAAGCCCATCTCTGCAAAGAGGGCAATGTCCTACTTATAGCGATGATAGAAATCAATCCCTTCCAGCTTGAGATTATCTGGTGTCGGCCCCTCAGTAATCAAAGGATTGCGGTCACCTGGCTTGGCTGGCACTCCGCCTTTTGGAGTCACATCCTGAACAGACAGGCCTTTTCCATCCAGATTATAGGCACCTTCATACTGGTTAGCTGCAGTTGCACCGCCCCAAAGAAAATTCTGCGGAAATTTAGCCATTTGCATTTTCTCGCTTTCGTTTTTTTTATATTTATATTATAATAGTTGTCAAACATATTTTCTAACACAATTATCTTAATAAATTGTACTATTCTATGAAAGAGTGTCCCCATGATTGATTTAGGCCAACTACATAAAAATACCGTTTTTAAAAACCAAGGAACCCCTTATTCTCTGACCCGCACCATCACTGAGAATGGTCATCCAGATATTCTTTTCCACTGGCATACCGATGTTGAAATGATTTATGTCCACGAAGGAAAAGCACAATTTCATATTGACGACGACTATTTTAACAGCGAAAAAGGTGATATTATCCTGATTCGCCCCAATGCCCTGCACTCCATCCACCCCATCAACGACGAGCGCCATTATATGGACGCTATTAATTTCCATCTGGATCTGATGGGTTACTCTGCCATGGATCAGGCCAGCATCAACTACCTGCAGCCCCTCTACAATGGTCAGCTTGACTTGACTCATGTGATCAAGCCCAATGATACAGCCTATGCGGAGATTCGCCAGTGCCTCTTAGCAGCTATGGAAACAGGCTATTTCCGCAAATCTCACTACGAGTTTCAGCTCAAAGCCCAACTCAACCAGCTCTTCTACCTGCTCTTTGAGAACGGCTATGTCATTTCCAAAGACCTATCACCAGAAGGCTACCGCAAGGAAGAAAAAATTCGCTCCATCATTGACTACATCAATGCCCACTACCAAGAAGACCTGAATATTGACCAACTGGCTGGCATCTGCGGCTACAGCTCCACCCATTTCATGAACTTTTTCAAGAAGCATCTGGGCGTTTCCTGCATTGAGTACCTGATTCAATTCCGCCTGCGCAAAGCAGCCGAACTCCTGCAGCACTCTAACCTCTCTGTACTGGAAATCTCCAGCCAAGCAGGCTTTAATAACCTGTCCAACTTTAACCGCCAGTTTAAAAAATACTACCAAATGACACCAAGCCAGTATCGGAAGAAATGAAGCGCTAAAATGGAAAATAAAAAAACGAATACCTGCTAAGCTAAGTGCACTTTGAGGTATTCGTTTTTTTATGCTGATTTCACAAGAAGGACAGAAATAATAGTATGTTTTTACATATAAGTCAGCTAAGACGTAAGTGTTTTGATTCTTATCCTTACCAACTCATCATTTCTATACTAGCAAGTTCAGCAGAAGATTGAGGAGCCCTAGCCAAAAGATAGCTAGCAGCAAATAGCGCCCTTGCTTTTCCTTGAAAAAATTTCTTCTCAGAAACAGGCAGAAAACCAGCAAGACCAAGGAGCACACTAGCAACAAAAACAAGATAAACATGGGTATAACATACAAAAGTAGCCACAAACCAAGATGCATTTCATTTTCTTCCTAATAAAATGAATCAAAATGATAGACGAGCTCGAAAGCGGTCAGTTTCATTCATTAACAGTTCTATAATCCTTTTTAATTATAACAAAGTCCTCGATTTTAAAACAGCAAAAACCAGATTGGAAAATCCAATCTGGCTAAACTCATATTCAAGCAATTTATTGCCCCGGCCAGTTCAAACCAACATGCGACTTCATCTCCTGATAGGCGGTATCAATCCGTGCTCTGGTTTCTTGATCCAGTTTGTCTCGATACTTGCCACCTTCGACAAAGTCGTCCAAAATCCAGGTCTGATAAGTGTATAAAGGTAGACCGTCTGCTGAAGTAGCGCCCTTTTCAACTCGGCTGACCCAGCTCGGATGAGCCTGAGCACTTTTTATCTGCGTGCCCTTTGGTGTCTTTTCAATGGTAACATCCATCAGCACTCCGCGCTCGGTCCAATGAGCATTTTCAATCTCCTCCATGGTTTCGATGCGCTGATTGGAAATAAAATTCCCCATAGAATACATAATCAGCTTCTTCTGGCCGTCTTTCTCTAAAATCTCTGCCGGCTGAACCACATGCGGATGGCCTCCAAAGACGATATCTGCTCCCCAGTCAACCATTTTATGGTAGAGGGTCATCTGCTCCTCTGTTGGCTCCAACTGGTACTCTATCCCCATCTGAGGCATGACGACTGTAATGTCAGCTTCCTTTTCTGCCCGCTCAATCTCGGCCCGCATCTTTTCTTCATCCAGATCGGATAGGCGAGCATCATAATCTTCCTGACTGAGAAGCCCCTCCATGCCATTGTAGCCATAGGAGTAAGCCAGCAGTGCAATCTTAATGCCTTTGACTTCCTTTATCAAGAGCGGTGCTTGACTGCGGCTTTCATGCGGATAAACACCGATAGGAGTGATTCCCTCTTTTTCAAAAGCCTGAGCTGTAGTAAAAACTCCCTCCAGACCAGAGTCTAAAATGTGATTATGAGCCAGGTCCATCACCTGATAGCCGGCAGCCTTGATTGCTGGAACTACGGCTTCTGGAGCATTAAAGAGCGGATAGCCATTTAGGGGATAGTCCGGACGAATCGTGCCTTCAAAGTCTCCTAAGACCAAATCTCCCTGCCGAAGCCATTCCTTAGCATAGTGGAAATTCTCAGAAAAATCGTAAGAGCCATCTTCTTTCTGAGCACTCAGATAAAGGCCGTCATGATAAAGCAAATCCCCAGTCGCCATGATACGAACCGTTTGATTCTGAGAGGAATCTGACTGCTGCTCTTTCTTACTAGGAGACAGAAAGGTAAAATCCTGCACATGCTCTGACAGCAGAATTAAGCCGGCTGACAGTCCAACAACGGCCAAAAGCACTCCGACAAACTGCCGATTGCTAAGCTGTTTTTGAAAGAACTTAGGACGAGGAAGCGGCAACTTCTTAATCCAATCCCGCCAAGCTTGGTAGGCATCTGGCAGGAGAGTATGCTCTGCAGCAAAACCCGATATCTTTTTCCAAAGTTCCTGAAAAAAAGTCTGAATCTTCTCCCAAAGAAATTTTTTATCCATCGCATCTCTCCACTTTTTCTTGCTTGATAATAGCGCATCAATCTTTACTATATTGTACTATTTTTATCACTAAAAGAAAAGGAAAGCAAAAAGCAGGAGAGGGAGAAGCATGCTACAATCTTCAAATTGCGGCAATCTCTCCCATTCTCCTGCTTCATTTTCTATTTTTTCAATTCTAAGAGCTAATCAAGGAGCTGAAAATCGGCTTTCATTCTTACACAAAACTTCCTAGATCAACCGTCAGCACTTGGCCGTCTCGGACAACCTGTCGCCCTGCAATGTAGACATCCTGAACATCGCTGCCTTTGACTGCATATACTAGGTGCGACAGCATATTTTCCAAAGGATAGAGATGAAGTCGTCCCTTAGGCTGAATGACAATAAAATCAGCTTGTTTGCCCACTTCCAGACTGCCGACTTTGTTCTCCAAACCCAGCGCCTTGGCTCCTTCAATGGTCAATGCTTTCAAGGCCTGCTCAATCATAAACTGGGTCGCATCGCCTGCACGCATCTTCTGCAAGAGAGCAGCTGTTCGACCTTCTTCAAACATATCCAGATTATTATTGGAAGCGACCGAGTCTGTCGCTAGGCCAACAGTCACACCCGCAGCTAGCAAGTCCGTCACCGGAGCTACACCGGAAGCCAGCTTGAGGTTGCTGATAGGATTGTGGGCGATGCTGACTGGTGAAGCCGCTAAATCCGAAATCTCTGACGAATTGAGCTCAACACCGTGAGCAAAAATGGCTGGCTGCTCCAAGTAGCCCAGGCCTTTTAAGAAAGCCAGAGGCCGTTTACCATAACGCTCAAGGATGATTTTATTTTCTTCCTGTGTCTCCGCCACATGGATATGAAGCTTCAAATCCAGTTCACGCGCTAGCTCAAGACTGCCCTTGAGCAGTTCTTCGTCACAGGCATAAGGCGAATGAGGCGCCACCATGACCTGAAAATCTTCATCATTATAGGAGCGTATTTTATCAATAATGGCACGAGTACGAGCCAGAGTCTCTTCTGCAGTTTCCGCCTCTAAGCTAAAGAGGGTTGGTGAGAAATAGCAGCGCATACCAGACTGCCGCACAGCCTGATAAATCCGATCAATATCCACTCCCTGAGGATTATACATGTCGTTAAAAGTCGTTGTTCCTGACAGCATCATTTCAGCCAGAGCCAGCTGGACAGCCTGGGTCGTTAAATCCGCTGTGAACTGGCTTTCTGCTGGCCAGATATAGTCCTCCAGCCATTCATGCAGATTGCTGTCATCACGAATCCCGCGCAGCAAAGTCATGGCAGAGTGAGTATGACAGTTGACTAGCCCTGGCATGATCCAAGCCTCTTCATAATCCACTGTTTCACTGCATTTCCCTAACCAGGCTTGATCATAGGGACCGCAGTAGGCAATACGGTCGTCCTCAACCACTAGCAGCCCTTTCTGGTAAACATGAAATGCGCTGTCACAGGTCACCAGATTGACATTTGTATAAGCTTTCATACGCCCTATCCTCACTTTCCCAGCACTTAGTTTCAAGAGATTTTAGCTATTATAACAAGCCTAATCTAATTGCGCAAGTCTTTTTATACAATTATGACATAAAAAAGAGCCCCAGCTGAGGCCCTAGTTGTCAATCATTATCTATGACTAATCTTCCGTGTCAGGAAATCCCCAACAAACTGAATAAAGAAGATGAGCAGCAAAATAAGAATAGTCGCAAGAATGGTCACATCATGGTTGAAACGCTGATAACCATAAGTCAGGGCAACATTTCCCAATCCACCAGCTCCAATCGCTCCGGCCATAGCGGTCTCACCAACCAGAGAGATCAGCGTAACAGTCGTCACCCGAATCAAGTCCGGCAGACCTTCCCGCAGGTAAACCCCGACAATGTCCCAGAAAGTCGCTCCACTAGCCTGCGCCGCTTCAATGACTCCTCGGTCTAGTTCGGATAAGACCACCTGAACCTGACGGGCAAAGAAAGGAAAAACAGCCAGTGAAAGAGGCACCAAGGCCGCAGTCGGTCCAATCCCAGTTCCCACAATAATCCGAGTAAAAGGATTGATGAGGGCTAGGAGAATAATGAACGGAATAGCCCGGAAGATAGAGGTAACCTTGTCTAGGACGAAAAAGACAAGTCTATTTTCCAAAATACCTCTCGGTCCTGTCAAGACGAGCAAGAGGCCGGCGATAAAGCCTAGAATCCCTCCGATAAAGAAAGGAATGATAGTCATATACAGGGTCAGGTAAATAGCTGTTCCCCAGCCAGCCTGCCCAGACCAGCCCATTCTATAAACATTGGGCATAAATTGTTGAATCAGCTGTAGCATTAGTTACTCCCTTCTTTCAGAACGTGTAGCTCTACTCCTGTTTCGCGCAGACTTTCCTGCACCGCCGCCAGTTGCTTGGTCTCGCCAGATAGGATCACGACCATTTCTCCGACTGGTACATGGTCTAAAATCTCAATATTGGCGTGAAGAATATTGGCCGATATTTGATACTGCTTGTAAATGTCATTTATAATGGCTGTGTCCGTCACCACACCTGAGTATTTTAGGTGGGCCAGAATGGAATTTTCCGGCAGGTTTTGCACAATCTTTTGCTGGTTGATTTTGATCATGGCCTCATTGATACCGGTTGCGGTCGTAATGAAGTCTTGAGTCAGCTCATTCTTGGGATTAGAGAAAATATCCAGAACTGATCCTTCCTCAATCAGACGACCATTTTGCATAACCGCTACCCGGTTGGCAATGTCCTTGACAATCTGCATTTCGTGGGTAATGAGGACAATCGTCAGACCCAATTTTTGATTCAAATCCTGCAATAAAGCCAGAATCTGCTTGGTGGTCTTAGGATCCAGAGCGGATGTGGACTCGTCCGAGATTAGGATTTTGGGATCATTGGCCAAGGCTCGCGCAATAGCCACCCGCTGCTTCTGACCGCCAGACAGCTGGGCAGGATAATTGTCCGCCCGATCCGCTAAGCCTACCAAGTCTAAAAGCGTATGAACTTTCTTCTCTTTTTCAGCAGCTGATAAAGGTGAATGCTTAAGCGCAAAGGCAACATTTTCCTTGGCTGTCATCTGAGCCATGAGGTTAAAATGCTGGAAAATCATCCCAATATCCTTACGCTTTTGGCGTAGCTCAGCCCCAGTAAGCTGAACCTGATGATGATCATAGAAAACCGTATCATCCACCGTGATCTTACCAGCAGACGGCACCTGCAGCAAGTTAATGACACGGACCAGAGTAGATTTCCCGGCACCAGAATAGCCTACAATTCCATAAATATCTCCCTGATTAATATGAATGGTCACATCTTCTACAGCCCTAATGTCTTGCTTTTTTTGATTAAAAACGACATCAATGTGATCCAATTTGATAATTTCTTTGCCCATAATTTCCGATTCACTCCTTGATTTGTCCAATATGAGATTTAGCCACTATAGCCTTTTTGGTTTGATTTCGCCTGTCGCTTGACTAGGGAGATGCGATGCCACAAGCCGCAATCTTTACCGACTTAGCTCAAAACTAGATAAAAATTAAACTAAATGACCATAATAGCAGATAAAGGGCTGGAGAAGCTAATCTCCGCCCTTCTTAATCATTTCATTTATTCAATACAATGACTTTCTGCCGGTAAAAATTACCAAACTGGTTGATCCATACCATCTGATGATTCTTCGATAACTTTTTTCACTTCATCAGTGTGGTAAGCCTTGATAATTTTTTCAATCGCGTCAGCCTTGTCTGATTTCTTCCAATCTGGTTTCGCTGCAATCAGGTTATACCATTGTTTTGAGTTTTCATTGGCTTCTTCTTTGAAGAGGGCCTTCTTGTAGTCAATGCCTGCTTCGCGGACGAAAGTATTATTGACAACTGCAGCATCTGCTGAAGTCAGAGAAGCTGGTGTTTGAGAAGCATCCAACTCAGAAATTGTCAGATTCTTCTTGTTTTCTTTGATATTGGCAACAGTCGCAAGTTCCTTACCTTTAACATCCAACTTGATCAAGCCAGCTGATTCAAGAAGATAAAGAGCACGGCTCTCATTTGTCGCATCATTTGGAACGGCAATCGTACCATTTTCTGGGATGTCTTTCACATCTGTATATTTATTTTTGCCGTCCTTTGTACCAGAGTAGAGACGAATAGGAGCGATATAGGTATCCGCAACAGACACAAGGTCTGCTCCCTTCTCTTTGTTCCAGTTTTCAAGGAAGTTGTAATGTTGGAAAGCGTTGATATCCACATCACCGTCAAGCAGAGCTTGGTTAGGCTGAGAGTAGTCGGTAAACTGCGTATACTCTAATTTAATGCCTGCATTTTCTTTGTCAAGAATCTCTTGAACCTTGTTCCAGCGCGCTTCTTCTGTATCACTCAGGCTCATTACCCCAACCTTAACGGTTACAGGTCCGTCTGCTGATTTGCTCTCCTTACTAGAAGAGCCGCCGCAAGCTGCCAAACCCAAGGCTGCAAGGCCTACTAAGCCTACTGAAAAGATTTTTTTCAAATTCATCATTGATTCTCCTTTAATGGATAAAATTCTAAATCTTCTATTTTATAAGATTACTTCTCATTTTACCATGTTCAAGGAGACTTGGCTTATATAAATAATTTATCGCCGTGATAAAAAATTTATATGACTGATTGAAACATTTGAGTTGATTTCATGCCCTTTTACTGCATGAAAGTTAGCAGATATCCATATCCTTCTGCTTCCATTTTTTCTTTTGGAATAAATCGCAGAGCTGCTGAGTTGATGCAGTAGCGCAAGCCTCCTGCTGCTTCTGGGCCGTCAGTAAAGACATGCCCCAGATGGGCATTGCCAGAACGGCTGCGCACTTCGATCCGCTCCATGCCATGGCTCTTGTCTTCATAATATCGCAAAACTTCTCTGGCAATAGGCCGGCTAAAGCTAGGCCAGCCGCAGCCAGATTCAAACTTGTCACCAGCAAAAAAGAGGGGCTCTCCAGTCGTCACATCTACATAAATTCCTTCTTCAAAAGTGGCATTGTAGGCATTATGGAAAGGACGTTCTGTCGCACTAAGCTGTGTTACCTGGTACTGCTCTTCTGTCAGCTGCTCTTTCAGTTCCTCATCAGTAGGCTTCTCGTACTGTCCTGGATCGACCAAGGGCTGATAGGCATCATTAACATTGATATGACAGTAGCCACCGGGATTTTTCTTGAGATAATCCTGATGATAGTCTTCTGCTAGGACATAGTGGCGCAAAGGTTCTAGCTCAACAGCAATCTTTTGTCCCAACTGCTTTTCTTGCTCAGAAAAGACCTGCTCAATGACTGTCTTATCGGCTTGATTGGTATAGTAAACGCCTGTCCGATACTGACGCCCTACATCATTTCCCTGCTTATTGACCGACAGAGGATCAATAACTCGGAAATAATAGAGCAGGATTTTCCGCAGGCTGACCCGCTCTTCATCATAAATCAGATGAACCGTCTCTGCATGATCCGTCTGGTGAATCAGCTGGTAGTTAGTTGATTCCACCTGTCCATTGGCGTAGCCCACTGTCGTTTGCTCCACACCCTCAATGCGGGAAAAGTACTCTTCCAATCCCCAGAAGCATCCACCTGCTAAATAAATTTCTGCCATAAAAGCACCTCATTTCTTTGCGTCTATTTTCTCATAAAAGGAGTCGAAATTATAGCAATTTGATTAGAACTTTCTTCAAATTGATATGAAAAAGCTGGGTCTTAATGACAATTAACCCAGCCATGATCTTCATTTCAAATCACAATAACGCTTGAATTAAATCTTTTAATAGAAAATTACCCCTCAATATACTTCAATTTTCCTCGGAAATCTTCCAGACTTTCATAGCCTTTTTCTTCCATAATATCCTTGAGTTCTGTGGTAATGCGCTCGAAGGCTGCCACTCCTTCTTTATGAAGGGTTGTTCCTACCTGCACCATGCTGGCTCCACAGAGGATATGCTCAAAGGCATCACGACCCGTCAAGACACCGCCAGTTCCAATGATTTGGATTTCCGGTTTAAGGCGTTGGTAAAAGGCATGGACATTGGCCAGAGCAGTCGGCTTGATATACTGACCTCCGATACCTCCAAAGCCATTTTTCGGACGAATGACCACTGACTCATCTTCTATATAAAGGCCGTTTCCGATCGAGTTTACACAATTGACAAACTTGAGCGGATATTTGTTAAAAATCGCAGCAGCCTGATCAAAATGCACGATATCAAAATAAGGAGGCAGCTTGATACCCAACGGCTTGGTAAAATAAGCAAAAACCTCTGACAAAATCTTTTCCGTCGTTTCAAAGTCATAGGCAATCTGCGGCTTGCCAGGGACATTGGGGCAGGAGAGATTGAGCTCAGTAATGCCTTTAAAGTCACTTGCCTGCACTTTCTGAAGAATGGTGTGGGTTTCTTCTGGCGACATACCGACCAAAGAGAGGAAGAAAGTTCGATTTGGTTCGCTTTTCTGGAGTTCCAGCAGGTAGTCAAGATAGTAGTCCAAACCATTGTTGGGCAGGCCCATGGAGTTGATAGATCCCAGCGGAACATCCTGATAGCGCGGTTCTGGGTTTCCCTGACGAAATTCCAGCGTCGCTGTCTTGGTCACAAATGTTCCCGCAGCAGAATCTTTGACTTCTGCCAGTTCCTCTTTTGTCATGCAGGCAACCCCAGCTGCATTCATCAGGCAGTTGTCAAATGCAAAACCAGCAATCTGTGTAGATGTCGAAACCATAGTAAAACGCTCCTTTTTCTTCTGAAGGCGAGTGCCTTTAGCTCATTTCCTCTATTATATCACCAAAGCCTGCTTTTTCGTTTTTTAAACCAGCAATTCCTGACTAACGTTCGGAAAACATCCAGTTCGCTCAGCTATTTTCTGGAATATTTCAGAAAACAAATTGTGGAAATTTTTAGAAAATTCAACTTTTTTCTTTACAAGAGAAAAAAAGTCTGCTATAATGTTCCATGTAATAAAATATGACATCTAAAAGATGCCTGTTTTAAAAATTTAAACACATCCTCGTCACACAAGCTGCAAGCAGCTTCCGACAGGATGGTTTACTATTTTATTTAAAGGAGAATGACAGATGACAACTGCTAAAGAATATATCCAAAGCACTTTCGAGACCGTAAAAGCCCGCAACGGACACGAGGCAGAATTCCTCCAAGC
This sequence comes from uncultured Streptococcus sp., assembly GCA_963533195.1. Classification (GTDB taxonomy): domain Bacteria; phylum Bacillota; class Bacilli; order Lactobacillales; family Streptococcaceae; genus Streptococcus. The sequence continues at coordinate 375 of CAUSOG010000042.1, read as the reverse complement.
TGTTGAAGAGTTTCTCAATACTCTGGAGCCCGTTTTCGAAAAACATCCAGAATACATTGAAGAAAACATCCTAGCGCGTATTACTGAGCCTGAGCGCGTTATCAGCTTCCGTGTTCCTTGGGTAGACCGCGAAGGTAATGTACAAGTCAACCGCGGTTACCGCGTGCAATTTAACTCAGCAGTTGGTCCTTATAAAGGCGGACTTCGTTTCCACCCAACTGTAAACCAAGGTATCTTGAAATTCCTCGGATTTGAGCAAATCTTTAAAAATGTATTGACTGGCCTGCCAATCGGCGGTGGTAAAGGCGGATCTGACTTTGATCCCAAAGGTAAGACTGATGCTGAAGTGATGCGCTTCTGCCAAAGCTTTATGAC
>CAUSOG010000041.1:0-18799 GCA_963533195.1 uncultured Streptococcus sp. | reverse complement strand
AGAGCAATGGATTGAAGCTCCATGTGTCGGCGGTTCGATTCCGTCTCGCGCCATAATTTTATAATCGGAAGGGTAGCGAAGAGGCTAAACGCGGCGGACTGTAAATCCGCTCCTTCGGGTTCGGGGGTTCGAATCCCTCCCCTTCCATTATTTTAGTTACGGGCATAGTTTAAAGGTAGAACTAAGGTCTCCAAAACCTTCAGTGTGGGTTCAATTCCTACTGCCCGTGTTTAAATATGGCGGGTGTGGTGAAGTGGTTAACACACCAGATTGTGGCTCTGGCATGCGTGGGTTCGATCCCCATCACTCGCCTATTTTATATTATTGGGGTATAGCCAAGCGGTAAGGCAAGGGACTTTGACTCCCTCATGCGTTGGTTCGAATCCAGCTACCCCAGTTAAAAACTTGAGCCGGCGTGGCGGAATTGGCAGACGCGCTGGACTCAAAATCCAGTGTCCTCACGGACGTGCCGGTTCGACCCCGGCCGCCGGTATAGCTTAAGTTTAGCGAAGCATTTTAGCTTCGTTTTTTTAGTAGTTACTTTTCAACTTAAGAGGAAGCTAGAGTTATAATATTGTTTTTAATCTATACTCTAGATATTGAGATTAGGGCTATTAGATTCTTCCTCAAAAAAAGGTGATAGAGTATGTAAGATTAATAGGGGAGGACTTGTTTTTTAACCTGATGGCTAGCGATTTAATGAGGAATCTAAGGAAGGTATTTGTGAAAAGATGCTTAGTTTTACTGAAAATTCTTGACTCTTTTCTTTTTTGTGGTATAATTAACCAGTAAAGTTTTAACTGGTTAAGAGAAGGAGGGAAGAAATGACTCATTTAGCGCAGAAGATCGATCAATTTTTAAATGAAGTTATTTTGAAAGCAGAAAATCAGCATGAGATTCTGATTGGTTCTTGCACGAGTGATGTGCCTTTAACCAATACGCAGGAGCATATTTTGATGCTTTTGTCTGAGGCATCTTTGACAAATTCTGATTTGGCAAAAAAACTGAATGTGAGTCAAGCTGCTGTTACCAAGGCTGTGAAATCTTTGGCTCGGCAAGAGATGCTGCAAGCCTTTAAAGATAAGAGAGATGCACGGGTTACCTTTTACCGTTTGACTGAGTTAGCTCAGCCGATTGCAGAGGAACATCAGCATCATCACGCACATACTTTGGAGACTTATCAAAAATTGGCAGAGCAGTTTTCTGATGCTGAACAAGCTGCAATTGCTAAGTTTTTGGAAGCCTTAGTGGGAGAGATCGGTAAATGAGATATATCACAGTGGATAATCTTTCCTTTTACTATGACAAGGAGCCTGTGCTAGAGCATATTCATTATTTTCTAGACAGCGGTGAGTTTGTAACTTTGACGGGGGAAAATGGAGCTGCTAAGACGACGCTTATCAAAGCTAGTTTGGGTATTTTGCAGCCTAAGCATGGGGAAGTGAAGATTTCCAAGACCAATGTGCGAGGCAAGAAACTGCGGATTGCTTATTTACCTCAGCAGATTGCTAGTTTTAATGCAGGTTTTCCTAGTACGGTATATGAGTTTGTCAAGTCGGGACGTTATCCGCGTAAGGGTTGGTTTCGTCGTTTGAATGAGCATGATGAGGAGCATATCAAGGCAAGTCTGGAGTCGGTTGGAATGTGGGAATATCGAGATAAGCGGATTGGTTCTCTCTCTGGCGGGCAAAAGCAGAGGGCTGTGATTGCTCGGATGTTTGCTTCGGATCCGGATATTTTTGTCCTTGATGAGCCGACAACAGGTATGGATGCAGGCAGCAAGGATGAATTTTACAAGCTCATGCACCATAGTGCTCATAAGCATGGGAAAGCTGTCTTGATGATTACACACGATCCGGAAGAAGTTCGTAAATATGCTGATCGCAACATCCACCTGGTCCGTAATCAGGACTCTCCTTGGCGCTGTTTCAATGTGCATGAAAGCGACAATAGTCAGGAGGTGAGTCATGCTTAATCTATTTTCCTATGATTTTATGCAGCGAGCCTTCTTGGCAGTTATTGCCATGAGTCTCTTCTCACCGATTCTGGGGACCTTCCTGATTTTACGCCGGCAGAGTCTTATGAGCGACACGCTCAGTCACGTTTCACTGGCAGGTGTGGCTTTTGGCTTGGTTCTTGGACTATCGCCCACTCTCACAACGGTGCTTGTCGTCATTGTCGCAGCAGTCTTCTTAGAGTACTTGCGAACTATCTATAAGAATTTCATGGAAATCGGTACAGCCATTCTCATGTCAACAGGTCTGGCGATTTCTTTGATTGTCATGAGTAAAGGCAAGAGTTCCAGTTCCATGAGTCTGGACCAGTATTTATTTGGGTCTATCGTGACCATTAGCACGGAGCAGGTGATTTCTCTTTTTGTCATTGCTGCTGTAGTGCTTGTCTTGACCTTCCTCTTCATTCGCCCCATGTACATCTTGACCTTTGATGAGGATACGGCCTTTGTCGATGGGCTGCCTGTGCGGACCATGTCTATTCTCTTCAATATCGTGACGGGTGTTGCCATTGCTCTCATGATTCCAGCTGCGGGAGCCCTGCTGGTTTCGACCATTATGGTCTTGCCGGCTAGTATTGCCCTGCGGATTGGGAAAAATTTCAAGTCGGTCATTTTGCTGGCAAATGCCATCGGTTTCTTTGGTATGATTGCTGGACTTTATATTTCTTACTATGCAGAGACGCCAGCTAGTGCTAGCATTACGATTATCTTCGTCAGCTTGTTCTTGCTAGTGAATCTGGTCAAAAAATTTATGAAATAGGAGCAGAAAATGAAAAAAATTAGCTTACTATTAGCAGGTTTACTGAGTATTTTCTTAGTAGCTTGTTCCAATCAAAAAAATGCAGATGGCAAGCTCAATATTGTCACAACTTTTTATCCTGTTTATGAATTTACCAAGCAGGTAGCTGGGGATGAGGCCAATGTTGAACTCCTCATCGGGGCTGGGACAGAGCCGCATGATTATGAGCCTTCTGCTAAGGCAGTTGCGACGATTCAGGATGCGGATGCTTTTGTCTATGAAAATGAAAACATGGAGACTTGGGTTCCGGATCTGCTAAAAACTTTGAAAAATAAGGAAGAAACGGTTATCAAGGCGACAGGAAATATGCTCTTGCTGCCCGGTGGTGAAGAGGAAGAAGACCACGACCATGGTGAAGAGGGGCATCATCATGCCTATGATCCCCATGTCTGGCTATCTCCGAAGCGGGCTATTAAAATGGTGGAGCACATCCGTGATAGTCTGAGCAAGTCTTATCCTGACAAGAAAGCTGCTTTTGAGAAAAATGCAGCGGCTTATATCAAGAAGCTGGAAGCCTTGGATAAGGAATATGAAGATGGGTTGGCAAATGCCAAGCAAAAAAGCTTTGTCACTCAGCACGCAGCCTTTAACTATCTGGCATTGGACTATGGCTTGAAGCAGGTGCCAATTTCTGGGCTTTCACCAGATAGCGAGCCATCTGCTTCACGCTTGGCTGAATTGACCGAGTATATCAAGAAAAATAAAATCAAGTATATCTACTTTGAAGAGAATGCCTCTCAGGCTTTGGCTTCTACGTTGGCCAAGGAAACAGGAGTAGAGCTTGATGTCTTGAATCCGCTGGAAAGCTTGACAGAAGAGCAAACCAAGGACGGGGCAGACTATATTTCTATCATGCAGGCCAATCTAAAGGCTCTCAAGAAGACAACTGACCAAGAGGGAGCTGAGATTGCAGCCGAGAAAGAAGAAGACGATAAGACAGTCCAAAACGGCTACTTTGAAGACAGTGCTGTCAAAGATCGGACCTTGTCTGACTATGCTGGCGAGTGGCAGTCTGTTTACCCTTATCTGAAGGATGGTACCTTGGACCAAGTCTTTGACTACAAGGCTAAGCTGACTGGGAAAATGACGGCAGCTGAATACAAGGACTACTATGACAAGGGCTACAAGACAGATGTTTCTAATATCAATATCACAGACAAGACTATGGAATTTGTGGTAGATGGAAAATCTAAGAAATATACGTATAAATACGTTGGTAAGCACACTCTGACTTACCCTAAGGGAAATCGTGGAGTTCGCTTTATGTTTGAAGCGACAGACGAGGATGCTGGTGAATACAAGTATGTTCAGTTTAGCGACCACAACATTGCACCGACCAAGGCGGCTCATTTCCATATCTTCTATGGTGGCGAAAGCCAGGAAGCACTCTTTGATGAGCTGGAAAACTGGCCAACCTACTATCCAAGTAAGTTGAACGGTCAAGAAATTGCTCAAGAGATGTTGGCGCATTAATATAGGCACACTTGAGAAGACGGGACTATCCCGCCTTCTTTTTTGTATATCGGTAAATGATGATAAAAATACTTGACAAATTACGATTACAGATGTAAACTAATAAAGAGCTGGATTACAAATGTAAATGATAAGGAGATGTTAAACAATGGAACAGCAAAATATTAGCCAAGCAGAATGGCAAGTGATGCGTGTGCTGTGGGCTTATCCACACAGTCGCAGTACAGAGATAATAGCTCGTTTGGAAGCTGATTTTTCCTGGAAGCCGGCAACCATCAAGACTCTTTTGAATCGTCTGAAGACAAAAGAATTTATCGCTATGGAAAAGATAGAGGGCAAGTTTTACTACGATGCTCGGATTTTAGAAGAGGATCATCTGGAAAGTACTTTACAGGATCTCTTTGATAATATCTGCAACACCAAGCATGGAGAACTTTTGATTTCGATGATTGAGAGAAGTCAGTTCAGTCAAGGGGACTTGGAGCGGCTCAGCCAAGTCATTGATAAGAAAAGAGCTTCGGCTCCGCTGGAAATTAAATGCCACTGTCCGCAAGGTCAGTGTCGGTGCGGGCATGGAAAGGAGACGCATTGATGAGTGAGAAAAAAGAATACAAGCTATCAGGAATGACCTGTGCATCTTGTGCTATGACAGTGGAGATGGCGGTCAAAGATTTAGAAACGGTTGAGGAGGTCAGTGTCAATCTGGCAACAGAACGTCTTAGTTTGGTTCCTAAGGAGGGATTTGACAGCCAGCAAGTGCTGGATGCAGTAGCCGAGGCTGGTTATCAGGCGGAAGAAAAAGGAAAAGACCGACCGTCCGATGTGAATGAAGAGGCTGCGATGAAAGCGAAGGAATTGAAAAGGAAAAAGCAAGAATTACTAATTCTTTTGGTCACGGCTCTGCCCTTACTTTATATCTCTATGGGCAGTATGGTCGGTCTTCCTCTACCTAGCTTTTTGGACCATATGGCGCATCCCTTGGTCTTCGTTCTGTCACAACTTCTTTTGACTCTGCCTGCTGTGTGGATTGGGCGCGGCTTCTATCAGAGAGGATTTCGCAATCTTATCAAGCAACATCCTAATATGGATAGTTTGATTGCGGTGGGGACCGGCGCAGCATTTTTTTACAGCCTCTACTCGGTCGGTCAGGTTTTTCTAGGCTATCATGCCTTTGTTCATCAGCTCTATTTTGAGTCGGTTGCAGTGATTATTGCCTTGGTTCTTCTGGGGAAATATCTGGAAAGTTCAGCTAAAGGGAGAACGTCTCAGGCAATTCAGTCTCTGCTTGAGCTAGTGCCTAGTCAGGCGACAGTGATTCGTTATGGTGAAGCTGTGACCATTGATACGGAGGATATCCGAGTTGGGGACATTATCCGTATCAAGCCAGGGGAGCGTATGCCGGTAGACGGCCTTGTGACGGAAGGGCAGACCTTTGTGGATGAGTCCATGATGACTGGTGAAAGTGTCCCGATTGAAAAGAAGGTCGGCGATACCATTACCAGTGCAACAATCAATCAAAATGGTAGTATTGACTACCAAGCAACTAGAGTGGGTTCGGATACGACCTTAGCCCAGATTGTTAGATTGGTGGAGGAAGCGCAGGGGTCTAAGGCGCCAATAGCGGCTTTGGCCGATAAAATTTCGCTTTATTTTGTCCCAATCGTGCTGAGCTTGGCTGCTTTGTCTGCGCTGGGCTGGTATGTTCTAGCTGGTGAGAGCCTTGGCTTTTCTCTGTCAATCTTTATCGCAGTTCTGGTCATTGCCTGCCCTTGTGCGCTGGGATTAGCCACTCCGACAGCCATTATGGTTGGGACTGGTAAAGGGGCTGAAAATGGAATTCTGATTAAGTCTGGACAAGCTTTGGAAGCAGCTTATCAACTGGATACTATTGTTCTTGATAAGACGGGGACGATTACGGTTGGTAAGCCCAGTCTGACAGATCTGCTGCCCTTGAGTGATTTGAATCGGTCCGACTTGTTGCGGTTAATAGCCAGTGCTGAGCAGCATTCTGAGCATCCTTTGGCTCAGGCTATTTTGGCAGCAGCTGAAGAGGAGGAGCTTGGCTTACTGCCTGTCAATCATTTTGAGGCCATTGTTGGCCGAGGTTTGTCAGCTCGGGTTGAGAACAGACAGCTTCTGGTGGGAAATGAGTCTTTGATGAAAGAAAAGAACATTGACAGCAATGCTTTTCAAGAACAGTTGTTGGAGCTATCCCAAGAAGGGAAGACAGCCATGTTTGTCGCAGTAGATGGACAGTTGGCTGGTATTCTAGCGGTAGCAGATGAGATGAAATCTAGTAGCCTGTCGGCTGTGCAGGAGCTTCAGTCTATGGGGCTAGAAGTCATCATGCTGACAGGAGATCGTGAAGAAACCGCGACAGCTATTGCCCAGAAAGCTGGAATCCAAAAAGTTATCGCAGGTGTACTGCCAGATGGTAAGGCCACTGCTATCAAAGACTTGCAGGAAGCTGGTAAAAAACTGGCCATGGTCGGAGACGGTATCAATGATGCGCCGGCTCTGGTTCAGGCAGATGTGGGAATTGCCATCGGATCAGGCGCGGATGTAGCTATTGAGTCGGCAGATGTAGTGCTCATGCATAGTGATTTGCAGGATGTGGTCAAGGCTATCAAGCTCAGTCAGGCGACCATCCGCAATATCAAGGAAAATCTCTTCTGGGCTTTTGCCTACAATACACTAGGTATCCCGATTGCTATGGGTATCCTGCATCTTTTTGGCGGCCCCTTGCTTAATCCGATGTTGGCTGGTCTGGCCATGAGCTTGAGCTCGGTGTCAGTTGTGGCCAATGCTCTGCGTCTAGGACGCTTTAAAATGAACTAAATATACGGAGGAATGAATCTATGAAACAAACAGTCCAATTAGAAAACTTATCTTGTCAAAATTGTGTCAAACACGTCACCAAGCATTTCCTGTCTATGGAGGGAGTGTCAGATGTGGCGGTAGACCTAGAAAAGCAGACAGCCCAAGTCACGACTGATAAACTTTATGGTGCAGCCGATTATGAAACGGCTCTGGCCAAAACAATCTACAGGGTTCTGGATGTGGCAGAAGCTGAGTAAATAAAATCAATAGCTTTGCGCCTGCCCAGCTGCTAGAATTCTTCTTGTAAAAAGCAATAAAATAATCTATAATGTTACTAATCACATGATTTATCTTACCGTGAGAAAGAGGAGAAAAATGAAGAAAAAAGCTTTACCTTTTTTACTAGCAGGAGCTGCTTTATTAGCTATGACAGCTTGCTCGAATGGCAGTGCTACGAATCAATCAGAGACGCCTACTAGCAGTACGGGCTCGGTAACAAGTTCTGTGGAGCAGGTATCCAGTCAGTCAACTACTGCAGCATCTTCAGCGGTTAGCAGCACTAGCTCAGAGAGTGCGAGCACAGAAAAAAACAAGGAAAAGAAGGAAGCGATGGACATTTCAGCACTTGCAAATGGTAATTATGCCAGCGTTAAAGGAACCTGGCAGGATGCTTCTGGCAACCAGCTTGTTTTTGATGAAAAGGGCTTGGTTTCAAGTGTTTATGAATTGTACGGAGCTTCTCTGACAGACTATGGCACTGCTGCTGGCGGTGTCTACGGCGGAGAAAGCGGAGGTTTTCTGATTGAGTTTCTTCCTAAGGGAGTTAAGGTCGCAGACAAGGAAAACTTTACGGATAACTCCGATGCTGGCCAAGATAGAATCTGGACAGGGGTTGGCTTGAATAGCTTTGACGAGCAAGGCAGCTTCTATTATCGGGTAGATTAAACGAAGCTTAGCTTTTGATGTTAAAATCTATATAGTTGATGAGAGCAGAAAAACATCTGCTCTTTTTTCTTTTGTAAAGTAAGAAATTTTACCGACAAAAAAGCCTGCCTAAATTAGGCAGGTTTTATAGCTTTTAGTTGAATTAGGACTTACTATGAGGTGTTATAAACTGATCCATAGGGGTTGAAATCACATTCAGGAAGAGCTTGGGGAAATCCTCTGCAGGCATAGGTTCTTCTTTTATAATCCAAATTTCAATGAGGGAGTTAATCCATCTAACAACAATTTCAGTAGCCATCTCTTTTGGAATTCTCAATTTTTTAGAGTCAATTTCTAAATTTTGTACGACCCACTGAGTGAAGAAGGTAGATAGATAGTCACTCCAGAAAGGATCGATAGCTGTAGTGTAGAGCACCCTCATCCATTTCCTATGTTCATAAAGGGTAGGAATCATATGTTGGGCGAAGAAGCAGAACGGATTTTCTCCATTTCCTTCTTCGTAACTTTCATACAGGGGCAAAAACGGAGTCATAATTGTCTGGCGGATGTATTGGATAATGTCTTCAACATTACTAAAATGCTTTTTATAGATGGCCTGGCGCGATAGACCGGCTTGTTTTGCAATCTCTGAAAAAGTAAAATAAGACTTTTCAGGATTTTGCTCTGCCAGCTCAATTAAGGCATTGACGACTTTGTCTCGAGTATCTTGGGGCATAAGTACCTTCCTTCTTTTTTATTAAGTTCTTGCTGGTTTGTCTAAAAATAGAGCAAATCCCCAACAAAATAGTTTACCGATTGTCAACTAAAATGATAACACTTTATAGAGGAAATGTCCAATTATTTTTAAAATTTAATATAAAAATATTAAAAAACCAGTCTTCCCTTACAAGGACCGGTTCTGTCATTTCTCTGTTTTTCTTCTAGTTGGTTATGCGATAACAATTTTGTTTGAAGGGCCAGCTGGACTATCATAGGCAGCAAAGCTGGTTAGGGGTGAAGATACAAGGTTGAGAAATGTCTTAGAAAACTGCTTGCAAGGAACGGGGTCATCCTGAGTGATCCAATTCTCGATAAGAGAACTAATCCAGCCGGCCAGCAGTTGATTGGCCAGGTCTTCAGGAATACCTAATTTTTGATGGTCAAGATTTAGATTCTGCTCGATCCAGTCCTTGTAACTGGCAGTAATAAAATCGCTCCACAGGGGATCGACAGAACTAGTATATAATATTTTAATGCGTTGGCGTTGCTCATAAATAGCGGGAAGAATCGTTTGAGCCAAAAAGGCGAAAGGATCTAAGCCCGCTTCAGAATTGTTGCTATTCCAATTGGGAGCAAAGGCTTGCTTTACCATGTCTTGGCGAATGTATTCGATAATTTCAGTAGTGTTATTAAAGTGTCGTTTGTAAATAGCCTGTCTTGACAAACCGGCTTCTTTAGCGATTTCTGTAAAGGTAAAACGCGGTCTATCTGGCTGTTTATCTGCTAATTCAAAAAATGCATCCAAAATCCTATCTCGTGTATTAAGAGCCATAATTTTATCCCTCCTATACCATTTTACTTTTTCTGTCTGAAATAAGCTAGAAAATAGCCCAGAATTTTTACTAAAAAAGTTTACACATTGTTAAATGGAAAAATTTTAGTTTAATTTTTGGACATCATGTCTATTTAAAAACTGGACAATTTTACAATTAATGTACATAAATCAAGCCGATAATTGTTTTGTTTTAAAAGGTTAATATGATAAAATAATAAAAAATCTTATCAGAAGTCAAATAGAAAGTGTAGTTTAAAAATTACCAAATCTGAAAGATTTATGGGAGGTTTGACTGGACTTTTTATTAATGGTTACTGATCAGGATAATAAAATATGTTCAGAGGAGAAAAAGATGAAAAGAACAGAAAAAGTTTTGCGATATTCTATTCGGAAGTCTGTTTTAGGTGTTGGGTCAGTCCTTATTTGTGCTCTGTTTTTGGGTCACAGTTTGGTGGCGGCGGATGAGGAACAGCCAGTGGCAAATGCAGTAGAGAACCCAGTTGCTGCATCGCCAGTAAATCAGGATTTGATAACGGTTAGGGAGGCTGCTAACAAGGAAGTAGGCACATTTCTGGCTGAGAAAGTGACAGATCTTGGGAATAATCCAAATTTGTCAGATGAGGAGCTTGCAGCAGCTAAGGACGAAGTCAATCAAACAGCTGCAAAGGCTCAGAATGAAATTGCCGTAGCTGAGGATAAAGAAAGGATTGATCAAGCCAAAGAAGATGGATTGGCAGACATCAACTCTATCAATCCAGTCGGCAAAGATTTACTTCTAGATGAAATCCAAAATGGGAAAGCAGAGTTTGACAAACTTGTAGATAGTAGCGATTTATTGCCTGAGGAGCAAAAGAAAAGTTTCCAAGAGTCTGTAAGGAAGAAGGCTGCGGAAGCAGAGGATGCAATTCAGAAATTAGATGTTAATGCAGCAACAGCAGAGCAGGCGGAAGTGATTCAAGAGCAGGCAGTAACCGAGGAAGATAAGTTTTTCAAATTTATAGCAAGTTCAACCGTAGATTTTACTCTGGCTGCCAAGTTAGCTGACTTGGAAGCAAATCCCAATCTTTCAGAAGCAGAAAAGAAAGCAGTTAGAGGCGAGATAGAGCAGGTTGTGGAAGCGGCCAAGAAGGCTATTGAAGGAGCAGATTCTCAGGAAGTCTATGACCAGGCAAAAGAAACAGCCATAGCCCACTTAGCCAAGATTCACCCTATTGGCAAAGAGCAGTTCTTAAAAGAAATTCAGGAAGAAAAAATAGCTACTATCGAGGCTGTTGAGAAGAGTCAAAGTCTTTCTGCTGAAGGAAAAAATGCAGCTAAAAAGAAAATTGAAGATGCAGCAACCATAGCTCAAAAAGCAATTGCAGCTTATAATGCTTGGGTTGAAAGTCCTGATGATGCTGAAAAAATTCAAGAACAGGTAGCGTCAGAGAAGCAGGGATTGCTAAAAGTTACGACTGGACTGAAACTAGATCTGGCTCTGTCTGATAAGCTAGCAGACTTACGGAGCAACCCGAATCTGTCAGAGGCAGAACAGGCTACGGCTAAAGCTGAAGCGGAAGCAACTCTAGCCGATGCGAAAACGGCGCTGGGAAAGGCTGATACCGAAGAGGAACTGGAGAGAATTGAGGCAGCTGGAATTGCTAGCTTGAACACGATTCATCCAGTTGGCAAAGATTTGGTTTTAGATGAGCTTGAAGAAGAAGTCGACAAGCAAATTGAAGCAATTGAACATCACCAAACACTTTCAGAGCTCGATAAAAAGCAAGCTAAAGAAAAGATTCGAGCAGCATTAAAGGCGGTGACAGATGCGATTGCACAGCTAGATGATAGTGTAGACAGTGCAGAAAAAGCAGAAAAGCTGCAGGAACAGATTGCTGCTGAGCAGACAAAAGCTCTTGAAAATCTAGAAGCGATTGTCAAGAATGCTGCTAAAGCTGAGACAGCTTCTTCTGTTCCAAGTGATTCACCACAGGAAGCTAGGCAAGAATTTAGTGGAGGAGTTAGCGACTCTGAGCCAGAAACGGCGACGGCGTCGGAATATGATTTGTCTAGCCATGAAGTTGGAACTCATCCTGATACAGCTCCACAGGCGTCTGCACAACCAGCATTCAATGGAAATGTCAGTGATTCAGAAGTTGCAACAGTAACACGGCCTGAATTTAGTGGAGGAGTCAATGATTCTGATCCAACTATTACAGAAAATAACACCTATGATGCTGGCGTTCAGCCATCAGTCAGGAGCGCACATCCAGACAGTGCTCCTCAGATGGCGGCTCTTCCGGAATTTACAGGAGGTGTCAATGCTGCTGACGCGGCTGTAGCTGATGCTTTACCTGCTTACCAAGTAACTAGCAGTATTTTGCCAGCAGTTGATGGGGCCAAATCAGTACAAGAGCAGTCTTCATTAGCTAAGGTCACCCAGCTTGCTCAGCTTAAAAACAAGGAGAGTAAGAGTGGTGCATCAGTCTTGCCGCATACGGGTCAAGCTTCTAATGCTCTTCTCACAGTTGCAGGACTTATCAGCGCTTTAGCTGCAGCTGGATTGTCATTCCGTAGTAGAAAAAAAGAAGAATAAGTTTTAAAGAGGCCACTTGGTCTCTTTTTTGATGGAGAAAATTTTCAAAAATTATGCAAACGTTTTACTAAAAGTGCTTGAAAAAGTCAAAAAAAAACGATATAATGGACAATGTGAAAGCGCTTTGCAAATGAGAGCTTGAAAGAAAATATTTTTATTCAAAAGAAGGGGCTTATTATGGTCGAATTAAATCTGAAAAATATCTATAAAAAATATCCCAACAGCGACCACTACTCAGTGGAAGACTTCAATCTAGATATCAAGGACAAGGAATTTATCGTCTTTGTCGGTCCATCTGGTTGCGGGAAATCAACTACCCTGCGTATGATTGCGGGTCTTGAAGACATCACAGAAGGAACTGCCTCTATTGACGGTACAGTGGTCAATGATGTGGCGCCCAAAGACCGTGATATCGCTATGGTCTTCCAGAACTATGCCCTTTATCCACACATGACTGTCTACGACAACATGGCCTTTGGTCTCAAGCTGCGCAAGTACAGCAAGGAAGATATTGAAAAACGGGTCAACGAAGCAGCAGAAATCCTAGGCTTGAAGGAATTCTTGCAGCGCAAGCCAGCTGATTTGTCTGGTGGTCAGCGTCAGCGGGTAGCAATGGGACGCGCTATCGTTCGTGATGCAAAGGTTTTCCTTATGGATGAGCCTCTGTCTAACTTGGATGCTAAGCTGCGTGTTTCTATGCGGGCGGAGATTGCCAAGATTCACCGCCGTATCGGGGCAACAACTATTTATGTTACTCACGACCAAACAGAAGCTATGACCTTGGCGGATCGTATCGTTATCATGTCAGCGACCAAGAATCCTGCTGGTACTGGAACGATTGGTCGAGTGGAGCAGATTGGTACGCCTCAGGAAGTCTATAACAACCCAGTTAATAAGTTCGTTGCTGGCTTCATTGGTAGCCCAGCTATGAACTTCATCCCAGTTAAGCTTGAAGGGAATGAGATTGTCGCAGAAGGTCTGCGCTTGACTGTGCCAGAAGGAGCTCTTAAGGTTCTGCGGGAAAAAGGTTACGAGGGCAAGGAACTGATCTTCGGTATTCGTCCGGAAGATATCAATGCGGAAGCTGCTTTCTTGGAAACTTTCCCGAATTCAGTTGTGCATGCTAAAATTTCTGTTTCAGAATTACTGGGAGCAGAGTCTCATCTCTACTGCCAAGTGGGTTCTAGTGAGTTTGTAGCGCGTGTGGATTCACGCGATTACCTAGAAACTGGTGAAGGTATTGACCTAGGCTTCGACCTCAATAAAGCGCACTTCTTTGATCCAGAGACAGAGAAGACAGTCTATTAATCAGTTGATAAACAAAGAACGCAGACAGGCCTGTCTGCGTTTTTAAAATGGCTGTTATAACAGCGTTTTTTACTGTAAGCTGCTCAGCTTTTTTCTTGTTTTAGTTTTCCGATAAGAATCTCAGCTGAAATGGTGGCATGTGTAAGCTGCTCCCAATTGATTAGATTTTTTTCAACATGAAAGAGTAAAGGAGTCATCTGCAGCAGGGCAGTTTTCTCCTCAGAATGCAGAGCATGGGTTGATTCTATGGTCTTTCTAGATAGGATGGTAAAGTGTTTCTGGAAATACTGGATGATATCTTGATTAGAATAATCTTTCTTGTCCAGATACTGAGCAACTTTTTGACGAATTTCCTTCAGATGATTCTCTGTTGGGATGACTTTAATGATAAGTCCCTCTTTTTTCAATACTCGCTGAAATTCATGATAGTTGGCTGGTGAGAAAATGTCCAGCAAGACATCCATGCTTTGATCCTGAACGGGCAAGTGTGCCAAATCACCAACAAACCATTTTACAGCAAGGTTCTGATCACTTTTGGCAGCTAACTGGATAGAATCTTTGGATAAATCAAAGGCGTAAATTTCTTTGTTGGGGAATTTTTCCTGAATTTTTCGAGCATAGTAGCCCTCTCCGCAAGCGACGTCTAGAATGGTCTGTTCTTCAGGCAGGGTCTGCAGCAGATCCTGCAACTCATCTAGGATATGCTGATAAAAGCCGGCTTCCAAGATGACTTGCCTATTTTGAAAGCTTGTTTTGTCATAGTCTTTAGCTTGTTTGGCCTGGGGAGCTAGATTGACATAACCGAATTTGGCGATGTCGTAGGAATGGCGATTGGCGCACTTGAGGCTGTTTTCTTCCATAGCCAAGCTTTGCTGGCAGAGTGGACAGGCTAGAGCTGGAGCTTGGGCAAAGCGGGCGAGTTTTGGTTTCATAGTCGCTCTCTTTCTATTGTTTTTATAAAGTTCAAAGTCCTTTCCTTGGTGAGACATAGAAAAATCCGATTCAGATAATCGGATTTTTATCTTTAGTAGGTCAGGACAAAGTATTTCTTCTTACCGCGGCGGATAACTGTTAGCTCGTCTTCCAGTTTATCTGAGTCGCTAAGGACATAGTCTAAATCTTGGATGCGCTCACCATTGAGGTAGATAGCACCGTTTTGGACATCCTCGCGAGCTTGACGTTTTGAGTTTACCACACCGGCTGTCACAAGCAGTTCTACAATATTAAGGTTGTCTTCTGCTTGGACCTGATAGTTAGGCACACCGCGCAAACCTTGTTTGAGTTCCTTGACGGACAAATTTTTGATATTTCCAGCAAAGAGCTGCTCAGTGATATTGAGAGCTTCCTGGTAAGCTTCTTGACCGTGAACCAGACTGACCACTTCGCGAGCCAGAACTTTCTGCGCCAAGCGTTCGTGTGGTGCTGCTTCAAACTGTTGGCGAATCTCTTCAATCTCATCCAAGGACAGGAAGGTGAAAATTTTCAGGAAGCGGATAGCGTCTGCGTCCATGACATTCATCCAGAATTGATACATTTCGTAAGGAGAAGTCTTGTCAGGATTGAGCCAGACAGCATTGCCTTCTGACTTGCCGAATTTTTTGCCAGTAGCGTCGGTAATGAGCGGAACGGTTATCACATGGCCAGTCTTGTCAGCTTTGCGGCGCAGGAGTTCTGTACCTGCTGTCATATTGCCCCACTGGTCAGAACCACCGATTTGCAGGGTTACGCCGTGGTTTTGATTGAGGATGTAGAAGTCATATCCTTGCATGATCTGGTAGGCGAATTCTGTATAGGAAATCCCTGTCTCAATCCGGCTCTTGACAGAATCTTTGCTCATCATGTAGTTGACAGTGAAGTATTTGCCGACATCGCGTAGGAAGTCGATAAAGCTGATGCTGCTGAACCAGTCATAATTATTGACCATTTCGGCCTTATTATCACCCTTGTCAAAGTCCAGAAAACGAGAAAGCTGATCTTGGATAGATTTCACCCAGCCTTCTACGGTTTCCTTGGTTTGGAGACTGCGCTCTGCATCCTTAAAAGATGGGTCGCCAATCAATCCAGTTGCTCCTCCGACCAGAGCGTAGGGTTTGTGTCCGGCTAGTTGCAGGCGACGGCTGGTCAGAATGGCTACCAAGTGGCCAAGGTGCAGGCTGTCAGCGGTCGGATCGTATCCACTATAATAAGAGACTTGTCCTTCTTCTAAGGCCTTGCGTAAAGCTGCTTCATCAGTAGTTTGGAATACCAAGCCACGTTCTTTTAGCTCATCAAAAATGTGCATCATGTCTCTCCTATTCTAAAAGCCAAGAAATTGGCTTATCTATATTTTAAATTTATGTTACTCTATTGTATCATAAAGCTTTTAAATAGCAATGTTTCCTTGAAATAAATCATAGATATTTGGTATAATGGGAAGATAACAAGGAGAATCAAACTTGGAACAATTAATAGAGAAATTAAAAGAGTTCTGGGGAAAAGCCCAGCAGTTTATCAAAAAAATACATCTTCCAGAATGGAGCAAGAAGATCGTTAGTGGCAACAATGGCTGGTCTATCGGTGATGTTTTTGCTGTTTTCTTGCGGACTTTTAAACTTCTGATGAATATGGCTTTTGTGTTTATCTTCTTCGGTGGCGTAATCGGTGCTGGGATTGGGATAGGCTATGCAGCTAGTCTTTTCAGTAAGGTTGAAGTGCCCAAGCAGGAAGAGCTGGTCAAGCAGGTGAATAATATCTCTGGTATTTCTAAGCTTACCTATGCCGATGGCAGTTTGATTGCAGAAGTGGACAATGATTTGCTCCGCATCCCAGTTAAGAGTGACGCCATCTCTGAAAATGTTAAAAAAGCCGTTATCGCTACAGAGGATGAGAACTTTGAAACGCATAACGGAGTGGTGCCCAAGGCTGTGCTTCGGGCTACGCTCGGTTCAGTTGTTGGAGTTGGCTCGTCTAGCGGGGGGTCAACCATTACCCAGCAGTTGATCAAGCAGCAGGTGGTGGGCGATGCGCCGACCTTCAAGCGGAAAGCAGCGGAGATTGTTGATGCGCTGGCTTTGGAACGCTACATGTCCAAGGATGATATTTTGACGACCTACTTGAACGTTTCGCCTTTCGGGCGCAACAATAAGGGGCAGAATATCGCTGGTGTGGAAGAAGCTGCTCAAGGAATTTTTGGTGTCTCTGCTAAGGATTTGACAGTGCCCCAGTCTGCTTTTATTGCCGGCTTGCCACAGAGTCCGATTGTTTATTCGCCTTATGCAGCGGATGGCAGTCTCAAGAGTGCAGGGGATTTAGCTCTGGGCTTGGAACGTGCCAAGGATGTGCTCTATAATATGTATCGTACGGGCCATCTAAGCGAGAAAGAGTACAAGGAGTACAAGGACTACGACTTGACCAAGGATTTCAAGCCTTCTGAAAGTTCGGAAAAATCTTCGCATGGCTACCTTTATTACACAGCGGTCGAAGAAGCCCAGCAGACCATGTACGAGTACTTGGTCCAGCGGGACAATGTTTCCCAGCAAGAGCTGAAAAACAATGACACTGTCAAGGCATACAAAGAATTGGCTGCTAAAGAACTGAGCGATGGCGGCTATACTGTCACCACCACAATTAACAAGAACATCCACACCGCTATGCAAAATGCAGTAGCCAACTATGGCGGTGTCTTGGATGACGGAACTGGTGCAGTTGAAGTGGGAAATGTCCTCTTGGATAATAAAACTGGTGCTGTGATTGGCTTTGTCGGCGGCAGAGACTATGCTTCCAATCAGAACAATCACGCCTTTGATACGGAACGGTCACCAGGTTCGACCATTAAGCCGATTCTGGCTTATGGGATTGCTATTGACCAAGGTTTGATGGGCAGCGCCAGCGTTCTTTCGAACTATCCGACTAACTTTTCAAGCGGCGATCCAATCATGCACGTGGACAGCCGTGGTACAGCCATGATGGACTTGCAAGAAGCTCTCAATACTTCTTGGAATATCCCGGCTTATTGGACTTACCGTGGATTACGCGAAAAAGGTGTCAATGTCCGTGGCTATATGGAAAAAATGGGTTATTACATCGATGACTACAGCATTGAGAGTCTCCCAATGGGCGGGGGCATCGAAGTATCTGTAGCTCAGCACACCAATGGTTTCCAAACCTTGGCTAATAATGGAACCTACCAGAAAAAATACATGGTTGAAAAAATCATTGACCGAGATGGGAAGGTGATTTACCAGCATAAGGCCAACCCTGTTCAGATATACAGTCCAGCAGCAGCTACGATTATGCAGGAGCTCATGCGGGGAGTTATCAATTCTGGAGCTACTACGACCTATAAATCCAGAATCAGTCAGGTCAACGGAACCTTGGCTGGAGCCGATTGGATTGGTAAGACTGGAACGACCAATACCAACGGTGATATGTGGCTGATGCTTTCTACTCCAAAGATGACTTTGGGAGGCTGGATTGGTCATGATGATAATAGCTCTATGGCGGCGTTGACTGGTTATAATAATAATGCCTCCTACATGGCCTATATGGTAGATGCCATCTATCAGGCAGATCCGAATGCCTGGGGTGTTGGTGATAAGTTCACTCTTGATCCGAGTGTGATTAAGTCTGACGTGCTCAAGTCCACAGGAGAAAAGCCAGGTACAGTAACGGTAAATGGCCGCTCTGTTAATCTCAGTGGTCCGACAGTGCCTAGCTATTGGGCTAAAAACGGTGCTCCGACCACGACCTACCGCTTTGGTATCGGGGCATCAGATGCGGACTATCAGAAGGCTTGGTCAGCTATACTGGGCGGTTCTACCTCTAATTCTAATTCAAGTTCCAATTCTAACAATAATCGGCAGGGGAACTAGCTCATCAAGAACAGTTTTTAACTTTTCCGAAAGCGGATGAAATCCTTGCAATTTCTAGCTAAATAAGGTATAATGATAACAATAATTTGTCGTGTGCTTTATTTGAAATATTGTCCAAATAGAAGCTTACAGCAGTTAAATCAAACTTGAATAAGTCAGATTTAGCTGCTCTTTTTGTGCCTATTTTTAGGAAAAACGGATTATGTAACCATAATTTAATTTTTCTGAAAATTAAACAAAAGGGACTGATTGTGGCTGTTTTGCAGCATTGTAAATGACGGAGGATTTTCCTCTGAAAACATTTCACAGAACTCGCCCTCAAAGCGTTGAGAAAAAGATACTTTCTTCTCGCTTTATCAAGGGCTCAGTATCTTATCATAAAGGAGTAAAAACTTGGCAGGACATGAAGTTCGATACGGTAAACACCGTACCCGTCGTAGTTTTTCAAGAATTAAGGAAGTTCTTGATTTACCAAATTTGA
>CAUSOG010000040.1:0-20881 GCA_963533195.1 uncultured Streptococcus sp. | reverse complement strand
ATTGGAAGAGGTGCTGCAAGATTCAGACAGTCTAGAAGATCTCTTCTTTGATTTGACAGAGGAGGTTTAAGATGAAAGAAACGATGTCCTTATTGCATTCAGAATGGTTGAAAATTTGCTCAACCAAGGCTTTCAAAGTGAGTATGGCCTTCATGCTGATATTGGTGCCTGCCGTATCCTGGCTGGAGGGTCGACAGTATTTATCTGTCGGCTTGGATGCCACGCCTGAGACGGTTCCCGGCCTGGCAGAAGCCATTGACCCGCTGGAATATCTAGGACTCAATGGGGCCTCTATGGCAGGCATGGTTTTGGTCATCTTAGCTGGAATTTTGGGAGCTATGGAATTTCAGTCTCATAGCTTGAGAACTAGCCTCTTGACCTGTAATAACCGCCTGAAGTTGCTTGTGGGCAAACTCATGACCTTTGCTTGCTTTTCTCTTGCCAGTAGCTTTTTATCAATCTACTTTAGTTATATGGTCATGCATCTGGCTTTAGGAAAGGAAGGGATTGATCCGATTCTGCTCAATCAGGCGGCTTGGAGTCTGATTTTGTGGAAAACCTTATCTCTGACCTTATTGGGAATCCTTTCGTTTTTGTTAGGTTTATTGGCTCGGACCATGCTAGTTCCTCTGCTTTTTCTCGTACCCCAAATCTATAATCTGGGAAACTACCTGGCAGCTCACACGAGTTGGGGGACTTATTTGCCTCAGCCAGCAGGAGAGTTGTTTGCTGCAACGCCAACTTCTCAATATGCTAACAATCCCTTGCAAGGGATGTTGATACTTGGTGCATGGTTGCTAGTCATCGGCGGCATAACCTCTCTGCGCTTTTTGAAGACGGATTTAGGAGGGCGCTACTGATGATAAAAGCTCTGCTTAGAAGTGAATGGATTAAGTTCCGTTCTTACTATCTCGCTCTTGGTGCCGCCTTGGTGGTTCTGGTAGTCGTTCCTTTTTTTCTGTTGAATCTTGACTATAGTCAGACAGCAGTTGGCCAGACGAAGGCTCTGAGCGAGGCTTTGCATGCTCTCTATCTGGCGCAGCCTGTCATGGTCATCTTTACTTCCCTCTATTTTGCCCAGGAGTTTGTCAAGTCTGGGATGCGAACTAATTTTCTAACCGTATCAAATAGAAAGGCTTGGTTGACTGGGAAATTCCTTTTTCTGGTCTTGCTGCTCTTAGTTCTCTACAGTGTCATGGTAGGCAGCTGTTTCCTTGTTATGCTGGTTCGTTTTGACCTAGACTTTAGCTGGTACTTACTGGGGAAATTCTTCTATTACAGCTCTTTTGGTCTTCTCAGCAATCTTTTTCTGGCTTTTTTAACTGCCGGCCTCGCTTTGCTATTTCAATCTTGGGTTGTGCCGGTGTCGGTGCTCTTTCCTCTCTTGATTGGTCTCAGTCGTTTATTGGCAACTTTCATCAAAGAAGCAAAATACTTGCCCGATCTGGCTACGCTAAATCTTTTTGAGTATGAAGGACTTCAGCATTCAATAGATCTATCGGGGCTAGGAATACAGCTGTTATGGTTAGCTTTGGTTTGGAGCTCTGCTATATTCTTAACCTTGAAACGAGATGTTCGCTAGAGGTATGCTATAATGGAAATCATGAGACAGTATCGTATTTTGGTGGTTGATGACGACCAAAGCATTTTGAAGCTGGTGAAAAACGTCCTAGAGCTCGATGCTTATGATGTGACGACGCTTGATCGGATAGAAGACCTAGAGCTGACGCATTTTGTCGGATATGACTTGATTCTGCTGGATGTGATGATGGAGCCTGTTAATGGTTTTGAGCTGTGTTCCTACATTCGTCCTCATCTTTCGTGCCCAATCATATTTCTGACGGCTAAGGAATTGGAGGCAGACAAGGTGGAAGGGCTCTTTCGTGGAGCAGATGACTATATTGTTAAGCCTTTTGGAACCAAAGAATTGCTGGCGCGTGTCAGAGCTCATCTTAGGCGGGAGGAAAGACGTGAGGAGCGATATTCTGAAATTGCTTCTTGTCAATTTTATCCAGAGCGCTATGAAGTTGCCTGTTTTGGTAAAGTCTTGAAATTTTCAGAGCGAGAGTTTAAGTTACTGCATTTACTAGCTAGCAATCCCAAGCAGACCTTTTCATCTGAACGCCTGCATACCTTGCTTTACCCAGAAAGCTCAGAAACACAGCTTCGCTCCATCTCAGAATACGTATATCAGATTCGTCAAAAATGCAAACAAGAAGGGCTGCAAGCAATCGCAACAGTGAGAGGAGTAGGCTATAGATGGCAATTAGAACCCGAAATTTCAAAAGCCTAGTCTGGACAACCAGTTTAAAAATCGTCCTTTTCCATGTTTTGATTTTTGTGCTTATAGGCTATGAATTTACTCAAGGAAGTGATTACGTCCTTTTCACCTTGTTCTTTTGGGCAGGGAGCTTGCTGCTGATTACTTTTTATCATATTTTGAAATTGCTCCGAAAAATCGACAGGGAAATAAAAATGCTAAAGAGCGAGAAGCTTTTAGAAGAAAATCAAAGCCAGCTTTTTCGGATCGAGGAAATGCTAGAAGTCTATAGCGATTTACGGAGCAGCCACCAAGAAAATGCTCGTCTTCTAGAAAGAGAGCAGCAGCATAATCAGGAGTTGATTTTACAGCTATCAGCGACATCGCACGATTTGAAAACACCCCTAACTGTGATTAAGGGGAATGCTGAGCTCTTGGAATTGGCGCAATTGAGCCAGCCACAGGCAGACTATGCTTCTGAGATTTTGCAGGCCAGTCACAAGATGGAAGAGTATTGTGGCTCTTTGATTGATTATGCTAAGACTTTTCAGATTGATTCTAATCAGTTCAGTCAGCTTTCCTTAGAGGACTTTTTGGCTTATCTCCAGGACGACTGGGCACTGTTCAGCAAACAAGAAAGCTATCGTTTCTACCTCCAAGAAGATTGTGATCTTAGTCTGATTTTGTCGATTCATTTGGACTATCTCAAACGGGCTTTGCTCAATATTTTACTGAATGCGCTTGAACATGCAGATCAGGATCAAAAGAAAGTCAAGCTAACGGTATCAGTGCAGCAGGACCAGTTGGTTTTTGCTATCTGGAACAACGGCCCTTCATTTTCAGAGGAGATGCTGCTGGGAGCGGAACGGCTCTTTTACCAGAGTGACCAAAGCCGCAATTCAGCTAATCCCCATTATGGTATCGGCTTAGCCTTTTCTAAGCAGGTAGCTCTTTTGCATGGTGGTCGTCTGACCCTGCTCAATCCAGACCAAGGAGGAGCTTGTGTAGAATTGGCTGTAGCTTTGGAAAGCAAATAACAAAGGAAATCAATAAAGATGCTAAAAGGACTGAAATATTTAAAGTTTCAGTTCTTTTTTGCCGCTTTCTTCTTGACAAAAGATGTAAAGGAGACTATACTATATTTGAAAAGTAAAGTTTGTTTTACATTGTGAAAAGGAGGCAGCTTTGGAAAATCGAATTCAAGAATTACGAAAAAGAAAAAATCTCAGCCAGGAGGAGCTGGCTGAGAAGCTAGAGGTCACGAGACAAACGATTATTTCTTTGGAAAAAGGCCGCTACAATGCCTCGCTGCTTTTGGCTCATAAAATTGCATCCTTTTTCAATTTAAGGATTGAAGAAGTGTTTCTCTTTGAGGAGGATGAATCATGAAATGGACTTATTTGTGTAAATGGATATTGGCTATTTTGGTGGTTGTTACTTTATCTTATCTCCATTTTACCGCCAATTTTATCCCTAAGGAAATACTGCCTTTTGTGGGAATGTTCCTGATTGTAGTGATCTTGAAAATTTTTCAAGCGTATGAAAAATAGGAGGCTGACATGGAAACATTAACTAAACAAGAATTTAGGAAAAAACTTCAAAGGAAAGTTATCGTGGGGCGAATCTTAACTTTTATCATCTTGGTAGGACTGGCCTGGAGCCACTTTCATTCTCTGGATGATCAGCAGGAAGGAGTCATGGTCGGCATACTGCTGGGGCTTTCTTTGATGACCATTCGGTATAATCTGGCCCTAAGACGGGAGGAAAATTTTGAGAAGCTTTACATTCAGGTGACTGACGAGCGCAATCGCATGATTGACGAAAAGACTCGTACTTTGCTTTTTAATATACTTTTGTTGCTGGCAGCGTGCTTGAGTGTCCTGTCTATGGTTTTCCCAATCATCTTAAGTCTCAATCAGTTTCTGACCTTGACCATTATTCTGGTTTTGGGACTTTACTATCTCTTGCGTTTTCTCCTGTCTAAGCGTTATTAAGAAAAAAAGCTGGCAGAGCCAGCTTCCTCAACAAGCTTTTAACAGAGCTTGTTTTTATTTTCTATAGAGTCTATCATACTGGTAAACGGGGTCCATGGTTACATGGATGCCCAACTTACGCAGGACGTTTTTGTCTTCATCTGTCAGAGTGACAGTGGAGTGGGCCTCGCTGCCCTTGAGATTGCCGAGTTGTTGCATGGCATTTGCCGCATCTTGATTTTCCATGGCTGTGATTGCCAGAGCCATCAAGATTTCGTTTGAGTGGAGGCGCGGATTGCGGCTGCCCAGATGATTGATTTTCAGGCCTTGGATTGGCTTGACATACTCAGGCTCAATCAGCTTGGTTTCTTTGGCAATATTGGCTAATTTCTTAATGGCATTAATCAATACAGCTGCCGTAGGACCAAAGAGTTCAGAGGTCTTACCAGTTACGATTTCACCGTTTGGCAATTCCAAGGCCAGAGCTGGCTCACCAGTGCTTTCAGCCTTATCGCGCGCAACAACTGTTACCTTACGGTCCAGTGGTGTGATGCCTAGGTCATTCATCAAGAGTTCGATTTTCTTGATAGCAGATTCAGAAACGCGCTCTGCCTTGAAGTCCAGAATAGTCTGGTAGTAGCGGCGGATGATTTCCTGTTGAGATGCCTCGATAGCTGCATCATTATCTACAATGGCAAAACCGACCATGTTGACGCCCATGTCCGTTGGGGATGCATAAGGTGATTTTCCAAGGATGCGCTCCAGCATACGCTTGAGGACTGGGAAAATTTCAATATCACGGTTGTAGTTGACTGTAGTCTTGCCATAAGTTTGCAGGTGGAAAGGATCGATCATGTTGACATCGTCCAAGTCTGCCGTCGCTGCCTCATAGGCTAGATTGACCGGATGGTGTAGGGGCAGATTCCAAACAGGGAAGGTTTCAAACTTAGCGTAGCCTGATTTGATGCCATTGATTTGGTCGTGATACATATTGGATAGGCAAGTAGCCAATTTACCAGAACCAGGACCAGGTGCGGTAACAACGACTAGATTACGGCTAGTTTTGATGTAGTCGTTTTTCCCCATACCTTCAGGTGAGATGATATGGTCCATGTCGGTCGGATAGCCCTTGATTGGGTAGTGGATGTAGGAAGCGATGCCATTCTTTTCCAGCTGACTGCGGAAGAGGTCAGCTGCTGGCTGGCCGGAATACTGCGTGATGACCACTGAGCCTACATAAATATCCAGCTCGTTAAAGGTATCGATTAGTCGCAGCACTTCTTGGTCATAGGAAATGCCCAAATCGCCACGCGCCTTAGAATGCTCAATGTTGTTGGCGTTGATAGCAATGACAATCTCTACTTGGTCCTTGAGCTCTTTGAGAAGTCTGATTTTATTGTCCGGCTCATAGCCTGGCAGGACGCGGGCGGCATGGAAGTCTTCCAGCATTTTACCGCCGAATTCCATGTAAAGTTTGCCCTCAAATTGATTAATGCGCTCCAAGATATGGTCGCGCTGCAGGTTTAAGTATTTCTCAGAATCAAAAGCAATTTTTTTCATGTATATTTTCACCTCTGCTAAGCATTATAACAAAATTTTCTTCAAATTGGAAAGTTGAAAGGGAAAGTATCAGACAAAAGAGATAGCAGCCCGAATGAAGAACGGGCTGCCTTTTGAAATTAATAGTTGGTAATCGTGTCCACCGTTGAGCGATCCAGCTTTTTGACCAAAGCTTGCAGGAAAGCTTGGGCTTGCAAGAAATCGTCCATGGCATAGAGAGTTTGGTGAGAATGAATGTAGCGGGCGCAGACACCAATGGTAGTGGATGGTACGCCGCCGCTTTGGAGATGGGCAGCACCAGCATCCGTTCCGCCCTTACCGCAGTAGTATTGATACTTGATGCCAGCTTCTTCAGCAGTTGTCAAGAGGAAGTCCTTCATAGCTGGCAGCATGAGATGACCAGGGTCAAAGAAGCGAATCAACGTTCCGTCGCCGATGGCCCCTTGACCGCCATAGATGTCGCCCGCTGGGGAGCAATCCACAGCCAGAAAGACCTCAGGGGCAAATTTTGTCGTTGAAGCATGGGCACCACGCAGGCCAACCTCTTCTTGAACATTGGCGCCGACATAGAGTTGGTTCCCTAGTTGTTGACCAGACAAGGCTTGAGCCAATTCGCTGACCATAAGGACGCCGTAGCGGTTATCCCAGGCTTTGGAGATGATATTTTTACCGTTAGCTGTGAGAATAGCAGAGCTGTCTGGAACGATCGTATCTCCTGGACGGATGCCGTAGCTTTCGGCTTCTTCCTTATCCGCAAAGCCACCGTCAAAGACAATATCTGCAATCTGTGGCATAACTGGTCCGCCAGATCCGCGCGTTAGATGAGGAGGGACAGAGCCTGAGATAAGAGGGATTTCCCGACCTTCACGGGTAAAGAGTTTGAAGCGTTGGCTGCTAACGACCAAGGGGTTCCAGCCACCGATTTCCACCACGCGGAAGGTCCCGTCCGGCTTGATTTCGCTGACAATAAAGCCAACCTCGTCCATGTGGGCCGCTACCAACACACGGGGAGCATTTTCAGCTTCTGCATGGCGCACCCCAAAGATGCCGCCCAGACCATCAGTGACGACCTCATCAACATGGGGAGTGATTTTATCCCGCAGGTAGCTGCGAACAGGCGCCTCATGACCCGAAATAGCAGAAAGTTCTGTTACTTCCTTGATTTTTGAAAATAATGTTGTCATAAACTTACCTTCTTTCTGCCACCTATTTTATCACTTTTTGCGGTAAATGAGTAGGGAAATCTTGTAGCTTGTATGAATCAAGAGGGCTGCCCGCCCAAGAATGCAGCTTATCCCAGGAAAATCTAGAATATTGTTTGTCGCCTCTGCTCTTTTGTGTTAAAATATTCTACATGAAAGCTAAAAAAATCATTTTAACCACAACCGCCCTTTTGGGGGCTGGAGCGCTGGCTTTTGGAGCAGCCAAAGTCGTACAGGAACAGAAAAGACTGCGTAATCGGGAGGAAATCGTTGAGCTTGTGCGAGATTTCTTTTACAGTCAGGGTACTATTTCCTGTCTCTATGTCAAGCTCTATGAGTCCACAGATGACCGCTTGGTTGGCGGTCTGGTCTTAGAGGACGAACGTCATTTTGCCTTTGTCTATGAAAATGGTCAGCTAAGCTACGAGGAAGAAGTATGATTTTTCCTGTAAATATAGAGGAATTGGCTTCTTATGTCAATGACGGGGAGAAGACTGTCTTCTTTTTCACGGCTGACTGGTGCGGAGATTGCCGATTTATCCAACCTTTTCTGCCAGAGATAGAAGCGGAAAATCCTGCCTATCGCTTTATCCAAGTGGATCGTGATGCCTATCTGGATCTGGCCAAAGAGTGGGATATTTACGGGATTCCCAGCTTAGTAGTGCTGGAAAAGGGGCAGGAGATTGGCCGTCTGGTCAATCGTGAACGCAAGACCAAGGGTCAAATCAATGAATTTTTAGCTAGTATAAGAGAAAAAGGGAGCGTAAAATGATTTTTACCTATAATAAAGAATATGTCGGTGATGTGCTGATGGTTATTGTTGCGGACAATCAAGGAGCTAAACTGGCGGCTGAGCGCAAGGGACGGGTAGCGCGTGTTTACCGTGAAGACAATGGCCAGACAGTAGCTTGGAATATTTTTGAGCAGTCAGACCTTTTTGAAATTGCAGAGCGCGGACAGGTCTTTTTGACAGATGAGCAAGTGGCCATTCTCAATCAGGAGTTGAGCAAGGCAGGCTTCCCAGCGGACTTGATCAATGACAGTCAGCCGAAATTTGTGGTTGGAGAAATCATTGATATGGTAGCTCATCCAGATAGTGACCACCTGAATATCTGCCAAGTGCAGGTGGCTGCTGATAAGACTGTTCAAATCGTGGCCGGTGCTCCTAATGCTAAAGTCGGCCTCAAAACGGTTGTGGCTCTGCCAGGTGCCATGATGCCTAAAGGGAATCTGATTTTTCCTGGAGAACTTCGAGGCGAAAAGAGTTTTGGCATGATGTGCAGCCCACGAGAACTTCAGCTGCCTAATGCGCCTCAAAAACGTGGCATCATTGAATTAGCAGATAGCGAACTAGTTGGAACCGCCTTTGACCCAGCCAAACATTGGCAGGGATAAAAATAAGGATTCAACATCATAAAAAGCTCAGAATTTCTGAGCTTTTTTGTTAGAAACTTATGTCTCGTGCCCGCGTTTTCTCAAAAGAAGACGCTGTCGCTATTACTTTGCGAATCGGTTGTCGACTGAGGAGTGGCTGTGGGGCTCTGGCTCGGAGAGCTGTATTTGTATTGGTAGATAAGGCTGTTGAGGCCGTGGTCTTCCAATACTTTGAGGCGCTTTCTCTTGAAAACAATACCGATGAGCTGGCTGTCAGGATAGGCATAAATTTTGTGGCGGGGATGGTTAAAGGCTGCAAAGTCATGGAAGCCCTCCTCCATCCAAAGACTAATCTCGGATTCTTGACTGTCTCGACTGTAGCGAGCATGACTAATCTGCTGCATAGGAATGCAGTAGGTGGCAGCTGATAAGAGTCCGCTATAATGGTAGGTTACATATTCGTGGTCAAAGGAGAGGATAGTCGCATGAATGGTTAGTCTGCGAATAGCAAAGATAAGGAGCAGTGAGAAGAAAGCAGCAACCAGCAGACTAAGGACAAAGAAACTGGTGTCTTTGTAGGGGTTGGAGCTAGTCAGGTAGTCTACGGCAGCCAAGGCGGAAAAACCTCCGAACCACAAAGAAATCGGGATAAAAAGAAGATTTTTCACAGGCGAATGTTTAATGGTCATCGGAGCCTCCATTATACAAATCTAGTAGGAAAGGGACAAAAGCTGCAACTTTCCTTTTTATCTATACTATACCACATTTTTTTCACTTTTTGCCTCCTTTTACGAATGATAAGTTAGGAGGATATAAAATGTATAATAAAGTAATTGTAATCGGCCGTCTGACGGCTACGCCTGAACTGCACAAGACTGCGAATGAAAAATCTGTGGCCCGCGCAACGGTCGCGGTTAATCGCCCTTATAAATCTCAGAGCGGTGAGCGTGAGGCGGATTTTGTAAATGTGGTTGTCTGGGGGCGTCTAGCTGAGACTTTAGCCAGCTATGCAAGTAAGGGCAGCTTGATTTCTCTAGATGGTGAGTTGCGGACTCGTCGCTATGAAAAGGAGGGGGCGACTCATTATGTGACAGAGGTGCTCTGTCATAGCTTCCAGCTTCTAGAAAGTCGGGCTCAGCGTGCCCTGCGTGAAAATAATAGCGGAGCTGATTTGGCAGATTTAGTATTGGAAGAAGAGGAACTTCCCTTTTAAGCAAGAAGCAAAGACTGGGAAATGACCCAGCTCTAAAAAATCATCATTCAGTTTTGCAGGATGCAAGCTCTATGTGAGTGAAAGTCTCTTTCTATCAAGCTTTTAAAAGTTTAATTATGATTGTCGAGGTGGGACCAAGAATCAAAAATCAATGATTTTTTAGATTCTCTCCCGCCTCTTTTATTATAGCTATTTCTGGAAAGATTTTGCTTTTTGGCGGCTTTGTAATATAATAATCCTATATGTTTCATAAAGGCGCTTGCGGCATAGGGGGTGAAAAATGGTATCAGCTAAGGTCAAAAAACGGATACAGCATTATCAGAAAAAGGCTCTCTGGCCGCTTTTCATTCTGCTTATCTTGGGTTTGCTTTTTGTTTATTTCAAGGGCGTTCTGCCAGATGAGAAGCAGGTCAAGATTGGGGTGACCTACATGACCATGAACAATGACTTTTACAGGACCTTAAATGCGGAACTGGAGAAGAAAACCAACCAGCAGGGTAGCCGACTTTACGTTCGGGATCCTGAGCTGGATGAGGGCAAGCAGAGCCAGCAGATCGACTTTTTTGTCCGAGAAAAGGTTGATGTCATTGTCATCAATCCAGTGAAAAGCAATAGTCCAAGTATCATTTCCTCTCTTCAAAAGGCCAAGAAAGCTGGGATTAAAATTATCGTAGTGGATGCGCCTATCAGTCAGGATGTAAAAGTGGATACGACCATTGTGTCTGATAACTACCAAGCAGGCGTCCTGATTGCCCAGGACATGATGAAGCGCCGGCCTTCTGCTAATATTCTCCTTCTAGAGCACCGCAATGCCGTCTCTGCCATGGACCGGATTCAGGGATTTATTGATACGATTGAAAAACAGCCTAGCTACAAGATTATTTCCCAAAAAGAAACACTAGGCCAGACTGAGGAAACTATGCCACAGGTCAAAGGGGCTCTAGACGAAGGTTTGGACTTTAATGTAGTTATGGCGCTCAATGATCGAGCAGCCATCGGGGCCTTGGCTGCTATTAAAAATCAAGGTCTTGATAAGAAAATCTCCATCTACGGCGTGGATGGATCGCCTGATATCAAAAACTTTCTGGCTACGACTAGTGATATAGAGGGAACCGTGGCGCAATCTCCCATTCAGATGGGACGCAAGGTGGCACAGGTAATTGAGCTGATGCAGGAGGGGAAATCCTACGACAGCCAATACCTGATTCCCGTTCATCTGGTTAATAGGGATAATATCAGTCAATACACAGTTACAGGGTGGCAATAATGAGACCTCAAAAAAGTATATTTTACAGCAAAATAGCCTTGATGGTCATCAATCTGGTTGCCATTGTCTATAATGCGTCCATCTATCTCTTTGCGACCAACTATGTAGCGGCTAAGGGCTTCAGTCACTCACTTTTGGAGCGTTTGGATGCTATTCCGGGCTCTCCCAGCTTGATTTTCTGGGTATCAATTAGCCTCTATGGCAGTCTGCTTTTGGTCATGTACTACCGGGAGCGCCACCCCAATCAGCTGTCCGTCTATGACAAAGCGACCATTATTGAAATCCTGCTCATGCTGGTCATCTTTTCCGTCCTGCACTCGTCCTACAATGGCTTGATTCTCTTGGTGTTTGCGGATATTTTCTATGGCTCTAAGGAGTTCAATGCTTCCAAGGACAAGAAGTACTGGTTTTCTTTCATTCTTTTGAGCTTTGGCATGCTACTCTTGTCCAACTATGACCTCATGTCGCTCTTTATCAAGTTGCCTTCTCTAGATACCTATATTCGGTTTTACCCAGAGTCCGTTCGGCTGTTACTGCTTTTTGGTAAGAATTTCCTCTACTCCCTCAATATCGTTGTCTTTATGATTTCCTTGCTCTTCTACATCTTGTCAGCTATTACAGAGCGTCATCGGATTGAGGAAGAGCTGCGCATGGCTTCTCAGGCCAATCGCGAGTTGAACTCTTATCTGGCCTTGTCTGAAAAAATAGCAGAAGACCGAGAACGGAAGCGTATTGCCAGAGAGATTCATGATACATTGGGCCATGCCCTAACGGGGATTTCAGCGGGTATTGATGCGGTCAAGGTCTTGGTTGATATTGATACCAATCGTGCTAAGGAGCAGCTCAATAATGTCTCTGTCGTCGTTCGAGATGGTATCCGTGATGTCCGCGGCTCGCTCAATAAGATGCGGCCGGGAGCTCTGGAAAATAACACTTTGAAGGAAGCTCTGATTAAGATTATCCGTGAGTATGAAGCTATCTCCAATTTGGAGATTCATCTCCGTTACGAATGGGATAATATCGACTTGGATATTGCCAAGGAAGACATTGTGTTCCGGGTGATTCAGGAGTCTATTACCAACTCTGTCCGCCATGGGCATGCCAAGACTATCTGGATTGAGCTGCTGGAGGAAGAGTCCTATGTAATGACCATTCAGGATGATGGTGTTGGCTTTGATAAACTCCACTATGGCTATGGCCTCAAGCAGATGCAGGAGCGCCTAATGATTATTGGCGGAAGCGTCCGCTTTGAAAATCGGGACGGTTTCTACACGTATATCGAAATCCCAAAAATAGGAGGAAGACATGATTAAGGTTTTAATAGCAGACGATCAGGCCTTGATTCGCGAGTCTCTGCAAATCATTCTGTCTGCCCACGCAGATATTGAGGTAGTCGGGACTGTCGGAGACGGCAAGGAAGTGCTGGAAAAGCTTCATCGGGTACGCCCAGATGTGATTTTGATGGATATTCGTATGCCAGTTATGGACGGTGTTCTCTGTACCAAGGCTGTCAAAGAGCAGTATCCAGATGTTAAGATTATCATTCTGACGACCTTTGATGACGATGAATTTATCTTCTCTGCTCTCAAATACGGTGCGTCTGGTTATATTCTCAAAGGGGTTTCGACAGAAGAGCTTCACGAAGCCATTCAGACAGTCTATCGGGGCGGAGCCATGATCAATCCTAATATTGCCACCAAGGTCTTCAAAATCTTTTCACAGATGGCTCAGTCCAACTTTGCTATCACAGTGACGGAGGAAAATATAGAGGACATGAGCCGGACGGAGTGGAAGATTATTCAGCAGATTGGCTTTGGAATTTCGAATAAAGAAATTGCAGCCAAACTCTTTCTATCAGAAGGGACAGTCCGAAATTACCTGTCAGGTATCCTA
The DNA here is from genome assembly GCA_963533195.1 of uncultured Streptococcus sp. Taxonomy (GTDB): domain Bacteria; phylum Bacillota; class Bacilli; order Lactobacillales; family Streptococcaceae; genus Streptococcus. The sequence continues at coordinate 8,139 of CAUSOG010000040.1, read as the reverse complement.
GCCAAGCTCAACTTGCGCGACCGAACTCAGCTGGCTATCTGGGCTGTGCAGACCGGAGTCACCCAGAGAGATTTTAGTAAGGAAAGCGACAAATGAAGTGGAGACTAAGACATTTGGCCCTGCTGGTTGTCCTGATCATATCTGTTGCTCTGGCTTTTGTCTTTTGGGCTTCAGCTCAGGAAAAAGTCCTTCGTATCGGTGTCTATGCTGGCTCTAGCTGGGATGTGCCTAACAGCCGCGAAAACAAGGTCTTGGACAGCCTGATTAAAAAATTTGAAAAGATGCATCCTCATGTCAAGGTCGTCTACGAAAGCGGTATTCCCAAGGATGATTATGCTGACTGGCTGGCAGAGCAAGTCTTGAAAGGCGAGCAGCCGGATATCTTTATGGTACCGGAAAACGATTTTAGCATGTTGGCTTCAACTGGCGCGCTTAAATCCTTGGATACCCTCTTAACGGATGATGAACGGACAGCCTTTTATCCGGTGGCTTATGAAGCTGGGCAATATCAGGGAGTCAGCTATGCCCTTCCAGTTGAGAGCAATCCCATCATGATGTGTGTCAATAAAGACCTGCTTGAAAAAGAAGGAATTAGCATTCCTGAGTCAGGTTGGACCCTGGCGGATTTCTATGAGATTTGCAAGAAAGTAACCAAGGATACCAATGGCGATGGTGTGGTGGATCAGTACGGTATTACGGATTACACTTGGCAGCAGGCTCTGGTAGCTTACGGCGGCCATCTTACCGATAAATCCGGTATCAATGTAGACAGCTCAGAGATGCACCAAGCCTTGGCCTTTATGAGCAAGCTAGATATGCTCAGCCAGCACTATAAGGTGACTTCTAATGACTTTGATGAGGGACGGGTGGCCTTCTATCCTATGAGTCTGGCCCAGTATCGGACCTACAAGCCCTACCCTTACCATGTTGCCAAGTATTCTAGTTTTTCTTGGACTTGTATCCCCATGCCAACAGCCAATAGCCAGGTGATGGGAACACAGGTCAAGACCTCGCTCTTTGCCATGTCTTCCAATACCAAGCAAGAGAAGCTGGCTTGGGAATTTATGCTCTTGCTGTCACAGGATAAAGAAAGCCAGCAGGCCTTGTTTGAAAAGTCGCAGGGGACCTCAGTCTTACCATCTGTGGTGAAAAGTCAACAGACTAGAGAATCTTTACAGGCAGATGATTTTGGATTGGATTCCTTGACTTCTGAGAGGCTAGACCACATGATGAATCGCTCCATCATTGACATCAGTCTTGAAGTAGACCGTCATACAATGGACCGGATGGACTATCTGATTCAAAATGCTATGCAGAATCAAGAGATTGACAGTGCTTTGCCGAGCATTCAAAGAGAAATAGAAAGCGGAAAATAATCTGCTTTCTTTTTGTTTGCCAATTAAGTCAGAAAAAAGTACAGCTGCCTAGACCAATATGACAAATGTCATATTTTTCCTAACAAATGTCATCTGGGCAAAGTGACATTTGACAATATGAAATCGGTTTCAAACCTTGTACAATAAAATCATCAATAAATCCTTCGTCATCTAAAGCCTGACTGGGCTAAGAGCTAGAAGGATAAAGGAGGCAGGAAAGATGAAATACCTTGTACTGGTCAGCCATGGGGGACTGGCTGCAGGCGTGCAGAGTTCCTTGAAGATGTTTGCCGGAGACAAGACGGATCAGGTGATTGCGGTCGGTCTTCAGGAAGGCAAGTCAGTTGATGATTTTGCAGTTGATTTTACTCAGGCCTTGGCTGGCTTAAGCGCTGATGACAGTGTCTTAGTTCTGGCTGATATTGTAGGAGGCAGTCCTCTGACAACAGCAGCTAGCGTCTTAGCTGACATGGGTAAGCTCGACTCAGCAGTTATCTTGGGCGGTTTGAACTTGACCATGGGACTGACTGGCTTGGTTATGAAAGACATGTTAGACGGAAAAGAGCTGGCTCAGGCTATCCTTTCCGAGGCTACAGCTGCTTTGCAGGAATTTGAAGTCGTAAGTGATGCAGCTGACGAAGATGAAGACGACATTTAGTGCTTCCACTACACATTATAAAAGATAAAAGGAGATTTTAAAGATGACAGTATCATTTGTACGGATTGACGACCGCATGATCCACGGTCAAACAGTCACTCGCTGGGCTAAGGAATACCCTTGTGATGGCCTGATTGCAGTTAATAATGCTGCGGCGGGAAACAAGGTTTTGATTCAGGCCTACAAGGGAGCTTCTGATAAGAAGACTTTTGTTTGGACCAAGGAAGCCTTCAAGGAAAAATCAGGCAAGGTCACAGAGTCAGACAGCCGCTATTTCCTCATTACGAAAAATCCCGTGGACATGAAGGAAATCTTAGTGGACCAAGGTTTTGTACCTGGGGATGTTAAGGAAATTATCGTAGGTCCTGCTAATGACCGTCCGGGAGCTGTTAAGCTGGGCAACAACCAGTCCATCACCCAGGAAGAGGCAGAAGCGATTGAAGCAATCGAAAAAGCAGGCTACAAAGTCAAATTCCAGCTCTTACCAGATGTTTCTATCGGTTATTGGAGCGATTTCAAGTCTAAATTTGGTTTTTAATTACAATAATGAAAAGGAGAGTCTATTATGACAATTTCTTGGCTGCAAGCCGCTTTACTGGGTCTTTTTGCTAGTTTAGCTTCTATGCCTGGTATGGGTGGTTCTAGTATTGGTAACTACACTCTGGGACGTCCTCTGGTCGGAGGTTTGATTAGCGGGTTGATTCTTGGAGATTTAAAAACAGGGATTATGGTTGGGGTAGCCCTTCAGGTCCTCTATATCGCTCTGGTAACACCAGGTGGTACAGTTTCCGCTGACGTGCGGGCGATCTCTTACATTGGGATTCCTCTCGCAATCTTGTTTGTTCACTCTAAAGGAATCACGTCTGAATCTGCTATCGCTGCAGCAGCTGCCCCAATCGGAGCAGCCGTTGGTACCATCGGTACAGTTCTCTTCTATGGAACAGCCACTACAAACTTGCTTTGGCAGCACATTGGCTGGAAAGCTGTTGAAAAAGGCGAATTCAAAAAGCTTTACGCTGTTGACTGGGTCTATCCTTGGATTTCCCACTTTGTCTTCTCTTTCCTTCCAACCATGATCATCACGAAGTTTGGTCCCAATATGGTTGAACTGATGAAAACCCACCTGCCAATGGATGGCTTCATCATGAAATCCCTCTTTACAGTCGGAGCTCTTCTCCCATGTGTCGGTATTGCCATTCTCTTGAAGCAAATCGTTACCAAGGCTGCTGACTTTATCCCATTCTTTGTGGGCTTCACCTTGGCTAAGTCACTTGGTCTTAATTTGGTTGCCAGTGCAGTTGTTTCATTGATTTTTGCAGTAATTTACTATGAATTGGAAGTAATCAAATCAGCTCGTGTAACCGCGCCGGCTGGTGGGGCTGACTTTGATGACGATGAGGAGGATATATAAGATGGCTGAAAGAAAGAAAATAACTAAAAAGACTTTAGCGAAATCATTCCACCATTGGTACTATGGTCATTTGACTTGCTTCTCCCAAGAGCACATGCAGACTTTCGGCTACTTGACCTCTATGCTGCCAATCGTGGAAGAACTCTACAAAGACAAAGCAGAGCAGAAAGAAGCTATGCAGACCTACACGGCTTTCTTCAATACAGAACCTCAGCTCGGAGCTTTGGTAGTGGGGATTACAGCTGGTTTGGAAGAAGCGCGTGCCAATGGTGACGCTGTTGATGGCGAAACTATCAATGGTATGCGTGCCGGTCTCATGGGACCTATCGCAGGTATCGGTGACTCTTTGGTGGTTGGAACTTTGATTCCAGTTCTACTGGGGATTGCCCTTGGCCTCTCGAAAGGTGGAAATCCTATTGGGGCTCTCTTCTACATCCTTGTCTGGAATGTTCTCATCTATGGCGGTATGCGCTTTGCCTACTTCAAAGGCTATGAATTAGGAGACAAGGCGGTTGAATTCCTTGTAGGACCTAAAGGACAGGCCCTTCGTAAGGCAATCAGTGTCATTGGTGGTATGGTTATCGGGGCAGTTGCTGCAACTTGGGTATCTGTAACGACTTCATTAGAGCTGAAAAATGCTGATGGCGAAGCCTTCCTGAAGCTGCAAGAAAAAATTGACGGTGTTTATCCAGGTCTTTTAACAGCTGGCTTTATCACCCTTTGCTGGTGGCTGATGGCTAAGAAAAAAGTATCACCAAACCTCGTTATGCTCCTCTTGGTTGTCATTGCTTTGATTGGTGTAGCGCTTGGCATCTTTGACCCTCAACTGAAATACTAATTCTCGATCAATTTTAGGCTGGCAGTAAGTCCGATGTGCTGCTAGTCTAGTATAAATTTGTTTGAGCAGAGCAAAAGAAAGAACGGAGAAGATCATGACAGAACAAGAATTGATTCAAGGCTATGAAACAGAAATTCACTACCAGAAGCATATGATTGAAAATCTAGGACACTGGTTCAGTCTCTTCTTTGCCATTGCCAGCATCGGTCTTGTTCTGATTTATCTCTTTCATGAGACCAATCTCCTAGCACTGATTGCAGGAATCGTCCTAGCTCTACTGGGGATTTTAGCCATGCTTTTATTTGGCTATGGTATCTATAGAGGACGCCTAAATCTGCAAAAAGTGATTGATGATTTTGAAGCAAAACTAAAACTTGCAAGATAGACATTTCTCCCCCTAAAGACAAGTCTGAGAGGATTTTAGCTCGGACTTGTTTTTTCTTTGACTTTAGGAGGCAGTGAAGAAAAAAATAAAATTTTTCTTTCATCTAGCCGGTTTTTTTCTTGACTATTTCTGACCAAGTGATAAAATAATAACTATAGATTAGCACTCGATAGTTTAGAGTGCTAAAAATTCAATCTTTGGAGGAAAACCATGTTAAAACCATTAGGAGACCGTGTGGTCTTGAAAGTAGAAGAAAAAGAGCAGAAAGTTGGCGGATTTGTCATTGCAGGCAACGGCCAAGCAGCGACTAAGACAGCAGAAGTTGTCGCAGTCGGTCAAGGCATTCGTACTTTGAACGGTGAGCTGGTAGCCCTGAGCGTTAAGGAAGGGGACAAGGTTCTCGTAGAAAGCCATGCAGGCGTGGAAGTCAAGGACGGAGATGAAGCTTATCTCTTAGTCAGTGAAGCCAATATTCTAGCAGTTGTCGAGTAAGATTAGAAGAGAGGAATGATAAAATGGCAAAAGATATTAAATTTTCAGCAGATGCAAGAAGCAGTATGGTTCGTGGAGTTGACATCTTGGCGAATACTGTCAAGGTAACTTTGGGTCCTAAAGGCCGCAATGTCGTTTTGGAAAAATCCTTTGGCTCACCCCTTATTACCAATGACGGTGTAACCATTGCCAAGGAAATCGAACTAGAAGACCATTTTGAAAATATGGGGGCTAAGCTGGTGTCAGAAGTTGCTTCAAAGACCAACGATATCGCTGGTGACGGAACAACGACAGCAACTGTTTTGACACAGGCTATCGTCCGCGAGGGGATTAAAAATGTTACAGCTGGTGCTAATCCAATCGGTATCCGCCGTGGGATTGAAGCAGCCGTTGCGACAGCTGTTGAAGCCCTGAAATCTAACTCAGTACCAGTTTCTAACAAGGAGGCTATTGCTCAGGTTGCCGCCGTATCTTCTCGCAGCGAGAAAGTCGGTGAGTATATCTCTGAAGCTATGGAAAAAGTTGGAAATGACGGTGTCATTACTATCGAAGAGTCCAAAGGAATGGAAACTGAGCTGGATGTAGTTGAGGGAATGCAGTTTGACCGTGGCTACTTGTCTCAATATATGGTAACTGACAATGAAAAAATGGTAGCCGAACTGGACAATCCTTATATCCTGATTACAGACAAGAAAATTTCTAACATTCAAGAGATTCTGCCATTATTGGAAAATATCTTGAAAACCAACCGTCCGCTTTTGATTGTTGCAGATGATGTAGACGGAGAAGCTCTGCCAACGCTGGTTCTTAACAAGATTCGCGGAACCTTTAATGTCGTAGCTGTCAAGGCACCAGGCTTTGGCGATCGTCGTAAAGCTATGTTGGAAGACATTGCTATCTTGACGGGCGGTACAGTGATTACAGATGACCTTGGCCTAGAGCTCAAAGACGCTACGATTGAAGCGCTTGGACAAGCTTCTAAAGTCACTGTTGATAAGGACAGCACTGTGATTGTGGAAGGCTCAGGAAATCCTGAAGCTATTGCCAACCGTGTGGCTGTTATCAAATCTCAAATTGAAAGTGCAACTTCAGAATTTGACAAGGAAAAACTGCAAGAACGTTTGGCTAAATTGTCTGGTGGTGTAGCTGTGATTAAGGTTGGAGCTGCAACCGAAACAGAACTCAAAGAAATGAAACTCCGCATCGAAGATGCCCTTAATGCAACTCGTGCAGCGGTAGAAGAAGGAATCGTTTCCGGTGGTGGTACGGCCTATATCAACGTACTGGACGCTGTCGCAGGTCTTGAGTTGGCAGGGGATGAAGCGACTGGACGTAACATCGTTCTTCGCGCCTTGGAAGAGCCTGTTCGTCAAATCGCTCTGAATGCTGGCTTTGAAGGCTCAATTGTCATTGATCGTCTGAAAAACTCTGAAGCTGGTACAGGCTTTAATGCAGCAACTGGTGAATGGGTTAACATGATTGAGGCTGGAATCATTGACCCAGTTAAGGTGACTCGTTCAGCCTTGCAAAATGCCGCTTCTGTTGCCAGCCTTATCTTGACAACCGAAGCAGTAGTGGCTAATCAACCAGAACCAGCAAGCCCAGCTCCAGCTATGGATCCAGGCATGATGGGTGGTATGATGTAGAAAAATAGTAGGATTATATATTCGTATAAATTAGATATAATCTTTAGCTTATATTTACAAAACAAAAAACTGAGCAGATTTGTTCAGTTTTTTTGATTATAACAAGTCTGGTACGAAGCTTTCATACTTATGTTTATTGTCAAAATATATTTATATATATGATTATTTTTGTAGTCATATTATCAATGTTTGTTCATTTATTAGGTTGTCGAATATTACAATTTTGTTTCAAAGAATACAAAAAGGTGACGAATGAAACTGTTTCCAACTCCTATATGACAAGGTTTTTGGAGAAAAAAACTGGTTTACACCCTGTGTACCAAACCGGAACCAGTTAAGGTAATTAGTTGACTTATGGTCAATCGTATGCTAGTCTAATATATGTAGTAAATTGGAAATGTAAAGAAATCTTAATGTTTTTTACATGTTCAGTAAAAAGGAAAAAAGGAAAAATGGAGGGATTATTTATGAAAAAAATATCTCATACTATTGCGCGCTTTTTCTCAGTAGCCTTTGTGCTCCTCTTTAGCCTGTTTTCTAGCAGTCAATCTGCCAGAGCTAACACGGTAGATGATGTTATCACATCAATCAATGTCTACAATCAGAAAGGTGAAGAACTGACTGACGGTCTTTCCCCTTGGGAAAAATTTCAAATTGACGCAAACTTTGCCTTCAATTATGGCAAGGTTCAGCCAGGAGATACTACTACTATAGGACTTCCTGTTGAGTTTGCCTTGGAGGGAGCTGATTTTGAAGTCAAAGATGATGACGGCAATCTCGTAGCGACAGCTGTGGTTGATGCAAGCTCTAAGCAGCTTACACTGACTTATACAGACTATGTCCTGACACGCTCTCATATTGAAGGGAAAGTTCATCTTTTAGCTCGTGTTGACCATAATGTGGTTCGAGATAAAGGCTCAATCCCTCTGAAACTTATCGTTGGCAAGAAGATCATTGAGTATGGGAAAATTGATTACAAAGGTCTTCCTGGCCAAGCAACTCCTTATACTTTCATAAAATACGGCTGGAATAATGCGGATAATATCAAGAGTATTACTTACAGCCTGAATATCAACCAACAAAATCAAGAACTGGATAATGTTGTTATTTCAGATACTCTGGGCTTTAATACCGGAGAAATTGATCTTAACAGCTTCCAAATTCTTAAAGGTTCATGGGTTGTTGACCCAGCTGATAACTCTTATCGACTAAGTCAGCAACGCGAGGATGTGACAGCAAATTATACGATTAATCTTGCTGCTGACAAGCGTTCCTTTACCATTAACATGGGGCATATCGGTGCCAATGAAGGCTTCTATGTTCGCTATCGTGT
>CAUSOG010000039.1:0-21320 GCA_963533195.1 uncultured Streptococcus sp. | reverse complement strand
AAAGATAACCACGCAATGGACGAATTTAGATATAGTGTGAACGTATTCTATAAGCGTTACGCCAATTTTTAGCAACAAGGAGCCAGTAAATGGGCATCATACAGACTATTAGAAATCTATTTAAGAGAGGACAGTACGCAATGACGACAGACAGTCTGACAAGCATTACAGACCACCCCAAAATCGCTGTCACTAGCGCAGAATATCGACGCATCAACGATAACCTGAGGTATTTTCAGAGCAAGTGGCCTAAAGTTGAATATCTCAACACAGATGGAATCAGGAAATACAGGAAACTAAATCATTTACCGATTGCACGCACAGCAGCCAAGAAGATTGCGAGCCTGGTATTTAACGAGCAAGCAGAAATTAAACTAGACAATGATATCGCTAATGACTTTGTCCAGAAGACACTGACGAACGACCGCTTCAACAAGAACTTTGAGCGGTATCTTGAGAGTTGTTTAGCTCTTGGAGGCCTTGCTATGCGGCCTTATGTGGATAACGACAGGGTGCGGGTGTCATTCGTGCAAGCGCCGGTATTCTTGCCGCTACAATCCAATACTCAGGATGTATCAAGCGCCGCTATCGTGACCAAAACGGTAAAGTCTGAAGACAAGAGAAATGTGTATTACACATTGATTGAGTTCCATGAATGGGCAAAGGATGGGAAGTATATTGTCACGAATGAACTTTACAAGTCCAAGGATGTTGACAAGGTTGGGGATCGTGTTCCTTTGGCCGAACTTTACGAGGACCTTGAGGAGACGGTAGAGCTTGACGGACTATCCCGTCCTCTCTTCACCTACCTCAAACCCCCAGGGATGAATAACAAGGACATCAATTCTCCCCTTGGTTTATCTATCTTCGACAATGCCAAGAGCACCATTGACTTTATCAATACAACATATGATGAATTTAAGTGGGAAGTCAAGATGGGGCAACGCAGGGTCGCAGTGCCTGAAAATCTAACTGAGACAAGGATGGTTTCAACAGATGGTGACGTTCGTACTGTCCAAAGATTTGACAGCGAACAGAATGTCTATCTGAGACTTTCGACAAGCGATATGGACGGAGGTCAGCTCACAGATTTGACAACTCCTATCAGAGCTGAAGACTATATCAAGACAATCAACGAAGGTCTGAGTCTCTTTGAGATGCTTCTAGGAGTATCTGCAGGGATGTTTACCTTTGACGGCCAAAGCTTGAAGACGGCTACAGAAGTAGTCTCAGAGAACTCGGATACTTATCAAATGCGCAACAGTATTGTGAGCTTGGTAGAGCAATCAATAAAAGAGTTAATCATCTCAATATGTGAAATAGGCAAGCTTTATGACCTCTATCATGGAGAAGTCCCGGAGATGGCCGATATTACAGTCAATCTTGACGATGGCGTCTTTACGGACAAAAACAACGAGCTGGAATACTACACCAAGGCGCTGGCAAGCGGTCTTGTGAGTCGTGAGTATGCCATCCAAAAAGCGCTGGGAGTTTCTGAAGAGGAAGCCAAGAAGATGATTGTAGCTATCCAAAACGAAGCTCAGGTGGCTGCTAATCAAGCCAGAACTCAAGAAGATATTGATATTTACGGAGAATAAGCAGCATGGCCAAAAGCAAGAAGAAACCAATCAAACTGAATGATGAACAGCTCTTGCTAGAGGCTAGCCAAGCAGCGGACATCTACCACCAGCTAACCTTAGACCTCTTTGACCAGGTCATTGATCGATTAAAAGAGAGGGGGACGGTCAGTCTTGAGGATAACCCCTATATCTGGCAGCTTGAGAAAATGTCAGAAATGGGTTTACTCAACGATGACAATGTCAAGCTGATTGCTGAACGGTCGGGCATTGCTGAGAAGCAACTTAGGCACGTTATAGAGGGTGAGGGATACAGGGTCTACCAAGACACCAAGCAGCAGCTCTTAGATGCGCTGGGAAAGTCTGGGAGTGTTGTAAACAGTGAACTTCAAGACCGTCTTGCTTCGTATGTCGGCCAGACCATGAGCGACATCAGCAACCTGACAAACTCAACCCTACCGGCCAGTGTCCGTAGCGTCTATCAATCCATAGTCGAGGAGTCCGCAGCAGCCGTTATAACAGGTTTAAAGACCGCTGACAAGGCCATATCAGACACTGTCATGAAATGGGCTGACAAGGGGTTTTATGGCTTTACAGATGGTTCAGGGAAACGCTGGAAAGCAGATACTTATGCCAGGAACCTGATTAAATCCACCGCCTGGAGGACATACAACGAGGCTAGAACAGCACCGGCTGAGGAACTCGGGATAGATACTTTTTACTATTCACAAAAGCCAGCGGCCCGAGAAATGTGTGCTCCTCTACAGCACAGGATAGTTACCACTGGAAAAGCTCGGACGGAGCACGGTGAGAAAATTTTGGCTCTGGATGACTACGGTTACGGAAGTCCAGGAGGATGCCGAGGCGTCAACTGTAGCCATGTCATGACGCCTTTTGTAGTTGGAGCTAACTACAAGCCTGAACTTGGGCCAGATGTAAAGGATATCACGCCGGAGCAGGCGATAGAAAACGCCAACGCAGAAGCAAAGCAGAGAGCCCTAGAACGGTCTATTAGGAATAACAAGGAAAAGTTGCACGTCGCCGAAAAGCTGGGTGACCAGGAGCTTATAAACCGCTACAGAAACAAAGTGCAAATCCAACAGGGAGCCATGAGGCAATACCTGAAAGATAAACCATTCTTACATCGGGACTACAGTCGGGAGAAATACTACAGCGACCCCTACACGCAAGCCAAGAAAGAGGTTAAGCTTAGGGAAAATCTGGCCAATCTTGAAAAGCGCAGATCAGAGCAAAAAGAAATGCAGAAAAAGTTCAATTTTGCTGTTGAAAGTGGTATAATTAAGACAGAAATTAACAACGAGCATTTCGAACGGCATGTCAAAGGGACTAGAGGGTATGAAGATTATCTAAATTCTAACCTGGCCAAAGGAAAGAACATGCCAAGTTATCTGACAATCACAAAAGAAGAATGCCAGAAATTAGTGGATCGCTATGCTGGGACTGGACAATTTAAGTACAATCCAAAAACAGATAAAATGCAGGAAATCATCTCACAAAACAAACCTATCGGAACTTATATAGACCCTAAAACTGGGCAAGTTATCGAAGATGTTACTGATTTCCGCATTCATTACAGTAAAACCGGTGCGCACATTGTACCAACTATCAAAGGGAAAGGGAAACGAAAATGAGTAAGAAGTTATGGAATTATCTACGCTCAAAAGTTCGCGTAGTTGATATTAACGGCAATATCATTAGCGGACTTGTTACGGATTTTGTCGATGAAATGGACAACGACGAGCAAGATGAAATCACTATCCTCATTGACGGATCAAATCCTGATAGCCCCACTGAAGTTTCTCTATATGAGAGAGATATCTCATCAATCCAAGTAATAACTGGCGCATAGTTAAATCTAGGCGCTTTTCTAACGTTTAAAAATAAAGACTGGCTTTGCCGGTCTTTTTTCTTGCCCTGGAGCATGGCGTAAAACTGCCTGAATTCGTCCATGTGACGTAAAAAAGGAGGAGTTTTAGACATGAGTTTAAAACGAGAAATGTTAGTCGAAGCCGGTATCGAAGACAAAGAGCAGCTTGATAAAATCATGGCAGCGTACGGGTCAGGGATTGAGTCAGCGAAGTCCGGATTGCAAGCAGAGATTGACAGTTACAAACAGCAACTTGAGCAACGAGACCAAGCTATCAAGGACTTACAGGACAAAGAGGGAGCGAGTGAGGAAGCTAAGAAGCAGCTAGCAGACCTACAGGCTCAATTTGAAACCTACAAGACGGATAGCGAGGCTAATCTTGCACAGTTGCAAAAGACCAATGCTGTAGCCCTTGCTTTGAAAGATGTAGGAGCTTACAACTCTGAGGACCTCATGAAGTTTATTGACCTAGACAAGATCGAACTAGGCGAGGACGGGAAACCAGTCCTAGAAGAAACTATCAACGGTCTTAAAGAGTCTAGCCCTTACTTGTTCCAACAAGGGCAAGAGCAAGCAAAGCCGCAACCGCGCTTTTCAGCTGGTGGAAATCCACCTGCAGATCCTGGCGCAGAATTATCGGCGGAAGATAAAGCCTTATTCGCTGGCTTCGATAGCGTATAAAACCAAAATAAAGAAAAGAGGAAAAACTAAATGGCAGTAAATTATGCAGCTAAATTTGACAGCAAAGTTGATGAGCGCTTTGCTAAAGAAGCCCTATCTACAGGTATCATCAACCAAGATTTTGAATTCACAGGGGTTGATACGGTAAAAGTATACTCAGTACCAACATCTAAGATGAACGATTACAAGACGACTGGTCAAAATCGTTACGGAGAAGCTGAAGAACTTGGCAACACAGTACAAACAATGGTGTTGACAAAAGACCGTTCATTCACTTTCACTATTGACAAGAAATCAGAGCAGGATACAAATGGCGCAATGGAAGCCGGAAAGGCTCTAGCTCGCCAATTATCAGAAGTTGTCATCCCTGAAATCGACACTTACAGATTTGCGACCATCGTGGCTGGAGCTGACGCTGAGCATGTCGCAACCGGAGCGGTGACCAAGGCTAATGCCTACGAACTCGTTCTTGATGGACAAGTGAAATTGACAGATGCTTTCATCCCAACAGCTGGACGCGTTCTTCATGTCTCTCCTAAATTCTACAAGCTAATCAAACTCGACCCAACTTTTGTGAAAATTTCTGACCTTGGCCAAGAAATCACAATCAAGGGCCAAGTTGGTATGATTGACGGTTTGCCAGTAGTCTTGACGCCTACATCACGTTTGCCTCAAAATGTAGAGTTTGTTATCGCTCACCCTGTGGCTACTACATCTCCTGTTAAGTTGGAAGACTACAAGATCCACGACAACCCACCAGGAATTAACGGAAAGCTCGTTGAAGGACGTATCCGTTACGACGCTTTCGTTCTTGACAACAAGAAGAAAGCTATCTATGTTCACAAAACTGCTTAAAGGAGACAAGTAATGGCTAATACCGAAATTGAAAAAACTGTATTGGAAGAACCTAAAGATGACAATACTATTTCCGAAAGAGTCGACGTCACTTTAACTAAAGACGGGGTATCTTTTACTCTGTCTGATCCTTTTGTGGTTTCGGCTTTTGAAAAACAAGGTTACAAGAAGGAGGTTTGACTAAATGGCTAGTTATATAGCAACTAAGAACTTCTACATGGAAAAGTCTGACCGTCAATTTGACGAAGGAAAGGTCTATGACCTGCAGACATACGAAGCGGAAGAAATCAACAAGCAAATTGCAGCTGTTTATGGCGAAGAATGGCTGAAATATCGTGAAGAAGGAATCAAAGAGGCTGAACCGGCCTCTTAAGGAGGTGTTAAATGGCCTATTTGACCAAACAAGAGTATCAAGACTTCGGTTTTGGCGAGGTGACAGACTTCGAAAACCTGCTTAAACGTGCTGAAATGGCTGTAGACCTCTACACTCGAGATTTTTACTATTACAATGACTTTGAGCGTGATTTTGAGCCAAGGCGGCGAGCTGTAAAGAGAGCTGTGGCCTTTCAGGTTGCTTATCTGGATAGCACAGGCATCATGACGGCCGAGGACAAGCAGGCTGTGGCCAGTATGTCTGTTGGCCGAACATCTGTAAGCTATCAAAACGGCTCTCAGAGCTCTTCTCAGGGGCTTTCTCTGGCTGCCCGTTATAATCTATCTCGGGACGCAGAAAACTGGTTGAAATCGGCCGGATTTGGATTTGTGAGGGTAGAATATGATAGATAAGAGAATGCTTTCTGACTCTGTTAAAATACAGAAACCGACAGGAAAGGATGACTGGGGCAAAGAAACCTATTCAGAGCCCTTGTTACTGTCCCCTTGCAAGTTCGACCGAGTCTTATCTCACACAGGAGCCGGAAGCAACAGAAGCGAGACGAAACCATCAACGGTGATTGTTTACCCTCAATTCTGTCCGGTTGAATTGGACAAGTCTTACTTAGGCGGTGTCGTTGACGATGACGGCACCATCTATCTTGTTCGCAGTATCATCCCGCAGTATCATCCGCTAACAAGAAAGATTCTAGCTTATGAAATCGAGGTGATTTGATGTCTGGAGGTGTCAAGGTGTCTTTTAATCTCAATGGGATTGAGAGAAAGGTTTCTCCTCAGGCTCTGGCCAAAGGAAAGCTAGCTATAGCTAACCAGATGCTCTTGGATATGGAGCAATTTGTTCCTCGTAAAGGAGGAGACTTGAGAGGGAGCGGAAGCGTCCAAAGAGACCGAATCACGTACTCAAAGCCATATGCTAGAGCTCAATACTATGGCAGTTCTTACAACAAGAACAGAAGCTTTAAATTTAGGAGGTATTCAACTCCAGGAACTGGCCCAAGGTGGGACAAGAAGGCATCAGCTATCCATGCGAAAGACTGGTCCAAGGTCGGCCTTAGAGCCATGGGAGTACGAACATGATCAATAACAACGACTTTTCGACGGTTCTGCTAAATCATATCAAGAAACTGAATCTGGCTATACCAGCTAGACTTGACTACTTGGGAGAACATGAGGACTTGGTTATCTATCCGCTGCCAGGTGGCAAGGTAGAGGCAGAAGATATGGCAGGCACGCAGACAGTGAGCCTGCCTTTTGAAATTGCTATCAAGTCGCAGGATCAGTCATTAACCAACGCCACACTGTGGCTTATTAATACTTCTCTATCGCAGCTTGATTTAGACTTACCTAGTCTGAATCAATCATACGAATTTTTAGGTCTTGAAGTAGCTAAGCCATTTTTGAATGACTTAGACGAACAAGGCTTCTACATTTATCAGCTGGATATCACAGCCAGCCTCGAAATAGAAAGGAAATAACAAAAACATGGCAAAACGCAAAAACGCCCTACGGAAACACTACATCGCTCCGTTTGACCCGGCAACACAAGATACGGAGCCAGCTAAAGAAAAATACAAATGGCTTGCAAAGGACATCACCTCGTCATCTCCGGAAGTTGATGAACAGACAGATGACTCTGCAGACTTCGCAGGTGATGGAACGCCTGTAGAAACAATCACATCAGTCAAGCGCGGACGCTCTTTCGAAGGTAAGCGTAATGACACTGACGAAGCTCAGAATATGATTGCGGATATGCAGGACGAAGTGGGAGACGGCCGTAAAGTATGGTACAAGGAAGTGGATGCTGACGGCAAAAACCAGCGGGTAGGAGTAGCCACTGTCTCTGAAATTGAAATTGGAGATGGCGAAGCGACTGAACATGAAGGCTTTAAAGCCAAAATCATGTGGGATCAGAAACCGAAAAAATCTGCTGTAGTCCCTGGTTAAATTTGAGTGAGGGCGTACAATATGCGCCCTCTTATTTTGTGTAAAGGAGAAAAAATCAAATGGTAGTAATCAATTTACGGAACAAGGTAATCCCGATTGACTTTGGAGAGTTTCAGTTTGAATTTTCAAAGAGTGACGAAAACATCGAGAAGATGCAGTCATTCGCTCAAGATCTGCAGTTAGAGGCTCAGAAAATTGTGGACGAGGATGGAAAAGGAGATGTAACCAAAGCAAGAGAAATTCTTAAGCTTGCCTACAACGGCATCTTTGGCGATGGTTCTTTTGATAAGGTTTATAATCTCTCTGGACAGTCCACTGTCGACTGTATTAATTATTTTATTGAGATTATGCAGGGGGTTGAACAGGAACAAATTTCGAAAGAAAGTCAAGATTTGCTTGATCGCTATCTTGGTAAGTAGCCATGTTTGATTTATCAAGGAGATTTAGAGATGAGCTAGTCCTTGATGATACGAGCTATCCGCTTGACCTGTCTTTTGACAATGTTTTGAGGCTCTTCGACATGATACACGATGACTACATCCCTGTTATAGCCAAGCCTATCTTTGCCTTAAAAATATTGCTGAAGACCAGCACTGATAGAGATAAGCAGGCGGCTGATAATCTTTTGGAACACTTGGATATCGAAACGGCCTTAGAGATCTATAAACGGATTTCCGAGGAACACGTCGTCATCAAAAGTTCCAGAGGCGAGGTTAAAGAGTATGACTTGGCAGGCAATCTTATTGAACGTACACCAATAGATGATGACGAGGAAGAAGATGAAAAAGAACCGCTTTTCTCCTTGAAATATGACGGTGTTTACATCTATTCCTCATTTCTGCAGGCGTACAATATAGATTTAATTGAGGCTCAGGGTAAACTTCATTGGCAGAAGTTTAATGCTCTTTTAAACGGACTCCCAAGCAATACGAAGTTCGCAGAAGTCCTGAAAATACGCTCGTGGGAGCCTCAAAAAGACGACACTCAGGAATACATCAGCAGCATGCGAAAACTACAAACAGAATACGCATTGCCAGAAGAAATTGATTACTAACGAAAGGAGGAACTAAATGGCGGACGGAAGAGTCGTTATTCAAGTTGACATGAACGGCGACAGAGCACAGAGCGGCATCAGTAAGCTAAGGGGCTTACTAGGCGGATTGAGCGATACCGGAACAAAGGTCGGATCAGTTTTCAAGTCTGTCTTAGGAGCGAATTTAATAAGCGGGGCTCTGATGAGTGGTATCGAAGCTTTGACTGGTTCTATAAAGGGTGCTTTTTCAACAGTCATTTCAGAAGGTGCTGCACTCCAGCAATCGCTGGGAGGAGTCGAAACGCTTTTTAAGGGTTCAGCAGATAAAGTCAAAGCATATGCTGACGAGGCTTTCAGGACTGCTGGGTTATCCGCTAATGCCTATATGGAAAATGTGACAAGCTTTTCTGCTAGTTTGTTGCAATCTTTAGGCGGAGACACAGAGAAAGCTGCTGATGTGGCTAACAGAGCCATGATCGACATGTCCGACAATGCAAACAAGATGGGTACAGATATCGGGCGCATCCAGGATGCTTATCAAGGGTTCGCCAAGGATAACTACACGATGCTGGACAATTTGAAGCTAGGCTATGGCGGAACCAAGACGGAAATGCAGCGATTGATTAAAGATGCGGCAGCGATGAAAGACATCCAAGACGAGTTGAATGTCTCTGTAGAAGATGGCAACATGTCATTTGGGAATATCGTGAACGCTATTTCAGTTATGCAGAAGAAACTGGAAATCACAGGGACGACAGCTAAGGAAGCTAGCTCAACCCTGAGCGGTTCTTTTGCATCAATGAAAGCTGCTTGGCAAAGCTTGGCCGGGAAGTTAGCTCTGGGTATGGATATAGGTCCATCGCTCAAAAACTTAGTTTCTACAACGTCCACTTTCTTGCTTGGGAATTTTATTCCTATGGTAGGGAATATCATGAAGCAGCTTCCGCAAGCGATTAGTGGTGCGATAGCCGAAGCAGGGCCGCAGATAGAAAATAGCTTCAAAACTCTCTTTTCAAGTTTCGGAGTGGATCCATCTATCTTCAATTCCATCAAAGACACGTTTCGTGATGTCGTGGTAACTGTTGAGACGGTGTTTGCTACGTTGACGAATAAAGCGAATGGCTTTAATAATGTGATTAGCGGTGTTGGAAACATTGTTAAATTAGTCAATTTTGTTATCCAAGACCTAGCAAGGGCTATCCAATTTGCCTTAGAAGCATTCGCTGAAACAGGCGCTATCAACAACGCTTATAAAGCTTTTAAAGACTTAACTGAGGCAGCGCTTGACCTCGCTATGAAGTTAAGCGATGTTATCCCTTGGGATGTAGTAGGCGCAGCCGCCGGGCATTTAGTCAATGCGATTTCAACGATTATAAGCTGGATTTCTAAACTTTCCCAATCTATCAGTAAAGATGTTTGGAGTGGTTTAATCACTGGAATAGGAGGCGGAGTGCTTGCTTTTAAGGCATTCAACTTCCTAAAATCGTTCAATCCGTTTAACATGTTCAAAAAGAATGCAGACGAAGCAGTGGATGGAGTAGGCCAAAGCGCAGGCAGAGCAAAAAGTACGATAACACAACTTTTCAATGGTATTTCAAATGTCATTAAGTCAAGCGGGACTGCTATCAAGGCAGCGGCGACAGGTATCGGCCAAGGTATCAAAACGGCACTTTCTGGCGTTGCTCCAGTAATCAAGGCCTTTGGTGCAGCACTCAAAACGGCAGGTGTCGGGAATATCCTAGCCTTTGGTGGAGCGGTTGCCATTGCTGCAGTCGGCATCGGAGCAGGAGTAGCTATTATCGCTGCTGGATTTGCTCTTTTGGCTACTCAAAGTAAAGGAATAAGCGAAATCATTGGAGCAGTAGGGCAAGCATTCTCTGCCTTTGCTACTGCTATCATTGGCGCATTCGCACAAGCAATCGTAACGGTGGCAGGAGTTCTTCCGACAGTTACATCGGCACTTGCCGGGCTATCTCCGTTGGTCGTAGCAGTAGGGCAAGCAATAGCGGCAGCGTCGCCATTTGTGACTGCTTTAGGCGAAGCATTTACATCAATCATCTCTGTGCTTCCACCTGTTATTACAGCATTAACTGATGGCGCGGCGGCTATCGTAACGGCGTTGACTCCTATCGTTGAGATTGTAGGGAATGTGTTTACTAATATAGCTCAAATCGTAGCAGACGCTATCGTCCAGATTGTGCAAGCACTCGCGCCGTTTATGCCTGCTGTTTCGGAAATGGTCCAAGCGTTAGCGCCAGTCTTGCAGTCGATCGTCGAAGCCTTCACGACGCTTGTTAGTCAGATAAGCCCAATCATTGATAGCATAGCTAACCTCTTTAAGAGTTTGGGCGAAAGTATCAAGAATGTGCTTGATGGGGCTAAAGGCGTAATCGAAAGCTTTGGCGGAGCAGTACGGAATATCTTAGACGGTATTTCAGGTATATTTGACGCAATCGGAAACGCTGCTTTAAATGCTGGTAAAGGCTTCAAACTCATGGCCGAGGGCGTAGTCATGATCACCAAGACAAATCTTGGAGATATGGCTGCCAGTCTAGCGGCGGTAGCAACCGGAATTGGTGCTATTACAGCTGTTAGTGGTGGAATGGCTAGCGCAGGCAGTGGAATGAAATTACTAGGCCAAGGAATGCTGATGATACAGTCTAGCGGAACAGGGGCATCTACAGCCTTAACAGTTGTGGCAACTGCTCTACCTGCTTTGCTGAGTAGCCTTTCTAATATCGGACCTAGTTTGATGCTAGCTGCTAATTCCTTTAGAAACTTTGCGACTGCTGCGATAGCTTCCTTAGCGAGTCTTTCCGGATTAGGAGCTAAGTTCTCTATTATACAGCAAAACGTTGCTAATGTTACGACTACGTTGTCATACGCCAAAGAGGGTACAGCTGCTTTCGCTGCTTCTTTGGTCGGTGTTTCTGCATCAAGTTCTGGTCTATCTTTGATACAGCAGAGTGTTGCGAATATCACTACGACGCTATCTTATGCTAAAGAAAACGTGAGTGCTTTTGCAACTTCGCTTGTTGGTTTGACCGGGATCATTCCGAGCGTTTCTGCTGCTTTTTCTACAATAGACGCTAGCGCACAAGTAGCGATGGCTGGATTGACTTCTGCTATCACAAGTGCAATGACAAAAGCTGTAACAAGCGTACAATCTGGCATGTTAGCAATAGTAACGGTTATCCGCTCTAGTGCTATCCAAATGACGCAAGCGGGTCAACAAGCCGGTCAAGGTGTTTCAAGAGGTATTGTTAATGGTATCCGGTCTGGTGTAGGTCAAGCGACAAGCGCCATGAATACTCTTATATTGTCTGTCCAACGTGTCGGAAATATCGGCGCCAGGAACATGGTTAATATCGGTACTCAAATCGGAAACGGCTTAGCTCGTGGCATGATTGCTGCTTTGCCGGCGGTAACATCAGCAGCTAATGCGCTTGTGGACCAGGCAGAGAGAGCGGCAAAAGCTAGAGCAGACATCAATTCGCCATCTAGGCTCTTTAGAGACCAAGTTGGTCGGTATATCGCTCAAGGTATAGCTGTAGGTATTGAGCAGAACACCTCAGATGTGGTAGACAGCCTTGACAAAGTCCAGCGGGAAATGATGCGCTACAGTTTCCATCCAGAGAAAATGATCAGCCAATCTGCAGGATCTATCACAAGTCAAGTGCAGCTTAAATCAGCCAGCGATAGATTGCAAGGCGGCCAAAATAAGAGCGCCAAGGATAAAGCGGACGAATTTCTTCGCAAGGCGTTAGAAGTGGCAGAGGAAGCCGTGAAGAGACCCGTCTATACTGTCCTGGATGATGGTACACTAGTAGCTAAGACAGGAGAAAAATTCAAAAACTGGCAGGATAATCAGAACTTTATTCGCAACAGGATGAGAGGGGTGGAAATTTGACAAAAATCATGACTTTCAACGGAGTTGATATGTCCAAGTATTTTAAGGTCTTGGATGTTATTATCCCGATAGGAAACACAAGGAGTATCGCAACAAGCGACGCTCCTTTTTTGGGTGTAAATGTCCAAAATGTCAAAATCGGACCCAAGAGAATTAAAGTTAAGATCAAGATGCAAACCAGGACACCAGAAGAAATGGAAGAGCTGAAAGACGAGCTTGCTGGTGTACTGAATGTATCTGAAGCAAAGCAGATCACTTTTAATTTCAAACCAGGTAAATACTACATGGGCTTTGTTTACGATGATATTACTCCAGATAATATTGCTCGCTGGCTACAAAAATCAGAAATTGATTTTTTGATCCCAGACGGCGTGGCACATTCTACAACTTACAAGCGTGTAGTGGACTACGAGGAGCGCCAAGGCAAGATGGTCTTTGCGATTGATAACAAGGGAACGGCAGACGCTTATCCGATTATCACGTTTAAGGCTAACGACGAGAACGGCTATTATGGCCTTGTAAGCGACCGATTTGCTTTTGAGGTTGGAAACATCGAGGAAATCGACGGCAAAATCGTATCTAAATCTGAGTTACTTTACGACTATAGAGAAGACAAGATTAGACAAGCTTTTCTTTCCGGTCAAAAAAATGTTGGTATAACCAACGTGCCAGAAGCGGGCAACGGAACATTAGAGCTAGAAGCTCTGTGGAATAGACATCACATTAAACTTCAAACGAATGGAGTTGCGCCAGCTAGGAGCGCTTCCATCACTTGGCCTGTGCCACCAGATAGCAGCGGGAATACAGGGGCGTTGACGGAGTATCTATGGTGGCGTCAAATCTTTTGGGTTGGACATAGCAGTCAGTACGGTTTCATCAAGGTTACTGTCACAGACGAAAACGACAAATTCCTTTATGGCGTAGAAACTTACAAGCGTAGTCTCGGCCTAGCAACAGAGTACAACTTTCTGGGCGCTGACGAGCACGGAGGTTACAACGTTTTAAAGAGTTGGACATTCAATGCTACACACTTGAACGAACACAATCCGTTTAACCAAGATAGGGGTTGGTCGGACATTACCAGAGAAAATGACAAGGTCACTTTCTATTGGTTTGGGAATAAGTTCTCTTACAACATTCCGGCTATTAAAGACCGCAAGTCGGCCAAAATACATGTAACCTTATCAAGCGTAACCGATAGACCGCTAGTAACACACATGTATTTTGATGAGCTTTACTACGCTAAGACAAATAACAATCACTGGGAAGATGCCCCTAACAGGTATGCGGCTGGTAGTACAGTCGTTATTAACAGCGAGACTGACAATCTAGTTTTGAACAACATTTACGACTTAGACCAAGTAGTGGACGGCTCTTTATGGCCAGTCATTTCGCCTGGGAAATCCGAAATCGAAGTTGTGCAATCTAGCTGGGCAAAGAAGAAGCCGACAGTAACTATTGAGTTTGAGGAAAGGTGGATCTAATGCTTTTAATAATCCATGATAGCGCCTTGAAAAAGGTTGCTTATATTGACAACGACAAGCAGACCACCTTGAATTTCTTCAATGACAAGTGGACACGCTCTCTTGAAAGTGCAACCTCTGTCTTTGAGTTTTCAGTTTTTAAGAAAAAAATCAAGTCTGACACATACGCTGAACAAGCGTATAAGAGATTGAACGAGCGTGCTTTTGTCAGCTTTAAGTACAAAGGACGGTCTTATCTCTTTAATGTGATGAAGACCGAGGAAAACGAGCAAATTATCAAATGTTACTGCGAAAACCTAAGTCTTGAGCTTTTGCTGGAGTATTACGGAGCTTACAAAGCGACAAAAGCAATGACGTTTACAGAGTATCTCAAAGAGTGGGGCACTCTTGGTCTCGCAAAGTTGGAAATCGGTATCAATGAGATAGCAGACCAACGCAGGACATTGCAATGGGAGGGGCAAGAAACCTCTCTTGCTCGCTTAATCTCCCTGGCTCGTAACTTTGAAGCTGAAATCGAGTTTGAAACTCACTTGAAGTCAAACAGCCAACTAGACCGCTTTGTCTTGAATGTCTATAAAGCGCATAGCGCAGAAAACCAAGGCGTCGGACGCAAGCGAAACGATATTGTCTTAAAATATGGCAAGAATGTGCGCAGTATCAAGAGAAGCGTTGACAAGACGCAGCTATACAATGCTATCAAGCCAGTTGGACGCAAAGAAGAAACCAAGGAGACCTCAACCAAGGTTGCTAACCCGTCGGCTACACAAGCGGCGAATAGTGGCAAGAAATACACTGGTGGTGGTTTGAACTATGCAGGGCATCCTATGAGCGCAGCTATAGTCCAAACTATCTTAAATCTTTGCGTGCAGTACAACATACTGCCGTCAGGGATGATTTGCCAACTCTATCTTGAAAGCTTCTGGGGCGCTTCTAACGTGGCTAGGGTTGACAACAACTGGTCTGGTATGTCTGGATCAGCTCAGACTCGTCCAAGTGGCGTCAAGGTCACAACAGGAAGCGCTAGGCCTGCTAATGAGGGCGGAACATACTTCCACTATGCAAGCGTAGATGACTTTATGAAAGACTATGCTTATCTGCTAGCTGAACAGACTAGCGGTGGTCGCAAGTTTTACGGCGTCAAAGGCAAGCAGAACATTGAAGATTACACTCGTGGTCTTTTTCGTGTCGGTGGTGCGCTATATGACTATGCGGCTGCTGGATATGGCCACTATATCGCTCTCATGCGAGATATCAGAAGTGGTGTCAATCGGTCTAATGGGAACATCCTAGACAAGCTAGACGACCTTTGGAGACAGCCAGCCAATCAAGTCAGTCAACCGAGTCAGCCAATCACACAAATTGTGAAAGCTGATAAGACAATCGCTGTCATTAACGAAATGAAAGGTCTGCAAGGCCGGACAATCGGCAACGGTCAATGTTACGGCTTGGCGGCTTGGTACTCCATGAAGCTAGGCGGACCTGGTCTTGGTGGTGGTGTGACTGGTTTTTCTGGCAAGGTCGGCGCTGGTATTGCTGCTGCCTATATCGGCACGGACTATGCCTGGGGAAACTTCGGATGGTCAGTTGTCCGTCCTCGTGGGACTAAAGAGCTGAAAGCCGGCTCTTTGGCAAACATCAAAGCTCACAATGCTTTTCTAGAAACTGGACAGTATGGGCACGTTTCCATCATCATCGCTAATAATGGCAGTACCGTCACGGTACTTGAGCAGAACTATGCAGGTCGGCAGTATGTGACATTAGGCACATATAACGCCCAAGCCTATTTAGGAGCGATAGAGACGCTATGTTATCCGCCGGAACTAAAAGCCGGCAAGACAGTCGAGGGTAGGACAGAAACAGGCAGCACGGTTGATGTCCCACTACCAGAGATAGAACTTAAAGAAATATCTGTTAGCACCACAGAAGTCGTTATTGATCCTAAGAAAACACAAGAATGGAAGAACGACAAGGGCGAGGTTGAGTTTTATCTTAAAAATAGCTTGCTATATGCACCGTTGTCTAAACAACTTTATCCGTCGGTTTTGTCTGGTACTGAGACAAGCGATAACTGGATCCGCAAGGACATGGAAGTTGATACAGATAGCGAAGAAGTGCTTATCTCCACAGCCTTGCGTAATCTGAGGAAATATTGCTATCCAGCTATCACATACGAAGCAGACGGATATTTTGATTTAGATATCGGCGACACTGTCAAAATCCAAGACACAGGATTTAGTCCTATGTTGGTGCTTGAAGCAAGGGTTAGTGAGCAACAAATCAGCTTTACCAATCCGAGCGAGAATAAGACGGTCTTTGCAAACTTCCAAGCCTTGCAAAACAAGGTATCAGATAGCCTATTAACTCGTATGGCTAAGCTTGCGGAGCAAGCGATACCGTATGAGCTGAAGCTATCCACAGACCAAGGCACGACCTTTAAGAACCGCACAGGACAAAGTTTATTAATGGCTAAGCTCGAAAAGAATGGTAAGGTGTATGAGCCTATCATCTTTTACAAGAAAGGTGACTCTATCATCGGTAGCGGCAGTCAAATGCTTGTTCGTTCGACTGACTTTGAGGGAACTCTGCAAATCACTGTAGAAGCCTATCTCAATGACGAGAAAGTGGCAACTGCTGAAGTGACTTTTAGCAATGTGGCTGACGGTCAAGCTGGTGCGAAAGGTGACAAAGGAGACCCTGGCGCACAAGGTCCTCCAGGACCTAAAGGAGCGCTCGACGAGGAGCAACTCAAACAAGTCAATGACAAGATTGATAGCAAGGCTGACAACAAGCTCACAGCAGAGCAACTAAACGCTTTAACTGAAGCTATGCAACTAGCCAAAGCTGAACTTGAAGCAAAAGCAAGCATTGACACAGTCAATGAATGGATTAAATCTTATCAAGACTATGTCAAAGCAGACGAAGCTGGACGAGCTGCAGCAGAAGCTAAACTCGTGGCAGCAAGTCAGAGATTAACCAAGATTGAGAACAATCTGGGCGATATGGCTGAGCGTTGGAGCTTCTTAGACAGCTATATGAGCGCTAGCAACGAGGGCTTAATCATCGGCAAGAAAGATGGGTCGTCATCTGTCCGTGTTGAGAGTGACCGTATCAGTTTCTATTCTGCAGGCTCTGAGGTAGCTTATATCTCTCAAGGTGTCTTAAAGATTGAAAATGGGGTATTCACTCGGACACTTCAAATCGGACGCTTTCGTGAGGAACAGTATCAGCTCAATCCAGACATGAATGTAATTCGATATGTGGGAGGTATTTAAACATGGCTAGAGCAACATTTACCGGAACTTACGGAAATGGCTTATATATCGAAATCGTGACAACACGAAACTGGCAGAATGTCGCCGGCAATTTCTCGTTAGTAAATATACAAGTTAATCTGATTTCGGCTTCTGCGACTATCTACGACGGGAACGGGAACAAGCCATTGACAATGACAGTAAATGGCACACAAGAAGTCATACAGATAGCATCAAGCGGCTATACGATTGCTCCCGGGCAATCAAAATTGCTCTTTGCGAAAGATTATCAGATACCTCATAATTTGGACGGCAATAAGTCGTTTTCAGCAGCGGCAAGATTAGACCTTGGCTTTGCTGAGTATGGGTGGGGTGCTGCAAGCATACCTATCTATCTGCCACGCATTCCGAGGTCTAGCTCTGTGACATTGAATTCAACCATTGCGATTGTGCAGTCGTTACCCATCGCAATCAACAGAGCAGACGCTAGTTTTAAACACACAATCCGCTATAACTGGTATGGCAAGTCTGGCGAGATAGCCAGTAATGTTGATACAAGTTCCAATTGGACAATTCCAAAAGACTTCATCAACGACTTGCCAAACAGCACGAGCGGAACAGGGACAATTTACGTTGACACCTATTCCGGATCTGAGAAGATAGGCACTCAATCAGCTAATTTCACTGCAACAGTTCCAGACGATATCAAGCCGACTTTAACAGGCTTCACACTCACAGACGGCAATGCGATAGCAGCCAATATCATTTCTGGTGGTGAGCATTTTATCAAAATCTTGTCTGACATTAAGGTCAACTTTGGGCAAGCTTCTGGTGTTTATGGCTCAACGATTACAGGCTATTATGCGGAGATTGTCGGCAAAAATCAATCCACGACAACCAACGGCGGCGGTCTGGGTTTGATGAACTATGACGGCCAAGTCGTCATTAGAGCAAGAGTGACAGATAGTCGAG
This sequence comes from uncultured Streptococcus sp., assembly GCA_963533195.1. Lineage (GTDB taxonomy): Bacteria > Bacillota > Bacilli > Lactobacillales > Streptococcaceae > Streptococcus. Next base: position 3,332 of record CAUSOG010000039.1, on the reverse strand, counting down.
GGCGCACGAGCAACGCAATAGAGCGTACAGTAACTATCCTTGACTACTTCCCGCCGATTTTTAAATTTGATGTCGCAAGAACTGGCTTGAACGGTGGAACACTGACGATTACACGGACAGCCAAAGTCGCTCCGCTAATTGTCAATGGATCGCAGAAGAATAAGATGACGCTGACATTCAAGGTCAAGCCCCTTTCAGACAGTAGCTACACATCGGACACTGGTCCTGCTGCTGGCTCTTGGACGAGCATTTCAGAGCTTATCAACAGCCCGGCAAACCTATCCGGCCAATATCCAGCTAATAAGACTTGGGAAGTCGTAGGGAAACTGGAAGACCGTTATACAAGCACCGAATTTGCAGCCATCGTCACGACTGAGGGTGTGGTTATATCCTATAGCCAGTTTGGTGTTGGAATCAATAAAATCTGGGAGCGTGGGGCGCTTGATGTCAAAGGCGACATCTATGCAAATGATAAGCTTATCCAGATGCACCAATTGACGCAGAAGAACGGCACTGCCATCTATGCCTACGGAAAAGACTTCGACCAGGAACGGACGACTGGTGTCTATTTCAAGAATGGCACAGAAAACAACAATCCAGCTCGTCAATATGGCTGGTTGTTAGTGCTCAATAGTAACAATGAGTGCTTCCAGATGTTCTTTCCGTCCATATCGACATCAGAGCCGGCTAAGCGTGTCCTACTAGCTGGTAAATGGAGCGGATGGTCAACAAATGCAAGGAGTGACCACGCAAACCTCAAGCGCGTAGAATGGACTTCTACAGGCGTCAACGGTGTGCATTACAAGCGACAGGGAGACATCGTGACATTAAGGCTGAATGTCGTAGGAGCTGGCGGAAACCTTGGAATAGGGAACATCCCGGCAGAACTACTACCTATTCCAGCAAAGGAAAGCATGTTAACTGTGACTGGCTGGTCTACATCACCAGCCGCACACAACCGAAACATACAATTTGGCTCAAATGGGGCTATGGTTATCCTCAATGCCGAACGGATAGAATTTAAGACACAAGTAACTTGGTCTATTTAATAAGCAAAAAGGAGATATATGTCTAAATTACAATTTAATCGCAAGAGTTGGATTTATTCTTCATCCAACAACGAAGTAGAGGGTACTCATGTCATTCTGACGAATGCAGAGGGCGCTTTCTATCCAGTATTGCTTCCGAAAGAAGCGATTGACCTACCAGTAGAGGAACTGGAAAAGAAAGCCCTGGAGGTCGTCTATAAAGAGAATTTCCCAGACCGTGCCAAGAAAGAGCAGGACGAGGAAATCAAGAAGAAATTCCAGGAAGCCGACAAGAAAGAGCAAGAAGCAGCTCTGCAACGGACAGAGCTGAAAGAACTACTCGAACTTGTCACTTATATTGCTCTTGGCATTTCTGGCGGTCTTGACATCAATAGCTACACAGCACTAGCGCAGAAGATTGATGCGCCAGTCACTGGCAAGCGATACACAGGTCCTACATTCGTCACAATCAACTATCCTTACGATACCAATCTGAAGTGGCAGAAAGGTAATCGGACGATTGTCAAGTACACTGGCATGACCGGCTACAACTACATAGGCCAGTCTGCAGAAGATATGCTGAAATCCGGGGCGTGGACTATCGTGCTGCCAAACATCATCGACTAGCTAGAAAGGGGGTGATTATTATTTGAAACCAGAGTACCAACTTATAATAACCGTGGGCGGATTTATCATCACAGTCTACGGTTTTTATAATATTCTGCGTGCCAAAGGCATTGAGCAAGCAACCAAAATCAACTCATTGGAATTGCGTCTAGGCTTTTTGGAGCAGCAGACGAAAGACCACACTCGGCGCTTGGACGACCACGACAAGCAAAATCAAGCTCTCGTCGCTATGACAGAGCAAATAAAAAATTTGACAGAAGATGTCAAAGAGCTAAAAATCATGATCGAAAAGAAAGGAAGTTAAATCATGAATACATACACTAAAAAACTCGCTATCAAAGTAATCAAGACCATGGCTCAAGCTGCGCTTGGTGTCATTGGCTCGTCTGCACTCATCACAGAAGTGAATTGGGTAGTAGTTGCATCTACAGTCGGACTTGCAGGTCTGACATGTATCTTGATGAACTTGTCTGAACTTAAAGAAGACTAATAAAGGGGGTGGTCTTTTGACGACTCAGAAACAACTACTTGACAAGCTAGAAAGTGTTGTCAATCAGAAACTAACCGTTCCAACGAATTCTTTTGGCGGGCAATGTGTTGCTGCGATTGATAGAATACTTCAATACGAAGGACTATTTCACCTTGATTTCAGCTATGTCCACGCTATTAATTGCCTAGACCGAGCTGCAAATATAGGTCTTAAAGTGACATACTTTAACGGATCTAACAACCCGCCTGTGGGGGCTGTATTTGTATCTAACTGTCTGCCATATCACGAATTTGGACACATCGGATTTGTGGTTGGTTATACCGCTGACGGTGGAATTATTACCATTGAGCAGAACATTGACAGCAATGCTGACGCTCTCTACAACGGCGGATGGACACGCAAAGTTATTCGCAATCTGTCTAGCGACGGCACATTTAGCTATGTCAACTGGCAAGCGCCAGCGCAGCAAATGCTCGGCTGGTTTGAGTTGCCTTTTGACAACGACACACCGCAACACGCAGAAGAAAAAGTAAATCTGCGTTTGCTTGCATAAAGAGAAAGGATTTAATACATGCTACCTTATTTTATTAGATTTAGGACGAAGCAATACGAAAAAGACGGTTTTCCAAATGGTTCTGTCTGGTATGCCGATAAATTCGCTGGCACTATGCGTTGGGTAAACGCTGGTGCGGAGGGAGAAATCAAAGGCAATTTTAAGACGATTTACGGCGCAGACATCGCTTACATCGATGTAAAGGATAATTACCCTATCCACTTGCGTAGAATGGAGCTAGACGGCCTTAAAAAAGCTGATCGGCTGCTCTGGTAACATACAGAAAGGAGTTCGCTCCTTTATAAGACACTTTTTAAATAATACACTGCCTCGGCCGGTTGGCCGGGGCTTTTTTGTTTGCTTAAAAATTTATTTGTTATAACCGACAAAATGCTTCATTTGCCAATTTTGTTGACATTAACAAAATTGAGCAGGTACTTGCTGAAATGAAAAAGTTTAATGAAATCTAATCGCTCAAAGGGGCAAAAAAGGGGCAAAAGTTTAAAACTTTTGTATTTTTATGATAAAAAACATAGATAGTTTTATCTCTTTATATGCTTATTTAATGGGTTTTAACGCTATTTTATCTCAATGAATTACACTTTACTCTTAAAGACGCTGTAAAATAATTTTG
>CAUSOG010000038.1:0-21616 GCA_963533195.1 uncultured Streptococcus sp. | reverse complement strand
TATTATAAATGAATAAACAAACTCTTATGCAGGCTTTGAAATATCTTGCAAGTGCGCTTATAACCCTGCTTATGATTGGATTCGTGATTGGCTGTTTGGTATTTACCTACTATGCTGTCAAGGCTCCCAAGCTTTCTGAAAAAGACCTGATCGCGACCACATCCAGTAAGATTTTTGACAGCAATAACAATTTGATTGCTGACCTAGGCGCTGAAAAGCGGGTCAATGCTGAAACAAGTGAAATACCTACGGATTTGGTTAACGCCATTGTCGCCATTGAAGACCATCGCTTCTTCAATCACCGCGGAGTGGACTTTATTCGGATTGCAGGTGCCCTTATCAGTAACATCCGTGGCGGGGGCCGTCAAGGGGGATCAACTCTGACCCAGCAGTTGATTAAGTTGTCCTATTTCTCAACTTCTTCTTCGGACGCGACCCTTTCACGTAAAATCCAAGAAGCTTGGCTGGCTGCTCAGCTCGAGCGGAAAGCGACCAAGCAGCAAATATTGACCTATTATGTCAATAAAGTCTACATGTCTAACAGTAACTACGGTATGCAGACAGCAGCCCGAAGCTACTATGGCAAGGACCTAAAAGATTTGAGCTTACACCAAACGGCTCTGCTGGCAGGTATGCCTCAGGCACCGAATCAATACGACCCCTACACCCATCCAGAGGCTGCAACCAATCGCCGTAATCTGGTACTTCGTGAGATGCACGATCTCAAATACATCACAGATGAACAATATGAGCAAGCCAAAAATACACCTGTAACTGACGGACTTCAAAGTCTGAAAGCTTCTACTAGCTACCCAGCTTACATGGATAACTATATTAAAGAAGCAATTGAACAGGTTGAAGAAGAAACTGGTTACAATGTCCTGACAACTGGTATGGAAGTCTATACAAACGTCAACACAGAGGCTCAGCAGAAACTCTGGGATATTTACAATACTGAAGACTATGTAGCTTATCCAGATGATGAAATGCAGGTTGCGTCCACTGTTATGGATGTCCAAACTGGTAAAGTCATTGCCCAACTCGGTGCTCGTCACCAGTCTACCAACGTATCCTTTGGTACCAACCAAGCTGTTGAAACCAACCGTGACTTCGGTTCATCTATGAAACCAATCACCGATTATGCTCCAGCTCTTGAAAATGAAGTCTATACTTCAACTGCTGCTCCTATCACAGATGCTCCATATAACTTCCCTTATTCCAGCACACCAGTTTACAATTGGGATAAGAAATACTATGGCGGGATGACGATTCAATATGCGATTCAGGAATCCCGGAACGTTCCTGCCGTGAAAACGCTGGAAGCCGTTGGTCTGGATGAATCCCTCAAGTTCCTAAATCGTATAGGAATTAACTATCCTGAAATGTTTTATGTTAATGCCATTTCAAGTAATACCAGCAAATCCGGCAATGAATACGGAGCCAGCAGTGAAAAAATGGCTGCTGCCTATGCTGCTTTTGCCAATGGCGGTACTTACTACAAACCTCAGTATGTCAATCGCGTCGTCTTCAGTGACGGAACGGAGAAGACTTTCTCCAACAATGGTTCCAAGGCTATGAAGGAAACGACAGCCTACATGATGACCGATATGATGAAAACAGTCTTGCAGTCTGGTACAGGTACAAACGCTGCTATCTCTGGGGTTTATCAGGCCGGTAAGACCGGAACCTCCAACTATGCTGACGATGAATTAGCTAAGCTGACCAAGCCTTACTACTACTCTAGCATTGTCACACCAGACGAGCTCTTCGTTGGCTACACACCTAAGTATTCCATGGCTGTTTGGACTGGCTACTCTAACCGCCTGACACCAATCCTTGATGACGGGGTTAAGGTTGCAACAGATGTCTACCGCGAAATGATGCTTTACCTAGCTCAAGATGGCTCTGCTTCAGAAGATTGGGAAATGCCAGATGGTCTCTACCGCAGTGGCTCTTATGTCTACCTCAACAGTGGTACTGGCTATAACCGTTACTACAATAACCAGCAGTACTATAACTATTCTAGCTATAGCAGTTACAGTACAGAAGCTAGCTCTGACACATCAGCTTCTAGTGAGCATTCTGGTGATTCAAACAATAACTCTTCTAGCCATAATGACTCATCTTCCGGTGACGGTGGAAATGACTAGGGTTACGAAGATTAGAATACAAACTAAAAGAGTAAGAATGAAAAATTCTTACTCTTTTCTTATTCTCTCATCAAAGCTTACTTTGCCAAAGCCCCCATGGGATCCCAAGGAGCCAAGACAATAGGCTCTGCTTCATAAGCAGCTAATTCCGCTGCTGTCAGAAATTCTTTACGAACGACGATTTGATAGGTATATTCGTCCATCCAAGCGTCAGAGGCTATGAAGTAGCCCTTGTTACCAACCTTTTCACCCCAAGAGTTTTCGACCTTCCATTTCTTAGCCTTGCCATTTTCATCCAAATCCACCCCTGTCAAGACCATGGCGTGGGTCATAAGGCTTTCGCTATAGTCCAAGCGACCAGCCTTATCCTGAGTTAGTCGAATATCCATGCTGGCAGTAAAATCGTGCATCCCTTCTGCCATAACACCTGCCTTACGATTGCTAGACTGACCAACATCCGAGCCAAACCAAACGGTCTCGCCAGCCTGCATTTGAGCGATAGCCAGCTCTTTTAGTCGGTCCATTTCAACATTCAGATAACGAACTGGTTTGCTGCCAACGACATTACCCAACATCTCAACTGTATATGACCGACTATAAGGCTTGTCTGCAGTCGGTGCATTGATGATAGAAACATAGTCATCTAGCTTGAGGTTGACATATTTTTGATAGAAAGTCAGAGGTGTCAATCCACTCTCACTATGGAAATGATTGTCCTTATCTCGATAAGAAAAGTCAAACTGGCGAGGCGGCAAGCCTAAATTCATGGCTAGAAAGTTAAAGACTTCCTGTAGGAGTTCTTCTTTTTTAGTTTGAAGTTCAGCCGATTCCGCCCCTTCCGCTCTTAATTCTCGCAAAATCTGCGCATCTTGACGCAGGAGTTTATTGAGAATCTGATTGAGCTCGCGACTGTTGCTAGAAGAAATGGACTCTGGATAAACTGACTTAGGCACGACGCCGTATTTCTCAAAGAGTGAAACAACCATATCCCATTGTCCACCATCCTGCTGAGGCGTGTCTAAGAGAAACTTAACCTTGCGACTGGTCAATTCTTGGTCAGCCGTCGCAATCACCTGCTCCAAGAACCAGTTGGATTTTTCATATTTATCCCAAAAGAAGGTATTGGCCTGAGATAGCTCAAAATCTTCCAGTTGGAAACCAGCAATCAGCTTGTGGCGGAAGGTATTAAGAGCTGCAAACATCCAACAGCGCCCTGAAGCTTTCTGGTCACTGACCTTGTCCTTCGTGAGATCTAGTGAAAAGACAGGTGTGTTTTCCACGGCAGCGCTTCGCTTCTCTAAGGAAGCCAAAAGGCCATTGTGACTGATGGCATTTTCCATTGCTGCATACTTGGGATTTGCCTCATAAGCAGCGTACAGCTTATCTGTAAAATCTTGTTCTAACGAATGCATAGAATCCTCCTTGTCATTATACATCTATTATAGAACTTTAAAAAAGGAGCGCAAGTAAAAAGGCTGGACAAAAGAGTCCTAGCCTTTTTCTAAATCGGAGCTTAGGATTCCATAGACGGAAAAATCTTTGACTTGTCCTTTATGAAATACAGCCTGACGGAAAGTGCCTTCGTAGCTCATGCCAGCTTTGGCCATGACACGCCCAGAAGCTGGATTGGCTGTTACAAATTTTGCTGTGACACGATTGAATCCTGCGTCTTGCAAGAGATAGATTAAAACAGCTTTCAAAGCTTCTGTCATCAGCCCTTGGCCCCAATAGTCTTTACTTAAAATATAACCGACCTCGCAAGCATTGACTGCTTCATCTCTATCTACCACACTAATATCACCAATCACTTGTTCAGGTTTTTCCTTCAGGCAGATGGCCCACTTGTAAAAATCCATTTTTTGATAATTCTCAACCCAGCGAGCAATAGACTGTTGGGTGACTTCAGGACTCTCGTGAGCATCCCAGGTCACATGCAGCAAATTATCCGGACGAGAAGCCCAGTTGTCATACATAGCTTGAGCATCCGATTCCAGAAAAGTTCTTAGCAAAAGACGTTTGGTTTCAATGGACTTTGTACCTGTCTTTTTCATAGCTTCCTCGTTTCTTGGCTCAGACTAAAAAGTTTCGATAGAGATTTTCACTTCCAAAATTCGTCAAAAATCGTAATTGGCAAATGCCGTTTGTGCTGGCCTTTATGCCACCAAGACTCGATAGTTTCTTGAGCTTGGGCTGAAACGGACCTGCCTTCGAGATAATCGTCAATTTCATTGTAGGTCACGCCCAGAGCGACTTCATCTGCAATTCCAGGTTTTTCTTCTTCCAAGTCGGCCGTCGGTACCTTTTCATAGAGAGCCGGATCCGCCCCTAAGGTAGCCAAAAGCTGCTTGCCTTGACGCTTATTGAGACGGTAAAGCGGTAAGATATCTGCTCCGCCATCCCCAAACTTGGTGAAAAAGGCCGTGACATTTTCTGCAGCATGATCCGTCCCAATAACAGCCCCACTGTATGAACCAGCCAAAGCATACTGGGCAATCATACGGCTGCGCGCCTTGATATTGCCCTTGTTAAAATCAGAGACTTTGGCACCCGTTGCCTCTACAGCCCTTGTCATGGCATCAGCAGATTCCTTGATATTAACTGTCAAACTGGCATCAGGCTGGATAAAAGCCAGAGCCTTTTGGGCATCATCTTCATCGGCCTGAACACCGTAAGGCAGACGGACAGCAATAAAGCAGTAGCTATCATCCCCAGTTTCAGCCCGCATTTCCTCTACAGCCAGCTGAGCTAAGCGGCCAGCCAAGGTTGAATCCTGACCACCAGAAATTCCCAAAACATAACTTTTCAAAAAAGGATGCTTCCTCAGATAGGCCTTTAGAAAGTCCACCGACTTGCGGATTTCTTCCTCCGGGTCAATGATTGGCTTGACGCCCAGTTGAGCGATGATTTCCTCTTGTAGACTCATTTTTCTGCTCCTGTCTGATAGGCTTTCTTGCGCATCTGGTCAATCAAGTCCATCTTATCCTGCCAAATATCTCGAGCCAAGTCAACTGGATAATCCTGTGGATTGAGAACCCGCTTGTACTCATCCCAAAGTTTATCAAATTCCTTACGGGCATAGGCCTGAATCTCAGCCAGGCTTGGCTGATTATAGACTAAATTCCCTTCTTGGAAAATATCCACCAAAAGCGGTACGGCATCAAAATTTTTGACAGTTTTATTGATATAGGTATAGGTTGGATGGAACATTTCCAGCTCTTCCAAACCATTGACATCAATGCCATCATAGGTAATGTAGTCTCCCTCAGACTTCCCTTTTTCGCGACTGGTAATGCGCCAAACCTGCTTCTTACCTGGGGTAGAAACTTTTTCAGCATTATTGGACAGCTTGATGGTATTGCGCAATTCTCCATTCTCATCTTCAATAGCAACAATCTTATAAACTGCTCCTAAAGCCGGCTGGTCATAGGCTGTAATCAACTTGGTTCCCACACCCCAGACATCAATCTTAGCCTTTTGCATTTTCAAGTTGAGAATGGTATTTTCATCCAAATCATTGGACGCATAAATCTTAGCATCAGGAAAGCCAGCTTCATCTAATTGCTGCCGAACTTTCTTAGAAATATAGGCAAGGTCTCCCGAATCAATGCGGACACCCAGAAACTTAATTTTGTCACCTAGCTCACGCGCCACCCGAATGGCTGCCGGAACACCTAGACGCAGTGTATCGTAGGTATCTACTAGGAAAACACAGTTATGATGAGTCTCAGCATAAGCTTTAAAGGCCTCATAATCATTTCCATAGACTTGAACAAGAGCATGAGCATGGGTTCCTAAAACAGGAATATCAAAGATCTTGCCAGCCCGAACATTGCTGGTTCCGTTAGCTCCGCCAATCACAGCAGCCCTAGTCCCCCAAATAGCAGCGTCCATTTCCTGGGCACGGCGAGTTCCAAACTCCATCAAAGGCTCATCTTCGATAACAGAGCGGATACGAGCTGCCTTGGTGGCAATCAGCGTCTGAAAATTAACGATATTGAGAATAGCAGTCTCAACCAGCTGACACTGAGCCAGTGGACCTTCCACCTGCACGATTGGCTCATTGGCAAAAACCAAATCACCTTCCTGAACAGACCTTACGGTCAGGCTCATCTTGAGATTCCGCAAATAATCCAGAAACTCTCCGTGATAGCCCAAGGATTGCAAATAATCTAAATCGCTCTGGCTGAACGTCAGATTATTGAGATAGGAAATAATTCTTTCCAAGCCCGCAAAGATCGCGTAGCCGTTATTAAAAGGATTCTTACGGAAAAAAACTTCAAAAACCGCATGCTTGTTGTGAATATTTTGCTGGAAATAAACCTGCATCATGTTGATTTGGTACAAATCAGTGTGTAGAGTTAAACTATCATCTGGGTACATCTTCTTGCTCCTTTACGCTAGATACCTCTTATTATATCATAATTCCAAAAAAGCTAAGCAAATCCTGTCAACTCACTTGAATAGACACACCTGCTTAGCTTATATTTTTATGCTTGCTCTGTAAGATATTTGTAGGCTTCCTGACTGGCAATAGCACCATCGCCAACAGCTGTCGTAATCTGGCGCAGGTCTTTCTGGCGAACATCACCAACAGCGTAAATGCCAGCTACTGAAGTCTTCATCTGATGGTCTGTCAGAATCCAGCCAGCCTCATCAGTGATACCCAAGTCCGCAGCAAATTCACTAACCGGATCTAGACCGACATAGATAAAGATGCCACCAAAATCTGCTTGGCTAGTTTCACCTGTCTTGACATTCTTGAAGGTTACGCCAGTAACCTTACGCTCATCACCATGGATGCTTTCCACTACAGAATCCCAGACAAAGCGAATCTTTTCGTTGGCAAAGGCGCGATCCTGCAGCACTTTTTGTGCTCGCAGCTCATCGCGACGGTGAACGATGGTCACACTTTTTGCAAAGCGCGTCAGGAAAATAGCTTCCTCTACCGCCGAGTCGCCACCACCGACAACCAGCAAATCTTCATCACGGAAGAAGGCACCGTCACAGACCGCACAATAGGAAACCCCGCGGCTGTTGTAGTCTTCCTCGCCAGGAACCCCCAGATGACGATGATTAGCACCAGAAGCAATGATGACTGTTTTAGCTTCAAAACGCTCATCTTCTGTGACAATTTCCTTGAAATCGCCTCGGTCTTCAATTTTTTCTACTAGTCCAAATAGATGTTCAACACCCAGATTCTCAAGAGGCTCAAACATTTTCTCTGCTAGCTCTGGACCGCTGATATTGGCATAGCCCGGGTAGTTTTCAATGTCAGCAGTATTGTTCATCTGGCCGCCAGGAATACCACGCTCCAGCAGGGCAACTTTTAGGTTGCTGCGGGCTGCATAGAGGGCAGCTGTCATGCCGGCAGGCCCAGCTCCAATAATAATTGTATCGTACATAACTCTTCTTTCTCCTTGTTGTAACTAGAATTATTCTAACAACTTTTCTACAGTTTTACAAGCATTTAAGCTTTTAGGACAATGAGCAGGCCCAGCGTTGCAAAAGACAGGACTGGAATCGTCATAATGACAATCAAAAGGACATCATACAGATGACTCTGGCGCTCCTTGGCTGTCTTGTCCTTGCGGCGAATCATCCGCAGTCCAATCCATAAACCCGCAATGATCCCTACACCGACTGCTGTGTAAAGCAGACTCTCGATATAAAGTGCAAATATTTGATCTAACATGTCAACTCCTCAAAGGTCAATCAGCCTCATAGTTCAAAGAATGGGAACAACTCCAAATCTAGACATCTACATAAAACACCAACTAGATAAGAAAGTCTGCTCCACAGTATGCTGAGACTGAAAACAAACTCAGCTGGTCTAGCCAACTGAGCATTCACTGTCTCTATTATATCAAATATAGGTTCGTTTGTAACTAGCAAAAAATTCCTTGGTTCTTTCTTCCTTTGGATGATGGATAATCTCATCTGGTGTCCCAGACTCTATGATTTTCCCCTTGTCCAAAAAGAGCACCCTGTCAGCCACCTGAGCGACAAAGGACATATCATGACTGACCAGAATCATGGTTTGGCCAGACTTGGCTGCATCAGCGATTGATTTTTCTACTTCTCCGACTAACTCGGGATCCAAGGCCGAGGTCGGCTCGTCTAGCAAAAGAACATCTGGCTTCATAGCTAAAGCCCTTGCCAAAGCCACCCGCTGCTTCTGACCGCCTGACAGATGTCTAGGATAGTGATTTTCTCGGTCTGACAAGCCAACCTTTGCTAACTCTTCCTTGGCTAGCTTAGTCGCTTCTTGGTCTGACAATTTCTTAACTACCAGTAGACCTTCCTTAACATTTTCCAGAGCTGTCCGGCGGGAAAAGAGGTTAAACTGCTGAAATACCATGGCTAGCTTGCGGCGCAGCAGCAAAATCTCATCTTTGGAAATCCTTGAAAAATCCACTTTGAAACCGTCGATAGCAATCTTTCCGCTATCTGGCTGTTCCAGATAGTTGAGGCTGCGGAGGAAGGTTGACTTCCCAGCACCTGAAGAGCCAATCAAAGCCACTACTTCACCTTTTTGAATGTCCAAACTGAGATCATCCAGAACCTTTTGACCTGAAAAAGTCTTGCTTAAATGTGAAATATTAATCATCAGATTCCTTCTCCTTCTGCTTGCTGAAACGATTCAAATTTATCCGGCTGCTTGATATCCATCATCTTTTCGATCCAGCGGCCAAGTTGCTCAATGAGAATATTGACTGCCCAATAAATCAGCGACACCGAGATAAAACGCTCAAAGTAACGGTAGTCCGCCCCCGCGATAGCCTGCGCCTTGGCAAAAATTTCCACTACACCAGCACTAAAGGCCAGAGAAGTTCCCTTGGTTAAGCCAATCAGGGAATTAATCAGACTAGGTGTCGCCACTACTGCTGCATTGGGGATAATGACACGCATATAAACCTGCTTGTTGGTCATTCCTAAGCTGCGTGCAGCCTCAATTTCTCCAGGATCCACGGACAAGATTGCTGCCCGGATGGTCTCACTGGCATAAGCCGCTTCGTTGAAAGCAAAGGCAACAATCGCAAAGACAGATGCTGGAATATCATTGATATTAAAGCTTGTGCCATACTGCTGATTGACGGCCTTGAGCAATAAAGGAATCCCAAAATAGGTCAGCATGAGCTGGACCAGCAGAGGTGTTCCTCTCAGAAAGCTGACAAAGAAAGCCTGAATCGGATACAGGACTTTAACCCGATTAATCTTGACGATAGCAAAAACCATGGCAAGAAGAATACCAAAGACTGCACCACCCACTGTCAAGAGGAGGGTGATCGGCAGATTTTGCAAAATGCCCGGAATGGCCTCAAAAACGGCCCTTAAACTAAATAATTTACCATCTGGAATGATCTTGAGAAACTCCTCATACCAACCAGTTGTCAGAAGATAAGTTGTAACCACTATTATTACTTCCTTTTCTTGATAATGAAATATTTTAACATAAATCTGGAACAAAACAAAGAATTTGCTCCGCTTGGACTAGCAAGCTATGGCCTTTTTGACAATTAAAATATGAGCAGTCCGTGCAAATATTATGTATCCAAATACCAAACAGACCACACTAAGCCCAATATAAAAATAGACTAGTTTCACTAGTCTATCATATCTATCTCACAAAGACTAATATATTTTTCTTATCACAGCCATAAGAAAAGTATATCACTAAAAGGTTTGGCGCTTAGCCTTACGCTCTGCCCGACCACGTGCACGATTCTCTGCTCGCTTAGTCTTGCGGCGCTTCTCGTTCACCGCCCACTGGATTTTTTTCTTGTAGCCTGGTTTGATTTTTTTCTTTTTCTTCTTGACTAGCCCCAGCATTTCCGTATCCAGCTTCTCCCGGCTCTTTTCCCGATTGGCCCGACGGTCTCGGTCGTAGGTATCCTGGAACTCATCATCTTTTATCATCTTGGGAATGAACTTAATTCCCATCTTTTCCAGCTCCCGAATATCTGAGTCGTCACTCGGCTGGTAGAGAGTAATGGCTGTGCCGGGAAGACCATTACGGCCGGTGCGGCCTACCCGATGGACAAAGAAAGACAAGTCCTGAGGAATGGCATCGTTGATAACATGACTGACACCTTCGATATCAATCCCCCTCGCTGCCAAGTCAGTAGCGACAATGTACTCAAAATCCAGATTCTTAACCTGATTCATGATACGCTTGCGCTCCCGCGGAGCAATATCTCCATGAATTTTAGCAACTTTGAGCCCTTGAGCTGTCAAAAAGCTGTGCAGCTCATCTGCCCTCGTCTTGGTATTAACGAAAATCATAGCCAGATAAGGCTGCAGGAGCTGACTGATTTGATAAATCTGGGCATTTTTATCTCGTCCCTTGGTTGACAGGAGCCAGTTTTCAATGGTGTCCGCAATGACCGTCTTGGTCTTAATCTGCTCAATCACTGGATTAGACAGGTATTTTTTCAAAAAAGGCTGGAGCTTCTGTGGAATGGTCGCTGAAAAAACGAGAAACTGCAGGTCTTTTGGCAGCCGGCCTGCAATCTTATCAACCGTCGCCAAAAAGCCCATGTCTAGTGTCATATCAGCCTCGTCAACGACAAAGGTCTTGGCCTTGTGAATGGCCAAGTCGCCAGACTCTACCAAGTCATAAATCCGCCCAGGCGTTCCGATGACGATATGAGGCTGACTGGACTCTAACTTCCCAATCTGACGAGCCTTGTCAGTCCCACCGACATAATTGGCCACCCGAATCTCTCTTTCAGAAAAACTAGCCAACTGCCGAGCCGCCTGATAAATCTGTGCTGCCAGTTCTCGACTTGGGGCTGTAATAATAGCCTGCACGCTGTCTGCTTCCTCATCCAGCATTTGAAAGATTGGCAGCAAAAACGTGTGGGTCTTCCCAGAGCCTGTCTTGGACTCACCGACCAAATCCCGACCTGACAATACCACAGGAATCAGCTTTTCTTGGACTGGAGTCGCTTCAAGGAAGTTCAAATCCCTGAGCGCTTCCTGAATATAATCTTTAAACTTAAATTCTGTAAATTTCATCTTGTCCTCTATTCTATTATCCTAACTATTATACCAAAAAAATAACCATCCTGCTTACCCTCAAATCTAAGAAGCAGAAAAGCGAGCCAGAGACTCGCTTCTTGCTATAAATATAGGATAGCTAGGGTCAAAAGACTGCCCACGATACCGATTCCCCAGAAGAAGAAATCGACCTTCCACTCGCTCCACTCCTTGCCGTGACCAGTTAGGCCTCCCAGCTCAAAGTGGTGATGAACCGGAGTCATTCGGAAAATCCGCTTGCCACCAGTCAGCTTGAAGTAGGTCACCTGCATCATGACAGAAGTCGTCTCAAATACATAGACGATGCCAATCAAAAGCAAGGTCCACTCTTGGTGAAGGGAAATGGAGATAGCAGCCAGCATACCGCCCAAAGCCAAGCTTCCTACATCTCCCATGAAAATCTTAGCGGGCTTGTGGTTAAAGACAAAGAAGCCTAGCAAGCCGCCAATCATGCTAATGATGACAATCAGAATATCAAAACGCTTCTGCTCAACAGCAATCACAGCATAAGCCACCAAGCTAATGACTACAGAAATGCTGGCCAAACCATCAATTCCATCCGTCAGATTGACAGCATTGGAGAAGCCAATCAGCCAAAAAAGGACGAAAAAGATGTAAAGGAAGCCCAGCTGAACAGGAACGGTGAAGACATTTAGATGGTCACCTGCCCCGTGCTGATTATAGAAGAAGTAAAAGACAACTCCGCCGACTAGCTGCAGAAACAACTTCTGCTTGGGATTAAGACCTTCGTTGATCTTACGAAACACCTTGAGGAAGTCATCCAAAAAGCCGACAACACCATACAGGACCAAGATAAAAAGAATCATGATGAGGCCGTTGGACAGCTGATGCGAAAACAGACCGATAACAAAGCTGGCCAGAACAGATGTCAAGAGAAAGACAGTACCACCCATGGTTGGTGTTCCGGCCTTGGCCTGATGCTGCTTGACATCTTCGTGCATCTGTTGGCCTGTGATACGGGCCTTATGGTAAAAACGAATAAAGGCAGGAATGCCGATGATAGTTAGGATAAAAGTTACGATTCCTGCAATAAGAGCAATAAGCATATTAGTCTCCCATTGTAATTGTTATTTTCTTGAGATTTTTCAGCGAAGTATTGGTCTTCTCACTCTGCTTGACGACCTTGGAGCCCTCTCCTTTGAAAGTGACTTCAATGTCCTGCCACTTGGCAAAACGTTCAACATTTGCCTTGGTCCAGCCATACATATCAGGTAGACTTTCTAAATCATCTGACAAGATCAAAACCTGCTGGTTGGCCTTGAGATTTTTACCCTCTTTGACAGATACTTTTTTAATCTTGCCACCTGTTCCCAGCACAATTGGCTGAACTAGGTTGCGGCTCAATTCATCTGCCAGACCGCCAGGGCTGATTTGATTTTTCAGACCTAGTTGCTTAGTCAGATCTTCCAGTGATGGCATTTTGTAGCTGGTTTCTTCAGTGACTGTCTCAAGAGCCGGAGTCGCCTCCGTTGTCAGATTAAGGCTGTCTTTGAGAGCGACCGCTTCTTCCAAGACCGGATTGACCACTTCCTGCCAGAATATAGGCTGGAATTTTTCCTCAGGCTGCTGAACGGTCACATACATGATAAATTCAGGATTTTCTGCCGGCGTCATGGCAACAACTGAATAGATATTGTCATTCTCACCCTCTAGATAACCATTTTCAGAAGCGATCTGAGCGGTC
The DNA here is from genome assembly GCA_963533195.1 of uncultured Streptococcus sp. GTDB lineage: Bacteria > Bacillota > Bacilli > Lactobacillales > Streptococcaceae > Streptococcus. The sequence continues at coordinate 8,722 of CAUSOG010000038.1, read as the reverse complement.
CCTGACTTAACAGCTACATTCTGACCAGCCACTTGAATAACAGGCTCGCCACCGACATTCAGGGTTCCTTTGTAGGGGTCTGTTCCGACTTGAACCATATAATCCCGAGTGGTTTGAGCTGCTTTTTCTGAGACAGGATTTCCGATAATTTCCGTCGCAGTCTTACGAGCTGTATTGGTTTTAGGATCATGGATAGCATTGATAAACTTAGGCTCAACCATGACACCATCATTGGCAACGGACGAGAAGGCGCGCAGCATCTGCACCTGGGTCACACCAATCCCTTGACCGAAAGAACTCATGGCAATAGTTACATAGTTATCACCTGGCAAGGAGCCATAGGTTTCATTACCCATACCAAAACGAGTCGGCAGACCAAACTTAAACTTACTCAAGTAGTCCAGCCACTTGTCATTGCCCATCTTCTGCTCCAGAATGGTCATACCAACGTTACTGGAATAGGTGAACCCTTGGGCAAAGGTCAGAGTTTCCCCTTCCGAAATCCCCATGTTGACATTCCAGTCCCGAATGGTCGCATCCATGACTTTGTACTCTCTGCTGTCAAAGGTATCATTAGGATTAAAGCTGCCATTATCAATAGCTGAAGCCAGGGTCATAACCTTCATGGTAGATCCAGGCTCGTACTGGCCTTGATAGAGCATGGTGTTCCAGTTGCCCAGATTTTTCTCGTTCAAGCCTTCCTTAGTATCTGCATTATAGGTCGGCCGTTGAGAAGTAGCTAGGATTTCGCCGGTCTTGGCACTGACCAAGGTTGCATTGACAAACTTACCTTTGACTTTTTCCTGGAAAGCATTCATCCGCGTTTCCAGATAGGTTTGCAAATCAGCTGACAGCGTTGTATAAACATCCTTGCCGTCTTCTGCCTGTACAGAGACCTTTTCTGACCCAGGTACAACATTACCGTTTCGGTCTTTTTCATAGGTCACAATCCCATTCTGACCAGCAAGAATCCTATCAAGTGCCTGCTCCATGCCAGAAGTCCCTTTCAGAGTCTTATTGCCTTCCTTATCCTCCTGCAGCTGAGCAAGACCGATAAACTGGGAAGCAAACACACCGTTATTATAACTGCGGTTAGGACTGGTAGTAAAGTCAATCCCTTCAATACCAGCAGCTTCAAAGGCTTCCCGCATGGCATTCATATTACTGTAGGTAATGCCATTACCCTGTGCCCCGAAGGAAACCTGCTTGAGATTTTTCTGCGACAGCTGGGTTTTGACGTAGTCCTTATCCAACTCTAGGTATTGATTAAAAATCTCTGCCACCTTATCATACTGGGATTCTTCCACATAGAGAATCTTGCCGGTAGCTGACTTGTAACTCTTGTCAATAATGGCATAGACATTATAAGTCGTGGCATCCTCCGCAATGGGAACTCCATTTCGGTCATAGATAGTTCCCCGCCGGGCAGCGACTGTGACCGTCTTTTGATGGACAACTTCTGCACCTTTTGATAGATTGACACCGAACTTCTGGTCTGTCCCGATAATAATGGCAAAATTAATCAAGAAAACGAAAAAGAGAAAGATAGCTAAGATGCTCATGCTCTTTCCCACTTGCCGCCGATTGTATTCAGGGGTTTGCCTATTTTTCAGGGCGTATTTTTTAATTCTTTCAAAAATTCTATTCTTCATCCGTTGAACTCACTGTTTTACGATTTCCCTTCTGGAGTTTCATATCCTGAGAGCTGGCTAACTGGGACAACCTTTCATAGCGGGTTAGTTCATTGACTTCCTGCTTGATGTCGGCTAACTCTGTCTGCTCCGCTTCAATCTGGGTATTGACTTCTGTCAAATCCCGATCCACCTGCAATAGCTTGGTCTGCATAAAGACAATGCTGACCGCTAAAATAATGGCAGTCAAAACGATAGAGCCGTAAAAGGCCTTCTCAACTCGGGAAAATTTTCTCATCTGATCTTGAAGCGGGTTTGGTCTTTTTTCTGACATTTATTCCTCACTTGTGTATCTTACGGGCCACGCGCAGCTTGGCGGAATGAGCCCGGTTATTGCTTTCTAATTCTTCTTTGCTTGGTAAAATTGGTTTGCGGCTGACCAGTTCCAGCTTAGGCTGCAGTTCATCTGGGATGAAGGGCAGACCCTTTGGAACATCCACTGTTGACGCCTCCTTGAAAAGCTGCTTGGTCAGACGGTCTTCTAGCGAATGAAAGGTAATGACCGCAATCCGACCGTCCACCGCCAGCAAATCAATAGCCTGCTGAATAGACTCATCCGCAGCGCCCAACTCATCATTGACCTCAATCCGAATGGCCTGAAAAATCTGCTTGGCTGGATGACCTTTCTTCTTTAACTCCTTAGCTGGCTTGGCTGACTTGATAATTTCAGCCAGTTCTGTCGTTGTTTCAATGGGCTTGACACTTCTAACCTGCTCAATCTTGCGAGCAATCTGCTTAGAAAACTTATCTTCGCCGTATTTAAAAAAGATTCGTACTAAATCCTGATAGCTATAATGATTAACAACCTCAAAAGCTGTCAAGGCTGCATCGCGGTTCATGCGCATATCCAAAGGCGCATCCTGTTTATAGGAAAAACCACGCTCACGCTGATCCAGCTGAGGGCTGGAAACGCCTAAGTCATAACAAATCCCATCAATTTCTTCCACACCGGCTTCTTGCAAACGGCTCTTGAGGTGGCGGAAATTGTCCTTGATAAAGGTCACCATCCCCCGCTCTACATAAGGAGCCAGGCGCTTTTTAGCATTGTCAATAGCCATCTGGTCCTGATCAAAGGCATAGAGATGCCCCTCATCCCCGAGCTGGCTCAAAAGATATTCGCTGTGACCAGCACCTCCAAGGGTCGCATCGACATAGATGCCATCAGGCTTAACAGCCAGCTGGTCAACCGTTTCATGAAGAAGAACAGTAATGTGATGAAATTCGTTTGTCATATCTTACTTATTATATCACATTCAAAAGCAAAAAAAAATTTAAAAGAAAAAGTAAGCGGATGAAATCCTTTTTAAAATTTTTTGTCAGATATACTTGACACTTTTTCCAAAAAGTATTATACTAACATAAAATAAAAGTCAAATATAACTGACAAACTCACTGAAAGCTATCAGTTATAGTATTAGAAAGGAAGGGTGTAATGAATCGTGTCAAAGAATTTCGAAAAGAAAAAAAGATGTCTCAGCTAGAGTTGGCCAAGTCTATCGGGGTATCGCGGCAAACTATCAATATGATTGAAAACAACAAATACAACCCCACCCTCGAGCTCTGTATCAATCTGGCTAGAGCGCTGGATACTGACCTCAACGCCCTCTTTTGGGAACCCCAGCTGACAGATGAAGATTCAGATGACTAAGAATTTTTCCCTGCAGCAACATTCATACCTAAAGAAAGGAAACAAACATGAAAAAAGAAACATTCTCAGACAAGATGATTAAACGATTTTACGGCATTACCGGACCTTTGGACGAGCAAAAACGTCAACAGGCTGAGCATCTAGGAAATATAGGCTTTATTTGGCTTTTCTTTATTCTGATTTTTGGCAATGCCATCGCCTTTCCCCTAGCCTTTCGCTGGCCCAAAATTATCGCTGTTGCCTATCCTATCCTGCTTGAAATCCTTATCCTCGGCTTCTGTGTCTATATAATCATCCAAGCACGGCGCAAAGGAATTGATGATCTAGAGCTAGGACTTCAGGATGAAAAAGAAGAAAAAGCTATGAAACATGCTGGCCTCAAAGCAGGCTTCTCTTATTGGCTGCTCTTTTATCCTCTCTTCGGCATCATGATAGCTGTCATGGAAAAGAAAGATATCCTGCAAATTTTGCTTCAACCTAAACTCATTATAACTGGATTAGCCGCAGGTCTTGGATTTGGACTGATTATGCATTTCATTGCCAAAGGAAAGATTCGTCAAGCACAAAAAAAGGAGGAAGAAGATCTATGAGACTTAATCTCAAAGAAAAAATGGATCTAGGGATTCTGTCCCTCATTATTGCCATTGCTGCTTATTTCTTTTTCCGTATCACGGAGCCTTGGATTTTCTGGCTGGATGTAGCAATCATCGTTAGCTGCATCTATGTAGCCCTCCGCATTTTGAAAAAACGTAAACAAGAATAAAAGAACCCCTCAACAGGAACTTTCTAGATTCCTAGCGAGGGATTTTTTTATATTTACTTAAGACTCTGGGTCATCCAGACTGCGGCCATGAAGACCTTTCTCGCGCTGAACTTGACGCAATTTTTCAGGCGTCACGTCATTTCCAGCCTCGTCAACAATCTTGATGCCTTCGATGTGGTGGCGAACAGAGCGACGGTAACCTTCGATATACTCTTCACGAAGCTTGGCTTGTTCCACTTTTTCCTCAGCAGTTAAACCTTCCGTTTTTTTCTTTTTAGCCAGTTCATTAATACGGGCAATTTTTTTAGGATCCATTATTCTACCCCTCTCTTACCTTTTATTTGGTATTAATCTGATTAAACTGGGCCAGCTGTCCCGCTTTAGCCGTCAAAGACGCCAGGAGAGCTAGGCGATTGTTACGCACAGCCTCATCATCAGCCATAACCATAGTATGATCAAAGAAAGCGTCAATAACTGGACTGAGGGCAAAGAGTTGATCCAAATTAGCAGCTAAGTCAGTCGTCAGCTCCACTGCTTCAATGGCGGCAGCCAAGTCTTTTTCCTCTTGATTTTCAAAGAGAGCTGGATTGACAGCTGTCTGCCCTTGGGCTTTCTCAGCTAGATTGAAGACCCGAGACAGGCTTTCGACTGCTGACTTGAAGTTGGCTTCCTGAGCTTTTTCTGCTAGAAGCGCAGCTGTTTCTACCAAATCGCGTACAACGAAGTGAGTGCTTTGAAGAACAGCCGTCACGATGTCTTTCGGAATGCTGCGATCCATCATCTTCTCAACACGGGCACGGAAGAAGTCCAGCACCGCCTCTTGATTGTCATAGCTTAGGCTATCAAACTTGAGTTCGTAAAGTCGACCAAGAAGCTGAGCCAAGTCAATATTCCAACCAAACTTATCCAAGATACGCACGACACCCTGAGTCGAACGGCGCAGTGCATACGGGTCATTAGAACCACTTGGAATCAGCCCAACTGAGAAGAAGGACAGAATGGTATCCAGCTTATCAGCCAGAGCCAAGACTGCTCCGACCTTGGTGTCAGGCAATTCGCCATCGGCTGAAGTCGGCATATAGTGCTCCCGAATGGCAGCTGCCACTGCAGCATTCTCACCAGCCAGAAGAGCATACTTCTCACCCATGATACCTTGCAGCTCATCAAACTCACCAACCATGCCAGTCAGCAGGTCAAACTTATAAATAGCCGCTGCACGAGCCAAGTCAGCTGTCTCATCATCATCCAGTCCTGCTTCTTGTGCCAAAAGAGCCGCAATCTTGCCAGTCCGCTCCATGTGCTCTGCTAGAGAGCCAATCTTTTCATGGAAGGTCACATTGCTCAGCTTTTCAACCAAGTCGGCAATAGCTAGTTTTTGGTCTTCCCGCCAGAAGAATTCCCCATCTTCCAGACGAGCCACCAAGACTTTCTCATTTCCCTTGATGACATTTTCTAAGTGCTCTGCATTTCCGTTGCGGACAGAGATAAAGTGCGGCAAAAGTTTGCCTTCGCTATCGCGCACAACAAAATAACGCTGGTGCTCTTTCATGGAAGTTACTAAGACTTCCTCAGGCACCTCTAAATATTTGGCATCAAAATTACCTAGGAAAGCAGTTGGATATTCTACCAGATTCAACACTTCATTGAGCAGGTCTTCGTCAATCTCGATAGAAACCCCGTGCTCCGCTTCTAGTGCTCGAATCTGCTCGACAATCATATCACCCCGCTCAAGAGGACTGGTAATGACAAACTGAGCCCGTAGGTCATCTTCATAGGAATCCGCTGAAGCAATCTCCGTTTCTTGCCCCAAGAAACGGTGTCCACGGCTGGTACGGCCACTCTTGATGTCCAAGAAATCCAAATCAAAGGCCTGCTCATCTAAGAGCACAGTCAAGGTGTGGACCGGGCGGATGTATTCAAAGGTGTTGTTGGCCCAGTGCATGCTGACAGGGAAGGTCAAAGCTTGCAGAACTTCCGTCACTGCTGGGATGATTTCCTCTACAGGGCGACCGATTTCTTCCTTGGTCACATAGACGTATTCCTCCCCCTTGATTTCACGGAAAGTAATGTCCTCAACCGTCAAGCCCTTGCCACGGACAAAGCCTTCGGCAGCCTTGGTGAAGTTCCCATCTGCGTCCAGAGCAATTTTCTTAGAAGGGCCTTTGAAATCTTCTGTCAGATCAGACTGCTTGTCCGCCAAGCCAACCACGCGCACCGCCAGACGGCGAGGCGTTGAGAACATTTCAATTTTCTCAAAGGTCAAACGATGGTCTGTCAGGAAGGCTCCCATCTTGTCGCGCAGCTGCTTCATGCTCGGTGTCACGACATAGGCTGGCATTTCCTCCAAGCCTAGTTCAACTAATAAATTTTTTACCATGATTATTCTCCCTCCTCTGCCAAGAGTTTCTCGCGAGTCTCTGCATCCAAAAGTGGGTAGCCTAGACGCTTGCGCTCAGCAACAAAGGTCTTGGCCACAACACGCGCCAGATTGCGAATACGGGCAATATAACCAGCCCGTTCTGTCACAGATACGGCTCCACGCGCATCCAAGAGGTTAAAGGTATGCGAGCATTTGAGAACATAGTCATAGGCCGGGTGCACCAGATGCTCGTCCAGACAGCGCTTAGCCTCTGCTTCAAACTTCTCAAAATTCTCCAAGAGCAAGTCTTGGTCACTGACTTCAAAGCTGTATTTAGAATGCTCATACTCAGGATGCGTGAAAATTTCGCCGTACTTAACGCCATCAGCCCACTCAATGTCATATACTGAGTCCACTTCTTGGATATAAGAAGCCAAACGCTCCAGACCATAAGTCACCTCAGCAGTCACCGGCTGAGTCGGCAGACCTCCGACCTGCTGGAAGTAAGTGAACTGCGTGATTTCCATACCATCCAGCCAGACTTCCCAGCCCAGACCAGCCGAGCCAGTTGACGGATTTTCCCAGTTATCCTCAACAAAGCGGATATCGTGCTCCAGCGGATTGATACCCAAGAGCTCCAAAGACTGCAAGTAAAGTTCTTGGATATTGCTTGGAGATGGCTTCATGACTACCTGAAATTGATGGTGCTGATAAAGACGGTTAGGATTTTCCCCATAACGGCCATCCGCCGGCCGGCGAGACGGCTCTACATAGGCCGCATTCCAAGGCTCTGGCCCAATAGCCCGCAGGAAGGTATAGGGACTCATCGTTCCCGCCCCCTTCTCATTATCATAAGCCTGCATGAGCATACAACCCTGGTCATTCCAGAACTGCTGTAAAGTCAAAATTATTTCCTGAAAGGTAAGTTTCTTAGACATTAGTTACTCCTTTAGTTTCTTGAGATTCTTGCGAAGCGTTCAAAAGGGAACGATTATTTCCCTTTTGAAAAGCTAGTACATCGCCTAGACAAACCGCCCCATAGCGGTTGTCGTTAGTCAATCGAACCTTTAGGTTCGCAATTGACTTTAGAGAGGTGAAACGTTAACTTCTTAGACATTTTTTACTCCTTTAGTTTGTTTATATCTCTTTGTCTATTATTTTCTGCTGTATGAACCAATCCAACAAGGGAAGTGTTTTATCTGTGTTTGCCCACCGATGATAAAAATCAAAGACCGCTTGCACACTGCCTAGATTTTCTACTAGCTTGTCAACTGTCAAAAAACTGCGCCAGTATTCGTAAAAAATACTAGCATAATTCCCTTGATAAGTTGAAGTGCCGAAATCATTCAATGAGTGCCAACCGTGCTTTTTCTGAAAGAGCTTTACGAGAGACTGATTACAAGCTTTTTCCACTCGAAATTCCTCATTTGTAAAGAAATACTTGCGGCTAATATACTCAGCCATCCCTTCTTCAAACCAGATATAGGCACCGTATCCATCAAAGTCATCTAAAAAATGCTCCGACCAATGAACTAGCTCATGACCCACAATCTGCAAGAGGGATTTTTCAGACAAAGACTGATAGTGGCTTTCTATTGCTCGAGTTTGGTGAGAGGACTCGTAATTCTCCAACTGAAGAAGATATAAATCTTTCCAAACCGTCAATTCGGGAGTCATAACCATCCGCTTATCATTTGTATAGGCTGGTACAGGAATTTCCCGAATGATCTGCGTAGCAGAATCAAAATCGGACCAAATGATGGCTTGCGGCAAGTCATAAACCGCAAACTCGTCTTTTAAAAATGTTAGATAATCCTGCAACTTTGCGGAATTCTTTGCGACGAAATCTCGAAAAGCTGCTAATTGGTTCTCGTCTTTTACAAGATAAAAGTTCTCCACGAATCTCCTTTCTTTCGAACAATAGACTCAGTACGCAAAAGAACCACATCCGACACTCCTAGGCTCTTCAACCTAGGGGCGTCAAGACGCGGTTCCACCCTAATTTATTACTTCATTACTTTTAAAATTATAACCGAAAGCGCCATCTGCACTGCTTCCCTATCCGGCTCACACTATCCCGAACTCGCTAAAAAGTAGACAATGAGAATTCTTTCTAAAAAAGATTATAGCAGAAAATAGAGCCAATGTAAAATACTTATCGAAAAATCCCCCAAGTTTGTACTGCTCCCACAAAGTTAGACAATTAATTTATCCAAAGGATTTAGTTCTGTATTGAACAGGGCTAAGTCCTTTTAGTTTTG
>CAUSOG010000037.1:0-22214 GCA_963533195.1 uncultured Streptococcus sp. | reverse complement strand
CTGTCCGGATTAGCTGTCAAACCATTGCCTGCGGAAGCCGCAGTGCTTGATTCAGTTGCCGAATCTGTCAAATTAGGCTTGTCAGAGCTTGCTGAGCCTACTGACTCAGTTGTAGAATCTGATTCTGAGATAAAACTACCTAGACTATCTGCATCTGCAGTCAAGCCACTGCCAAGGTCAACAGAGGATTCGGATCCAGTTCTATCGGCTGGTTTATCCGAAACGAAACTGCCTAAGCTGTCCGGATTAGCTGTCAAACCATTGCCTGCGGAAGCCGCAGTGCTTGATTCAGCTGCCGAGTCTGCCAAATTAGGCTTATCAGAGCTTGCCGAGTCTACTGACTCAGTTGTTTGATTAGCTGAATCTATAGGAGTCGAGGAAGCCGTCGTTTCATCTGTAGTAGTGACAGAATTAGTTGCATCCGTAAGGGGTGTGGGAGCGGTCGCTACTACTGCATCTGGTGTGCCCGCCATTATATCATCTGTGCTCGTTGTTGGATTGCTTGATTCTGTAGAAACTGGGGCAGAAATATTCCCCAGATTAGTCAAATTATCACCATCATTTGCTGACGCATCCAAAGAATCAATAGTTGGAATATCTGAAGCGAAGTCACCTAAACTATCTGGATTAACGGTCAAACCGCTGCCCAAATCAGAGGAAGAATCATCATCAGATGTGTCATCGTCAGAATCCGAAGAGAAGTGACCTAAATCATCTGCATCAGCAGATAAGCCACTGCCCAAATCAGAGGAAGCATCATCGTCAGATGTGTTATCGTCAGAATCCGAAGAGAAGTGACCTAAATCATCTGCATCAGCAGATAAGCCACTGCCCAAATCAGAGGAGGCATCATTATCAGATGTGTCATCGTCAGAATCCGAAGAGAAGTGACCTAAATCGTCTGCATCAGCAGACAGACCGCTGCCTAAATCAGAGGAATTATCATCGTCAGAATCTGAATCATTAGACGAACTGAAACTACTAGAATCTGAAAAACTATCAGAGTCACTGCTATCAGCACGAACTTGTCCTATACCAATAAATATGGAAATTAATAAAATTAAAAAAAATAGCAATCGTTTTTTCATAAACACTCGCTCCTTTCTTTTTATACTAATTCACTGTATCATATTTCTCTTTGATTTTCTTGATTTTTCCACCATGTAAAGATATTTTAACCTCTTTGCATTCAAACTTTTATAATTGACACCTTGTCCAGTAAAAAAAGAAATCTTGCTTTTACAAGATTTCTAAGACCTATGTATGCCGATTGCAGGGATCGAACCTGTGACCTACGCGTTACGAGTGCGTTGCTCTACCAACTGAGCTAAATCGGCGCCTTTTCCCTTTTATTTTAGCATCTTGAATTTTTTTGTCAAGCGAAAATTTCACAACCTCTTAATCCAAATCAAACAAGGGTTGCTCTTATCCCAAAGCTCCGGAAAAATTTCTAACTTTTTAAAGCCCTGAGCCTGATAGAAAGCATTAGTACTGTCGTAAGTAGGATAATGACCTGGTGCTATCTTTTTTACTTGCAGATAGGATGCTTTTTGACGAGCAGTACTTTCCAAAGCTCCTAGAAGCTGACTGCCAATTCCCGCTCTATGATAGAATTTTTTAACAGCTAGGCAGTCAATCTCAGCACAATCTTCACTAGAGTATAATAAGCTTACAAAGCCAGCCAAATCACTCTCCTGATAGGCAGCCCAAACTTGCAAATCCGTAGCTCCTTCAATGTAAGCTTGTGTACTTTCAGGTATTCCAAACCATTCTGGTAGATCCTTCAAAACTTCGCTAACCACTATCATCTTTTGTTTTTCTTCCTTCACTTCTTCAATTACTATCATCTTAAAATCCTTTCTTGATTTAAGCTTTAGGGCTAATCATATTTTCTATCTTACGATCCTGCACTTTCGTAGGCATCTAAGCCTCTGTCCCATAGTTTCAAAGAAATGAAAAAGAAGATAAGAGAAATCAGAATCAAACCACCGATATTAAAGAGTCCATTCTTTTCCTGCAAAAAATAGCTAGCTGGATAGTAGGCCGTAAAGGCGAAAGGCACGATGAAACTAATCAACCAACGGATAAGCGAATGGTAAATCGAAATCGGATACTTGGCAAAATCATTGAACATATAGAAAATATAAATCATCGCGCCAGATTGCTTGGTCCAAAAAGCGATACTCGCTGTCGCTATTTTTAAGGAAGTATAAATCAAGGTCGCAAAAGGAATACAAACTAGGAAAAGCAAGAATTTGGGAAAGGTCCAGCTAATACTGGTGACCGTTGTCGCCAGAAGGATTCCACCAACTAAAAGTTCGCCCAAGGCATCAATCTGAAAGGTCTCGACTAGGATGTGAAAGAGAGGATTGATAGGACGAGTCAGGTATTTGTCAAACTCTCCTTTTCGCACCAAGCGTTGCCCCAGTGCCCAGAGATTGTCAAAAAAGAGATGGTCCAATCCCTTGGGAATTAAGGAAAAGCCATAGATAAAGGCAATCTCTTGGAATGTCCAGCCTTCCAAGGAAGGGATGTGTTGGAAGAGCACGTTGAGAAACAAGAGGTTCAAGCCTTGGGTCAGGAAGACACCTAAAACACCAACCACAAAATCAACCTTGTATTCCATGATTTGCTTGATGTATTGTCTGATAAAAATCAGATGCATGCGCTGATATTTTTTCATACTAACCTCCTTGAATAGTGATAAATGACTGGACTCGTTTCCAAATCAACTGAGACAAACCCACCATCACTAAAAGCCAGAAAAACTGTAAAAAGAGAGCTTGAAGAATCTGACTGGCATCGTATTTCCCAACGATAATCATTACCGGAGTGTAAATCAAGGATGAAAAAGGCAAGAAGGACAGAACATCTGAAACTACCTTGGGAAAGAAAGCCAAGGGAATCAAACTCCCCGACATAAAGGCAATCAGAGAATTCTTGAGCAGATTGGAGCCCCATAGATTTTTAAACACAAAAGCTGAAAATCCAAAGCAGATATTAAAGAAAAAGTTAATCAGATAGGCTAGCGTTAAGCTAAAGAAATATAGGACGGTTAATCCCAGAACTTCTAAAATGCCTTGCCCAGAGAGGATTTTCATCAAAACAATCACACTTAAGAAAGGAAGTCCAACGCTGACAAAAATCAACCACTTGGAACCAAGCTCGGTGAAGAGATAAGAGGCCGCAAAATGAACTGGTCTCAGCAAGCGCATGATAATGGAGCCATCCTTGACCTCCTCTCCAATCATAAAAGAAGAATCCGACCTGGTCAAAAGATTAGTCACAAAACTCATGATGATATAGAGGGTGATATCCGCCATACTGAAGCCCTGAATCAAAGACTCTTGCGAGGAATCAAAGACTGCCTTCCAGAGATAGAAAGCGACAAAGGCCCCCATGACATCGCCAATCCGATAGAGAATAAAGTTGACCCGATAGGTAATCAACTCCTGAATCCCTGCATTGATAAAGGGTTTATAACGTCTCCACAATTTGACCATCTTAGAGCTCCTTTCGGTAGAAGCGACGGATAATATCCTCAATATCCGTATCCACCATCTTCAAATCGCGGATTTCAAAATCAGACAGGGTTTGCTTGATAATATCAGCTGACTGGTAGCGGGAACTATCAAATTCAATATTGAGGCTATTTCCTTGTCTATCAACGGTCATATCAGGTAGGCCTTCATAGTGGGAGTCGAGATGACTTTGACCTGGTACCAGTTCAAAGGAAAGAGTCTTCATCTTGCCAAAGGTCTCCTTGAGCTGGCTCACCGTTCCATCAAAAATCTCCTGCCCCTTGTCAATCATAAAAATCCGATCACAAAGTTGCTCAATATCACTCAAGTCATGAGTGGTCAAGAGAATGGTTGTTTCTTCTTCCTGATTAATCTGGGTGATGGCCCGACGAATGTTATCCTTTACCGAAACATCCAAACCAATGGTCGGCTCATCTAAAAAGAGAACTTTAGGATTGTGGAGCAAGGAAGCCGCAATGTCCGCACGCATCCGTTGCCCAAGTGAAAGAGTTCGCACGGGGTCCTTGATAAATTCCTTCAAATCCAAGACTTCATTTAAAAAGTCCATACGCTTATGGAAAAGAGAATCTGGTACATCATAAATCTCCTTCAAGACCGTGTAGGTCTCTTGCAGTGCCAAATCCCACCATAGCTGGGTTCGTTGCCCGAAGACCACTCCAATATCCTTGACATAGTCTTGGCGATTATCCTGTGGAATTTTGCCGTTAATCCGACACAAACCAGATGTCGGTTTCAAAATCCCTGTCAGCATTTTAATGGTTGTTGACTTCCCAGCACCATTGGCCCCGATAAAGCCTAAAATCTGCCCTTTTGGAACCTCAAAGGTCAAATCCTTGACCGCTTCAAAGGTCTGCTTTTCGGGATGAATAAAGGAGCGCAATGCTCCTTTCAAGCCTGGTTCCTTGACCGTCTTCACAAAATTTTTCTGAAGATGCTCTACTTCTATCATTGCCATACGTTTCTCAATATCCTATCATTCAATTCATGTTACAGACCATTTTCCCATCTAACTCAGGAAAAACAGAATCTTATCTCCTCACTATACTACCACTTTTACTTCCAAACGAACATAGGTAATTTAAAATAATTATATTTTGTAACACACCAAAAAACCCACCCTTACGGGCAGGTTTCTGTTTTGTAGTCTTCAGCTAGATTAAGCTTTACCTTCTCATTTCAATTCTTTAGCCAAGATACTCATGTTTTCTTCTAGATTCTCTAGGTAGTTTTTATCATTTTGAGGATCGGCTTCTAAAGGATTGAGAGTTTTCAGTCTGACTCCCGTTGACTTGACGAGCGTTTCTGCCACTTTCGACGATGCATTGCTTTCGGTAAAAATCGTCTTAACTTTATAGGTTTTCACAAATTCTTGAATTTCAGTAAGCTGCCTTGCATTTGGCTCTTGTTCAGGAGAAATCCCTGCAATACCTAGCTGCTGCAAACCAAACCGCTTTGCTAAATACGAGAACGCAGTATGTTGAGTGACGAAAGTCTTTTGCTTAGCCTTTTCAAAGATTGGTTGGTATTTTTTGGTCAATTCTTGAGCTTTAGCAATGAATTTCTTAGCATTTTTTTGATATATTTCCTTATGTTCTTTATCGAGCTCAGACAGCTTATCCGCAATAATCTGCGCTTCTTCACCAGCTTTTTCAGGATCTAGCCAGGTATGAGGATCGTAGAGAGTTTTTTCATCGATTCCTTCGCCAGCTTCCACGTCTTCCAAACCCGGTACACGCTCCAAGGTCATTCCTTCGGATGCTTCCAGCACTTTCACCTTAGATTTTTGCAAATTTGGATCTAGGCTCCCCGCCCACGACTCTAAGGTATGTGAATGATAGACAAAAACATCCGCATCATAGATAGCCGCTATATCATTAGCCGATGGTTCAAAAGAATGGATCCCTGTACTCGATTGAATCATGCGAACATCATTCAAATCACCAGATACTTCCTTGACCATGGCATAAACCGGATAAAAACTGGTCACAATCTTCAAACCTTTGGCTTGCTGTTCTTCTTTCTGAGTACACGCTCCCAGCATCAGAGCTAGTATACTCAGCATTAGTAATACTGCAGTTCTTTTTTTCATACAATACTCCTTCACCTCAGCTAATCAGTTACTTCTGTACTTGACACAGAAGCTGAAGAAGCAGATTGCAGCAAGGCTAGCAATTTTTCTGCTTCTGCCATGATGCCATTATTATCCATAGTCCCTAAATTAAGATTATTTCGCAATCCTGTTAAGGTCTCAGTTACATTGGATTTCAAACTTGGATCCGTCGTCTTTTCAAGTAAGTCTTCCGCCTCTTGCAACTTAGCTTCTACTTTAGCAGTTTCAACTTGAGGTACTTCTGGCTCAGTTGGTGTTTCCTCTTCAACTTCTTCTTGAGGTTTCTCTGGGCTAACAGTATCCTCCTTGTCATCTTTTTTACCTAAAACATGATCACTTGCATTCCCCCATCCATCGCTAGACTGTGGTCGCTCATCTGGATGTTCAACATAATACTTGATAGTTGCAAATAAATCCTCTAATGTATAGCCATTAGGAGCTCGGTAAGTCTTATCATCGAACCAAGCAAATTTGATGTTGTGGTAGTGATCCTTATGAGGGATAATCAGATTACCATTTTTTACTGCTACAGTATGCTCAACATTGTAAGGCAGACGAACGAGCGGTATCCGTTTCTCTCCTTGAACACGTTCGTAGATAGTAGCCGCACTTTCTCCACTTGGATTGGCTTTGGAATCATCTGTTGGTGCAGGTGGAAGCAAACCTTTTTCTTTAGTATACGCCTGAGCAGCTGCTTTTTCTTTAGCCGAAAGACTATCTTTTCCTATCCAGTGACTGTGTCCCATATGAGGGGTTACATAAGCATCTCCTTCGTCGCTGATAATATCGCGCGCATCAAAGATATATCCATCAGATGTCGTATATTTGTCAGCTAGCTGGGCTACTCGAACTTCGGTTTCAGTATACTCAATCTGTGAATTTGCTTTACCTAGACGTTCTGGATGATTGATAGGCGCAAGAAATGCTAATAAGTCATCAATTAATTGCACCTTATCACTTGTTTCATCATTCAAACGCTTGACTAAATCATCCAAGGCTTGAAAATCTGACAAACGTCCCTTATTTTCTAGCAATTGCTGATGAGCCTGAGTCAGAAGACCATATACCTTATCATAAAACTCTTGATCTTTCGGTTCAACTGATTCTTTCTTAGCTTGCAGGACATGAGATATGCTTTTCTGCTTCGCCAATTTATTTTCAATCGCTGTAATAATCTCTTTAGGCAAGTCTTTAGCTAAAAGATAGCGGGACACTCCTTTATCCTCTAGCACATAACCGTCAGCTATTTTCCTAACGACCTGCTGGATTAAATCCTTATCCAATGAATCCGCATGTCCCAAATTTAACTTTGGAGGAAGAATCGGTTTTAAAGCTGGTTGAGATGGAGTTAGTATCGGAGTTGGTATAGGTCTATAAGGTGTCAATCCTAACATAGGTTTATTAGGCTGACTTATAAGAGGAATTGTCCGAGCAAGCTTTTCTTCCAATGCCGACATTTGTGTATAAGGAATAAAGTGATAATGATTACCATGCGGCACTGCTACTCCATTTTGTGTTCGACTAGTAATTTGTGCTGGATCAAAGATCAAGCCATCTGATTCAACATGACGCTGACTAAGTGGAAGATTATAAAGTTGCTGAAGGAGACCCTTAACATCTTCTCCTTGACTCGGTTGATAGTTGTTTGAAATTTGAGTAAAAGTAGGTTGTGTCTGTATCCAGCCACCGTTTCCATTATTATACGAACGGCTGACTACAGTACTAGCTACTTTTCCTCTACCTGATAGGTAAGCTTGAGCTGCAGCTAGCTCACTAGGAGACAAATCACTCTTTGGGATATAGTGAAAATGATCACCATGAGGTACAATATACGCATCTCCCGTATCCTCAATAATGTCTGAAGCATTAAAAACATAGCCATCATCTGTTGTATAACGGCCTTGAGCTCTAGCTGCTGCTACTTCATTGCTTATTTTCGTAACATTATGACCATGTTCCTGCTTTTGACGATTAATCTCTTCCTTACTGCGAATATTATCCGCGCGAGCTATATCTTTCAGATAAACATAATATTGGCCATTAACCTTGATAACATATCCACCCTTGACTTCATTGACAATATCCTCAGTCCTAAGTTGATAGTTGGGATCTTTCATCAAAAGATCTTCGCTGAAAATAGCATCATATGGAACTTTCCCATTATAATAATGATAGTGATCACCATGAGAAGTGACATAACCCTGATCAGTAATCTTGATAACAATCTGCTCCGCGTTAATCCCTTCTTTTTTGCTGACTTCGTCAGGCGTTAACTCCTCAGACTTTTGAACAGCTTGCTTACCATCAATATAGCTAACACGATTGGATTTTTTAATCGAACTGTTTGCCTGATAATAACCTAGCTGATGAGCAAAAAGACCCACAGTAGCAATGACAACAATTCCTGTTAAGTATTTCTTATTTTTTTCCATTGGATATCACTTTCTTTTTTGATTATACAGAATTCGCTAAAACTTATCACAATTTACAATTAACTCATAATATACCCCCAAAGAAATCATCTAAATATTTTTTTCTATAGAATATAGAAGAAACTCAATTTTTAACAACTTATTAAACTCTTTAACTGGTTAATTAACTAGTTAATATTTTACCCCTCATCATCTAGTCTGTCAAGATTTTTTTATTAGATTGTAAGAAAAATATTATTTGTTCTTTATTTGTCCAATTGTCATAATACAAAAAAAGCTTATCCTTTCGGATAAACTTTTTTAAAAATATATCAAGCTTCTTATGCTTTACCTTCTGAACCGAATACATCGATACGTTCTTCAACTGATGCTTGGATAGCTTTTACACCATCAGCCAAGAATTTACGTGGGTCGAAGAGTTTCTTCTTGTCGTATTCTGCTTCGTTTGCTTCGTAGTCACGAGCAAATTTACGAGTTGCGTTAGCGAATGCGATTTGGCATTCAGTGTTAACGTTAACTTTCGCAACACCAAGTTTGATAGCTGCTTGGATTTGGTCATCAGGAATACCTGAACCACCGTGCAATACGATTGGGAAGCCTGGAAGAGCTTCTGTCAATTTCTTCAAGTGGTCAAGGTCAAGACCTTCCCAGTTTGCTGGGTAAGGACCGTGGATGTTACCGATACCAGCTGCCAAGAAGTCGATACCAGTTTCAACCATTGCTTTAGCGTCTTCGATTGGAGCCAATTCACCTTTACCGATGATACCGTCTTCTTCACCACCGATAGTACCAACTTCAGCTTCTACTGAGATACCTTTAGCGTGTGCTTTTTCAACAACATCTTTAGCCAATTTAAGGTTTTCTTCTACTGGAAGGTGTGAACCATCAAACATGATAGAAGTGTAACCAACTTCGATACACTCAAGTGCATCTTCGTAGTGACCATGGTCCAAGTGAATCGCAACTGGTACAGTGATGCCCATTGATTCTACAAGGTTAGCGATCAAGTTGCGAGCAACTTTGTAGCCACCCATGTATTTAGCAGCACCCATTGAAGTTTGGATAAGCACTGGTGCTTTCTTAGCTTCTGCCGCACGCAGGATAGCTTGAGTCCACTCAAGGTTGTTTGTGTTGAATCCACCAACTGCGTAACCATTGTCACGAGCTGCTTGGACAAATTTTTCTGCTGAAACGATTGCCATTCTTATCAGGCCTCCTCTTATTTTTTGTGGTTAAACCACTTACATTGTTTATTTTATCACTTTTTCACTAAAATTGCTAGTTTTTCCTGAAATTTTAAAGAATTACAGGGAGACACTCAGCCTTTTTAAGCGTCTCTAGTGGAAAAAAAAAGCTGACCAAAGCCAGCTTACTTGATGCGGAGAGAGGGACTTGAACCCTCACGACCTAAAGCGGTCACAGGATCCTTAGTCCTGCGCGTCTGCCAATTCCGCCATCCCCGCGATTGAGTACCTTACTAGTATAACAGGACAGCTAAGGCTTGTCAAGAAAATTTTTGACTTTATTTCAAAAAATCAACTTTCTACTCAATCAGCAAAATCGGGAAATCTAAGCGAAAAAGCAGCTAATGCAGGAACACAGAAAACTCAGTGCTGTTGAGTCGCAACAAAGACAGCCACCGTTTGGTCGGGATCGTATTTTTCAAAGTCAATAGTGTAGTCCCGATGAAGCTCACCTGTTTCTTCTGCCTGCCAAATCCTCTGCCAAGTATGAAGAATCGCTTGAGGATCCTCCTTATCAGCCTCAAATACTTGATAGGTCTGCTCGGATGTATCAAAATCATAGACTTCCCCATCTGTCAAACGGCAGATAGAGAGACTGTAGTCTCCTTTGTAATCACTGGCATAGTCATGATAGACGGCATAAACCGGCTCCCCTTGGGCAAAAGCTTCTTTCACAGCTCCCTCTTGTTCCTGCCAGAGAGCTTGGATTTTTTCTATACAATGCTCATCTTGAAAATTATTAGTACGAATACTAGCTAAAATATTTAGAAACATCTTCTTCCCTCCTTTTATTTTTCATTATAACATTTCTCTAGAAAAATCGCTTAGGTTAGACAAAGCAAGTCTATCTCTCCTGGCTCTTTTCTACCGCTGCTGTGACAAATGCCGTATAAAGACCTTCAGGTCGGTTCGGTCGGCTGGAAAGCTCTGGGTGATACTGACAGGCCACGAAGAATTTATTTTCTGGGATTTCCACTATTTCGACCAAGCGATTGTCTGGTGAGACTCCAGAAAATACAAATCCAGCTGCCTCAAACTGCTCGCGGAAAGCATTGTTAAACTCATAGCGATGACGGTGACGGCGCTGTACGACTTCTTGATAGTCGTAAGCTGCTGCAGCCTTAGAGCCAGGCTTAAGCTTAGAAGGATAGAGCCCTAACCTCAGCGTTCCACCCAAGTCTTCGACATCAATCTGATCACGCATGAGGTCAATGATCGGAAATGGTGTGTCTGGATTGAGCTCCGCTGAGTTGGCATCTGCCAATCCTAGGACATGACGGGCGAATTCGACACAGGTTAACTGCATGCCCAAGCAAATGCCCAACATAGGCACATCCTGCTCACGCGCATAGCGGATTGCCTGAATCTTACCCTCAGTTCCTCTCTGACCAAAGCCACCCGGAACGATAATCCCATCCGCATTTCCAAGAAGTTCTGCTGCATTTTCGGCAGTTACCTGATTCGCATCAATCCAGTTAATCTTAACCTCCGCATCATTGGCATAGCCGGCATGCTTGAGCGCTTCGACAACTGAAATATAGGCATCTGGCAGCTCGACATACTTTCCGACCAGAGCAATCTGAACCTGCTTTTCCAGACTCATCACTTTCTCAACCATAGCTGCCCACTCTGTCATATCCGCTGCCGGCACATCCAGCTTCAGATGGTCACAGACGATTTGGTCCATCTTTTGGGCCTGCAAATTGAGAGGAATTTGGTAAAGATGCTCCACATCCAACGACTCAATGACTGCCTCCGGCGCCACATCGCAGAATTGAGCCAGCTTATTTTTGATATTTTGCCCAGCTGGTTCTTCTGTGCGGATGACCAGCATATTAGGCTGAATCCCCAGACCTCGCAACTCTTTGACAGAATGCTGAGTCGGCTTGGTCTTCATTTCGCCGGCTGCCTTGAGATAGGGCAGGAGGGTCGTATGGATATACATGACATTCTCTGCTCCAACATCCGCTTTCATCTGGCGTAAAGCTTCTAAGAAAGGAAGTGACTCGATGTCGCCCACTGTACCTCCGACCTCGGTGATAATCACATCCGAGTCCGTCGTCCGTGCAGCCCGCTTGATCTTGTCCTTGAGAGCATCCGTAATATGCGGAATGACTTGGACCGTTGCCCCCAGATACTCGCCTTTACGTTCCTTGCGCAGGACTTCGCTATAGATTTTACCAGTGGTTACATTGGAGTATTTATTGAGATTGATGTCAATAAAACGCTCATAATGCCCCAGATCCAGATCCGTCTCGGCTCCATCATCTGTCACAAACACTTCCCCATGCTGGTAAGGGCTCATGGTGCCGGGATCAATGTTGATATAAGGGTCAAATTTCTGAATTGTAACCTTGAGACCTCGATTCTTCAAAAGCCGTCCCAAGCTAGCTGCCACAATCCCTTTCCCGATAGAAGAAACCACACCGCCGGTGACAAAAATATATTTAGTTGACATACGTGCTCCTTTTCATAAAACTATTCATTCCAGCAACCACGTCGTTGCTGGAAACTTATCTAGAGGAGGATTTTCCATAATCTGTCTGAAAAAGAAAAATAGCTCCCTGAACACAGGAAGCTCTGACCTCTAAAAGAGGTGCCCGAACAGTATGATATCGCAAACCTAAAAAATTGTCAAATGATTCCATTCGGTTTTCATCCATTTTCACTAATACTGATGACATGTGTTTCGAATTCTACATCAGGCATGCACTCTGCTAAATCGTGACGGATTCGTTCCAAGGCTGCCAGACGCATTTCGACAGAGGTATTGGCATTCCCCTGAATGATGAAAATGGCAGCCTTGGTCTCCTCATCAAACTTATAATACTCGCTGTCACGTACATCCAGCCAAGCCAAAATGCCTTTGGCATCCCGATAGACATAGTCCGTCTTGGCAACATGCTTCTCCTTGGACAAAATAGGCAGAAAAACATCTTCCTTTTGGCTTACGGTGAATTCTATCTGACCTTCAATCTTATCAAAATCATGCCCTCCAATAGCCAGTAGGGAATGCAGGGCTTCAACGTTATAAATATCAATAATGCTATTAATATGAGGGAGCGAGCCTCGGTGCTGGATATTGCGAATCAGCGCAGGAACAGTCGGAGGATTTTTCTTGACACTGCGACCTACGCGCTGGAGTATTTCTATATAACCTTGAACCACCGGCGACTCAAGCACCTCATCCAAGTCGCAGGCCAGAGCCCAGTCTTCCATTTCCTTTTTCTTTTTTAGAAATGAGGGAGATAGTTCAGCATGAGGATTGACATTCTTGGCAATCCCGATTACAACACTCTTAATGCCTAAATCACCCAGACTCTTATCAATGACAAATTTCATAGCAGCTTACCTCCACCTTTCCTTTAGTAAATTATACTATCATTCTACACCTTCCCAGCATATATTTCAAGGAATATTAAAAGAAACAAAGAATTTCGTCCCTTGCTCCTTTTGGTTATTCTATTCTTCCTCTTCGGTCTCCGTGTCTTCGTCAGAGTAGTCGTCATCTTCTTCGTTGAGTTCGACTTCTTCACCTAGATCATCTGGAGCGATTTCGTTGATTTCAGCATCATAAGCTTCCACTTCATTCTTCTCATCGTCTGGATTTTCCTCGTCGTATGAGAGAGCTAGATCTGCTTCGTAGCCGTCCTCATCTTCTGGATCGTCATCGCTGTAGTCAATGGCATCCTCGTCGCCATCCATAAAGGCATTAACGCGTTTCTTCTTGCGTTTCTTAGGTGCGTCATCCTCATCAGTCTCTTCCAAGGCTATGATTTCTTCATCCACTTCGTCAATAGCATACCATGAACGCAGTCCCCATTTATTATCCCCCAGCGGAATAAAGCTGCCGTCTACATTGAGTTCTGTGTAGAATAAAGGCAGAGCATCACGAATCTCACTGTTTGATTTTTCCAGATAGTTTTGAATTTCATTGACCAGATCATTAAAATACATCTCATGGTCGCGGCCGCGGGCTTCCAAAATGGCACGCGCCACTTCAATCATAGAAAGCTCACTTTTTTCCTGTCCAGCAAATACTTCTAATTCCAAAGTTGATCTCCTTTAAGATTAAGTAAAGGCTTGTCGCCCTCTTGCAATTTTTCGCTACTTTCTATTGTACGATAAATTTCTATTTTCGTCAAAAGAAAATCCAGGAAAAATCACGGAACAAGTACAAAAAGAAACTAGTGCATCTGTACACTAGTTTCAAATGATCTCATTTTGAATGATGAAGCACTATTTCACTTTCGCAGTGCTTGTAATCACTTCAACAGCTTTCTTGATAGCAATATCGTGTTTCAGCATGTCTTCTGACAGCAATTGACGAACACGTTCTACTTCCATGTTGTAGTCTGTAGCCAATGAAGTTACTTCTGCTTCGATTTCTTCTGCGCTAGCTTCAAAACCTTCTGCCTTAGCAACAGCTTCTACGACAAGGTTTGTTTTAGTGCGTGACTCAGCATCTGCTTCGTATTGCTTGTGCAGGTCTTCCTGACTAGTACCAGTGATTTGGAAGTACATGTCAGGTGAGATTCCTTGGCGTTGCATATTGCCCAAGAATTCATTAACAGCGCGATGTACTTCTTCGTGAACCATTTCTGCTGGCAAGTCAACGATTTCAGCGTTTGCTACTGCTTGATCAATAGCTGCTGCTTCTACCGCATCGTTATAAGCTGTTTCCTTAGCTTCTGCCAATTCTTTGCGGTACTTTTCTTTCAGCTCGTCAAGTGTTTCCACTTCTTCGTCGATATCTTTTGCAAGTTCATCGTCCAATGCTGGAACTTCTTTTTCTTTAACTTCGTGAATAGTTGTCACAAATTTAGCTTCCTTACCTGCCAAGTCTTCTGCTTGATAGTCTTCTGGGAAGGTTACGACAACGTCCACTGTTTCACCTGCACTGTGGCCAACCAACTGCTCTTCAAATCCTGGGATGAATTGACCGCTGCCCAGTCCAAGTGAGAAGTTATCGCCCTTGCCGCCGTCAAATTCAACGCCGTCAACAGAGCCAACAAAGTCAATCACAACTGTATCACCGTCAGCTGCTGGACCTTCTTTGAGAACCAACTCAGCCAAGTTGTTGCGCTCACGCTCAATGCGCTCATCTACTTCAGCGTCAGTCACTTCTTTAGTAGCTTCAACAGTTACTTCCAAGTCTTTGTAAGCACCCAGCTTAACTTCTGGCTTAGTGACTACTTCAGCTTTGATGACCCAGTCTTGGCCTTTTTCCATAGACTCGACATCAAACTGAGGCTGAGCAACTACTTCGATACCTGCTTCTTTGACAGCCGCTTCGTATGCTTCTGGAAGAAGAGCGTTCAAAGCATCTTGGTAGAGGGCTTCTTCACCAAACCGTTGGTTGAAGATAGCACGTGGAAGGCGACCTTTACGGAAACCTGGTACAGCAATATCTTTTTTTACTGAGTTAAATACACGGTCCAAGGCTGGCTTGATTTTCTCTTGACTGATGCTAAAAGTCAAAAGGCCGCGATTTGTTTCTTTGTTTTCAAATGATACAGACATTCTGTCATTTCTCCTTAAAATTTATTGAATACAACCCATTATAGCATAATTAGAGTTTTTTTCAAAATTATTTTTCCTTTTATCCCTTCCTGATTTTATCCTCTGTATAGGCCGCTCTGGCGCCGCCAATTAGCTTGGGACGGCTGGCTAAAGCCGTGACATGGGCAGCCCCCAATTCCTTGAGAATCGGTCGGATAGGAATCTGCACGTGCTTGACATGCATACCGATAGCAGTATCGCCAATATCCAGCCCCGCCTGAGCAACGATAAACTCCACCTCAACGGGATCCTTCATGTATTGGAAAGCTGCTAGCTGACCGCTGCCTCCAGCATGAAGAGTAGGCAGAACATTGACTATCTCCAAATCCTTCTTGTTCGCCAAGGCTCTTTCGACTACGAGGGCGCGATTGAGATGCTCACATCCCTGAACTGCTAGAAAGACACCCTTCTCTTCTAAGATATCCAGTATGGTTTTGACAATGACCTGTCCGACTTCCAGACTGGAATTCTGACCGATATGGCATCCGACAACCTCACTAGAGGATAGACCCAGAACAAAAATATCTCCCTCGATCAAGGCAGCCTTGTCCAAAACATCTAGAACAATCTGACGAGTTTCCGCTCCAATCTTAGCTAAGTCCATTTCCCACCTCACTTATTTCACTGTGACTGTCTTTTTCAAACTCTCCGGGAAGGCTTTGTAGAGGGCAAAACCGACTGCTAAACCAAAAGCATTCTGCATAAAATTGCCCAAGATTCCAGCTAGGCCTGCTCCGACACCGTTCATGATGCTGTCAAAGAGGGCGTAGCCACCGACCATAGCTGTTGCGGCCAAGACCAGCCCAAGGTAGCGTTTCTTGCCTTCAAAGCCAGCAAAGAAGCCTTGAAGTCCGTGGCAAATCAGACTGAAAATCATCCACTGAGGATAGCCGGCAATCATATCAATCAAAAAGCCTGAGAGTCCTCCAACAATAGCCGCTTCCTTGCGGCCAAAGTAGAAGGCTGTAAAATAAATCCCTGCATCCAATAGTGTCAAAAATCCTGTCGGAGTTGGGATTTTCATAAAATTCCCCAAAACCACAGACAGTGCTGTGATGAAAGCTAAGATAACTAATTTTTTAACTTGATTATTTCTCATACTGAACTACCCCATATTGATCTGAGCGCTGAATCGCTCTGTAAACAAAATCTTTAGACAATTGAACTGCTGCAAGCGGAGACTTACCTAGAAGCAGCTGACTGGCAATGCTGGAAGCAAATGTGCAGCCCGCTCCGGTATTGTTGCTGGCCAGCACTGGCGATTCCATGATCTCAAAATCTTGACCGTCATAGTAAACATCCACCGCCCGCTCCTTGCTCAAGCGATTGCCGCCCTTAATCACCACATGCTCGGCTCCCAAATCATGGAGCTCCTTGGCTGCAGCCTGCATATCTTCCAGACTTTTGATTTCTTTTTGGATCAATAGCTGAGCTTCTGCCAGATTTGGTGTGATGATGCTGACATAGGGGAAAAACTTAATGATTTCTTCTCTCAGTGCACTGACTTCCAGATCATGATTTTCCTTGCAGACCAGAACAGGATCCAGCACTACTGGTATATCCCCATGCTGCTTGACAAAAGCCAAAGCCTGCTCTGCTATTTGCAGATTGGGCAAAAGTCCTATCTTAATAGCAGAAAAAGGAAGATCCTTGAGACTGGCCAACTGCTGGGCAAAAACCTCTTCTTCAACTGGGATGGCCTCAAATCCCTTGTCAGTCATAGCCGTCAGGCAAGTCACAGCTACGAAACCATGCAGGCCATTGACCGTATAGGTAGCCAAATCAGCGTGCAGCCCACCGCCGCTGAAAATATCATTGCCCGAAAGGGCTAAAATCAACTTATTCTTCATAACGAATCTCCTTTAGATAAAGACCATTTGGACCAGCAGTTGGCCCTGCCAGATGGCGATCTTTCTCCGCTAATATCCTCTGAATCTGGTCCACCGGCATGCGCTTGTTTCCAATCTTGAGCAGGGTACCGACCATATTGCGGATCTGCTTGTAGAGAAAGCCATTGCCCGAAAAGGTAAAGACCAGAAAATTACGTTCTGCATCATAGCGGACTTTGGCCTCGGTAATGGTCCGAACCTTGTCTTCCACGCTGGTCCCCGAAGCCGTAAATCCAGTAAAATCATGCGTCCCCTCCAGCTGAGCAATCGCTTCTTCTATCAGACTCAGCTCCAAAGGATATGGATAATGCGTGGCATAATGGCGCATCATAGGATTTTTAGGCCGGCCAATGTCCACCAAAAATTCATAGGTCTTGCTGTGCTTATTGTAGCGAGAATGAAAATCGTCCGGCACCTGCTCCACACTAATAAAATCAATATCTTCAGGCGTCTGGGTATCCAAGGCAAAACGCAATTTTTCTTCATTCCGCTCTTCTGGTAAATCAAAATGCAGGACTTGGCCCAGAGCATGGACACCGCTGTCGGTCCGGCCCGCTCCATGAATCACCACAGGCTGGCCTTTATTGATGCGGGTCAGGGTCTTTTCAATCTCTTCCTGAACGCTTCTGGCATGGGGCTGTCGCTGAAAACCAGCAAAGCCATAGCCATCATAGGAAATAATCGCCTTATATCGTGTCATGTGTTTATTTTAGCAGGAAAAAAAGCCCCCAGCAAGCCCTAAAAGCAGGAACTGTCTGGGGACAGTTTTTTTGAAAAATATCGTTTAAGAATCAGGGATTCTTTCTGTTCCGACTTGCCATTTTGCAACAAAACAACCCATCTGAATCAGACTGTCAGTGACGACACACACAGAGCAAATTCAAATGGGTTGTTGATTGCATATTGCTAAAGGTCATTATTTGCAGCTACTCATGTAGGCAATTAAACACTTTTTCTTAGGAACCCCAAATGGAGTTTTCATCCATAAAACTGTTGGTGTTCTTGAGCAACTGCGTAAAGACAGCGTACTTGAAGTCCTTGGTTGCCCGTTCATCGACACGAGCCTTCTTCAGATCCTTGTCAACGGCTTCTGCAAAGCCAGCTTTCAGCTCTTCAAAAGTACTGTAGACTTTTCCGTTGATCGTCACTGGCTTAATACCTGAGCTTTGTGCTTTATCCACAACTTTTCTGAAGTAAGCTTTCTTGAAGGCTTCCATGGTTTCAAATTCGCCTTCAGAAATTTGCTTGATGATAAAGTTGTCGCTCAAACCAGTCACACCTTGTTCATTGGCTGTCTTGCGGTGTTTATTGGAAGCATAGCTTACAAAGCCTTTTTCATAGCCATAGTAACCCCAGATTCTGAAGGTATTATGCTTGAACATCAAGGCTCCTGGCGCCCCAGTATTGTTTTGACCACCACCATAGATACCCGTCATAAAGTCGATAGCAATGTAACTAGAGTCATAGTCAGCAGGATTATAGGTTCGATTGTCAACCGCACGGTTAGACAGCAAGCCTTGGTCAACCAAGTCCTCTACAGAAGAGACTGACATGGCCGCTTTCTCCTCTGCTGTCAACTCTCTTACGACATCATATTGAGTTCGAGCATCTACAACCTTCGGTTCAACCTTCTTGAACCATTTGGCTGCGGCTTCATTTCCTTTAGCCACAACCGCTTGACCTTCAAGGTAATCCAGCAGCATGAGGGTATCATTATAACCCTTCATGTAATGGTCGATGTCTGCTCGGTTCTTGAAGAGGCTTGGCGAGCTATTGAAAATGAGGCTGCCATCATTTGGACGATCAAAGGCCATATTGAGACCCAAAGCACCCCAGCCTGGCTGATCAGGAACAGGTGACTGGAGCATACCTTGGGCATAGCCTTCTGGTCCGATACCTTGTCGTCTGCCATGTCCGCCCAGATAAATATAGCCGTCATTGACGTGGGTAAGCTCGTGCGTGAAGACGGACACACCGTATTCCGTCAAGAGGTCAAAGGCCTCGAAGTTCACACGGATTGAACCAGCAGCATGGGCACCGTAGCCATTTGACTTGTACCAGCCACCAGCTCGGCCGCCAACTAGGTTAAAGAACTCGCGGGATGGTGCATAAGGATTGCCCTTATTATCATTTCCGTTGACATCAATCCAGCCACGTCCTTCTACATCGAAACCATCCCATACGGCCGTTACATTTTCCTTGACCATTCTGGACTTGATATCATCTGAAAGCAGTTTATACCAAGTATCTACGTGATTTCGATGCTGGGTCGCTACTTCCTTGATGCGCTCATTAAAGCGTTCATCCGACCATGAACGACGCTTGTCTCGGTTTACAAAGGCCATGGTGCTATAGTTTGACAGAATAGCTAAACGCGTATTCTTCAAGGTTAGCAACGGAAGGATATAGTTGCTGAAATATTCAGAGTTGAGGTTGTCAAAGACGCGATACTTAGCAGACTTGATCTCCTCGACTTCTGACTGGCGTTCTTCAAACTGAATAAAGCCTCGAGTTGCATCCTTGAACCAAGAATCCATATCTGCAAAATCAGTCAGCAAGCGACGGTTGTAATCCAAGTAAGCGACCAAATCACTAGATTTGGATTCAGCTTTCAACTGACGGGCAAACATGTTGACATTGTCTGCACCCTTGAGTTGATTTTCTGTCGAACGACCAATCTTAATCAGACGATCCAACAATGGTACTTTTTCACCATAGAAGTCTGGTTTGAAGAGCACCAGCTCCTTGAGGTTGTAGTCACCAAACTTGAGATCGTAATAACGGTTGAGGTAGGTCAGACCGAGCATGATAGCGGTCTTATTCTCTTCGATTTTAGCTTTCAGAGCTTCATTGGCTGCTGGATTATCAGCATGGAACCTTGTCCATTCATTAGCCAAGAGCTTACCAAGCATATCCTGCAAGTTAGCTTTCACTTCAGCCAGAGATTCATCCAAGAAGAGGCGCTTGACTTTATTGACCTTGTCATTATCATTAGGCAGACCAACAGAACGATAGACTTCATCACTGTATAGTTCAAAACTCTTCAAGCTCTCAGTCAGCTGAGTCAGCAAGTCTTCTTTGACTGCGGTTGAGTGATTTGGAGTATAGACTGTACCAAGCTCTGTGATTTGATATTCTGGCAGGGCAGTCTGCTCAAATCGTGCTTGATTTTGAAGATTGTAGATGATCTTGCTTCCGTCTACAAAATGGACTAAGATTTTATCTGCATCCGTTCCGCCAGCAACAAACTGATTGCCCTTCAGGGCTTGAACTGATAGAACTTTCTTAGTCAACAGGTCGCCCGCCTTACCAGCGTCCACCAGCTTGTTGGCCTCATGAATCAAGAACTCTTGGTTGTAGAAAGGCATAAAGCGTTCTAGGTTCTGATAAAGCTGTTCATTTTCTGCCTTGTAACCTGGCTTGTCTTGATAAGTACTTGTTTTTAGGATAGCAGCATTTAGCTTCTCAGTTGTTACTTCATTTGCGCTGGTTTGGTCAAGGGCGGTAATCTGGTAGCTCTTAACTTTTTGCTCCGCTTCAGCTTCTGTCAAGCGACGGAACTTGGCATCTTTTCCTGTCTTGGTTCCAGAGCTTTGTCCCTGAACACCAAAGAGGTTTTGAAGTTTTTGCCCCATCCAAGCATCCGTGATTTCATTATCTGAGCTAAAGAGCTCTTTACCGTTCACTACAGTAGCATAGCTGACAGTGTCATTAATGGTTCCATACGGCCAAATGGAGGCAGCGATACCAGCTGAATTTCTTGAGCCTGCATCCTCTAATTTACCTTTGGCAACTGACTGCATCAATCTTCCCCAGTTACCCCAGCCTGAACCTGAATAGTCAGTGAAGTTTTGAGCGACCAGCATACCTGCATTTTGACCACTTTTGACCCAAATATCGGCTTCGACATAAGCGCGTTTCACCAAGGACATAGCATTAGTTCCCGCGATACCGGCTGTAACAGAGTTTCCACCCTTGGACTTAATACGGCCCTTAAAGGAAACATTTTCAACGCGAGATTGGCCTTCTATATTGTTAACCAGACCAGCAATATGGTCTCTTCCTTCCAAGTATCCTTGGACATTGACATTTTCGATTACTCCTTTATTCTTCAAACGAGCAGCAATTGTCGCAATTGTATCACCCGCTTGCGAATCTGGATAAACCATATTGACTCGCTTAAAGTCAATATCCTTGACCGTTCCGCCAGTAATCGTATCAAATAGAGGATGCGCTAAGTCTAAAATCGCATGGCGCTCACCATTTTGACCACCAATCAACTGGCCTTTGAATTCACCTTGCAGATAAGACTTGCTGTTGGCAGGTTTGTCAATCAGTTTGGCACTGATACTGCGGCCCAAAATAAAGGTTCCAGAAGGATCTTCCTTGATGCCATCCAAGAGGTCTTGGAAGTCATAGTAGACATTTCCTTCACGCTTCTTGGCCTTTTCCAGATAGAAATCAAAGCTGTTTTGAAGACCAGTTGCGCTTCTTTGCAGCAAGTCTGGCAGCTGAGCCTGAATCTTGAAGACAGGCTGGTTATCAACGACCACTTCCTCGATAGAAGTAACTGGGAGAACAGTATCCTTGAACTGGTCGGATGTAAAGTGCAGGTAATATTGATCCAGATTTGCTGGTTTTTCAGCCAGAGTAGGTATCAATTTTGTCTGGCCATTTTCAACCTTCATCAAGGAGACATTAGTAATGGACTTGAGCTCCACCTTCTTCAGGTCAAGCTGGACTGTCTCTTGAGCTAATTCCTGACTTTCAGAACCATTTCCTAAGTCATAGGACAGAGTCGTCTCAATCTTATACGGTGTATAGTAGTCCAAACCACTGAAATTAGCAGTCAACTGGCCTGCTGCCAAATTCTGCTCTGCTATCAGCTGGCCATCTTTCTTCAGACGAACATGGGCACTAGTAAAGGCTTGATCCCTGTCCGTCAGCTGGTATTGGATCTGAACTAACTTCTGCAATTCATCCTTCTTAACCGCTGAAACAGTCAGAGTCGGCGCTGCTTTAAGCGCCAATAAGTCAGCTAAAGCCTGCTTGAGCTGGTTGACACCCGCATCTACTTCATCTTGACTAGACGAAGTTTGATAAACCGTCGCAGCCATATTCTTAATTGCCTGCAGCTGCTGATAGGATTGATTGGTGTAAACTCCTGGATCCACAGCCGCTGCTAAAGCTAGCTGCTTGCTCAATTCTTCTTTATTGATGCGAGCCTTGCTACCTCGAGTGACCACTGTATCAACTGCTTCATGCAAGATTCTTTCAGTTGTTTGCGGCTCTGATATGCGATTACCGTCCAAGACTTCATAGCTGGTTACAATTTCTTTTTGGCCTGGAGTTCCTTCGACAGTGGTCTCTTCATCAAGATACTTGCTATCATCTGTCTTGTTGACAACTTGAGGTTCAATCGTTTCTAGCTTGAT
>CAUSOG010000036.1:0-23398 GCA_963533195.1 uncultured Streptococcus sp. | reverse complement strand
AAAGACAACGCGGAACTTGCTGCTTTTACGGGCGATTTTATTGACGGCCATGGGGTGCTCCTGTTGGGGGGATAGAGGCCGTCTGAAAAGTTGGCTGCAATTGGTTGGGAATCAGACGGCCTTTGGGTTGTTTACGCGAGTGCCGCAAGAGAAGGCGGTATCGGGATAAATTTGTCTTGTGAAGTATGGCATGCAACTGCGGCTGTGATTTGTTCTGCCCGTTCATGTCGAGCAATAAACCTGAGTTGACATGCAGAAATTTCCAGCTCTTCTGCAAAAGAAGTCCGGTATGTACAGTCAATGCGGCGTTGTTCTACATCAACGAGTACGGTATCCAACACCATGTCTTTACACAAAGACATATTAGATGCGGTATGGGCATGTACAAATACAGTCTCTACCGGTAGTTCGACAGTAAAGTACTGATTAGGTGCTTGAAAGGAATGTACCATGCCGGTAAATCCTAGTGTATAGATATGGTTAGGCTTTAGATGTGGCAA
The DNA here is from genome assembly GCA_963533195.1 of uncultured Streptococcus sp. Classification (GTDB taxonomy): domain Bacteria; phylum Bacillota; class Bacilli; order Lactobacillales; family Streptococcaceae; genus Streptococcus. Next base: position 22,898 of record CAUSOG010000036.1, on the reverse strand, counting down.
TTGAAGGGAAGGATGAGCACCGTTCCAATAAGCCATAGAAAAATCTTTTGGTAATAAAGGTGCACGGGTAGCTATCCATTCTGCATCGGCAGTACCTGAATGTTGTGCCCGTTGCGCAAAATAACGGGGCATAAAGCCAAATCCTTCAGGAGCAACATTTTCAGCAGGATCTCGTACCGGATGGCTTGGGTCATAAATCTGGTGAGCCTTTAATATCCGTTTGAACCCATTTTGTTTGAGTTGAGATTTGGGATAATAACCAATGCCGACAGGATTTTGCTGATGCCCCTCATGATCGTCTTCAACTGCGCCACCGCCAAAGGCAAATTCATAGCGGATAGGTAAGGAGAGAATAGGATCTGGTTCGCTTAGAGACCATCCGGCTATCTCTCTTACCCAGTAGCGCTCGCCAGTAAGAGCCAGACTCTTTTGGTAATCGCCAACACTCACCGCTACGGCAAGTTGTCGAGCGGGAGTGTCATCAGGTGCATAGGCGATTGCATTGACCACTAAATCAGTTTTAGGTTTATAAAGGCAAAAGTCGCTTTCAAACTGAGTTGAAGTTTGAGATGGTTCACCGTAAAAAGTATCTGCAAATGTAAGAGGAGTCTGAGTTTGGGCAAACTCAAGTACAGTTTTCCCTGTTACAGGATCGATTTCAAACTCATAACTAACTTTAGCAACTATAACATCATACGTTCGATCTAACTGGTCGATGTTTTTAAATTGCTGCGTATGAAAGCAGGTAAAGTTCTCCAATTCGAACATTGATATACCTTTTCTTTTAGTTGATATCGACTTTTTTGCCGTCCATATCTACTACACTAGTGCCAACGATCTTAACTTTTTTACTAACGATAGAGATTTTATTTTTATCTATTACAATCATGGAGTTGCCTACTTGAAGGGTAATTTTGCTCCCAGCAGATAAGGTAATTTTATTGCCGGCATTAAGGCCAATATTTAAACCTGCATTAAGTCCCATAACTAGGCCAACACTATGCATTTCAGCACCAACAACGTTGGTCATCCAACCACCTCCGACGTTTAGCATATAGCCAGCCCCAATGTTGGTCATTTGCCCGATACCAACGTTGCTCATACCATTTAGGCTGACGGTTTCTTGCTTATTACCACCAATGCTACTTACCTCGTTGGATACAATGGTTTTGTTACGATTGGCACCAACGGTCAATGCTTGATTTTTGCCAATAGAAACGTTTTGATCCAAGCCTACGGTTAAAGCCTGATTTTTTCCGATGCCAATGTTTTCATCGAGGCCGACAGAATGGGTTCGATTTTTAGCGACAGAAACACTCTGATCTTCGCCCACAGAAGTACTTTGGTTTTGGCCGACACTAATGCTTTGGTTTTGGGTAATACTGGAAGTTTCGTTTTGGCCGACTGATTTAGTACGGTTTTGGGTAATTGAGGCGGTTTCGTTTTTTTGAACGGTTTTAGCTCGATCACCTACTACTGTTACAGTTTCATTATTACCAATTGTAGTGGTTCGGTCGTTGTTGACGTTACGGGTTTCATTGTTCTTAACAAGTGAGGTCAAGTCTTTCTGTGCCTGGAAGTTGACCATTTCAGACCCAGCAGTATCATTGAACATCAGTTCGTTAAAGTTGGCTAATGGGGAGTTAAAACTTTTACTCTTGATACCGGATTGCTTAGCTGCAGCAGGAAATCCCCATGGTGGCGACATTGCGCTGTTATACAGACGGCCTAATACAATAGGTCGATCAGCATCACCATTAATAAAATCAACCAGTACTTCTTCGCCAATGCGTGGTGTATTAATAGAGCCATAGCCAGCACCAGCAGAGCCCTGAGTTACTCGTACCCAGTTGGAACTGTTTTCATCCATTTTTCCATAGCGATCCCAGTGAAACTGGACTTTAATATCACCATATTCATTAGTGTAAACTTCTTCACCAGCAGGTCCTGTTACCGTAGCTGCTTGTGTCCCTAAAACTTTTGGCTTGGGAGTTTTAAGAGGAGGGCGGTATGGATAAGATTTCGGTAATACGCGGAATGAAATTCTAAATTTACCAATACGGTCTCCAGACGTATAGCCAGCTTCTTCAAAATCATAATCAGCTTTTAGAATAGTATATTCAGTATTGGAAGATGCATGAGGGTGTTTGCTCAAGATAAACGTATAACCCGGAGCAAGTGTTAGTGCAGTACCTGAGCCAGTAATAATCTTAGTTTGGCTTTTCAAATCTTCACTACGGACCTGGCTATAATTTTGTGCTTCCGATACATCACTAAAGCCCGTGTAGAAGTCATAGTGTTCCATAGATACCGAATTGAAGTCATGAACTAAGTCTGAAGACATCATTGGTACTTTGGCATTTTTATAGTTGTATTCTTGAGTAACAAACTGACTAGATTTTAAAGCATCTCGTTCTTCCCAAATATCAATATAGGCGATATTTGGTGCCCCTGGTGCAGTATTTCGAGAGTGGTAGGGGATGTTAGGGGATGAAATAGCTTCTAAAACACCAACATCATCAGTAATAACTAGCTCATGTGAACCATTACTGTGGGCAAAATAATAGTAGATACCTTCTTGTTCAAATAGGCGGTTTAAGAAATCAAAGCTATTTTCTTGATATTGAACACAAAAACCTCTGGTTCGATACCCTTTTTGACATTTTATCTGGTATGGGAGTCCGAATGGTGCTAAGACTTCATTAGCGATATCTAATACGGACTTATCAACGAAAACCCTGCTATCTGTATTTTGAGTGAGATACCACATGAATGGGCGAGTGGTACAAGTATAGGCATGATAACCTTCCTCGTCCTCATCTTCTCCAATATAACCGAAATCAGTGACCAGACCATTTAGGTAACGAGGACTGCTTGCTTCAGTATCAATTTCCAATGTTACAGACTGACCAATAATATCTTTGCCTTGTAAATTTGGGTTTTGGGAAACCAAAGTAATATTAAACTCAAACAGATTTGAAACGGATTCCGTTCCAAGCATTTTTTTAAATAATAGTTGTGATCCCAAAGGCGTATGAGCAACGATAGTTCTATTCATTTCGGGAAACTCCTTGTCAATCTTAAACCAGCATTCAGTTTATAAGCGTTTTTATCCTATATTTTTAATATGGATAAGGTATCAATATGAGAAATATATTGAGGTTGATATTTTAGGTAATATTATTTACATCTCTATTGAGACTTTCAAATACACTGAAAATTCCTTAATTTACTTAAATTAAAGGGGTTAAAAGCAGTAGAAGTAGTAAATTCAAGGACAACATTTTTTCCTTTGATGTTGTATTCGACAACGGTAGTATTTCCTGTTTGGCGAATAATTTTACCTTTTTCAATAAGGCGGAAGATTGACCATGGCCCAGTTGAACTAATACCTGCGCTGTTGATTTGGGGAGATGAGATATCTATTTTGGCTAAAGCATTTTCACTCTTGGATGGCCAAGTAAAGGTTACAGGATTTACAGGACCGTGGCTGTATACATAGCTCTTACCTGCATATGAAATATTTACACTTTCTAAACTGGTATCGAGAATTAAAACTTTAATCGAAAAGTCGAATGTAGGAGTTTCTGATCCTTTATCAAAATACCCTTGTCGAATATCTGCTATATCGTTTAGCTTTGCAAAACGATCTTTAAATGCATCATTTTTAGCAGTTAAAGTTTCCAGTTTTTCTGAGCGTGCCAATACGGCAGCTTCACCAGTCAAGTTAGTAAATTTGCTGTAGATACCATTGGGACCAAATATACTGGTGAAACTTTCTAATGCAACATTGTCCTCCGATCCTTTATCGAAAGGGTATCCTTGTTGATGTATTTCTTTACAACTATTAGTTAATGTGGCCATTTGTTTTTCTAAAGTAGATAAAATTTTTTCATCAACAATTTTGTTAGTGTTTTTCAGAATAATTTCAGAAAAGTTATCTAACATTTGGCGAAAGGGAGGTGGCAGTCTATTTACTTCAGCCTTGTATTTTACGAAAGGATCATCAGGTGGTAAGTCCACTCCTTTTTCTACAGCAACATTAACGGCAACTAAATAAACATATAAATCATTTATAGCTTCTGTAACGTTGTTAATAGCTGGAGGTTGATCATTAGTAGTTTCAGTTAATATATGGAAATCTGCAAAAGCATCATCAACTGGAGTTGCTTGTTTTAATGCGGCTAATTCATTTTTTGTATTATTCCCTTCTTCACTCTCTAAGAGTTTTGAGAGTCCGGCTCTATTTAACCAATCAGTAATTTTGCTGCCAGCTTTTTCTGTTATTCGTTTGTCAATAGCCAAAGTCGTGTTATCACTAATTCCTTTAATAATATTGACTAAAGGTGAGTTCTTTTCAGATAGTAGTTTTGCAATTTGAGTACTCTCTCGTGATGACTTTGGTATTACTAATGACAAATCAGATAAATAACTATTCCAGACTTTAATGTAATTACTGAAATAGATTCTTTGAGCATCAGAAAGGACAGATGCCTTGCTTTGACTTAAAGAAGCATAGTCACCTAATACCCAGTTGTCTTCATTAAAAAACTGCTCTGCAGATTTAACCATAGCAGGCAAAACTTTAGTAATGTAGGCTTCTTTAGTATAAATAAAGTTAATAGGTTCTTTCAGAGTTCCACCAGTCTTACGTCGGAATAACAAGTGACTTTGCACTCCACCCATACTTGAAAAGGATACAGGTGTAACTCCTCCCTTTCCAGAGAGAGTAACTGTATTTATGGTATCTTCTAATACCATGGTTGCAATGTCTCTTTGCGCAATTTCCTGTCTACGACGTTCTACTAATTCTTCATCATAGGGAACGCTTGGTGTAATGCTTTGTTTTGAAAGAATCTGATTTAGAGCTTTTTCAACAGATTTTTTTTGTTGGTCACTCATACCTGATGATTCTGTTTTAGACAAATTGGACATTAACCAGTTTTGCATAAAAGCAGCATCAAAATGTTCTTTGTGGAACATCATAAGATAAGCTTTTAATGCATCATAGCTATTAATATTGTTGGAGCCATTAGCTGTGCGTAGAAGTTCATCCAACTTATAGCTGATTAATGGCATTACGTTGTCTTGAAGAATTCTATAATAGGCTGACTCCCCAACATCTTTCATTTGGCTGCCTTGATAAAGGCCCATACGATAGCTGAGCGGAGGGGATAATAAATCTGGAATTTCTTTACTGGTAGTTGTATCTCTAACTTGTTCAGCAAATGTGACAGCCTTAAGTAAATCAGGGCCGTCTGTATATTTTCTTACATCTGAAGCTAAGTCAGTTGCTTTTTTATCAACCTGTTCAAGATATGATTGGTTATTGGAGTAACTATTCAACATCATTGTCAAACATGCGATTACTACAGTTGCAATAGCTCCAATACCTAGCCAATACAAGATTTGTTTTTTGAAAAACCAAGATTTATTCTCACCAGCCAAATTTGCCTCGCTTAAAATAACGTCAGCAAATAGTCTATTTAAGAAAAAGCTATGTTCGTTGTTCTGAGTAGAGGCCTGGTTTGAATCCAAGTATTTTTTAGATAATTGGAAATCACTTTGCAAACCTTCCAGTATAGGGTTGAGATGTTGTCCTGTTTGAGTTGAGCTTGAAAAATAAACACCTCTCCATGCGATAGGTTGCTCAAATTTTGAAGATTTAGACAGTTCTTTAAATAGGGAAAGTACGGCCTGATTAAGACGCTCGAACTCCTCAGGGAATGCAAAAGCCGCAGCCTTGTCTTCAGTGGATTCTAATTGGTGAACAGTACCCAACATAGAGGAGCGTAATTTATCTACAATATCTGCTAAGGCATTAGAAGCAGTAGCGATAGGGGTTTCCATTCCTTCCGTATTAGATAGAGGAATCCCTAAATATTGATTTCTTTGTTCTTCAGTTAGATGGTTAAAGAATTCATTAAAACCATGCAATAAATCTAATTTGGTTATCATAAGATAAACTGGAAAATGTATACCTAATTTAGTATGCATTTCATGGATTCTTTTACGCAGTTCTACTGAGATTTCTGTTATATTGGTTTTTCCGCCCAATAAATCATCTACGCCTACAGTAACCAATACCCCGTTTATTGGCTGTTTAGGTCGGTAACGTTGCAGCAGCGTTACAAATTCTTCCCAGTCACTAGAATCTTTACTGCTATGATTGTCATGTAAAGATAATCTACCAGCTGTATCGAGAAATACTATTTCATCCGATAGGAACCAATCACAATCTCGTGTACCTGCTAGGCCACTTACAGATGTCCCCAAAGTGCTTTCTAAGGGGAAGTTAAGGCCAGAACGTTTGAGTGCAGTCGTTTTACCAGAACCTGCTGCCCCTAGGACAACATACCATGGCATTTGATAGAGGTATTGACCTTCTTCTAGTCTAGCCAACAAACTGTTTTTAGATTTAGAAAATTTAGCATTCTTTAATACTTTGTCCATTTCAGCAAACTGGCGGCTCATAGAGCTAACATCATTTGCACTTTTTAAAATAGGTTCTTGGGCTGCTCGAATTTCTTTCAATAAAGCAGCGTTTCGTCGGGATTCACGATATTGGCGAAATACAGCTTTAGCCAACCAAATACCAATAATAGTGGCACACACTGCAAAACGAATAGTTTTGCTTACTAAGGGGCGAACTTCACCTATGGAGATTAATGGGCCAATAAACCATACTAATATAATTAGGCCAGTAATACCCAACATCACCCATAAAGAGCGAGAACCTAGAAAATAAATAATTTTTTTCATGTCTATTTTTTCCGTATCAATCTAAAATAGATTATTGTGTGTTTGCACTACCGTTTTGTTAAGGATTGGAGGTATTGTTTTTTATTTCGACTGTGCTACCTAGTTTGGGTCCAGTTCCTGTAGTAAATAATGTAATTTCAACCCTTCGGTTTTTAGCCCTGTTTTCCAAAGTATCGTTTGGTGCGACAGGATCGGTTGAGCCTCGCCCTTCAGAACGGATGCGTGTTCCACCATTTTTAACGTAATTCAATAAAATTTCTTTTACTGCATCTGCCCGAGCCTGTGATAAATGCCAGTTGGATGGAAAATTTAAGCTCTGAATTGGCTGATTGTCAGTGTATCCCGTAACAATAATTTGTCCTTCCACACTATCTAAGGCTTGGCTAACCGCAGCCAAAACAGGATAATATTGGTCTTGAATTTGTGCAGAGCCGGATTCAAATAAGCCATCACCTAAAATAGTAACAGTGCTTCTGTCTTGAAAATCTTCCACAGATACTAATTTTCTAGCAATCTCATTTTCCAATAAAGGCCGTAGTCGAACTGTTTTTTGTGTATCCTGTTGTTTGGTGATTACTGAAGGGAGTTTGAGGCTGTTTACTTTTGTACTGGCTGTATTGAATTTATCTCCTAATGACCATTGCATTGTAAAATAGCCTACACCTAATGCAACAGCTCCTAATACGCCTACTACCCATAAAGGAATAGTAAGCCTGCGTTTCCTTTGAATATTATTTGTAATAATCGGGTTATGTTTAAAAAGATTAGCAGTTTGGTCAGGTCGTTTACTGTGAATTAAGGCAAGTAGGTCCCTTTTAATTTTATCGATCTCAAGCTCCCCATTGTTTAGAACCTGGTACTTACCTTTGTAACCAAATTGTAGGCATAAATACATAAACTCCAATAAATCAATATTCTTATCAGAATCTTGTTTCAAATTTTGAATGATTTCAAAAAAACGTTCTCCACCCCAAGTTTCATCGTAAAAAGATACTAATAAGCTATTCTTTGACCAAGTTTCATCAGCCCAGCCTGCACGGACTGCTAATTCATCTACAAATGTACAAAGACAGTATTTTGCAGCCTGAATGGCATCATATTTAGCTCCATTTTTTTCAGCATTCTCTTCAAAATTATTAATTAAGAGAGAGAATTTATTAATTAGGCTGTCAGTAGATAATTGACTAGTAGTTTGCTGCATAGAGTTAGCCAAGATAAGAACAGGTTTAGCAGCTTCAATTAAAGGGTTATAAACATTTACTGCGTTGTTTGCAGTATTATTCTGGTTATTCATAATGAAATTCCAAATTAAATCAAATTAACTTAAAGACTTAATCGCCCAAAATTCAACATCTAAATTAGGGAAATTACCAGCCAAATGGAAAGCCATACCTGAGGAAGTATCAAACATATCCCATAATTCATGTTTTTTATCTAATTCAAAATAAACATAACCACTATGGTATGGTAATTCTCTTGGTGCCACGGATAACGCATGAACTTTAATTCCAGGTAAATGGTAAGCAACCAATTCCTTAACTTTTTCTACAGTACCTATTTTTACTACACTTGGAATTTTTTGGCGTAAGGCTTCGTTAGGCATATCAGCTTTGATGGCTAGGACAAATGAAGCTTTATCCAGTAAGCTTTGATCAGGAGTTTGGGCGACTCGGGTTGCTTCATCACGCAAATCTAATGGAATTCTAATTGCTCTTTGTTCAAGTACAATAGACAGTGATTTGCGCAAGTTAAAAAATAATTTACCAAAACATGATGCTAGATCATTGTGTTCATAAATAGGAACATCTCCTACCTTGCGTGAAGGAAGGAAAGTCATTAAATCAGCACATAATTTTGATAAGTTGACAAATAATTGTTCTGGATGAGTTTGACGAGCGCCTTCATTTTCATGATGCAAATAAGCCAGATACCGATTGATGGTCTGAAGCATCATAAAGTCCATTACTTCAACAGAACCTCCGGTATTCGGGTCGTTTACAGCGTTAGCTAGACTATTGCTTTTTTGCATTAATAAGCCATATATTTCTGAAATGTAAGCTTTTAGGTGTTGTTGCTTTTGGCTTCCTAGGGAAGGTGGAATATATGATTCGTCTAGAATGATTTCAAAGTCTGCTGAACTGGATCGGATAACTGCAATAGGAAGGGCAGTTTGATTGCTAGTTAAATCATTTTCTAAAATCAATGTAGGATTAAGATCTGCTAGTGTAATTTGGCGACCGTCTAATTCAGAGTTTGTTGTATCTGCAAGGGTTTTCTCAAATGCTTTATATCGGTAAGAGTGAGCAGAATTTTGATTTAGAAAGTCAATCTCATTATTGACAGAGGATGGCAGAGTAATGGCTAAGCAAACTTTGGTGTCTTTTATATTTGTAGGTACTTTTAAGCTTAAATTTTCAAGTTGTTTTTGGGAAAACACAAATATAGAACCATCAGGAAAAATACCTTCTGCTTCACGAATACCGAGAACACCATGTTTGAGGCCGTCTGAATCCAGTACTAAAGATGAAAACCCCCAAAAATAACCTTCTTTAGAAACAGCTAGTTGACGTAATCCAGACTCAAGATAACGTTCAAATTGCTGGAAATGCTGTGGGGTAATAAAGATTCCCTCTGACCAAACTACTTTTGCTTCAATTGACATGCATTCAACCTCAAATTATTTATATATAAGTATTTATTCCTCGCGGAAAATGCCTTTGCTCAGGTCACTATTATTCTTACGAGTTTTCCCATTTTCTTTGATAAGCGGATCATCAGGATGGCGCTCTTTATATTCTTTTAGCATTTCTTGCATCTCTGATTTCGATAATTGATATAATTCATTTTTCCCAATATTCACGTAGAAATAGTGTTTCCCAAACTGATACCATCGTTGTTTTTGTTTTAATAAAATTAATCTCCATTGACTATTATCCAAATCACGATAACTGGCAACAACACCTAGGTATTTCAGATGAGAATCCATCTTGATAGGTAATACAGAAACCGTATCAGGGTGTAACATGAATTGGTTTTGTTGAATTAATTTGTCTCCTAAAGTTTCTTTAGCATTATTAGTAAGATCAAAATAGTTTGCTTTTTTAAATTCACCATCAGATGACAGTTGATATAAATCCAATCTTATGGGGGAAGGTTGATCAACTAAATTTGGATTGACATCGGGAGAAACTATGATTTGTACATCAATTTTTTCTCCACTTTCGTCAGATTCTTTTGGTGGTTTATGGTTAGATGCGCATGCGCTTACCATCAAAGATATCATTGCAAATGATATATATTTTATCAGTTTTCCATGCATTTTGGTTACCTAGGTACATCAATAGTGATTGCATTTAATGATAGAAATTTTAAATCAATCGACAGCCTAGACTTTAGGAACTAGTTGGTCTATGACTGTCGATCGAATACTAAGATTTCTTATTTTGCTTAGAATTATAAAGTATTTTTCTTTCTAAGTTTATATTTATATTGGTAATTGAAGTCATGATTGCTTGCGTCGATATTTACGCTCAAAACTTGTTTACCCTGTGTTGCGCAAGTAAGTAGTTCTTGGCTGATTTGTGGTAGAACAGTATTGGTAAGAATTGCATCGATCATGCGGCCACCTGATTCAACTTCTGTACAACGTGAAGTGATTAGTTTTAACACTTCAGGGGTATAGTGTAGGTCGATGCCATGATTATCTTTAATGCGTTTTACGATACGGTCTAATTGCAATTCAACAATTTTTGAGAGCATATCATCAGATAGCGGATAGTAAGGAATAACTTGCATCCGGCCTAATAAAGCAGCTGGGAAAGTTTTCAGCAGGGGAGTACGCAGGGCTTTAGTTAGGCCTTCTGGGGTAGGCAACATTTCGGGGTCATCGCACATATCCATAATTAAATCTGTACCAACATTGGTGGTGAGAATGATAATGGTATTTTTAAAGTCGATATAGCGACCCTCGCCATCTTCCATCCAGCCTTTGTCAAATACTTGAAAAAAGATTTCATGCACATCTGGATGTGCTTTTTCTACTTCATCGAGCAAAACAACACTGTAAGGTTTACGACGGACAGCTTCAGTTAATACACCACCTTCACCATAGCCGACATAGCCTGGAGGTGCTCCCTTCAAAGTGGATACAGTATGAGCTTCTTGATATTCACTCATGTTGATAGTAATCACATTTTGTTCACCACCATATAATGTATCGGCTAGAGCCAGTGCAGTTTCGGTTTTACCCACGCCGGAAGGACCAGCAAGCATGAAAACACCAATAGGCTTGTTGGGATTGTCTAGATTGGCGCGTGAAGTTTGAATACGGCGGGCAATCGCATCCAAACCGTGGCGTTGGCCGATGATGCGTTTATTTAAGGTGTCAGCAAGCTGTAATACAGCCTCAACCTCGTCTTTCATCATTTTCCCGACAGGAATTCCAGTCCAGTCTGCTACAACGTCGGCAACCGTACGACTGTCTACTAACGGCATAACTAAGGGTTGAACACCTTGCAGTTTTTTCAATTTAGTAACCAGCTCTTTTTGGCGGGTGCGCAACTGTTTGTTTTCTTCATCAGTTGTCTCTTGTTCAACCTGCATGATTTGTTCACGTACAGCCAATAGCTCTACAACCAAGTCTGCCTCAGATTTCCATCTGTCTTCTAATTTTTTCAGACGGCCTTCAACCTCAGTTAATTCTTTACCAATGTTTATGATCCGAGCTTCAGAATCGAAACTGAGTTTCTTCTCACGTTCTAAATTTGCTTGCTCGAGTTTTAATGCTTCAGACTTCTTACGTAGATATTCAATGCTGCCAGGCACAGCATGTTGGCTGACTGCAACGCGTGCGCAGGCAGTATCAATCAGGCCTACAGCTTTATCGGGGAGCTGACGTGCTGGAATATAGCGGTGGGAAAGTTTTACAGCAGCCTGGATTGCTTCATCAAGAATGATCACTTTATGGTGTTTTTCTAGAGAAGCATTCAATGCCCTAAGCATGTTGATGGCTTTTTCTTCATCGGGTTCATCTACTTGTACCACTTGGAAGCGACGAGTTAGGGCAGGATCTTTTTCAAAATATTTTTTGTATTCTGCCCATGTAGTTGCACCGATAGTACGAAGTTTGCCACGAGCCAATGCAGGTTTGAGTAAGTTGGCAGCATCACCAGTACCGGCAGCACCACCAGCACCAATTAAAGTATGGATTTCGTCGATGAATAGCACGATTGGGGTTGGGCTAGATTCTACTTCATCCATCACTGCTCTGAGGCGTGATTCAAATTCTCCACTAACACTGGCGCCAGCTTTGAGCAAACCGATATCCAATAAAATTAATTGAACATCTTTTAATCCAGGAGGGACATCCCCAGCAGCTAAACGTAATGCCAAAGCTTCAACCACAGCAGTCTTACCAACACCGGCTTCACCGGTGAGAATCGGGTTGTTTTGACGGCGACGCATTAGGATATCAATCATTTGTCTGATTTCAGTGTCGCGTCCTGTGATTGGATCTATTTCGCCATTTTTAGCCTTTTCGGTAAGATTGCTGCCGTATTTAGCTAAGGCACTTTCTTTGTGAGTAGCATTAGGCTCTGAAGATAAGGCATTTTGGGTAACATCAAGATTTTCTTCAGAGTTAGCAGTAATAGCAATAATATTGTTTGCCAATGTCTCTGGTTTGATTTTCAGGAATTCAGATGAAATATTGGCCAAAATACCCTGCAAAGTTTTATTTTGCAGCATGGTATAGAAAATATGAGCTGTACGGATTTTGTCTGTACCAAATTTAAGTGAACTGTATGTCCAAGTTTGTTCGACAAGGGTTTGGATATGTTCGGAGAAGTCAATAACGGCAGTAGCACCAACAGGCAGTTTTTCTACGGCAGCCAATACATCTTTTCGTACTTTGGTTTCATCTAAGTTAAACTGATTTATCAGGCAGAAGATATCTGTTTTTTCAGTTTGAAGTAGAGAGTGTAGCCAGTGTACCAATTCAACATAGCTGTTTTCTCGAAGACGACAGAAGGTATAGGCATTTTCCAAAGTTTTATACAAAGTAGTATTTAACTTACCAAATAATACGCTGCGGCTGATGTTTGACATAAGACGTCCTTAATTAAATTATTTCAAATATGTCCAAAATAGTTTTCTAAAGCTTTTATTGACGATGGCCGTCTGAAAAGCTGATTAATGATTGCTGACGATCAAGTCTTTTGCATCTCGGGAAACATTCCCCAGCCAAGTTGATAAGCCGAGTTGAGTGTTCCCTCCTAAAACCATCAGTGGAACTTCTTTTTGCATCAGAATAGGTTGGATGTCCCATTCATATTCTTCTGCGGCAAATAAACGAACCCATTCGCGTAAACGGGCTGCATTAATACCATCTTTAAAGAATGATTGGTAGGCTGGTAGAGTAAGGGGGCCAATAATAATCCGGAATTTACTTTGCATATCATAGAGTTTGTCACCTAGTAGTAAACCGTCCCCAAGTGTGTAGTTGCCCATAATCCCAATTTGCGTTTTCTCTTCTTCGACTTCAACCCAGTACCCTACGTTAGTTTGAATGTTAACGGGAACTTGGAAATAGCGAGTGAGCAGTTGTTGCAGGTTGACTGCAGATCGGCTTTGTTTTATTAATAGACCAGAAAAATAACGTTTAGCAAATTCGTGAATTAAACCTTTGTTATGTGTGGTCGGAATATTAAGGCCATTAAAACTGGCAATATATTTTCCGAAGCGGTCTTCGGCATTTTTATCTAACGATGTAATGCTTTGGGCATTGGCCCACGCCCGATAGAATAAGAGAGCCAGGCGGTGTTGCAACATATTTGCAAACCCTGTCCATGCCTGGTCTCCGTGTTGATGTTGGCGTTCATAAGCATATTCGGTTAAATGTAGAGGTAGTGGGCCAGATGGGCCAAACAGACCAAATCCATTAATGGAAATTTCTACATAATGTGGTGATAAGGTTACCGATTGGAGATTGCGTGGGGCAAAAGTAAGCGAAGGATTTTGGCGGATCCTTATTTTCTCCATTTTTGGGCTAATAGCTTTGCCTAATATTTGCCCACCAGTAATAAATTTAACGGACTCAAGCTGGCGCAAGAGTGAAAAATAATCATACTTATATGGTTGAGAGGAAACTTTATTTAAAAAGACTGTAAGTTTTTCATCCCAAGCATTGTCTAATGAGTCACCAAAATCTGTTTTTGGGTTGACTGGACTCATATAATCATCCTCTCCCCAATTTCAGACGGCCAAGTAGCAATATGACCTTGCTGGAGCGTGTCAATTCGCAGTTGTACAAATGAGTTAATAGACACCAAACGTCGGAAATAATGGTTTAAAACTGATCCAAATAGGAAAGGATGAACGCCGCCTAATTGAGCTTCATCCAGTGTAACGGTAATGTTGATTCCTCGGATAGGGGCGGCAACTCCATAATGACGGACTACTTTGTTAATAATTGAGGTTTCAACTCGTATAATTGACTCAATCTGTTTTTTCAGTAAATCACTTTCAGAAGAAACAAATACTGTTAAAAGCTCTTTTAAAGCAACAGGTGCATCTTCTTTATCAGTATTTAAAAGAGACAGGTAATTTAAACTTAATTGATTTAAAAATGACCAAAGAGTCCTATCTTCACTTACTGCTTCTTGAGGTCTTGTTAATTTAGAAATCAGTTTAATCGATTTGACTGGCAAAAATCCCTCAATAAGAAAGTCAGATTCTCCGTCTCGAGGCATGATTAGAGGCAAATCTCTGCTTGTACACCAAGCGTCGACAGAAAGGTGCTGTACGTTTGAATTAAAGGCGTAATTCTGATTATTAGCAAGAGATAAAAATACCTCACTACCTAAATAGGAAGAGCGAAAACCATTTTTAGCTGAGTTTTCGGATGGTACTCTATCAGCACGACGAGCAGAAAAATAATCATGCTGAGTTTGGGCTTCTGGAAAGAGTCCTATATCCGGTGCTTTGTACATCGGTGAAAATACTACGGTTTGAAGGTTGTTGGTATCAAAGCCTTTTACTTGCTCGATAGCGTAGACTTCATAATTCAGGGGCTGGGTACGGTCGATAACGACATGGTGCTCCTGATCTTGAATATTTACCGGGAAGCGTGAGCTTTTTTTTCTGAATAAGTTGACGACTGGTACGGCATTCACAGAAAAATCATCTACACCGATCAGTTCAGTTAATTCAGGTATTTTATTACTGAATAAAAATGAAAGACTAAAATAGCGTTTACGATAAGTAATAATTTTTTTATTGACTCCCTTATCGTTTACGATTTCCTCTAAATGTTCAGGTACTTTAGGTAAGTGTCCTTGTTTCTCGGCTTGCTGGATAGCTTGTTTAATATTTTTTTGGGAAATGAATAGGAACTTTTCCGGTAGGCGTGAATACTCCTGCATAATTCGGAATGCACTCACCGATTTATCTAAATTAAATGATAAGGCTTCATCTTCTCGAAAACCACGATGTTCTGGTGTAGTAGGTAATGGGTAATACCATTGTTTTGGATTTTCGTAACTGTGACAAACAACCCCCACGCATTCAGAAGCTAATAGAAACAGCAATGAAGATGATTTGGAAAGCTCTGTACCCAAAAATATAGATAATTCATCTGGCAACATCTCTGAACATGCACCTGGTACGCTCAATGAAAAATCCAAACGCAAGGCAGATTGTACTTTCTTACTAGAGGATTGTTTGAGTGCAGGGAGTGTGTTTGGCAAATAACCTATTGAGTCAGTGTATTTGGCTTTTTCAATACGAAGTGGCAGAATTTCAGTAGTTTTAGTTACAGAAAATGGACAACTTACTTTAAATTCATCAATAGGCAGAGACCTTAATATTTTGCCTCGTTCCAGTAGATTGATCACATCAGCGTTATATTGATTAGTAGGCTCTAGATTGACAATAGCTGCCGCCGGTTTCTGATTGATGAAGTCAGGATAAACAACTTCTAAGATTCTTTGGACAAAACGGGGATACTCCGCATCCAGTTTAAGTTGGGTGCGTGCAGTAAGAAAACTTACCCCTTCCAAGAGTCTTTCAACATAGGGGTCAGGAATATCAGTTGTATCTAAAGCTAATCTTGAGGCTATCTTAGGATATTGGGCTGCAAACTCTTTACCCATTTCCTTTAGAAAAGTTAGCTCTTTGTTGTAGTAAGACAGTAATTTATTATTCAAGCCCCATTTCCCCCATCTAATAAGTCAAACAATCCTGTTTCAACATCCATGCTGGTTCGGAGCAAGAATTCTTTAGGATAAGGATTGAGTTTCAGGTAACCTTTGATTTCAATAATGAGTTTATTGTGTAAAGCATCGTCATCGTCGTCTGAGGTATTTACGATCACTTGTAGAGTCTTATTTTCAAGACGCGGTTCAAAATCGATGATGGCTTGTTTGATATTCTGTTCCACATCTTGCCATTCAATATCGGAAAAATTAATACCAGAAAGGGGAGGGATACCATAATTTAATGTAGAAGAGCGTACATTTTCAGTTAGGTCAATCCCCATAGTTTCTGCTTGCATGTTGCATGTATTCAGTAGATAAAGAATATCACGCAGTACTGCTTGCCGATATTGATCAAGATTAATGATCTGATCGGAGCGTGCCTCTTTTTTTCTGCGCGGTTCTTCATCTGTTAGTCTGTCAAATAAAGAGGGTAACAGTTGATTTTTGAATTGCGACATGTTTAATTGCTGAGTTTGAAGGATGGATAGATTTTAATGATTTTGTTCAAATCTAATATTACGAATATCTAAAAGGCCAAAATCATGGTTATCGGTATACAAAGTTTTTTGACCAACCCCTGTAAAGAGTTGCTCTGCTATTTCAATCCAGTCAGTTTGTGAGCACTTCATTAGCAGATCTGACCATGCTGTTTCCTCACCAGGCATAACAGTATAGCGGGCAGGACTAGTACATTGAATACACTCACCATTAGTAAATTTAATTTCAGACGCTCTCCAGATGATGTCCAGTAAGGAACTTGGAGCCTTAAAAGAGATATTTTCAATAGAATCCCATGTTTGCCAGTAATAGTGACCTTGATAGAAATATTCATAAACGAAGGCAGTACGTACGTCTCCATCCATAATCCAGTCGCTATCAATTTCAGAAACTGATTTATCTGCTAAAAGGTAAGTAATATGTACGGAGGAGCCATCTATATTCTCAGATAACACAGTATAATCATCGACAAGAGCCTTGTTTTTCTGTTCTGAAACATGGGCAACTAAAGAGAGTTGCTTTTGAAGAATATCAAGTTTACTTGCGTGCTGTTCTAGAGTTTTGGGTTTTTGCTGTGTTTCAAAGACTGCTTGGCGACGTATTTCAGCAGAAATATTTTCAATAAGGTAGAGCATCAGGGGCTTTTGAGTATCAGGAAAAAGTTTTTGGTATTGTCCGATTTGTTTTAAAGCCTGTTCCCATTTTGCGCATAGACACTGATATTGAATCAGTGCTAAACGATGTTCTTGATTGTCAGGATTTGAACGTACAAGCTCAATCATCTCTGATAATTTAGTCTTCAAATCCATTTCAATGATTCCTTATTTAATTTATAAAGATGAATAATAGAAGTTAAAAACAAGATTAATTTTTCAGTTAAGTAGTGCCGTCTGAAAAGTGAAAAAATTTATGTATAAAGCCTGACTTAAAAACAAACGCCTTTTAAGTCAGGCTTTTTTACTTAAATCTACATATCAATTATGCAGATTTGTTTTCTTTGATATTGAAGGCCATTTGAACTTCAGCACCTTTAGAACCTTTATCGGTTTGTTCCCAATATTGGTTTTTCACTTTTGCAGCTTGGAATGAATAACGCATTTTCAGAGCATCATTGTCTTGTACGCCAATGAATTTTACACCGGTTACCAAGACATCTTCCAATGTAGTGCGTGAGTATTCAATTTGTTCGCCACCAGCTTTACATACAGAAATTTCTACTTTACTCAAGTGTTGGCCGGTAGCGCAGTTTTTCAAAATGGTTGGAGCTGCTTTATCGATAGCAGCAACTACAGTTAAGTCATTGAAATTGACTTTACCGGCACCACCGCCACCACCGCTGGTCATTGAACCAGGTTGCTCGGCACCCCAGTCAAAACTTTCGATGTTAGTCCAGTCTTTGTGGTTAGAATCTTTTGATTCGCCATTTACACCTTCGACTTTCATGAACATATCAATAGCCATTTTTTTACTCTCCTAGTTAAAAAATACAAGCGATTTAACAACAGGGCACTAAAATACCCAACTAAATAAACTAAGCCTGACTATTCTTGTTTAGTCGAAGGCAATTTGGAAACTAAGCGTAGAGAAACAGTAAGTCCCTCAAGTTGGTAGTGAGGACGCAGAAAGAATTTAGAAGTATAGTATCCTGGATTATCTTCTACTTCTTCTACAACTACCTCAGCAGCAGCCAATGGTTTACGGGCTTTTGTTTCTTGGGTGGAGTTGGCAGGGTCTCCATCTACATAATTCATAATCCATTCGTTTAACCAACGTTCCATGTCATCACGTTCACGGAACGAGCCAACTTTGTCACGAACAATACATTTTAAATAGTGTGCGAAACGGCAGCATGCGAATAAATAAGGCAAGCGAGCAGATAAACGTGCATTGGCGGTAGCATCTGGATCGTAATATTCAGATGGTTTATGCAAAGATTGCGCACCGATAAATGCAGCTAAATCCGTGTTCTTACGATGGATTAATGGCATAAAGCCCAATGCAGCCAATTCTGCCTCACGGCGGTCGCTAATGGCGATTTCTGTTGGGCATTTCATGTCTACACCACCATCATCGGTTGGGAATGTGTGGCAGGGAAGATTTTCAACGATACCGCCTGATTCCACACCGCGAATAGCGGTACACCAGCCATAGTATTTAAATGAGCGGTTAATATTTACTGCCATTGCATAAGCAGCATTGGCCCAAGTATATTTGTTGTGATCTGCACCTTCTGTTTCTTCTTCGAAGTCAAATTCGTCTACAGGGTTTGTTGTGGCACCATAAGGCAGGCGAGACAGGAAACGAGGTAGGGCTAAACCGATATAACGTGAATCTTCGGATTCACGCAGGCTTCGCCATGGAGCATATTCGGCATTTTGGAAAATTTTACTTAAGTCACGCGGATTAGCTAACTCTTGCCAAGACTCCATTTGCATTAATTTGGGAGATGCACCAGCAATAAATGGACAGTGTGCAGCCGCTGCAATCTTCTCAAGACTATTGAGCATTTCTACATCAGGGGCAGAGTGATCAAAATAATAGTCACCTACTAAACAACCAAAGGGTTCACCGCCAAATTGGCCGTATTCTTCCTCATAAATACGTTTAAAGAGTGGACTTTGATCCCAAGCTGTACCTTTAAAGCGTTTTAAGTTACGAGCAACTTCTTTTTTAGAGATAGGCAATACTTTGATTTTTAACAAAGTATCTGTTTCAGTATTGGTTACTAAATGATGTAGGCCGCGCCATTCGCCTTCAAGCTTTTGAAAGTCCTCATGATGCAAGATCAAGTTGATTTGTTCAGAAAGCTTTCTGTCAATTTCGGCAATAATTGCTTCAATGGTTTGATAGGTATCATCTGAAATGGTAACGGCATTTTGTAGGGCCTGTTGAGCCAATGTTGCGACTGCATTAGTTACAGCGCTTTTAGCTTCTTCCGTTTTTGGTTTGAATTCTTTTTGAAGCAGCTGTTCAAATTCATTGGTTGCAAACACATGTTGCGAACTGCTATTTCCTAGGGTATCTAATTGTTTTTCAGCCATGATTTACTTTCACTTCTAGTTTTATTAGAGACTATTGTTCATCTTTGGATGTTGATTTGGGTGCGGCTGCAAGACTTTTTAGTAATTCGCTGTCTCCTAAGACTTTTCCAATTAGTTCTTCAGCCCCACTTTTACCATCCATATATGAGAGTAAATTAGACAGTTCTGTACGTGCCTGTAAAAGCTCATTTAGAGGTGCTACTTTTTTAGCTATCGCAGCCGGTGAGAAGTCATCCATGCTTTCCAATTCGAGTTCTACATTCAAATTCCCTTCACCTGTCAATGTATTTTTTACGTTGAAGGCAACACGAGGTTTAAGGGCTTTCATGCGTTCGTCGAAATTATCTACATCAATTTCTAAGAATTTTCGTTCGGCCAAGTCAGGCAGTGGCTCGACAGGTTTACCAACCAAATCTGCCATAACACCCATAACGAAAGGCAGTTCAATCTTTTTCTCTGAGCCATACAACTCTACGTCATACTCAATTTGCACGCGAGGAGCTCGATTGCGGGCAATAAACTTTTGACCTGATGATTTATTTCGTGACATGGTTATAACCTTAGGATAATTAATAATGTTGTATATCTAAAAGATATTTACGAAATTGTGGATGAGGTGTACTGATTTTAGGAATTTGCTGTATCTTCATCTGGTTTGCCAATTAAAACTTCTAAATTGGCAATACTTTCTGGGCTAATATCTTTCATAATGTCATAAAAGTTCATATTCATTTGTCGTTGTACTCTGCGGATAAACAGTGGTGCAGGGTGGCTGGGCTCAAGAGTTTCAAAATAAATGCAGATTTTCTCTAAAGCTAAATCAACATCAGCACGGTTTTTAATATTCAGACGGCGCCATGCATCAGCATCTTGAATAGATTGTTCTTGCGTAATAGCCAAACTGTTAGTTTCAGAGGGTAACTCAGGCTGTTCTGTCTGTTGTACTGAGGGAGTGCTCCCATCATTATAGTTGATGGCTTTGTGAATTAGGGTAAGAGGTTTCTGAATAACATCAAAATCAAGTGAGTGTTCATCCTGTAAATTAGACGAGAAAATGCGTTGGATGTCTTTCAGACAGTCCAATGCTTGAATTAATGCAGTTAATTCAGGTTTCCCTGTATCGGCATTTACTCTAATATCGAGCATTAGCCGCTCTTTACCTCCTGGATAATTTTGTGAATCATTTCCTTGTAGTATGGAAACAGCTTCTTTGACAGTAATTGGTTGTTGAGTTAACCCATTTATCAATAATTTAGATGCAAGAATCTCTTTGATGATGCCATCAAGTGTAGTAAAGGAGCTAAGGGCATTGATCCTGTAAAAGGGATCAAATTCGCCATCTTCATCTTCAAGTTTGGGGTAAATGGATTCCCAATATAAGTCTATATTAGCTCTAATTGCTTCGCAGCCAGCGCAGAACCCTACGAGTCCATGTTTAGCAGTAAGAGCTTGTGCATAATAAGCCAAGACATGTAAATCTTTAGACTCAGCTAGCAATTGATTGCACAACTTTTCTACTGTTGCCCAGTCGGCCTCTTCTGCCGGAATAATCGTGTCACCATATTGTTGTTCTGGTTTGCCTTCAGCTACGCTTTGTAGTTCTAAAAAGCGGCTATCGTATTCGATATTTACACCTTCGGGACTGTCGATAGAGATAGGCTCGTCCCATCGAGGAAATGTGTTCATCTACTTATAATCCAAATAACTTATTAAACAGTGAGCATGAGGGGAGGCCTTCATGTTTTATGTGGTAACCGCTTCCAATCTCTTGCCAAAAACTACCAATACCGTCTGAATCAGATAAAAAGTTGTGAAAGGATTCAGAGAGGATAGAGTTCTCTGTTGTATCACTACTGTAAAAATCTTCGATACAACATTCCCCTTCTTTTAATATCTCGCGAAAGGAGTTTTTTTTCTTTAAAAGAAAAAAAAGAGAATCAAGTGATTCGGGAATAGAGCTAGGTTTATAAAATAACACAAATGGGTATTTTCTGCCAATTCTATCAGAACTACCAGCAGCCATACCAGTATAAATAAGATCATCAGGTAATTTGATGCAGAATAGCCAAATTTGCAAAGGGGAATATTTTTTTCGAGTGAATGAAATTAATTTGTTTTGGTCGGAGCATCGGTTAAACCAGTTATCCCAAAAGATTTTGTCGTGAGTTTGAAGATTCTCGGAGAAAATAAAATCACGGGATTGATTCAGTTTGCCAAAAAAATAGACTTCATTTTGCTTAAGCATGAGTAGTCATCACAAGAGAAGAGGTTTTAGATTCCCAAGTTGCTAATTAGATACAACTGCTAAATACGTACTCTAGCATAATTCGATGTGTTGATAAATATAAATTTAAACCGCTTGAAATAATAACTCAAGAAATGTAAATAATCTTTAAAAATATGCGCTTACTATATGGTATTTAAATAATAGAGTTTATCAAATACAGTTTTATTTATAGCTTATTGTTTGTTATAATTTTTGCAAAATAACGTGCCCAAGTCCTCAGAAAGTGATTGGCATTCCTTGTTTTGAGGTTTCTACTTGTAGATTAATTAGGATTTCGACGGAGTAATCGCATGTCCTCTTCCGGTAACACCATAGGTATTCTTGTTCCTCAGCCTTCTGCACCTGCCATGGTGTCCAAAGGATCTGCCAATCCGCCTGAGCCGCTGACTAATGCAGCCGGTCCGGTGGATGTGATAGAGATGGTGGCTGATGTTGCCTCTAGCGCCCTTTCTTTGGTTGCTCCTGACTCTGCTGCAGCTAATGTAGCTGATGCTGTATCTGATGTGGTTTCGCTCGCTTCAATGGTTCCAGGTTTGCCTAGTGTTAGACTGCCTTCACGAAAGATGGTCAGTGGTTTTGGCGGGGGCAGCGGAGCAGGTTCTGATGGCGGGGTAGTTACTTCTGGTCATGGTCACTGTATTCCCTGTAAAGTTGCAGCAGCTATTGGTAATCCTGTTAATGCCGTACTTGGTATCAAAGTCTTATTTGATGAAACAGAGGTTGACTTTGGCTTTGACTCCCCACTTCCTCTTGTTTGGCAGCGCAGCTATTATTCCGACCAAATTGGCAACGGCTGGCTGGGACAAGGTTGGTCGCTGCCGTTCTCCATGCGTCTTGTCCGTACTGCCGACGGTTTCCTTTATATTGATGAGCAGGGCAGGGAAATTTCATTGCCGGATATCAGCGACGAAGCAGAAGAGTCTTATTCCGCAGCCGACGAAGATGAAGACGATTTATATGAAGAAGAGGCTGCTCCAAGACCTGCTTCTGCCGAAGAAGATCCCTACGGTCTGGATGACGCCTATTTCGATCCTTACGAACAAATCTTCTTTTCTC
>CAUSOG010000035.1:0-24185 GCA_963533195.1 uncultured Streptococcus sp. | reverse complement strand
GACAGCTTGGCGGATTCTGTTGATTATAAGGCGATTGCTGGTAAAGATGATACTGTAACGACAGACAATCTTGCTAAAAAAGGTAAAGATGATGCCTTGAAAATGGCGGATTCCAAAGTAGATCAATCAGCGACAGACGCTTTGGGTGCAGTAGACTTTACTGAAAAGGCCTTGGAGTCTGCCAATGCTGGAACTCAAAAAGCAAGCACAGGCAGTAGCCGCTATAACTTAGCTGTCTCACCGGAAGTTGAAACAGCTTTAGATTCCTTGTCAGAAGAACATAGAAATCAGTTTATTAAAGCGTTAAAAGACTATGGTTATGGTCTGAATAATTCTGAAACGTCGGCTACCACAACTCCAGAGTATAGTTTAAGCTCAGCCTCCTCAAGTAACAAGGGAAAGTTAGATTTTACTCCTTATGGTCAGTCTACTCTTACCGATAGCCAAGGTCAGCCTACATCGGCTTATCAAGGCTTGTTGGATTTTGCAAATAGTAAAGAAAGTCAGCCTCTATTTAATCAATCTGCAAGTAATGACTATCAGATCAAGAAAGGTGATAGCTTAGCCAAAATCGGCAATCTCCATTATCCGGATGATAAGGAAAAAGCTGCAGCAGCTTCTATGCTGGCTCTTCAGGATTTGCATGGGCAGAATAAGCTGAACATCAATAATAAACAAAACCGTATTAATCTGACACCTGGCGATAAGGTCAATGTAGATTTATCTAACTATACATCAGAAGAAATCAGTGCGTTAGCCAAAGGATTTAATAAAATCCAGTCGGCAGAAAATAAAATTGATACTTTCCGCCAGGCTCAAGAAGAAGCTAAGGCCTTGGCGCGAGCTCAAGAAAGACAAAACAGAGCTTCTCAAGCAAGGAAAATCTGGCAGGAACAACCAACAAACGCTACTTCCAAACTAAGCGATTTTCTCCAGCAAAATACTGATTCAGCTAGTGAAAGCAAAAGTCAAAAGATTGCTAAAGGATGGGCAAACCTGAGCGCACCTACGAAACCGAACCGATTTGGTCAGCCAAATTATCAAGCGGGTTACCAAGAGGTAAAAAATCGTCCGACAACTCTAGAAGAGGTAAGGCCGGGTGCACTCAGTCAATTTGTCAATAAATACCTTCTTGCAGATCCTAGTGCTTCGAATAAATATTTAGCCGAAACGAAGGTATCGCCAAAGGATTTTAGTCTAGATGCATTTGAAAAAAGATCCAAAATTAGCCATGAAGCTGGGAAAGCAGCCTTTAAGGACTATTATAATGATGCTGTTACTGGGCTAGCTTCTTTGGCCGATTTAAGCTTTGATGGAATGAAAAGAGTGGCTCATGAGACTGGGTTAGTCAATCTATCTAAAGATGAATTGAACGAAATATATAATCGCGATTCTGCTGTGTGGCAAGGGATTATTGATAAATGGGATTCAACCTCTGCACCAGAGATGTTATTAGGAGTAAGCAGATATGTAATGAATCTTGCGAGTCAAGTCTCTCCTGGCTCCCGCGAAATTAACTCTATTTCAAATTTCATGGCCGGAGACGGTTTTGCTCAAAAAAATCAGCTTAAAACTACCTTGGAAGCGGCAGAGTTTGCCTTACCAGCGTCGAAAGCATCTATAGCTGGAAAAATTGCAAAAAATGGTGTTGGTAGTGCGGCACATGCCATTGCTTCTAAAACTGGTAAAGTCTTAAATACAGCGGAAGGTTTTGGAAAGAATCTATTTGATGCTACTAAGAGTAAAGTTGATAATTTTGGTGAAAAATGGTTCCCACAACCTTCAATGGTGACACCAGAAGGTTTAGTGCTTGATGTTTCAAAACCTTCTCATTCTAAATCAGCGCCAGCTTACCTCAGTAAAAAGACTGATTCTAATCTTGGTTTAACCAATAACAAAGATGGAGTTGGAGGTAAAAACAACCTAAATAATACTATAGCTCAGGAAGTCGGTCAAAGTCTGAGTACACATGGTAGTGATGTAGCAAAAAGTTTTAAGGGGACAGGAAAAGGTAAAGGAATTTACGGACCATATTACGAAGAGGCTGTTAAGCGTCATGCTGAGAGTCCGAAATGGTACGCTAATCCTGATGAATCAAGAATTGTTTCAGGAGAAGAACTCGCAAATGCTCGTGCTGAATATAGACAGATGCTCCAAAGTGGTGAATTACCTAAAGGACATCATCGTCAAGGGCTAGCATTTGGAGGTGAAAATGTTCCAGAAAATATCCAGTTCACAGGCGAAACAACTATTAGAAGTTCAGAGTTGGACAAATTAGATCTTAGCTTTTATCATAAAAATGGATATGGTAAGAAAAATCCTAAGATATTGAAAATGCACCAACAAGAAAGTGGTTTGTATTTGTTTGGTAATAACCCGAAACATACAGAGGTTACTAATTTCCAAAATAAGATATTAAAATGGCAAAAAAAACATGGTTTAAGATAAATTAGCTGTTAAAAATCTTTTTTACTTAAATTTAAAGAACTAGTTGTTTAGTTAGTGGAATGTGAAATATCCATTAAATACGGATTTGTAGATTAGACAACGTTCATTATTAAAGTACATAAAATATAGCTTCCTTGTACTTTTAACTTAATGACATGGCTAAAAAATAGTTTTCTTTTATTATAAACCACCTTCGGGTGGTTTTCGTGTAGCTAGAAAACAGTTTAATTTTTCGCTTTATGTTATAATAACTCTGCCCAAATTAGAAATTCAGGGGGTAAAAGGCTTATATACTAACTTACATAAAAAAACTAAATATAACAAGGAGAAATCTGAAAACTTGAAGATAGATTTAAGAAGACGATTAGTGTGTATTTTCTAAGAATATAAACCTACCAGATAATTAAGCTAAAAGGAGAGCGATGATGGGGAACAAATTGTTGATGACAGGAATGTACTTTGGCGAAATCAGTTCTAGTACGCTAGCGGATTTAAAAAGCAACTTACTTTCGACAAGTAACGAAAAAGAATGCATCTTACTTATTGCTGAAATCTTAAAAAAAGGAGATTTTACGGTGAAAAACTTGTTGATTGACCTGATGAATCAAAGTCAAGATGAAGTTGTGCTTAATCTTTGTATTAGATTATTTTGCTCGGTATGCACAAATGCTGATTTAAGAAAGATTGATAATTTTCATTTTTTAATCAACGCTTCAGAATTTACGGTATTTACTTTTGTTATGGGGGCCGTAGGAACAATGTCTTATGAAGTAATTCCGTACCTTCTTACTCTTTGGAAGGAGTGGGAAGACACAGAAACTGAAGTGGAATTTGCAATTCAAGATGCTTTAGATAATTTTCTAAACTACCGCTCTATTTTATCTAATGATGCGACAATAGAAGAAGTTGGGAATTTATATTTGGATGTAGTTGAGGATAAAAATTTAGCTTATTATTACTATAAATCTTTCTTGGCTTTTCCTGGTTTATTGACTAAAGAAATTATGCAAGCTCTATATAATGCGGCTCAAAAGGAAGAAAAATATCATCTCTATTCTCAAGCATCCTTACTTTCTATTTTTACAGGAGAGAAAATTCCAGTAAATACCCGAACTATAATTTCTAGACATGAAATTGATTTAATGATAAATTATATTGAAAGTTTGTCAGGAAAAAATTGGGTTGAAGGAATGAAATATTTTTATGGTTACCCAGTTGAAAGTTTATAGCTTAGCTGATAGTCTTACTCAAGAAGCAAATAGTATAGCTACGGAATTAGAAAGATTCATAATTGAAGACAGCCCTACGCCTCGTCGCATCCTATTTGATGAAAATTAGTATTAGATAAAGATGTCTTTATGATAAGCAACCAAAAAAACGACCATAACGGTCGTTTTTTTGGTATTATTCCACTTCCAATTCTTCTTGGTCAATTTTATGGGCTGTTCGGTAGGCTTGGTAAAAGATAAAGACAGCCAGAGCCGTCATAGCCGGTACAATGATTGGGATATCTGTTTCGATAGCAGTCAGAGGTGAGTTCCAGAAGAAGTGGAGAACGAAGGCTACTAGGAAGTAGAAGAGCCCCACTCGGAAGTAGTTTTTCTGAGTTTTAGCATAGCGTAGCATGAGCGCTAGACCGAGAGTGGTCAGGGCGGTGTAGAGCCAGTGAGAGGCAACGCCGCCAGTGATGCGGCCTAGAATCCCAGAGATAGTGAAGGAGAAGCCTTCGGGCAGGTCAGAGAGGATATAAGAGAAGTCCTCGCTAATCTGAAAGCCCATGCCAGCCGTAATACCCAGCATCAAGAAGGATTTGAACTTTTTGACGGGGACTAGGTAGACAGCGAAGGCAACTGCCAACAGCTTGAGTGGTTCTTCAACCAGCGGAGCTGCGATGGCATTTTCTAGGTCGCTGAGCAAAGTGTTTGGGAAGCTGGTGCTGACCCATTCGTGGATATAGGTGTTGGCCAAGCCAGAAGTCCAGCCTGAAATGAAAAGGCCGCCTAGCAGAGCTACCCCAAGGCTAAGTGCAGGAGTCTGCCATTTTTTACCCAGTTGACGAATCAAGAGCAGGGCGGGGACGATATAGAGCAGGGCCAAGAGGGCTGATAGTCCGACTATCCCATAGGAAGTGCCTGACATAGTGCCTGTGGTATAGGCTTGTGTCTCGTATTCTAAGCCAATCGCGCTCAGAAGGAGAAAAGTGAAAAGAACAATATTTTTCTTCATAAGTAACTTTCTAAAATTTTATTTTTCATCTTAGTATAACAGAAAAATGCTAAATAAAACCAATTTAAAAACTGGAAATTAAGGGCTAGTATAATACTTTACTTGCCAAACTGTCTCTTTTTGTTTATATTAGTTCTATAAGGTTTCTTGGAGGCGTTTGCATGACGAAAAATCTGTTGAGGTTGAAATTACTGGGAAGTCCGAGTGTCTTTCTCAATCAGGAGGAAGTCTTTTTTCCTTTTGCCAAAATCAATGCTCTGCTTTACTATCTCCACATCAATGGAGCAGTCAATCGGGAGGAGATTGCAGGAATCCTCTGGGAAAACAAGGATAATCAGACCGCCAAAAAGAATTTGCGCAACACCATTTATCAAGCTAACAAGCTACTAGGTGGGGAATGGGTTATTGCTCCCAACCGGACTGTTCTGTCGCTTAATCCCGAGTGTGCGATTGAAAGTGATGTAGAACGTTTCACAGACCATCCTTCGGAGTATCTGTCGCTCTATCAGGGGGATTTTCTGCAGGGCTTCTATCTCAAGGACAGCGAGGCCTTTGATTACTGGGTGTCTAAGATGCGGACGCGATATGAGCAGCTTTATATCCAAGCCTGCTACCAACAGCTGGAAACAGAAAAAGACCAGCTGGATTTGGAAGAGGCTGAGCGGAATTTGCGCCGCTTGATCAGCATTGATGAGTTTGATGAGAAGAACTACCATTTGCTCATGAAGCTCTATCAGGATAATGATCGGCCTGGCAAGGTGATTGAGACCTATTACAAATTGGTCAATATTTTGGATAAGGAACTGGGCATTAGCCCTACGGAACCTATCCAGCAACTATATCATGAAGTGCTTGCCAAGGACCGTAGCGAGCGCAAGACCAAGCAGTTTCTGCGCAATACGGACCACTTTTTCGGGCGTGTCAATGAAATTAAACGTTTGGAATCTTATTTCTCTAAGGTGATAGAGGCTCAGGAGGCGCGTGCTCTGGTTCTAGTCGGTGGTACTGGTATTGGAAAGCGGACAGTGACTCGTCAAGTACTGGCCAATCAGACCAAGTATTTCCAGATTGTCATGGCGGAGTGCTTTAAGGAAGAGATGAAAGCAGAGCTCCAGCCTTGGCGTGGCTTGATGGACGGTCTGGGCGACTTGGTTATTCAGCACCAGATTCTCTCTATCAGCCAGTGGCAGGTCATTTTGGAGAGTTATTTTCCCATTTTGACAGGCGGCACTTCCGGTCTTCAGTTGGATGCAGACAAGCTGGCTCAGTTTGTGGTGGATATTCTGCAGAAGATTTCTAAGAAAAAAGCTTTGATTGTCTTGATTGAGGACTGTCACTGGATGGATAAGTCCAGCGTTACTGTCCTAGAGCAAGTTATGAATCATTTGACTGGCTATCCTGTGGCCTTTGTGCTGACCAAGCATCTGAGCACCCCTTCTTATTTGGAACATTTTTTCAATCACCTGCTGGTACGCAATAAGCTGGGCTTTATCAAGCTGCAGCCGCTGAATTTTAAGGATAGTGTGGCATATTTGCAAGCCCAGACAGGTCAGTTAGCCATATCTGAAGCAAGCCTTGAGGATATTTATCGGGTTAGTCAAGGCATCCCTTTCTTCCTATCAGAGTATGCTGAGCAGCTCCTGCGAGGAGAGAAGTTTCATCCGCTGACTCCGGCCATCAAGGCCAAGCTGTCTCTGAAGCTGGATTACCTGAGCAGTCAAGAGGAAGAGTTGGTGGACTATCTGGCTTGCTTTAGGGCTCCTGCGTCGGTTTCTCTCTTAGCTAGGTTATTAGGGCTGCCGATGGAAGAAGTGGTCGAAATCACTGAGGAGTTTGGACGGAAGCAGCTATTGATGGAAGAGGAGCAGGGCGAGGAATTGGTGGTGCGATTCAGCCAAGAGCTTTTGAGAATCTACGCCTATGAGCGCCTGTCACTTGCCAAGAAGCGAATGCTGCATCACCAGATTGCCCAAGGCATGGAAGACCAGCCGGGAGACTCTCTCTATCATGCTCAGTTGCTCAATGAAATCGCCTATCACTACAAGATGTCCAAGCAGCCGATTAAGTCTCTGGAGTACGAGCTGCATTATCTCGAGGCTACCCTGCAGTTTCATCACGAGCTATTTCCAATTTATTCGCGGGAGTTTGGTTTTATCGAAAAGACGGATGATAGTAATCAGTCCGCAGTTTTAGACCAGTTTGACCGTATCCGTCGGGAGATAGAGGGTTTAGAGAGAAAACACCAGAATCACAAGGATTTTCAGCTTTTGCTTCTTCGCTTTCTCTATCTAGAAGGGCGCTATGCTATCCGGACGGGGAATTACCAGCAGGGAATGGACAATATCCAGCAGGTGATTATTTCGGCCAAGGAGCTGCAGCAGATGGATTTTCTCTTAGAAGGCTATCGGCAGATGATTTATTACTGCATCCAGACGGAGAATATCTCTGAGATGCGCTATTATACGGAGTTGGCTCTGGATGCATCGGTCCAGGCCAATAATCACGAGGCCATTGCTATCAACCTCCGGCTCAAGGGGCTCTATCATCTCATGATTGGAGATGAGGAGCAGTCGCTTCACCATCTCTACCAGTCTATTGATTGTTTCAGCTTGACGGCTTCGCTGCGTTCCAAGTACTCGATTCAGATTGCGGCGGCTCTAGACTATTTGGCGGAGATTGAGCAGATTCGCGGAAATTTCACGACTGCGCTGACCCATCAGAAGGAGGCCATTAAGCTGACGGAAAATAAAACAGCAGAGCCTTCGATTTTTGCTTTCTACATCGGCTTGGGTATGACCTATTATCAGCTGAAAGATTATGAGCAGGCGGAGCGGATTTTCCTCAAGGCTAAAACAGCCTTGAAGTCCCTCAGTTTCCCTTGGAAAGAGACCCAGTTGGAAGTGTATTTGGCCTTGATTGGCTGTGAGAAGAGAGATTATCTGCCTGTGCTTGATCTGCTGCGGAAAAAGGATAGCCTCATTAGTCGCTATGGCAATCCGCGGGACAAGGGGCTGATCTACTATCTGATGGCTGTGATTAAGTATCGCCTGCTGACTGGCAGCTTGCAGGAAGCAGGCTTTGAAGACTTGCTAGATCAGGACTTTGAGACCTACTATGAAACAGCCAAAAGCCAGCTCAATCCCTACCGAGACCGGCACCAGCTAAAGGAATTGGAAAACTTGCGTCAGGGCTTGAACAAAAAATAAGAGAGGATGAAAGCTATCTTCATCCTCTTTTTAATATTTAAAATAGCCAAAAATCTATCAATCATGTGCCTGTGCCCAGACTTGGGTCAGGTAAAAGACAAAGCTGGCTGCCAGATTAGCCGTATGGTTGTCTATATCGTGAGGCGGTGAGACTTCGACGATGTCAAAGCCGATCAGCTTGCCTGAGGCGGCGATGTGCTGGAAGACCAAAACAGCTAGATTGGGATCCACACCGAGCGACTGAATGGCGCTGACACCAGGAGCGGCACCAGCTGAGAAGCAGTCGATATCAATGGTCAAATAGACTTGCTCCTTGCCGGCCAGAAAGGTATCGACCGCTTTACAGACTTCCTTGTAACCCATTTGGTACATATCCATTCCAGTCAGAAACTGGATGGCCTTGGATTTTGCTACAAAGTCAAAGAGAAAGAGATTGTTATTATGCTCCTGAATCCCTAAGATGAGGTAGTTAAAGGCCTGCTTCTGAGCCAGAGTGTCATCGAACATCTGGCGAAAACCGGTACCAGAGTTAGGGCCGGTCTGATCATAAGGACGCAAATCAAAGTGGGCATCCATATTGATAACGGCCAAGTCTTGGTCAGGTGCTAGTGACGACTTGAGTCCCAGATAGTGGCCGTAGGCTGTTTCATGGCCGCCCCCTAGGACAATAGGCCGGAGATTGAGCTCTCGCAGGCGTTTGACTGCCCGAGCCAAGCTTTGCTGCAGCTGCTCCAGAGAGCGGTTAGGCCCGTCAATATCGCCAACATCAAAGACGCGAACGCTCCTGCCCAGATGCCAAGGAAGCTTGGCCAACTGGGTTCGGATAGCTTGTGGTCCTTCGACAGCCCCCACTCGGCCGTGGTTGATATAAACCCCTTTGTCACTCTTGAAGCCAATCAAGGCAAAGTTGACGCCGTCAAAGGGTTTTAAGTTAGGGTCATTTAAGTCCAAAAACTCAATGACCATCCCCCACTTGGCAGCATATAAATCATCATCCAGTCTCTTATGATAGTAGCTGTTATCTAGCTGATAGTAATCTTCTAACATGATTTTGTCCTTTTCCATAACGATACTTGCGACTTTATTATAAGAGTTTCCACAAAGCCTGTCAATGGCTTTTGGCGGGAAAAGAAGCCCAGCTGCATGAGAGCGGGCTTCTTATGTTAGCTTTTTTACAGAGGGATCTGCTTTAGAACTGAATGCTCAAGTCCACAGCCTTTTCAACGGCTGCTAGGAATTCTTCGTTTTCAATCAGCTCAGAAGCCTTGTTGAGCTCTTCGTAGATTTCGATATCCTTATCAAACTCGATAAAGCGGACATGCTGACGGAAGAGGTCGTAGGCTGGTTTGGTTCCTTTACCAAGTTCATGGTTTTCTGGTTTCAAATCCAGAGCTTGGCAGGCTGCCATGATTTCTGTTGCCACGATGCGGCGAGAATTCTTGAGAATTTCAGCTGCCTTGCGTGCTGCAGTAGTTCCCATGCTGACAAAGTCTTCTTGGTTTTCACAAGATGGGATAGAGTCTACGCTGGCTGGATGAGACAAGACCTTGTTCTCAGAAGCAAGCGAAGCACAAGCATACTGGGTAATCATAAAGCCAGAGTTGAGTCCTGGGTGTTTCACCAAGAAGGATGGGAGCTTACTTAGTTGGCTGTTGACCAGACGTTCTACACGACGCTCGGATACATTACCGATTTCAGAAATAGCGATGCCGAGGAAATCGAATGGCTGTGCCATTGGTTCACCGTGGAAGTTACCGCCTGAGATAACATGGCCTTCCTTGGTGATGATTGGGTTATCTGTAACTGAGTTAATCTCAATCTCGACCTTGGTCTTGACATAAGCGATAGAGTCCTTGCTGGCACCATGAATCTGCGGAATACAACGCAGGGTGTAAGGGTCTTGGACCCGTTGTTGAGTGGCTACGGTCGTATTTCCACTGCCTTCCAGCAGGTTGCGGATATTGCGGGCTGTAGCCAGCTGTCCGCTTTGAGGCCGAATGGTATGCAGATCTTCTTCGAAAGGACTGGTAATACCATTGTGGACTTCCATGGAAAGAGCGCCAGCGACATCTGACAGTTTAAGCAGCTGGATGGCATCGTAGGTAGCCAGAGCTCCGATACCTGTCAGGACAGTCGTACCGTTAATCAGCGCCAGCCCTTCCTTGGCTGCTAGAGCAATTTTCTCGATACCGGCCTTGTCCAAAGCTTCTTGTCCAGAGAGCAATTCACCTTGATAGTAAGCGCGCCCCAGTCCTAGCATAGGCAGAACCATGTGAGCTAGCGGTGCTAAATCTCCAGAAGCTCCCAAAGAGCCTTTTTCCGGAATGTAAGGGAATACGCCTTTATTGAGCAATTCTAGGAGCTTTTCGACAGTAGAGAGCCGAATGCCAGAATAGCCCTTGACCAAGGAATTAATCCGAATTAACATAATCGCACGGACGGCATCTTCAGGTAGGGGATCACCAAAGCCTGAAGAGTGCGTACGGATGAGGTTTTCTTGCAGTTGAGTCGTATCTTCTGGTGAGATGCTGACATTGCAGAGAGAGCCAAATCCAGTTGTAACACCGTAAACCACCCGCTTTTCGCGGACGATGTCATCTACGATTTTACGAGAAGCCTCCACAGCTTCCTTTGCTTCTTGGACAATTTCGCAGGTGGCTCCATGTCGGGCTACTGCGATAACATCTTCAAGTGTTAGACTGTTTCCGTCTAAGTGAATCAATTTTGACATATAGAATCCTCCATTATGGGATATGATGCTTTGAGTTAGTCAGGGTTAGTAGGAACCTGTTTTCGACCGTGCATGAAGTAGTATACTAAACTTGCAACGGCAGCTCCAATGACACCGTAAACGACGTTCATCGGATTATCAGCTACAATCATAACCAGGCTGACAACAACAGCTAAGATTGGGATGATAGGGCCGAATGGTACACGGAAGACAACCTTCTTTTCTGGATACATTTTTCTGAGTTTCAAGACCGCCAAAGCAGTTGGAATGTATTGGAAGAAACGGAAGACCACGCTGAGGGTTGCCAATTCTTCGAATTTACCAGAGAAGAGCAGGGCGATGGCACATGCTCCAGAAATGATGATTGCTACAACAGGAGCGTTTTTAGAGTTGGTTTCTGAAATTTTCTTAGGGAGCAAGCCTTCATCTGCGATGGCTGCACCATAACGCGGTACCATGATGGATTCCCCGATATTAAGACCGGCGATTGAGATAAGGGCACCAATAGAGACAATCCAAGCACCAGCAGGGCCAATCATTGCTACAAAGGCATCTTGTACAGAAGCATCTGTCTGCATAATATGGTTACCAAGCATGGCGATGGTTCCAGCGATGATGAGCATATAAAGGACAGAAACGATACTAATGGAGCCTAGGATAGCCCGAGGCACGTTCTTTTCTGGGCTGCGCATTTCACCGGCAACGATAGACATGGTTTCAAAGCCAATGAAGCCATAGAAGATATAAACGGCTGTGTTGGCAATAGCAGTCATGACATTGGTTCCAGGTTCAAGCTGTAGGAAAGGAGTGAAGTTTCCTTTGTCTATTCCACCTTTGATAAAGAAGATGGCACATGCTGCAAAGGCAATGATTGGAATCAACTTAGCTACAGTTGCAGCCAGTGTGAAAAATTTAGAGGTCTTCAAACCAGCAATATTCATCAAGCTAAGCAAGACAATCAAAGTGATACTAAGGACCAATTCGTAAGGAGTAAAAGCCGGGAAGGTAATGACGAAGAGTCGGGCAAAGCCGGCAGCCATTGCTGACCAAGCGATGATGGTTACGACCCAGCCTAGAAAACCTACATTAAAGCCGACAAAGTCTCCAAAGGCCGCTTTGGAATATTGGAAAGCTCCACCGTTTTTATTAAAATAACCTGCAGTTTCTGCCAAGCAGACGGCTAGGAGAATAACGAGGAGGGCAGTTCCAAGCATGACAGCTAGAGAGGCAGGACCAAGTCCTTTATAAATCTTTTGCGGTAGGAGGAAAATCCCTGAACCGATAACGGCATTGATACCGTAGAGAGTTGCACCGGAAAAGCTGAATTTCGCTTTTTCCTGTTCTTGTTCTTGTGCAGTGAGTTTAGTTGCATCCATAATAATGTTTCTCCTTTAGAGATATGGGATCCTTTCCAAGTAAAGGTAGAATGGTGACAAGGCATCATGGTATCTTTACTTAGTAGGGATGTGGGTCAAACCAGCCCATATAGCAAGGGGCATTCCCTTTGGCTGGTTACTCGAAAACATTATATGCAGCTCAGTTTCCTGAGTCTCTTTTTCCACTATCAGAAGCTGCCCTGCCTCTAGGTTAAGTGCTGGCAGGTTTGTTCCTGTCAACGTCAGATCACCTAAGGCATAGATAAATTGAATCTCTTCGTCTCGGCTAAGCTCTTGCCCATTCGAGATGGCAATCATCTGTCCCTGATAATGGTCGCTGTAGATTAAGTTAAAGTCGGTACAAGTCCCTCGACTTGTGATAGAATCACTCCCTTCAAAGACATAGGGAGTAAAGGGAGCTAGAACCGTTTCCTCCTGCCGACTAGCATTGTGGAGATGAAGTGTGTGGTCCAGGCTCATGAGAATGCGGTGAAAGCCGCTGAGGTCAGAAAACTGACTTTCAGCCAACTCCACAGTCGCTGTTGAGAGGCGATAGTCAAAGTCCCGTTTGCCATAGTGGCCAGTTGGCGGGGAAAGATAAAGCTGTTTCGTCTTTCCCCCCGACCAATCGGAAACTTGAAAATCCTTTGCTCTTAAAAGGTTTACATGTGTCATTTTTGGTATTTATTAGAACAAACCGCTGATATTGCCGTCTTTGTCAACATCAATCTTTTCGCTGGCTGGTACTTTAGGCAGTCCTGGCATGGTCATGATTGCACCAGTCAGAGCAACGATGAAGCCTGCACCAGCAGAAACTTTGAGCTGGCTGATAGTCACGACAAAGTCTTTAGGTGCGCCCAGTTTCTTAGCATCGTCTGAGAAGGAGTACTGAGTCTTAGCCATACAGATAGGATAGTTGGAGAAGCCCAGCTCTTCCAGTTGTTTGAGCTCGCGTTTAGCAGCTGGAGTCAGGCGAACGCCCTTGCCTCCATAGACCTTAGTAACAATTTTGTTGAGCTTGGTTTCAATGGAGTCCTCTTCATTATATACAAATTGGAAGTGATTGTCTCCTTCGGCCAGTTCAACGACTTTTTCAGCTAACTCTTTACCGCCGGCTCCACCATTCGCCCAGACGTCAGAAATAACGACGTCAACTCCGCGTTTTTGGCAGGCGTCATAAACTGCTTGCAACTCTGCTTCGGTATCCAGCGGGAATTTATTGATAGCAACGACAGCTGGCAATCCATAAACATCTTGAATGTTTTCCAGATGTTTTTCCAAGTTTGGCAGTCCATCTACAACAGCTTGGACATTTTCTTCGGCCAAATCACTCTTAGCCACACCACCGTGCATCTTGAGAGCGCGGATAGTAGCAACCAGAACTACAGCGGCTGGACGAAGACCAGATGTACGACACTTGATATCAATGAATTTTTCAGCACCCAGGTCAGCACCGAAACCAGCTTCTGTAACTGCATAGTCGGCATATTTGAGAGCCAGCTTGGTAGCTAGGATGCTGTTACAGCCATGAGCAATGTTGGCAAAAGGTCCGCCGTGAATCAAGGCTGGTGTGTGTTCCAGAGTTTGAACCAAGTTTGGATGGATAGCGTCTTTGAGCACAGCAGCCATAGCACCACCAGCTTTCAAATCCTTAGCAGTTACTGGTTTACCGTCAAAGCTGTAGCCAATGATAATCTTTTCCAAACGGTTCTTGAGGTCAGTGATATTTTCTGACAGACAGAGAATAGCCATAACCTCAGAAGCAACTGTAATGTCAAACCCATCTTCACGTGGAACACCGTTAACTTTACCTTGTAAACCGTCTACGATGTGGCGCAGTTGCCGGTCATTCATATCCACCGCCCGCTTCCAAGTGATGCGGCGAGAGTCGATGCCTAAGGCGTTGCCATGATGGATGTGGTTATCAATGAGGGCCGCCAGCAGGTTGTTGGCAACACCGATGGCATGAAAGTCACCAGTGAAGTGGAGGTTGATGTCCTCCATAGGCACAACTTGAGCGTGACCACCGCCAGCAGCTCCGCCCTTGATACCAAAGACAGGTCCGAGTGAAGGCTCCCGCAGAGCGATAACGGCTTTTTTACCGATAGCAGCCAGAGCATCGACCAATCCGACAGAAGTCGTGGTCTTACCTTCTCCGGCTGGTGTCGGAGAAATAGCTGTCACTAGAATCAGTTTGCCGTCTGGTTTGTCTTTGAGGGCTTCCAGTTGGCCGGCACTGATTTTTGCCTTGTAATTTCCATAAAGAGACAGGGCATCTTCAGCAATTCCCAGCTTTTCTGCCACCTCTTTGATGGGTTTCATTTGAACCGAATTCGCAATTTCAATATCTGATAAAACCATATTGTTACCTCTTGAGAAAAGGAAGTCCATTCATGGAAAAAATGGGCTTCTCTTCCGTTTATCTATTAGACAACTTTCAAAATTTCTTGATAAATTTCATCGGCTAGAGAGCAGCCTTTTTGTAGGAGCTCTTCACCCTTGCTGCGATAGTCTGCGACGAATGCTTCATCCTTGACACCTGACAGGTTGATGAGGACATTGAGCCAAGCCCCTTGCAGACCAGCCTTAAGGTTGAGAGCTGCTACCCCCAGGTCGCTGGCAGCATTGGTATTGGACTTGCCAACAGCCTTTTGAGTCGTTTGCAGGGCAGCCAAGATGTCTTCCATCATACCATAAGGTGACTTGGTCGCTTCCTTGAGAGCTTGTTGCATCGCTTCCCGACGAGCAGCCTTGTCTTCCTCTGTCTCCTTAGGCATATCAAAGACAGCGGAGACCAGATTAAAGGCTTCAGTGTCCTTGTCAATAGCTGCGAGCAGGCTTTCTTGCAAGCGAGCACTTTCAGCATGCACTTGAGCAATTTCTGCTTCAAATTCTGCGTATTTTTTCTTGCCAAGGGTTAATTCGCAGACCATCTTGGTCAGGGAAATTCCGTTCGCTGCGGAAAGAGCAGCGGCAGAGCCGCCTCCTGGTGCAGGAGCATCTGAGCCTAGGACTTGGGCAAATTCTGTCAAGCTTAAATCTACTAATTTCATAGGTTTCTGTCCTCCTAGCCCAGCAAATGGTTTTCCAGAACTTGCTTGCCGTAGTCAAAGTCTTCGATTTGCAGATAGTATTCTGCTGCGTCAATCAAAGCCTTAGCTGGTGCCAAACCGATGACTTCTGAGCCGAGGATTCCAACTCCGTAGCGCTTGGCTTCAAAGCGAACAGTTTCAAAGACACGATAGAGTGGGAATTTTTCTAGATTGACCATGTTGATAGAAACCTGAGCAATGTTGCGGTCTTCCAGCATAACGCCGATAGCTTTACAGTACTTGTAGCCACCGCTTGATCCACGGATAATTTTGGCAATATTGTTGGCAATTTCCAGATTGTCTGTATCCAAGTTGATGTTGTAGGCGATAAGTGGCATTCTAGCTCCGACAGCAGTGACACCAGCAGTTGGGTGAATCTTTCTATCACCGTAGTCAGGCGCCCAGTCAGGTTCCAAGAGTTTTTCAGGCATGCCTTCAAACTGTCCCTTACGAACCTTAGCAAGATTCTTGCGCTCTGGACGAGTCGCTGCATCTTCATAGAGGAAGATTGGAATACCGAGCTCACGATTGATTCGCTCAGATACTGTCTTCGCAATTTCTACGCATTCCTCACTTGTGATGTCCTTGATAGGTACAAAAGGCAGAACATCAGTTGCGCCCATACGAGGGTGTTCGCCCTGGTGCTTGGTCAAGTCAATGTTTTCAGAAGCATATTTGACCAAACGAAAGGCAACTTCCTGAATGTTTTGATCGTCGCCGACCAAGGTAAAGACGCTGCGGTTGTGGCTGGCATCAGAAGAGTGGTCCAAAAGTGTCACTCCTGGTACGCTCTTAGCTGTTTCCACTAGACCGTCGATGACCGCTTGGTTGCGGCCTTCAGAAAAGTTAGGAATACATTCAACAATTTTTGCCATAAGATATTACCTCGTGATATCAATAATTTTAATTTATAATATGAACTTAATAAAGTAGAACCTCCTCTTGAGCCAGGTTGATACCCAGCTCAGGTCGGAAGTTGGGGGACAAGTTTTTCCTATTCGAACAATTTCTTAACAGATTCTTTGACCAAATCTTCGTCAGTTAAGTACGGAATGGTAATGTGATCTGTTCCTTGGTGGAGACGGTTGTACTCGATAGCTGTCTCAATAGCATGCTCATTGCGAGCCCAGTTACGACGTGCAACTCCGCCGATTGTATCCCAAGCGATAGCAGATTTGATGATTTCATCAATGCGTTCGCTACCGTCCAGTACCAAGCCAAAGCCACCGTTGATTGCTTTACCGATACCAGTTCCGCCACCGTTGTGTAGAGCTACTAGACTCATACCGCGAGCTGCGTTACCAGCGTAACATTGCACAGCCATGTCGCAGGTAACATTAGAACCGTCCTTGATATTAGAAGTTTCACGGAATGGAGAGTCAGTACCAGATACATCGTGGTGGTCACGGCCGATCATGACAGGACCAATCTTGCCTTCGCGGACTAATTCATTGAACTTGAGGGCGATATTGACACGTCCCATACAGTCTTGGTATAGAATCCGAGCCTGAGTTCCAACAACCAATTGATTCTTTTCTGCATCTCGGATCCAGTTGTAGTTGTCGCGGTCTTGGTAGCGGCGGTTAGGGTCGATTACTTCCATAGCTGCATGGTCAGTAGCTACCAAGTCTTCATGCTTACCGCTCAGACATACCCAACGGAAAGGACCATAACCATAGTCAAAGAGCATTGGGCCCATGATATCTTCTACATAAGATGGCCAGATAAAGCCGTCTTTGTCATCAAAGCCATTCTTAGAAATTTCCTTGATGCCAGAGTCATAGACTGCCTTCATAAAGGCATTACCGTAGTCAAAGAAGTAGGTGCCGTTGCTAGTCAAGGTCTTGATTGCCTTGAAATGACGTTCCAATGTTTCGTCAACCAACTTAGCAAAGGTTTCCTTGTCTTCAGCTAGGAGGCGTGTCCGCTCTTCAAAGCTGATACCAGCTGGACAGTAGCCGCCGTCATAGACATTGTGGCAGGAAGTTTGGTCAGACAGCAAATCTACATGGATATTGTTCTCGTTGACATATTCTAAGAGGTCTACGATGTTACCATGATAGGCGATAGAAGTGGATTCGCCAGCTTTCAGAGCTTTCTGAGCCAAATCGATTGCTTCTTTTGGACTTTCGGCTAATTGGCTAATCCATCCTTGGGAGTGACGAGTTTCAATCCGAGAATAGTCTACTTCTGCCACGATTGCTACAGCTTTAGCAATTTCGGCTGCTTTCCCTTGAGCTCCACTCATGCCGCCCAGACCAGAAGAGATGAAGAGTTTGCTTGTCAGGTCGCCATCATCAGCTACGCCTAGTTTCAAGCGTCCAGCATTGAGGAGAGTGTTGAAAGTACCATGGACGATACCTTGAGGACCGATGTACATCCAACCGCCGGCTGTCATTTGACCATAGTTGGTCACGCCCATTTCTTCTGCAATTTCCCAGTCCTTCATGTTGTCGTACTCACCGACCAAGAGGCCATTGGTGATGATAACACGAGGTGCTTCTGGTTTGGACTTGAAGAGTCCGAGTGGGTGGCCAGATTCTACAACCAAGGTTTGATGGTCGGTCATGATTTCCAAGTATTTCATGATGAGGTTGTACTGCATCCAGTTAGCGCAGACAGATCCAGTTTCCCCATAAGTAACCAATTCATAAGGATAAAGAGCGATTTCAAAGCTCAGGTTGTTGTCAATCATGACCTGCATAGCTTTGGCTGCGGTACAGTTCCCTTTATACTCATCAATTGGTTTGCCGTAGATGCGTTCTTTTGGACGCCAGCGGTAGCCATAAATCCGTCCGCGAGTTTTCAGTTCTTCCAAGAATTCTGGAATTACTTCCTCATGGAATCTCTTTGGAATATAGCGAAGGGCATTTTTTAAAGCAATTTCGGTTTGAGCTTGAGTCAAACGGAAGCCCCGGTCAGGTGCTCGACGGATGCCTTCTTGGAAAACTGTTTTTTCAGGCAGTACATCGTCTAATTTGACGGTCATTGCTGCTGCAATTTCATTTTCGCTAAAGTATGACATGAAAAATCCTCCTTTTAGTCAAGTGTAAAATATCTTTCGACCTTATTCTATAAGACTCGCGTCCATAAAGAGTCAAGAAAATGACAAAAGCAGTAAAAAAAGTGGGGCTCCTATCTTTTACAAGCTTTTGACTATAATTTGACGATAGTGTATTATGATGAAAAGCAAATATGTCGGAAAATGAAATGGAGGAACAAGCATGACTGCTGATTTACTATTAACTCACTTTAATCAAGTCTTCTGTCCCAAGGATCTTGGCCATCCCCTTTTTGGCGAGGAGATGAAGGAAGCTCAGGTCTTGGAAGACGGCTACATTGCAGTCAAAGACGGAAAAATCCTAGCAGTTGGCAGCGGAGAGCCGGATGCCAGTCTGGTTGGACCTGACACTAAGATTCAGTCTTATGAGGGCAAGATTGCTACGCCTGGCTTGATCGACTGTCACACTCACTTGGTCTACGGTGGCAGTCGGGAGCATGAATTTGCTAAGAAATTAGCCGGTGTCCCTTATCTGGAAATTCTTGCCCAAGGTGGCGGTATTCTCAGTACGGTCCGGGCGACGCGAGAAGCTTCTTTTGACACTCTCTATGATAAGTCTAAGAGACTGCTGGACTATATGCTGCTACATGGGGTGACGACTGTTGAGGCCAAGAGTGGCTATGGTCTGGATTGGGAAACAGAGAAGCGCCAGCTAGATGTCGTTGGAGCTCTGGACCGTGACCACGAGATCGACCTCGTTTCTACCTTTATGGCTGCCCACGCCGTTCCACCAGAATATAAGGGGCGTTCTCAGGAATATCTGGAGCTTATCGTTGAGGAAATGCTTCCTCGGGTAAAAGCAGAAAATCTAGCTGAGTTCTGTGATATTTTCTGTGAAAAAGGCGTCTTTACAGCTGACGAGTCACGCTACTTGCTTTCTAAGGCTAAGGAAATGGGCTTCAAGCTCCGTATCCATGCTGATGAAATCGAGTCTATCGGTGGAGTAGATGTAGCAGCTGAACTAGGAGCAACTAGTGCAGAGCACTTGATGGTAGCAACTGATGAGGGCATTCGCAAGATGGCAGAAGCCAAGGTTATCGGCAATCTCCTGCCAGCAACTACCTTCAGTCTGATGGAAGATACCTATGCACCAGCCCGCAAGATGCTGGAAGCTGGTATGGCTATCACTCTGACTACCGACAGCAATCCAGGCTCTTGTCCAACAGCTAACCTGCAGTTCGTCATGCAGCTGGGCTGCTTTATGATGCGTCTGACGCCAGTGGAAGTTCTTAACGCTGTAACCATCAATGCAGCCTACTCAGTTAACCGCCAAGATAAGATTGGCAGCTTTGACACTGGCAAGCAGGCTGACATTACCATCCTAGACGCTAAGAATATTGATTATCCACTTTATTTCTTTGCGACTAACTTGACCCATCAGGTTTACAAGGCTGGAAAACTGGTCGTCGATCAAGGAAGAATTGTCTAGCCTCTCTAAAAACGAATCGTATTTTTCGGACTCTCTCTGGTGACAGGGAGAGTTTTCCTTATATCAAAACTTTCCCTTGCCATTCTGCTGGAAGTCTGCTATAATAGTTATTTGTGAGCAAACCTCACTTACCCCTTGCAAAATCTCGGGGTCATTAGACCAAAAGGAGGAAAAATCAATGGCTAAATACGAAATTCTTTATATTATTCGTCCAAACATTGAAGAAGAAGCTAAAAACGCTTTGGTAGCACGTTTTGACTCTATTTTGACTGACAACGGTGCAACTGTTGTTGAATCAAAAGCTTGGGAAAAACGCCGTCTTGCATACGAAATCAAAGATTTCCGTGAAGGACTTTACCACATCGTTAACGTTGAAGCAAACGACGACGCAGCTCTTAAAGAGTTTGACCGTCTTTCAAAAATCAACGCTGACATTCTTCGTCACATGATCGTCAAACTTGACGCTTAAGAAGGTAGACTATGATTAATAACGTTGTACTGGTGGGTCGCATGACCCGTGATGCCGAGCTTCGCTATACTCCGCAGAACCAAGCGGTCGCAACATTTACTCTGGCTGTCAATCGCAACTTTAAAAATCAAAGTGGCGAGCGAGAAGCAGACTTTATCAATGTTGTTATCTGGCGTCAGCAGGCAGAAAATCTTGCAAATTGGGCTAAAAAAGGAGCCCTGATCGGAATTACAGGCCGTATTCAAACGCGTAACTACGAGAATCAGCAAGGCCAGCGTGTCTATGTCACAGAAGTTGTTGCGGACAATTTCCAACTCTTGGAAAGCCGCTCTAATCGTGAAGGTCAGGCATCTGGCGGTTACGGTGGAAACAGCTTTGGCGGCAGCTCTGCTCCAAGTTATGGCAGTGCAGACTCGTCTAACCAAGTACCGAACTTTTCTCGTGATGAGAGCCCATTTGGTAATTCTAACCCGATGGATATCTCAGACGACGATCTACCTTTCTAAGGACCGAATCTAACTATAATATAAAGGAGAAAACACATGGCTCAACAACGTCGTGGCGGATTCAAACGCCGTAAAAAAGTTGATTACATCGCAGCGAACAAAATTGAATATGTTGATTACAAAGATACTGAGCTTCTTAGCCGTTTCGTTTCAGAACGTGGGAAAATCCTTCCTCGTCGTGTAACAGGAACTTCAGCTAAAAACCAACGTAAAGTAACAACAGCTATCAAACGCGCTCGCGTAATGGCTTTGATGCCTTTCGTAAATGAAGACTAATTAAATTGACAGCAGGCTCTAGCTTGCTGTTTTTTTATTTTATAATTGACAAAATGTCAGTGGAGTGCTATACTGACCACAAGGAGGCAGAAATCATGCGTGATGTCAAGGAAGTAGAGGTGCGACGGGCGGAGATTATGTCTGCAGCCTTGCAGCTCTTTGCCCAAAAGGGCTATCT
The DNA here is from genome assembly GCA_963533195.1 of uncultured Streptococcus sp. Taxonomy (GTDB): domain Bacteria; phylum Bacillota; class Bacilli; order Lactobacillales; family Streptococcaceae; genus Streptococcus. The sequence continues at coordinate 3,187 of CAUSOG010000035.1, read as the reverse complement.
AAAGACAAGGACTCAAGACATTATTGATAAGCTTGGAATTTCTCGAGGTCTGCTTTACTATCATTTTAAGGATAAGGAAGATATTCTCTATTGTCTGATTGAAAAGAACTCTGAACTCTTGCTGAGAAAGCTCGAAAAAATCAGCTATCAGGCAAATGTCGGAGCCAAGGAAAAAATCAGATCCTTTATTGAAGCGACTCTTATCCCAGAGGAAAGCAGAACACAGGAAAATCAAGTCTTGCAGGAAACAGTCAATTTAGAAACAAATCGCTATGTCTTGGATCGCTTTTATCATAGACTCTGTGAGCGGATGATTGTTTTCTTCACTCATATCTTGGAGGAAGGTCAGAAATCTGGAGATTTTCATTTAAAATATCCGCATGAAACGGCTTCTTTTCTCATGACTGCCTATGTCTTTGTGTCTAATGATATCAAGATGAGTCAGGAAAAACCAGAGACTTTGCAGAATTATCTCACCAGCTTCCAGGCAATCTTAGAAAGAAGCTTAGGATTAGAAGAATCTATTTTTTAGAAGAATCGGCAGTTTTCTGCCTTTTATTTAGAAATAGAACTGACAAACTGTCAGTTAGAATCTTAAATCTTTTAATCCTGATATTTAAAAAATTTTACACTAACACTGACAAGATGTCAGTTTAAATAAAAGGAGAAATTCATGTTAAAAATAGAACATTTAACAAAAGTATATAGCAATGGTAAAAAGGCAGTGGATGATCTTAGTCTGATGGTGGAGCCTGGGGATATTTATGGCTTCATCGGCGCCAATGGAGCAGGTAAGACATCCACCATTAAGTCCATTGTAGGGATTCATGATTTTGATAAAGGGGAGATTTATATTTGCGGGCACTCTATCAGGAAGGAGCCCTTGCTTTGTAAGAAAAAGATGGCGTTTCTGCCGGATAACCCAGACCTTTATAAAAATCTGACAGCAAGGCAGTTTTTGGATTTTGTAGCAGATATTTATAGAGTCTCTATGGAAAAGAGGCAAGCGGCTATAGAAAAGTATTCTAAAATGTTTGAGCTGGATACTTCTCTGGATCAGCTAATTTCAGCTTATTCGCATGGGATGAAGCAGCGATTGGCACTAATAGCGGCTCTCCTGCATGAGCCAGAATTGTTGATTTTAGATGAACCTTTTGTCGGTTTAGATCCGAAAGGCGCATATTATTTTAAGCAGATTATGAGAGAGCTAGCTAGTCAAGGGCATGCGATTTTCTTTTCTACCCATGTTTTAGAGGTTGCGGAAGAACTCTGCAATAAGGTAGCAATTCTGCAAAAGGGACGTTTGGTGGCTAATGGAAGGACCTCTGAAATTAAGGGGGCATTCAGTTTGGAACAAGTATTTATGGAGTTACAGGATGATGACTAATATTCTTTTGCTTTTAAAAGTACAATTATACAGCACATTTTCGCTCAATGATTTAAGGAAAGGACGAGGGTTGGGCAAGTATTTTAAGCTTGGCCTGCTCTTCTTGCTTGTTTTGCTATTTTCAGGCTACAATCTTTTGACGGCTTTGAGTTTAGTCAAGTTGGGGCAGGCAAATTTGATTCCAGCCTATATGATTGCCTTGGTTAGTTTTATTATTTTCTTTTTCAGTCTGATGCAGTCAAATGGCATCTTGTTTGACCAAGAGGAACTTGACAGGCTCATCGTATTGCCGCTCAGTATTAGAGAAATCGTCTATGAGAAATACGCTTTTCTTTATCTTTTGAACAGTGTGTTTGCCGTTCTTCTCATGCTGCCAGCAGGCCTCGTTTGGTTTGGCTATGGTGCGTCCTTGTTGGAGTTGCTTCTTTATCTGCTTTTAATGGGATTTGTTCCTCTTTTACCTCTCTGTTTAGCTTCTTTACTCGGCTTGTGCGTAGCCTATTTGGCCTCAAAGACACCTCATAAAAATCTAGTTGCCTTCCTTTTTTCTCTCCTCTTGCTTTTGGGGCTGGCAACAGGTAGTATGTGGGCTATGAGAGCTGGAATGTCAGCGGAAAATGTTAGTCTCTTGCTTACCAAGCAGTTGACTTCTCTCTATCCTCCGGCAAGCTTATTTTTTAACCCTCATCATGTTTGGTGGGCTAGCCTTCTGTTGATGGTTATATCTTTTGCGCTGACAGGACTTTTTCTAAGGTATTTAAGTAGAAATTATTTAAAAATGAATCAGATGATAACAGGGGTGAAATCAGAAAGCAAAGTCTATAGAAGTTGGCAGAAGTCTCCGTTTATGGCTCTCTATAGGAGGGAAATTGCGAATTTTATGACTTCCTATCTTTATATGCTCAATAGTGGACTGGGAACTATTTTAATCATCGTTTTAGCCATCTCGCTTTGTTTTATGAGTCTTGCTGTCCTCTTTTCTTCGATTGGACTCAGTAATAGCCGAGAATTTTTACTTCTATTACTGGCTGGCTGTCTCAGTATTTCCAATCCTGCTGCTGTCAGTATTTCCTTAGAAGGTGAAGAGATTTGGCTGCTTCAGACGCTCCCAGTTTCTATGAGGCAGATAATGATGGCAAAGCTGGCCTTGACGGTGTCCTTACACTTCACAGCCTTGCTGTTGGGCTTGCCTGTTCTGGTTTGGCGTTTCTCGCTAGGAGGATTGCAAGTAGTGGATTTGGTCCTTATTTCGCTGGCTTATTCACTGTTTACAGCTCTTCAAGGACTTGTGGTCAATTTTCATTATCCTAAGTTCATCTGGGACAATGAAATGATTGTTATTAAGCAAAGTTTTTCGGCTATCTTATCTGGAGGGATAGGCATCTTGGTTCTTGTGTTCCCTCTTTGCTTATCCTTACTATTTGGTATGGACTTGGAGATTTCGCTGCGAATCTCAGCTCTTGGACTTTTGCTTTTGGCAGCCGTCCTTTATAGGCATTTAATAAAACAAGGATATTTTAAGGAGGTCTATGGCTAATGAAAAAGAAAGATTTAGTCGTTTTGTTTCTCTTAGTAGTAATCATATTTTTGATTATCTGCCTGCTGCCAGAGCAGGTTCCCATTCATTTTAACAGCGTAGGAAAGGCGGACGTTGTTGTCAATCGCTTTTGGTTGATTCTCAGTTTGCCCATTCCCTACTCTCTTTATTGGAAATATTTCCGAAGCAAATCAAAAAGAGGTCAGTGTGTACTGACCCCAAAAAGTTAGACAATTAATTATTGAAAGGATTTAGTTCTGTAT
>CAUSOG010000034.1:0-24447 GCA_963533195.1 uncultured Streptococcus sp. | reverse complement strand
CCTAAGGGTGAAAAAGACCTTTCTGCTGAAGAACGTCTCTTGCACGCTATCTTCGGAGACAAGTCTCGTGAAGTCCGTGATACCTCTCTGCGTGTGCCTCACGGTGCTGATGGTGTCGTTCGTGACGTGAAAATCTTTACCCGTGCTAATGGTGATGAACTGCAATCTGGCGTTAATATGCTGGTTCGTGTCTACATCGCTCAAAAACGTAAGATCAAGGTCGGAGATAAGATGGCTGGTCGTCACGGAAACAAGGGGGTTGTATCCCGTATCGTTCCTGTGGAAGACATGCCTTACTTGCCAGACGGAACACCAGTTGATATCATGTTGAACCCACTCGGGGTACCATCTCGGATGAACATCGGTCAGGTTATGGAGCTTCACCTTGGTATGGCAGCACGTAACTTGGGCATCCATATTGCAACACCAGTCTTTGATGGAGCAAGCTCAGAAGACCTCTGGGATACAGTCCGTGAAGCTGGTATGGACAGCGATGCCAAGACTATTCTTTATGACGGACGTACCGGTGAGCCGTTTGATAACCGTGTATCTGTCGGTGTCATGTACATGATCAAGCTCCACCATATGGTAGATGATAAACTCCATGCCCGCTCAGTAGGACCTTACTCAATGGTTACCCAACAGCCGCTCGGAGGTAAAGCTCAGTTTGGTGGACAACGTTTTGGTGAGATGGAAGTTTGGGCCTTGGAAGCTTACGGTGCTTCTAACGTTCTGCAAGAAATCTTGACTTACAAGTCAGATGATGTCAACGGACGTTTGAAGGCTTATGAAGCTATTACCAAAGGGAAACCAATTCCAAAACCAGGTGTGCCAGAATCCTTCCGCGTTCTTGTCAAAGAGTTGCAATCTCTTGGTCTGGACATGCGCGTTCTCGATGAAGATGACAATGAAGTAGAACTGCGTGACCTAGACGAAGGTGAAGATGATGATGTGATTCACGTTGACGATCTTGAAAAAGCGCGTGAAAAAGCAGCTCAAGAAGCCAAAGCAGCTTTTGAGGCTGAAGGAAAAGAATAAGAATTCACACTGATTAGAAAATGAAGAAAGGTAAGAAATAGTGGTTGATGTAAATCGTTTTAAAAGTATGCAAATCACCCTAGCTTCTCCAAATAAGGTCCGTTCATGGTCTTATGGGGAAGTGAAGAAACCTGAAACAATCAATTACCGAACCCTGAAACCAGAACGCGAAGGCCTTTTTGACGAAGTGATCTTCGGTCCAACCAAGGACTGGGAATGTGCCTGCGGTAAGTACAAACGGATTCGTTACAAAGGAATCGTCTGTGACCGCTGTGGTGTTGAAGTAACTCGCGCCAAGGTTCGTCGTGAGCGTATGGGCCACATTGAATTGAAGGCACCTGTTTCACATATTTGGTACTTTAAAGGAATTCCAAGCCGCATGGGTCTCACTTTGGATATGAGCCCACGTGCCCTGGAAGAAGTCATTTATTTTGCGGCTTATGTGGTGATTGATCCTAAGGATACACCGCTAGAGCACAAGTCAATCATGACGGAACGTGAGTACCGTGAACGTTTACGCGAGTACGGTGCAGGCTCATTTGTAGCCAAAATGGGAGCAGAAGCTATTCAAGACCTCTTGAAACAAGTGGACTTGGAAGCTGAGATTGCTGTCCTCAAAGAAGAATTGAAAACTGCTTCAGGTCAAAAACGGATCAAGGCTGTTCGTCGCTTGGATGTATTGGATGCCTTCTACAAGTCTGGCAATAAGCCAGAATGGATGGTTCTTAACATCCTGCCGGTTATTCCGCCAGATTTGCGCCCGATGGTTCAGCTGGACGGTGGTCGTTTTGCGGCTTCTGACCTCAATGATCTCTATCGCCGGGTTATCAACAGGAACAACCGTTTGGCTCGTTTGCTGGAACTTAATGCACCTGGTATCATCGTTCAAAATGAGAAGCGGATGCTTCAAGAAGCGGTTGATGCTTTGATTGATAACGGTCGCCGAGGCCGTCCGATTACTGGACCAGGCAGCCGTCCGCTTAAGTCATTGAGCCACATGCTCAAAGGGAAACAAGGCCGTTTCCGTCAAAACTTGCTGGGTAAACGGGTTGACTTCTCAGGTCGTTCCGTTATCGCCGTTGGTCCTACATTGAAAATGTATCAATGTGGTGTGCCGCGTGAAATGGCGATTGAGCTCTTCAAGCCATTTGTGATGCGGGAAATCGTTGCCCGTGATATTGTGCAGAACGTGAAAGCTGCCAAACGCTTGGTAGAACGTGGAGATGAGCGTATCTGGGATATTCTGGAAGAAGTGATCAAGGAACACCCAGTACTTCTTAACCGCGCACCGACCCTTCACCGTTTGGGAATTCAGGCTTTCGAGCCAGTTCTGATTGATGGTAAAGCTCTTCGTTTGCATCCGCTGGTTTGTGAAGCCTACAATGCCGACTTTGATGGTGACCAGATGGCTATCCACGTACCATTGTCAGAGGAAGCGCAAGCTGAAGCTCGTATCCTCATGCTGGCTGCTGAGCACATCTTGAATCCGAAAGATGGTAAGCCAGTTGTAACACCATCTCAGGATATGGTCTTGGGGAACTACTACCTGACCATGGAAGAGGCTGGTCGCGAAGGCGAAGGCATGATTTTCAAAGATATGGATGAGGCGGTCATGGCCTTCCGCAACGGCTATGTTCACTTGCATACTCGTGTTGGTATCGCAACCGACAGTCTTAATAAGCCTTGGACAGAAGACCAGAAGCATAAGATTTTAATTACTACTGTCGGTAAAATTCTCTTTAATGCGATTATGCCAGAGGAATTGCCTTATCTGCAAGAGCCAACCAATGCTAACTTGACAGAGGGTGTGCCAGCTAAGTACTTCCTGGAGTCAGGACAAAACATCAAGGAAGTTATTGAACAACTTGAAATTAATGTTCCGTTTAAGAAGAAAAATCTTGGAAATATCATTGCGGAAATCTTTAAACGCTTCCGTACAACAGAAACATCTGCTCTTCTTGACCGCTTGAAGAACTTGGGTTATCACCATTCTACCTTGGCTGGTCTGACAGTGGGTATCGCTGATATCCCAGTTGTTGAAGACAAGGCTGAGATTATTGAAGAATCCCACAAGCGCGTGGACCAAATTACTAAACAATTCCGTCGCGGTATGATTACTGATGACGAACGCTACAATGCAGTTACTGCAGAGTGGCGGGCAGCTCGTGAGAAATTGGAAAAACGTCTGGTTGCCAATCAGGATCCGAAGAACCCTATCGTTATGATGATGGACTCTGGAGCTCGGGGTAACATCTCTAACTTCTCACAGCTTGCCGGTATGCGTGGTCTGATGGCTGCGCCAAATGGACGTATCATGGAATTGCCAATCTTGTCTAACTTCCGTGAAGGTCTGTCCGTTCTGGAAATGTTCTTCTCAACCCACGGTGCTCGTAAGGGTATGACTGATACGGCCCTTAAGACTGCCGATTCAGGTTACCTGACTCGTCGTCTGGTTGACGTTGCCCAAGATGTGATTATCCGTGAAGACGACTGTGGTACAGATCGTGGACTTCTTATCACTTCTATCACAGAAGGCAAGGAAATGATCGAGTCTCTGGAAGAGCGTCTCAATGGTCGTTACACTAAGAAAACAGTTAAACATCCAGAAACTGGTGCTGTCATTATTGGTCCGAATGAATTGATCACAGAAGACAAGGCGCGCGAGATTGTTAATGCTGGTGTTGACGAAGTGACAATTCGCTCTGTCTTTACATGTAACACCCGCCACGGTGTCTGCCGTCATTGTTACGGTATCAACTTGGCAACGGGTGATGCGGTTGAAGTTGGTGAAGCAGTAGGAACCATCGCTGCCCAATCTATCGGGGAACCTGGTACACAGCTGACCATGCGTACCTTCCACACGGGTGGTGTAGCCTCTAATACCGATATCACACAAGGTCTTCCTCGTGTCCAAGAAATCTTTGAAGCCCGCAATCCGAAAGGGGAAGCGGTCATCACTGAAGTCAAGGGTGAAGTTACTGCCATCGAAGAAGATGCTTCTACTCGGACCAAGAAAGTCTTTGTTACAGGTGCGACTGGCGAAGGTGAATATGTGGTGCCATTTACAGCCCGCATGAAGGTTGAAGTGGGCGACCAAGTCTCTCGCGGTGCTGCCTTGACTGAAGGTTCTATCCAGCCGAAGCACTTGCTAGCTGTCCGCGATGTCTTGTCTGTTGAAACCTATCTTCTTGCTGAGGTACAAAAAGTTTACCGTAGCCAAGGGGTAGAAATCGGCGACAAACACATCGAGGTAATGGTTCGTCAAATGATTCGCAAGGTGCGTGTCATGGATCCAGGAGATACAGATCTTCTCATGGGAACTCTCATGGATATTACAGACTTTACAGATGCTAACCGTGATGTGGTTATCTCAGGCGGTGTGCCTGCGACAGCCCGTCCAGTCCTCATGGGAATCACCAAGGCTTCCCTTGAGACAAATAGCTTCCTGTCTGCAGCTTCCTTCCAGGAAACAACTCGTGTCCTGACAGATGCTGCTATCCGTGGTAAGAAAGACCATCTGCTTGGCCTCAAGGAAAATGTTATCATCGGTAAGATTATCCCAGCTGGTACTGGTATGGCCCGCTACCGCAATCTGGAACCTCAGGCTGTCAATGAAGTTGAAATTATCAACGAAGTGACAGAACTGCCAGATGGATTTGAAACTGAAGAAAATATTGTTCTTAAATAAAGAACTTTCCCTCCCGAAAATCGGGAGGGATTTTTTCTTGCAGCCGATAATTTCTTGCTCGCAACTAAATATTATCCTATAACATACTTAGAAAGTTGTTTTTAAGTTCTCCTTTATGGATCAACGACTATAGAAGAAATATTCAAGATTTCCTGTTTCAGTTTTTCTATGATGCGAGATGCCATATTTATTTTTAATCAGGGAGGTAGCTGGTTTTTTTGTAGTATGATAGCGCTAGGTTATACTATTTTAAAAATCCTAAAATAGTAGGAGGGGTAGGTTTGAAATTTTTAAAAAGAGGAGGTTGGTTTTAATGGTAGTTGTCGGAGATTGTAAAGATCAGTAGCTGGTATTTATCTAGCCGTTTCATTCATGAAGGGAGTTTTTTTGGAAGATAAAGAATAGAAAACAATTAGATTACAAATAGGATAATATTTTATTACAATGAATAAATATTAAAAAATATAGGCAAAAAACACAAAATTCTGCATAAAATAGGACTTTAAGCCTATAAGTTCTTTCCTTTTTATTTATTTTTTTGAGAAAACCGAAAAATTTCAGTAATTTTAAGTTACAATTAAGTTAAGAAAATTAAAATAATCTTAAATAAGTTACCAACATGTAAATTACTATTAAGAAAGTATAAAATAATAGTTCATGCTTTGATTATTGAAACGCTTGATGGTAAAATAACTAAGGTTACTTAAAACAAACATTTTTTAGTAAAAAGTTAATATAATAATGTTGATTTTTGGTGAGGAAAAATGAAGAAAATTAAGGTAATGGTTGTTTTTGGAACTCGTCCAGAAGCAATTAAGATGGCTCCGCTGGTTATTGAACTGAAGAAGCAGGCAGACTTGTTTGAAACGACAACGGTTGTGACTGCTCAGCATCGTCAGATGTTGGATCAGGTGCTTGAAACTTTTAAGATTGAGCCCGATTATGATTTGGACATTATGGGGAAGAATCAAACCCTGACAGATATTACTGTCAATATCCTGCATAAGCTGGATGATATCTTAAAGGAAAACAAGCCAGACATTATGCTGGTGCACGGTGATACGACAACGACTTTTGCGGCTAGTCTCGCAGCATTTTATAATCAAGTTCGTATCGGCCACGTAGAAGCTGGTTTGCGGACTTGGAATAAATACTCTCCTTTCCCAGAAGAGATGAATCGTCAGATGACAGACTCTTTGACAGATTTGTATTTTGCGCCAACGGATCAGAGTAAGGCTAACTTGCTCAAGGAAAACCATCCAGCAGAAACGGTTTTTGTCACAGGAAATACAGCTATCGACGCTCTCAAGCTGACCGTCCAGGCTGATTATCAGCACGAAGTGCTTGACCGTATTGATCCAGCTCGCAAGATGATTTTGGTGACCATGCATCGCCGGGAAAATCAAGGTGAGCCGATGAGAAGGGTCTTTCGAACTCTACGGCAGATTGTAGATGCCCATGATGATGTGGAAATTGTCTATCCTGTTCACCTGAGCCCAGCGGTTCAGGAAGCGGCTAGAGAAATTCTGAGTGACAATGAGAAAATTCATCTGATTGAGCCTTTGGATGTGTTGGATTTCCATAATATCGCAGCTAAAAGCTATTTCATCATGTCAGACTCAGGCGGAGTACAAGAGGAAGCACCTTCCTTAGGTAAGCCTGTACTGGTACTTCGTGATACAACAGAGAGACCAGAAGGAGTTGAAGCCGGCACCTTGAAGCTGGTCGGTACAGAAACTCAAGCAGTAGCAGAGGCAATGGAAGCCCTGCTGACAGATGAGTCACTCTATCAGGAAATGGCCCAAGCCAGCAATCCGTATGGTGACGGTAAGGCTTCTGAGCGGATTGCTCAAGCTATTGCCCACTATTTTAAGCAGACGGCTAGGCCGGAAGAATTTAAGACAGGAGTAAAGAATGTTTAGGAAAAAAGGACTAGAAAAATCATTAGCCGTCTTTGTACTGGCAATTGGACTAATTCTTTTCTACAGTTGGAATTTTGCAGCTAACATATTTTATATCGGAATCGCGCTGATTTTATTAGGTATTTTTAGTGTCTTTGTCCTATCTGATCTCTTGGTGACATGGGCTATGATTCTGGGTGTGGTTATCGCAACTCTGATCTTACTCTTTGATGTAACCTATCTACCGGACAATCAGGTTCTCTTCTTGCTTTACATCTTCCCTGTCAGTGCTTGGCTGACCAGCCGAGTGAATTTCTATCTCCATCAGCGCTTGGGATTAGTGCAGGATGACAGTGAAGATGCTGCTGAGGCTTATGAAGAAATGGTTCAGAAAGTAAATCAGAAACAAGCTCCAGCCTTTCAGGCTTTGCTGGTCCATTGGGCACACAATCATCATTTTTATCAAATTCACTCTCGGGAGTACAAGCGGATGCTCAAGAGAATTTTACGACTGCTTAACTGGGACTTCCAGAATGTAGAAACAGTTTACTATGTATCCAATGGTAACTTTCTCGTTCTGGTAGAAGATTTGGATCAGGAAGTCAAGGAATATTTCCAAGAGAAAGTGCGTGACGATTTAACGACAATGCGCTTTGAAAATAAGAAAACTGACCAAGAAATTCAGTTTCAGTCTGGCAGTTTAAAATTGAACGCTCAAAACATTGACAAATTCCATAATTTTGATGACGCTTTGAGCAATCTGGAGCGTCAGCTTGAAACCGACATTATCGTAGAATATTAGGAGGTAAACACATGTCTTTAACTGAAGTATTTTTTATCGTATCTATGGTGCTAAGTATCTTTTTTGCTATTAGTTTTTTTGTCCTCTTCATCTATTATCTGGTTATCTACAATCGGGTCAATAAAAATTTTAGGGCGGTGACTCGTCATGATTAGTCAGCTTATTATGATTATCACCCTGTTCTCCATCTGGATGTCTCTGGCTTGGGCTTTGGTTATCCTATGTTCTTCCGTGCATTTCTGGATGAAGCGCAGTGACTTCAACGTGGATACCAGTCCCTTGGAGCATTATCCTATGGTTACAGTCGTTGTTCCTGCCCACAATGAAGATGTGGTTATCGCTCAGACGACCAAGGCTATTCTGGACTTGGATTACCCTCATGACCGAGTGGAAGTTCTGCTATTTGCAGACAACTGCTCGGATGATACTTATCAGGAAATGCTGAAAGTACAGGCTATGCCTGAGTATGCTGGACGCAATGTTACAATTACAGACCGTACAGGTACGGGAGGTAAGGCTGGGGTGCTGAATGATGCCCTGAAGATGGCTAAGGGCGAATATATCTGTGTCTACGATGCGGATGCTATGCCAGAAAAGAATGCCCTCTACTTCCTAGTCAAGAAAGTCTTAGAAGATCCAGAACGTCACGTTGCTTCCTTTGGACGCAATAAGACCCGTAATGCCAACCAGAACTTCCTGACCCGTTGTATCAACCAAGAAATCGTTGTAACTCAGCGTGTTTACCACGTAGGTATGTGGCATCTCTTCAAGATTGGACGGATTCCAGGTACGAACTTCTTGATTAACACGGAGTTTGTTAAGAGTATTGGTGGTTGGAAAAATGGTGCCTTGACAGAGGACACGGAAATTTCCTTTAAGATCATGCAGAGCGGCAAGCTGATTGCCTTGGCTTATAACTCCGAGGCTTTCCAGCAAGAACCTGAGACCCTCAAGTCCTATTACTTGCAGCGTAAGCGCTGGGCTAAGGGGAATTACGAGGTGGTTATTGACAACTTCAAGCATCTTTTTAGTGGCGGTAACTGGCGCGTGAAGTTAGAAGTTTTCAATTATTCTTGTATCTTCTTCTGGTTCAATTTGGCGATTGTCTTATCTGACTTGGTTTTCTTTGCCAATGTAGCGGCGATGATTACCCAGCTCTTTATACCGGATGTGCGGATTCCTTTCGCTTTTGATGCTCAGAATATCTATATCGTCCAGCTGATGCTCTTTAACTGGCTTCTGATGATTTTGCTTTATCTTTTGCAGATCAATATTGCCCTGGCTTCTCAGTTTGGACAGGCGACTACCAAACAGATTTGGCTGGCCCTTGTGTCCTATTTGACATACTCTCAGCTCTTTATAGTTGTCTCTTTAGATGCAGTAGGATCTGTTATCTTGGACAAGATTTTGAAGCGGAAAGAAACCAAGTGGGTTAAAACAAAACGATTTGCAGGTTAGGAGAAAGTGTGAAAAGAACAAGATTAAGATTTATTTGGTTTGTGATAATTCTGGCTGTCTTGGCTAGTATCCTCTTGTACATCCGCATGGGCAGCACTCCGAATATCAAAAAGAAAATATACAGCCAATGGTCTAAAGAATATGTCGTAACCAAGGACAAATTGTCTTATATCAGGACGACAAACAGTAAGACGGAAGATGTTGTGCTGTCTGAAGCACAGGGTTATGGCATGGTGATTGCTGTGGATGCAGCTAAGCAAGACCAGGCAAGTTCGTCTGATTTTGAAAAGCTCTACCAATATTATCTAGCTCATCGTCTGAAAGATACCCAGCTTATGTCTTGGAAACAGACGATTAAGGACGGGAAGAGCAATCATGAAGACGAAAACAATGCTACAGACGGCGATCTCTACATTGCCTATGCTTTGATTCAGGCAGCTAAGCAGTGGCCAGACAAGGCTAAAGAATACCAAGCTCAGGCTCAGGCTATTCTGAAAGATGTCTTGGCATATAACTATAATGAAAGCAACGGTGTTTTGACGGTTGGGAACTGGGCAAATGCAGAATCGAAATTTTATAATCTCATGCGGACTTCTGATACATTGCCGCAGCAGTTCCAAGCTTTCTATGAGTTGACAAAGGATAAGCAGTGGCTGACAATCCGGGATAACATGCTCAGCAAACTTGAAGCAATCAGCTCTGATAACAAGACTGGTTTGATACCAGACTTTATCTGGGTTGAAGGCGACAAAGTTCGGGCAGCTGATGCTGATACGGTTGAATCTGCAAATGATGGCTATTATTCTTATAATGCCTGCCGACTTCCTTACAACCTGGCTCAAAGCAAGGATGAAAAAAGTCAAAAAATGCTGAAGAAGATGTTGAACTTCTTCCTCAATCAAGAAAAGATTTATGCGGGCTACAACCTGAAAGGCAAGGCTCTCAATAGTAATCAGGCTGGCAGCTTTACCGCTCCAGTATTCTATGCGGCTAATAACAATATAGAATTCCGCAAATTAGTGCAGCAGAATAAATATCTCTTCATGCAAGGTTTGCCGTCAGACAATTACTATGACGCAGCTGTGACTACAATGATTGCTTTAGAAACTTTATAATGCAGAAACGAGCAAGATGAAAATTTTGCTTAAGATCATGCAGACAATAGGGTGGGACAGAATAATGTTTGTCTCATCCTTTTTTGAATAAAAGGATTGAGATTTATTTCGCAAAGCATTAAAATAGAAAGCCTGTATTTATGCAAAATCAGGACTTATCCAGTTTCTAGATGTTGAGAAACCTGCCGTATGTGTAAATGGTCCGACACTATTTGTTCGCATGGATAAGAGCACCATCCATGAGGTTAATCTTCATATTATGAAGAGCGATGTTCTTGTCTCCGTTCCAATAAAGTTCTTGTTTTCTGATTTTGAGCAAAATAGTTTTGTTCGTCAAAGAATTCATATATAATAAACGGTACAAAGAGAGGACGAGTATGTATTGTGTAATTGAGATGTACGGGGACTATGAACCTTGGTGGTTCCTGGATGGCTGGGAAGATGATATCGTTGCAAAGAAGCAGTTCGATGATTATTATGAAGCCCTTAAATATTATAAAAGCCGCTGGCTGCAGATGGAAGAGCAGTCACCTTTGTATAAGAGCCGTAGTGATTTAATGACTATTTTTTGGGATCCGGAGGATCAGCGCTGGTGCGAGGAATGTGATGAGAATGTTCAGCAGTACCACTCTCTGTTTTTGCTGGAGAATGAGTGCAAGATTCCTAAGAGCAAGTACCGGCCAGGCTATACTAAGCAGAACGGCCTTGAAAAGCACCGAGCTTGCTCAGTTAAACTAAAATCCGCTAAGCCTCTTTAAATCGACAGAATATATTTTGCAAATCTGATAATAGAGCAGCAGAAGAGACCTAACTTGTTATAAGTTAAGTTTCTTCCGCTGTTTTTTTCTTTTTCTGGATTTTTTGCGAATAGTAAGGTGAGGAGGATGTATGGTTCAAGAAATTGCAAAAGAAATGATCAGGCAGGCTCGGCAAGAAGGGGCGCAGGATATTTACCTCATTCCTAAGACTACTTGCTATGAGCTTTATATGAGAATTGGTGATGAACGCCGCTTTATCAAGACTTATGATTTTGAGCTTTTGTCAGCGGTTATCAGCCACTTTAAGTTTGTCGCAGGTATGAATGTTGGAGAGAAGCGCCGCAGTCAGCTTGGGTCTTGCGATTATGACTGTGAGGAAGCCAAGGTTTCAATCCGGCTGTCATCAGTTGGGGATTACCGTGGCTTTGAAAGTCTGGTCATCCGGCTCCTGCATGATGAAGACAGGGAGCTGCGCTTTTGGTTTGAACAATTGCCGGAGTTGCGCAAGAAAATTCAAGCTCGCGGTCTCTATCTATTCTCAGGCCCAGTCGGCAGCGGCAAGACGACCTTGATGTACCATTTGGCTCAGCTTAAATTTTCTGGTCAGCAGGTTATGTCGATTGAAGATCCGGTTGAGATTAAGCAAGAGGCTATGCTGCAGCTGCAGCTGAACGAAACCATTGGCATGACTTATGATAGTCTGATTAAGCTGTCTCTGCGACATCGACCGGATCTCTTGATTATCGGGGAAATCCGTGATCAAGAGACGGCTAGAGCAGTGGTTCGGGCAAGTTTGACTGGAGCTACGGTCTTTTCAACGATTCATGCTAAGAGTGTTCGAGGTGTCTATGAGCGGCTTTTGGAATTGGGTGTTAGCGAGGATGAGCTAAGAATGGTGCTGCAAGGTGTTTGTTACCAGCGTTTAATTGGGGGAGGAGGTGTCGTTGATTTTGTCAGTCAAAACTATCAAGAGCACGAAGCCGCAGTCTGGAATCAGCAGATTGATAAGCTTTTTGCAGAAGGACATATCAGTGCTGAGCAAAGGGAGACCGAAAAAATTGTCTACGCCTAAGCAGAAAAAGATTATTGAGCTCTTTCATAATCTCTTCAGCAGCGGTTTTCATCTAGCAGAGATTGTAGACTTTCTGAGGCGAAGTGCCTTGCTGGAGGAGGTATATGTCACTGAAATGCGGGCAGGCTTGTCAGCTGGTCAGTCCTTTTCAGAGATTGTCAGTCGACTGGGATTTTCCGACAGTGTTGTAACCCAGCTGTCCTTATCTGAGCTGCATGGCAATCTGACTCTAAGTCTGGGCAAAATTGAGGCCTATCTGGAAAATCTGTCCAAGGTTAAGAAAAAATTGATAGAGGTAGGAACCTATCCTCTCATGCTGCTGGGTTTTTTGGTTCTTATCATGCTGGGATTGCGCAACTATCTTCTGCCTCAATTGGACAGCCAGAATCTAGCTACTCGGCTGATTAATCACCTGCCTCAGATTTTTTTGTGGAGCAGCCTTGCTTTAGCTGTCTTGGTTTCAGTGGCTCTCTTTTACTATCGAAAGTCATCCAAGATTCGTTTTTTCAGCAAACTAGCAGCTCTGCCTTTTATTGGACGTTTGGTACAGGCCTACTTGACCGCCTATTATGCCCGTGAATGGGGGAATATGATTGGTCAGGGCTTGGAGTTGAGTCAGATTTTTGCGATTATGCAGGAACAGCCTTCCCAGCTCTTTAAAGAAATCGGAGAAGATATGGCTGCTGCTTTGCAGGGCGGTCAGGGATATGCGGACAAGGTGGCAAGCTATCCTTTCTTTAAGAAAGAATTGTCCTTGATGATCGAGTATGGCGAGGTCAAATCCAAGCTAGGTAGTGAGCTGGAAGTCTATGCTGAAAAGACTTGGGAGGAATTTTTCCTACGTATCAACCGAGCCATGAATTTCATTCAGCCCCTAGTATTTATTTTTGTTGCCTTAGTGATTGTTTTACTTTATGCGGCAATGCTCTTGCCCATTTATCAGAATATGGAGGTTCATTTGTAATGAAAAAACTTAATACCTTAAAAGTTCAAGCATTCACCCTTGTGGAAATGCTGATTGTCTTGCTGGTTATCAGCGTTCTCTTGCTGCTCTTTGTACCTAATCTGACCAAGCAAAAAGATGCTGTTTCGGATACAGGAACTGCAGCGGTGGTCAAGGTCGTTGAGAGCCAGGCGGAGCTCTATGAGCTGAAGAATACCAATGAAAAGGCTAGTCTAAGCAAGCTGGTCAGTGCAGGAAATATCAGTCAGAAACAGGCAGATTCATATAAGGCTTACTATGGAAAACACAGTGGCGAAACTCAAGCGGTTGCCAATTAAGGCTTTTACACTGCTGGAAAGTCTCCTCGTTCTTTTTGTTGTTAGTTTTCTCTTACTGGGCTTATCTGGCTCGGTAAGGGCTGGCTTCAATCAGGTTCAAGAGCAACTCTTCTTTTTAGAATTTGAGCGGCTCTATCAGGAGACGCAGAGGCTGAGCTTAGCTGGGCATGAGAAGCTTTCTCTGGAGATTTCAGGACGGCAGATTTCCAATGGCTATCAAGAACTGGATTTTCCGCAAACTTTGCAGAATCATGAGCAGCAAGTCATTCAGTTTGACCGGTCCGGTGGGAATTCATCACTCAGCAAAATTACTTTTCAGACGGAGGATAGGACAGTTGTTTACCAGCTTTATATGGGCAATGGCAAGTTTAAAAAGACGACAGCTTCAAGCTAGCATTTTATTGGAAGCTCTGGTGGCCATGGCAGTTTTTGCGGCTATTGCCAGTCTGCTTTTGGGACAGATTAGCCGGTCTCGTAAGGAGCAGCGGATCCTTCTGCAGCAGGAAGAGGTACTTCGGGTAGCTCGTATGGCCCTGCAAACAGGACAAGAAGAGCTTCATACCAATGGAATTACTGTGCGCCAGCTGAAGACAGACAAGCAGCTACTGATCTATCACGAAGGGGAGGTAGTCATTCGTGTTCAAAAACCTTAAAGTTAAGGCTTTTACGCTCTTGGAAACTTTGGTTGCTCTGCTGGTACTTAGTGGTGGAATATTGGTCTTTCAGGCCATGACTCAGCTGCTTTCCTCAGAACTTCATCAGCAGGAAAATAATCAGCAGCAAGAGTGGCTTTTGTTTGCCGACCAACTGGAGACGGAGCTTTCGCGAAGTCAATTTGACAAGGTAGAAGACAATAAAATCTACATCAGACAAGATGGCAGGGACTTGGCCTTGGGTAAATCTAAGGGCGATGATTTCCGTAAAACAGATAAGAGCGGTCGCGGCTACCAGCCCATGATTTATGGTTTAGAAGCAGCTGACGTCCGTCAGGACGGTAAGCTTGTCCATCTTCATTTTCGCTTTGAAAAAGGTTTAGAGAGGGAGTTCGTCTATCGTGTGGAAGAAGAAAGTTGAGGCTGGTATTTTACTGTATGCGCTATTGATGGCCGCTGTCTTTAGCCTGCTCCTGCAGTTTTATCTCAACCGTCAAGTCAGCAGTCAGCGTTTGCAGCTTTTCAACAGGGAAAGGACGGAAGCCTATGCAATGGCAGTTCTGACAAAAGCTACAGCCAAGGATGATAGCGGTGAGATGGAGTTTGAGCAGGGCAAGGCTGTCTATCGCAGGCAAGGGAAGGAACTGGAAATCAGCAGTCAGATCAGCAGCGGTCATTCCTATTCCTTTACTTTTACCATTTCTAAGAAGGAGGAAGAGAAAGCTAAGGAAGACAAGAAACCAACTGAGAAAAAGGAGAAAGCGGTTTCGGACGAAGCTGGTAAGTCGGACTAATATAACTGTAAAATCTTTGTAATTTTATATATCTTGGAAAGGGGCCTTATTTTTGGTATGATAGGATGAACGGAGGATTCCATGAATTTTGAAAAGATAGAACAAGCTTATACTCTGATTCTCGAAAACGTCCAGAACATCCAAAACACTCTGGCAACCAATTTTTACGATGCTCTGATTGAGCAGAACGGCATTTACCTAGATGGAGATACGGACTTACAAGAAGTTCTGACCAACGATGAAAAAATCCGCGCTCTGCATTTGAACAAGGAAGAGTGGCGGAGAGCCTATCAGTTTATCTTAATGAAGGCTGCCCAGACGGAGCCCATGCAGGTCAACCACCAGTTCACACCTGATACAATTGGTTTTCTGATTACTTTCTTATTGGACCAGCTAGCTCACGGAGAGGAAGCTGATGTATTAGAAATCGGCAGTGGAACAGGAAATTTAGCTGAGACTATTCTCAATCATACCCAAAAGAAGATTGACTATCTGGGTCTGGAGCTAGATGATTTATTAATTGACCTTTCTGCCAGCATTGCAGAGGTTATGAACTCTAAGGCTCACTTTGCTCAGGGGGATGCAGTTCGGCCTCAGGTTCTGAAAGAGAGTGATATCATTATCAGTGATTTACCGGTCGGTTATTATCCGGACGACAGTATCGCCTCTCGTTATGAAGTAGCTAGTCCGGATGAGCACACTTATGCCCACCATCTTCTAATGGAGCAATCGCTCAAATATCTAAAGCCGGGAGGCTATGCCATATTTCTGGCGCCGAATGACCTCTTGACCAGTGCTCAAGCTCCTCTGCTGAAAAAATGGCTTCTGGCTAAGGCTCAGTTTATCGCGATGATAACTTTACCAGAGTCTATTTTCTCAAGCAGCAAGCATGCCAAAACTCTTTTTGTCTTGAGGAAGCAAGAAGCGAATAACATTCAGCCTTTTATCTATCCTCTGCGGGATTTGCAGGATCATGATGAAATGTTTAAATTCCGCCAAAGTTTTCAAAACTGGTACAAAGATAGTGAAATTCAAACAAAATTTTGATATAATGATTTTGAAAACGCTTAAAGAGGTGAAGAAATGTCGAAAACAATTTCTATTAATGCAGGAAGCTCAAGCTTAAAATGGCAACTTTATCAGATGCCAGAAGAAAAAGTATTGGCTAAGGGCTTGCTGGAACGGATTGGTCTCAAGGATTCTATTTCAACAGTGAAATTTGACGGTCGATCAGAGAAGCAGGTTCTTGATATTGAAGATCACACGCAGGCCGTAAAAATTTTGCTGGATGATTTGAAACGCTTTAATATCATTGAATCTTATCATGAGATTACCGGTGTAGGCCATCGTGTTGTGGCTGGCGGTGAATACTTTAAGGATTCAGCTCTCGTTGATGAAGAAGTGATTCAAAAGGTAGAAGAGTTGTCTCTTCTAGCTCCATTGCATAATCCAGCCAACGCTGCAGGCATCCGTGCTTTTAGAGAAATTCTACCAGACATCACCAGCGTGGTAGTCTTTGACACCTCTTTCCATACAACTATGCCGGAGAAAGCTTATCGCTATCCGATTCCGACTAAATATTACACTGAAAACAAGGTTCGCAAGTACGGAGCTCACGGTACCAGCCATGAGTATGTGGCCAAGGAAGCTGCTAAAATTTTGGGACGTCCGATTGAAGAACTCAAGCTTATCACTTGCCATATCGGTAACGGAGCTTCTATCACAGCAGTTGACAAGGGCGTTTCTGTAGATACCTCTATGGGATTCACACCACTTGGCGGTGTCATGATGGGAACTCGTACAGGGGATATTGACCCAGCTATCATTCCTTACCTGATGCAATACACAGATGACTTTAATACTCCGGAAGATATTAGCCGCGTCTTGAACCGTGAGTCAGGCCTGCTGGGAGTTTCTGAGAAGTCTAGTGATATGCGTGATATCCATGAGGCAATGCGGGCAGGTGATGCCAAGGCTCAATTAGCCAACGACATTTTTGTAGACCGGATTCAGAAATACATTGGTCAGTATCTTGCTGTTTTGAATGGAGCTGATGCTATCATCTTTACCGCAGGAATTGGTGAAAATTCTGTGACCATTCGTGAATTGGTTATTAATGGTATTTCTTGGTTTGGCTGTGATGTAGACCCAGAAAAGAATGTGCGTGGTGCAGAAGGCGTGATTTCCAATCCTGATGCCAAGGTCAAAGTCTTGGTTATCCCGACTGACGAAGAATTGGTCATCGCGCGTGATGTCGAACGATTCAAAAATCAATAAATTAAGAAAATCTAAAAGCTCAGTTTGACTGGGCTTTTTGTATGCTTTAAGAAAGGATTTTCTTGGTTGTTGGCCTTGAAAACATTGAGCGATTCGATCTCATAGTCACTATCAGTATTGGCTCTCAATACGTGATATATAAAATGCTTGCAGTTAAGAATTGTCTATACAAAAAGAGAAAATTGAGCTATCCTAGGAAGGAAAAGGAGGAAGATATGAAAGCAATTCTAAAAAAATTAGAGTACATTCTACTGACTTTGTTTGTCTTATTTCTCAGCCAGATACCATTTATATTTATCCGACAGATGACTGCTTCTGAGAAGAGTTTTTCAGTTGGACAGACTATCTTTGTGCTGGTGGTGTATCTTTTGATTATCTTTTTTGTTTTGCGAATGGCGAAGCAAGAAGAACTGCTGAGCTTAGACTTTAGCTTCTTCAAATGGTCTTCGTTTGGTTGGTTAGCTGTTTCTAATGTTGTCATGATTGGGGTCAACATGTTGGGAGCAATTATTATGCTACTGGAAGGTCAAGCTATTTCCACTGCTAATCAGGATGCCTTGAACGCTTTATTTCAGCATGTACCCAAGATTTTATTAGTGGTAGGTGCTGTGATTCAGGCTCCTATCTTGGAGGAAGTAGTCTTTCGCGGCTTGATTCCTCAGAAGATTTTTACCAAGCATTATGTTTGGGGCTTGGTTGTAGGAGTCATTCTTTTCGGTCTTTTCCATGGTCCGACCAATATCGGTAGTTTTGTTATATATGCAGGTATGGGTGCTGTTTTAGCTGCGGTTGCTTACATATTTAAGCGTTTGGAAATGTCTATTTTAGCACACATGCTAAGAAATGGAGTTGCAGTACTCATTATGATACTGACAGGTTTGGTGAACAAGTAGGAAAGCAGAGAATATCTGCTTTTTTTGTCATTTGAGGCACAAATTAGGACATTTGAGGGGATTTCTCCCAGCTTGCTCTTACTTCTTCTATAATGATAAGAGAAGAATGGAGAGAATATGCTGAAATTAGAGAAAATCATTCAATTGTTATTGCTGGCTATGTTGACTCAGACGGGACTGCTGCTCATGCTTCATCCAATGCCTCATCGCTTGGTCTTTAGTCAGGCTAATCTGCTTTTTATGGTGGGCTTGCTGGGATTGCTTTTTTGCTGTGCCTTTTATTTTGCCAGAGAACTGCAGGAAATCAAAGATTCTCTGCGCCAGTCAAGCAATTATCGACACTTGCTTTTCTTGTATTTTTTGATGATGTTGGTCAATGCTGCGGGGGTTCTTCTGCTGTGTGGCAAGGAGGTACAGTCAGGACAGGCGGTGGAGCAGATGCTGACAGAGAGTTTTCTGTCATCTTCTCTTTTGCTTCTGGGGATTGATATTGCCGTTTTATCCTCCGCAGCACCGAAATTTGTTGACAGTGACTTCTCTCTTCGCTATCGGAAGAGCTGGGGGATTGCACTAGGTTTGCTCTGCTTTTCCCTTGCGAAAAATCCTCAGGAAACTCTGTGTTTTCTCTCCTATCTAGTTTTGGGACTAGTCTTTGCCCGTCTCCTCAGGCCTTATTTTCAGCGTTTGGAGCTGTCTATGCTGGCCCATATTCTCCGAAATATGATTATTCTCAGTCTTTTACCCTTTTGCTTTTAGAAAGTGTTTTGTCAAATAGAAGAATTATGGTAAAATGGTAAATGAAACAAGGGGCTGGATAAGGTCTTCTTGTGAAGTCGAGTGCAGTTCATAGGACTGGATGCTGCATCT
Source organism: uncultured Streptococcus sp. (assembly GCA_963533195.1). Lineage (GTDB taxonomy): Bacteria > Bacillota > Bacilli > Lactobacillales > Streptococcaceae > Streptococcus. Next base: position 5,850 of record CAUSOG010000034.1, on the reverse strand, counting down.
GCTGAGAGCTTTGCGGTACACTAGATAAGTGTGCCTTTTTTGTTGAAGAGCAGGGCAGTCGATAGAAATGAGATGAAAATCAATGGTGAATCTAAAAGCAATTGCTCCAGATGGTCGAACGGGCCTCTGTGGCATTATCAATGCGACGCCGGATTCCTTTTCAGATGGTGGGCGCTACAATACGGTTGAGACGGCATTGGCTCAGGCTAGAAAGCTGATTGCTGAGGGAGCTCACATGCTGGATATTGGTGGTGAGTCTACTCGGCCAGGCAGTCATTTTGTGGCTATTCAAGAAGAGATAGAGCGGGTGGTGCCGGTTATTGAGGCTATTCGTCGGGAAAGTGATATTGTGATTTCTGTGGACACTTGGAAGTCGGAAGTGGCTGCAGCGGCATTGGCTGCGGGTGCAGATATCATCAACGATATTACCGGCCTTTTGGGCGATGAAAAGATGGCAGAGACAGCTGCAGAATATGGCGCGCCAGTTATTGTCATGTTTAATCCAGTGATGGCTCGTCCTCAACATGCCAGCTCACGGATTTTCCCAGAATTTGGCTTTGGTTCAGCCTTCACAAAGGAAGAGTTATCTCTTTTTGCAGAGCTGCCGATTGCAGAACTGATGTGGAAGTGTTTTGAGAAATCTTTGGAGTTGGCGGAACATGCCGGCCTTTCGCGTGATAATATCATGCTGGATCCAGGGATTGGTTTCGGTTTGACCAAGCGGGAGAATCTTCTCATTTTGCAGGAGCTGGATAGTCTCCATCAGGCTGGTTTTCCTATTTTTCTTGGGGTTTCTCGTAAGCGGTTTCTCGTTAGTATCTTAGAAGAAAACGGCTTTGAGGTCAATCCTGAGACTCAGGAAGGCTTTGAAAACCGTGATACAGCTTCAGCCCATCTGACTAGCCTTGCGGCTAGCAGAGGCGTTGAAGTTGTCAGAGTGCACGAAGTGGCTAAGCACCGGATGGCTGCTGCCGTTGGCGATGCGATTCGTCTAGCGCAGCAGACAGAAGATCTTAATCTAGGTCAGTACAAGTAAGATGAAAAAACAAGAATTACCTGATTTAAGTTGGCTGGAAGCTTATCGGACAGCCAGTCCCAATTTTGGCTTGGAGCGAATGGAGCGTTTGCTGGAGCTGCGGGGGAATCCGCATTTGCAGTTACAAGTCATTCATGTTGCAGGGACTAATGGCAAGGGTTCAACCATTGCCCATCTGCGCCAACTTTTAGAGGTGCGAGACCTGCGTGTTGGCACCTTTACCTCTCCTTATCTAGTCAGCTACAATGAGCAGATTGCTATTAATGGCAATGCGATTTCCGACCAAGACCTTCAGCGATTGTTGTCTCTTTACCAAGAGCTTTTGGCTCAGCATGCGACAGACTCTAGCTTGCAGGGAGTGACTGAGTTTGAGATTGTGACTGCCCTAGCTTATGATTACTTTGTCCAGCAGCAGGTGGATGTGGCTATTATCGAGGTCGGCATGGGTGGGCTTTTGGACAGTACCAATGTCTGTCAGTCCTTACTGACTGCTATCACGACAGTTGGTCTGGATCATGTGGCCTTGCTGGGGGACAGTCTAGAGGCTATTGCCCAGCAGAAAGCTGGCATTATCAAGCCTGGAGTTCCCATTGTGACCGGTAGGTTAGAGCCAGAGGCTCTGGCAGTAGTCGAGCAGAAGGCTGCTGAAAAAGATGCTCCGCTCTTTTCTTGGTCTCAAGACTATCAAGTGGAACATCAAGAGTCAGAGAAGGGGGAGAGCTTTTCCTTTTCGAATGCCTATCGGGCCAAAGACTCGTATCAAACAGCTTTGATGGGACTGCATCAGGCGGACAATGCTGGACTAGCTCTGCACTTGTGTGACCTATACTGTCAGCTGCAGTCGCTGCCCTTATTGACAAAAGCAGAGGTTGAGACAGCCTTGCTTGCTGCTATATGGCCAGGGCGTTTGGAAAGAATATCGGATCAGCTGCTCATCCTTTTGGATGGAGCCCATAATCCTCATGCCCTGCGGTCGCTAGCAGCAACACTGGACCAGCATTATCCGACTTATAAGAAGCACATTTTATTTGCTTGTATCCAAACCAAGGCCTTGGATGATATGGTGGAGTTGCTGCAAAAGATTCCCAAAGCAGCTATAAGCTTGACAACCTTTGCTGATCCGCGGAGTTTTTCTAAAGAGAGCATGCAAGCCTTGGCTGAGCAGCAAAGCCTGTCTTACAAAGAATGGCCGGATTATTTAGCAGATTATTTAGCAGTAGAGCATGAGTCAGATGAGCTTTTGCTGATTACGGGTTCTCTTTATTTTCTGGCTCAGGTTAGAAAATCAATCCTTGAGAATCGCGAGTTAGACTTTGCTGAGCGTCCTTCTCAGTCAAGTCAATTATCAAAAAATAAAAATGAACATAGGAGCATATATGGACACGAAGAAAATTGAAGCAGCTGTAGCCCAGATTATTGAGGCGGTTGGAGAAGACGGAAGCCGCGAAGGTTTGCAGGAGACGCCACAGCGCATTGCTAAAATGTACCAGGAAATCTTTGCTGGGCTGGGTGAGACGGCTGAGGAGCATCTGGCCAAGTCTTTTGAAATCATTGACAATAATATGGTAGTGGAGAAGGATATTTTCTTTCATTCCATGTGTGAGCATCACTTCCTGCCATTTTACGGGAAGGTTCACATTGCCTATGTACCTAATGGTCGGGTAGCAGGCTTGTCCAAGCTGGCCCGAACAGTAGAGGTCTATGCCAAGAAACCGCAGATTCAAGAGCGATTGACCGTAGAGATTGCTGAAGCCTTGATGGACTATCTGGGTGCTCAAGGGGCCTTGGTCTGGGTGGAAGCTGAGCATATGTGTATGAATATGCGCGGAGTCAGAAAGCCTGGCACTGCAACGGTTACAACAGCGGCGCGTGGCATTTTAGCGACGGACAAGGAGCTAAAAAATGAAGCTTACAAGCTGATGGGACATTGATCTTATCAGAGGTGGAGCGTGTCGGGAAAGGTTAGATAGTTTTATCAAGGATGAAATGCAGAAACTTGAATCAGAAAGGATAAGGGAATGGATCAGCTGCGCATTAAGGATTTGGAAGTGTATGCTTATCACGGTCTGTTTGGAGCAGAGAAGGAATTGGGCCAGCGTTTTGTGCTGGATTTGATTTTGGACTATGATATGACTCGGGCTGCCAAAACAGGCGACCTGACGGCTTCTATCCACTATGGAGAATTGGCTCAAGATTTGACCCGCTGGTGTCAGGAAAGCAAGGAAGACTTGATTGAGACACTGGCTTACAAGTTGATTGATCGGGTTTTTCTGACTCACCCTTTGGTGCAGAAGGTCAGCTTGGAGGTCAAGAAGCCTTGGGCACCAGTGCCGCTGCCTTTAGAGACCTGCTCAGTCAAGCTAATGCGTCAAAAGCGGAAAGCCTTTATTGCTTTGGGTAGCAATCAAGGCAGCCCAGCTGCCAATCTGGATGCTGCTTTGGAAAAAATGGCAGAGCAAAATATAAGAATTTTGCAGGTATCAAGCCGTATCAAGACAGAGCCTTGGGGTGGCGTTGAGCAGGATCCGTTTCTCAATCAAGTTGTTGAAGTGGAGACCTGGCTCAATCCTGAGGAGTTAATGCAGACACTCTTGGCTATCGAAGCGGCACTAGGGCGCGTGCGGGAAATCAAATGGGGACCGCGTGTGATTGATCTGGATATTCTTTACATAGGACAAGAAGAGTTTTATAGTCCGGACTTGATTGTTCCTCATCCTTATGTGGCTGAACGAGCTTTTGTCTTGCAATCTCTGGTAGAAATCGCCCCACACTTTGTCGATCCCGTGCAGAAAAAAAGTATCCGCCAACTCTGGGATGCGGTTGAAAAATAAACTAAGAACTCGTTGTAAGACTTTTTAATGTAAAGGAATTATTTCAAGTTAATTGTAATCATACTAGTAGTGATAAAAGTAAAAAATAAATTAGTTTTCAGGTTGTATATGACGGATTGCAGAGTTTATCTAAGATAGAAAGTTTCTCTTATGCAGATTGGCAAACGACGGATTCTAAGTATTTTTCAAATTTAGTAGGCTCTAATACAAAATTTTGATATAAGGGGGTGAGACGATGAGATATAGATATTGGATTGGGATGATTGTAACAATTTCTTTTATAGTTCTTGGAGTCGTTTATTTTCATCAGAGCTCTTCAGAAAAAGAATCTGAACCCAAAATTATTAAATCAGTGAATGAATTGGATATAAAAAAAATTAAAGTGCTAGGGGATGAAAAGAAATACATTCTTTCTGGTGCTGATACAGTTTTAGTTGGAGGACGGTATCTTTTTGGCAGAAGCTACAAGGACAGAAAATTGAAGGATTCTAAGAGCACAAATACAGAATTTATTAGTTTTTCTTACTATGATTTAGATACTCAGAAAGGCTCTACGGTCAATGTGTTAGAAAAGGTTCGAAAAAAGAATAAAAAAAATGAAGTTATACGTATTGGGCTTCCTACATTTGGAGGACCAGCCTATAAAGATACTATTTATATTGAGGTACTAGAGGCTGGGAAAACTATATATGAAGTGGAAAAGCTTTACTATAATCTAGGAAAGGAAGACTATTATAGTCCGACTGATTCAGATAGAATTCCTAGTACAAAGGAATTGGATGTTATTTCACTTTCCATGACAAATTTAAGTGATCGTATTTCTGACATAGGTTACTATTATGCAACTAATTATCGAAGTATTACTAACTCTAGTAATGGAAAGCCTGATTCTAACATCAACCTATTCAGTATATTCCCTAATATAGAGAAGGGGATAATTAAGGGAGATGAAAAGTTATCCATGCGTTATGATCGAATGGGGAATGCAGAGGTCTTCGATACACTCCTTCACTGGTTTGCGCCTAAGGGAGAGGAAACTTTGTCTGGGGTTAAAATCAAAGCTGACTATTCTGTAGATGGTCAAGAACATGAGATACACTCTTATAAAGAGTTTAAACAATACTATAATGGAAAGGGTGGTGAGCTAAGTGAGTAAGTTAAGAAAAGAAATTCATATTGAGCAAACTGGAATTATAGAAAAGAAACTTGTCGCAAGGCAAGTTTTTTTATTGTCTGAAGTTTCTCTGAACTTGCTCTTGTATACTAAAGAAAAATCAAAAGGAGTTCAGTATGGAACATACAGTGAAAATAGAAGGAGTCTGCAAAAAGCATGGCAGCAAGCAGATTTTAGAAGATATTTCTTTTACTGCTAGAAGCGGTCGGATTACAGCCTTTCTAGGCCCAAATGGTGCAGGGAAAAGTTCGACCTTGAGGATTCTCTTGGGGTTAGATCGGGCGACAGCAGGGACGGCGACTTTTGATGGGCAGACCTACCAGTCAATGACTTATCCGCTCAGAATGGTAGGTGCAGCCTTTGACGGCATTGGCGGTCTGCCAAATCGAAAGGTCTATGACCACTTGAGAATTATTGCGGCGAGTAATGCTATTCCCAAGTCTCGGATTGATGAGGTTTTGGAGATGACTGGAATCGCTCATAAGAGGAAGGATCTCTTGTCAAGCCTGTCTCTGGGGGAGGGTCAGCGGTTGGGTTTAGCAGCAGCTTTGCTGGGTGATCCTCAGTTTCTTATATTAGATGAGCCGACTAATGGACTAGATCCAAGTGGGATTAAGTGGTTTAGAAAGTTCATCCGTCGGCAGGCTGATTTAGGGAAAACGGTACTTCTATCTTCTCATATCCTATCAGAAGTGCAAATGGTGACAGATGATGTAGTCTTGATTCATCATGGGCGAATTATTGAGCAGGGACGATTGGAAGAGGTGCTGCAAGATTCAGACAGTCTAGAAGATCTCTTCTTTGATTTG
>CAUSOG010000033.1:0-24815 GCA_963533195.1 uncultured Streptococcus sp. | reverse complement strand
ATACAGAACTAAATCCTTTCAATAATTAATTGTCTAACTTTTTGGGGTCAGTACATCTCAACCCTCTTTTCTTATTTATTTGACTTCTAACAGTCCAATATCTCCATCCTCACGACGGTATATAACATTTGTGGTGCTATCCTCTGCATCGGAATAGATAAAGAAATCATGCCCCAATAAATCCATCTGCAGAATCGCTTCTTCCAAGTCCATCGGCTTCAAATCTATGTGTTTTGAACGGACAACTTTTGATGGAACTTCTTCTGCTTCTTCAGCAAAGGAATCTGTAAAAAGCTGGCTTGTAGCAACTTTATTGCGATTCTTTCTTTCAATCTTGGTCTTATTTTTGCGGATTTGGCGCTCAATCTTATCTGTGACCAAATCAATTGATCCATACATGTCCTGAGAGATATCTTCTGCACGAAGAGTGATGGAGCCTAGCGGAATTGTCACTTCCACTTTCGCAGTCTTTTCACGGTAAACCTTGAGGTTCACACGCGCATCAAGTTCTTGCTCTGCTTGGAAATACTTCTCAATCTTCTCAAGTTTAGAAACTACGTAGTCACGGAGAGCATCTGTTACTTCTAGGTTTTCACCACGGATACTATATTTAAGCATATAAGTACCTTCTTTCTAAACATAAATGTTTTATTTATAATATCATTATAACGCTTTCATTCCTTTTTTGCAAATTTTTTCTTATCTTGCTATTGAAAATGACAATACTTCTTTCACACCAGCTTCCAATAAGATTTGCTTGGCCAATTGCAAGGTTTTTCCAGTCGTATAGATATCATCAACCAGCAAAATTTTATCTGGCAAATCAACTTCTTTTCTAATTTTAAAAGCCTGCTGCGTCTGCAGACGCTCCTCACGTGTCTTGCTCGACTGGGCTAGGGTGTCTTTTTTCTCTAAGATATTTCTATATGCTACTTTTCCTGCATCTAAAACCCCCTGCACTTGATTAAATCCTCGAACTTGAAATTTTTCGACACTGACTGGAATCGGAACAATGGTATGCTCTCTAAACATTCTGACTGCTTTTCTTGCTGCTTTTGCAAATACAAAGCGCAATGCATAATCTCCCTGAAACTTATATTGACTGAAATAAGCTTTCATTGCTTGATTATAAGTAAATATTGACTGGTGCTGGACTAGATTTCCCTCTTCCTCCCACTTTTTGCAATCTGTACATAAATCTGATTGCCCGTTGCGAAAACAGCTAGGGCAATGTTCTTCAGATATGCGTTCAAAATTTTGATAACAAGTGAAGCAGCAGCTTGGCCCTTCTTCTTTTAATAGAAAAAGCCGTAAAAAACTACTTTTGTCCTCAATTTGCCCTTTGCATAAAAGACACTCTGTCATAATCCCGCCTCCTTATTCATATCTCTCATTTCTCGAATTGCCTTTTCCATAGCAAGGGTAGTCCCATCATGAAAAAATAGCAACTGTCCAGTAGGTCTATCCATACTGCGGCCAACTCGGCCTGAAATCTGAACCAGAGCACTACGGCTGAACAAGCGATGATTTGCTTCCAAGACAAAAACATCTACGCCAGGAAAGGTTACCCCACGCTCTAAAATAGTCGTTGTCACCAAAATAGTGATCTCCTTGCGACGAAACTGCTCGACAATCTCCAGACGATTTTCTGTGGTGGAGGCTACAAAAGCCAGTTTTTCAACTGGCAAAGCAATCTGCAAAGCCTGAGCAAAATCCTCTCCTCTTTGAATTTCTGCAGCAAATATCAAGAGAGGAAATTGAGTCTCCCTCTGTTTTTGTATATATTTTAAAAGCTTAGGTGCTATTTTCTTCTTCTGAAGATGTTTTTGAAAATCAGATAACCAAACTTTCTGAGGGATGGTCAAGGGATTACCATGAAATCTTCTGGGAAGACTCAGGCGTTTCAGCTCACCTTTTTGCACTCTTTTATCCAGTTCATCCGTGGAAGTGGCTGTCAGAAAAATAGTTGTAGCATCCTCTTTCACAGAACGCTCTACAGCGTGATACAGCATGGGATTATCCACATAAGGAAAGGCGTCTACCTCGTCAACAATCAGCAAATCAAATGCTTGATAAAATTTTAAGAGCTGGTGAGTAGTAGCAATCACCAAGGGACTGCGAAAATAAGCTTCTGACTCCCCATGCAGAAGGGCTATTTCACAAGAAAAGTCTTCTTTTAGGCGCCGATAAAGTTCTAAACAAACATCTATCCGCGGACTGGCCAAGCAAACAGAGCCTCCTCTATCAATGACTCTTGCAAGCACTTGGTAAATCATTTCTGTTTTTCCGGCGCCAGTAACAGCATGCACTAACGTATTCTGTCTTTTCTCTAGCGCATCAAGTAGGCCTTTGGAAACCTTCCCCTGAAACTCTGTCAGTTGCCCCTGCCATTTAAGCACCTGATTCTTAGGAAAATCCTCTTGAGGAAAATAGTAGAGTTTTTGGTCACTCCGTACCCGACCCAATATTAAGCATTCTCTACAATAATAAGCTCCAACAGGTAGCTGATTTTCTCGTTCAATCAAACTATTGCAGCGTCCACAGTGGAGCTTGCCTTTTTCTTCTTGGATACTGGGAATTTCTTTTGCTTTTGCTCGCAAACTAGGCTCTAACTGACTTTCTGTAAATATCCGTCCTAAACAATCTTGTAACTCTAACATACTTATATATTCGTAATTTTTTGGCAAAATTCATCTTTTTTTGTAAAATATAGTTATGGAATTTAAGACAATTAAGGAAGATGGCATGGTTCAAGAGGAAATTAAAAAATCCCGCTTTATCTGCCATGTAAAACGAGTTTACTCCGAGGAAGAGGCTCGTGCTTTTATCGCTGCTATAAAAAAAGAACATTACAAGGCTACTCATAACTGCTCTGCTTTTATCATTGGAGAAAAGAGCGATATTAAGCGGATCAGTGATGACGGAGAACCCAGCGGAACAGCTGGAGTTCCCATGCTGGGAGTCCTAGAAAAGCATAAATTGACCAATCTTTGCGTGGTCGTTACTCGCTATTTTGGCGGTATTAAGCTAGGAGCTGGCGGTCTGATTCGAGCTTATGCCGGCAGTGTTGCTCTGGCTATCAAGGAGATTGGACTGGTTGAGATAAAAGAACAAGCCGGCCTGCGCCTAAAACTGTCTTACAGCCAATATCAGGATTTTGCGAATTTTATCAAGGCAGAAAATCTTGCTGAATACGATACTGAATTTACAGATACTGTCTCCACTCTTCTTTTCGTTGACAAAGGTGAAAGAGAACTGCTCAAAGATAAACTGACTGAGTTTTTTAAGGGCAAATTGGAGATGATGGATCAAGGACTGCGCCAAGTAGAAGTCCCCCTTGACGTTTTGACATAAAGAAAAGCTATGGCTCTCATAGCTTTTTTATATTTTACAAAGCGCTTGTTTCATTTTATACTAATTCTATTAAATTATATTGAGGTATGTATTCTATGTCACGTATTTATCAAAATATTACAGAACTAATTGGGCAAACTCCCATCGTCAAATTGAACAAATTGGTTCCAGAAGGAGCCGCTGAGGTTTATGTGAAGTTAGAAGCTTTCAATCCTGGCTCTTCTGTTAAAGACCGGATTGCTCTCAGCATGATTGAGGCGGCCGAACGCGATGGCCTTATCAAGCCTGGCGATACTATCGTTGAAGCAACCAGCGGAAATACTGGTATTGGCCTTTCATGGGTTGGAGCAGCCAAAGGCTACAAGGTTGTCATTGTTATGCCAGAGACCATGAGTGTAGAGCGCCGCAAGATTATCCAAGCTTATGGGGCAGAGCTAGTTTTGACTCCAGGCAGCGAAGGAATGAAAGGGGCTATTGCAAAAGCACAAGAAATCGCCCAAGAACGAAATGGCTGGCTGCCGCTGCAGTTTAACAATCCGGCCAATCCAGAGGTTCACGAACGAACAACAGGAGCAGAAATCATCGCTGCTTTCGGTGAAACTGGACTGGATGCCTTTGTTGGTGGTGTCGGAACTGGCGGAACTATTTCCGGTGTATCTCACGCTCTCAAAAAAGTTAATCCGGACATCCAAACCTATGCAGTTGAAGCAGACGAATCTGCTATCCTTTCTGGTGAGAAGCCTGGTCCTCACAAAATCCAAGGACTTTCAGCTGGATTCATTCCAGAGACCTTGGATACAGCATCCTACAACGGTATTGTACGCGTAACTTCTGATCAAGCACTGGAATTCGGACGCTATATTGGCGGTCAGGAAGGCTTCTTAGTGGGGATTTCATCTGCTGCCGCTATTTTCGCAGCTATTGAAGTAGCGAAAAAACTAGGAGCTGGCAAGAAAGTCCTTGCTCTGGCACCTGATAACGGCGAACGCTACCTGTCCACTGCCCTCTATGAATTTGATGCTTAGTATTTTTTGGAAAACAAGTCCGTTTCAACTTAGCAGTTGGCTATGAATTGAATGGCAATTCTATCTAATCTAAGAAAAATATCCTGTTCTTTTATGGAACAGGATATTTTTTAAACTTTTTCTTCTTTTAAGAATTTTTTTGCCTCTTTGATCCAGATAGGCAGCTGTCTGCCTAAAGGCTCAAAACCAATTTTACATCGGTCGTTTGAAAAGCGGTGGCGTCTAGGAAGGCGGTGCTTTTCTTCTTCTAGGGTCCGCATGGACAGACTGGACTTCCCAGAAAATTCATCATAGTCCACAACCTGCACCAAAACTTGTTGCCCAATCTTTACACTATCATGGATATTTTCAATATAGCCCGGACGAATTTCTGAAATATGAATCAGGCCAATCGTTCCGTTTTCCAGCTCAACAAAAGCTCCATAAGGCTGAATCCCAGTGATTTTGCCTTTTAATTTATCACCGATTTTCATCAGTCTTCTACCTCAATGGTCTCAATCACAACATCTTCCACCGGCTTGTCCATCGCACCCGTCTCAACAGCAGCAATCTTGTCCAAAACTTGGTAGGATGCTTCATCAACAAGCTGACCGAAGACAGTGTGGCGCCGATCCAAATGCGGTGTTCCTCCCTGGCTGACATAGACTTCAGCGATAGCTTCAGGCCAGCCGCCGCGGCTCAATTCCTTAGCCGAATAAGGTAGATTTTTATTTTGAACAATGAAAAATTGACTGCCGTTAGTATTTGGCCCAGCATTTGCCATGGAAAGAGCCCCACGAATATTGTAAAGCTCAGGTGAAAACTCATCTTCAAATTTCTCACCATAGATAGATTGTCCGCCCATACCGGTACCAGTAGGATCGCCACCCTGAATCATAAAGTCTTGAATAATGCGGTGGAAAATCACACCGTCATAATATCCATCTTTAGCAAGGGCAATAAAGTTAGCGACTGTTTTTGGTGCCTGTTCTGGAAACAGCTGAACTTTCATGTCACCATGATTAGTCTTGATAGTCGCTTTTGGACCTTCTGCTGCTGCAAGTTCTACTTGTGGAAAATGTAATTCTTTTTCTACCATACCTAACTCCTCTAAGGCGGCAAAAATACCGTCTTCTTCTACTGTTTTTGTAATATAATCTGCTCTTTTTCGCAGTTCTTCATGGGAAACGCCCATGGCAATGCCAATCCCGGCATAGTCAAACAATTCCAGATCATTGAGTCCGTCGCCAAAAACCATGACATTTTCAGGTTTGAAGCCCAGATGCTCGACAACCTTGGAAACTCCGGCTGCCTTGGAACCTTCTGTCGGCACGACATCTGACGAATGAGGATGCCAGCGAACCAAACGCAGATGCTCCGCTAATGCCTCTGGCAGCTGCAGGCTATCTCCTCTATCTTCAAAGGTCCAAAGCTGATAAATATCCTTGTCTAAATGAAAGTCCGGATTTACAGGCAAATCTGGATAAACCACATCAATGGCCTCTGAAATCAGAGAATTTCGATTGGACAAGGCTGCTCCATGGCTGCCGACCAGACCATAGTCAATCCCTACTTCCTGAGCCCAAGCAATATAGGACATCACTCTATCGGACGGGATAACTGTCTGAGAAATCACCTTCCCTTTGCTGTCTTCGACATAGGCCCCGTTCAGGGTAACGAAAAAGTCTGGCTGCAAAGCTCTCAGTTCCGGCACGACACCAAACATCCCTCGTCCAGACGCAATACCCGTCAAAATCCCTTTGTCTTTCAACTGCTTGAAAACTGTCTGGATAGAGTCTGGGATAAAACCAGTATCCTTGACTCGCAGGGTATCATCTATATCGAAAAAGACAATTTTTATCTTTTTTGCCTTATACTTTATTTTTGCGTCCATATCTCCCCTTGTCCAATCTTAATCTTTTCTATTATACCATTAAAAGTCTTCTTGTGGGACAAGATGGTGCTGAAAAGCATAAACAACTGCCTGAGTGCGGTCGCTCACCTCCAATTTGGACAGGATATTGGAGACATGAGTCTTGACCGTTTTGAGGGAAATGAAGAGCTCATCCGCAATCCGTTGATTCTCATATCCCTTGGCTAAAAGCCCTAAAATATCACGCTCGCGAGCTGTCAAATCCTCATGGAGCTCGATATGGTTACGATGATACTCCACTTTCTTGCTGACCTCTGTTTCAATGGCAAATTCTCCCTTGGCCACTTTTTTAACGGCACGCAGAATTTCTTCAGCACTGGAAGTCTTAAGCATATATCCGTGAGCCCCTGCATCCAGAACTGGATAGATTTTTTCATTATCCAGATAAGAAGTCAAAATCAGAATTTTTGCTTCTGGCCACTCTTTTAAAATGGCCAGTGTCGCTTCAATCCCATTCATCTCAGGCATGACAATATCCATGATAATCACATCCGGATGTTCTGCCAAAGCCTTCTCCACACCTTCTTTGCCATTAATTGCTTCGGATACCTCTGCTATATCCTCTTGCAGTTCCAGATAACTTTTCAATCCCAATCTGACCATCTGGTGGTCATCCACTAACAATATCTTCATGATCTTCTCCTTCTAGTAAAGGTATCGTGATTTCAATAGAAAGACCTTTTCTGGGGGCTGTCAAAAGCTTAAAAGTACCCGCCATATCCCGCACACGGTCTTCCATATTTTTCAAGCCGTAACTGAGTTCATCCTGAGCCAACGGATCAAAACCGACGCCATTATCAGATACCTTGATTTTAAGTTCATTAGGTGCCTGATAGAGGTAAATATCCAACCGACTTGCCTGGGCATGCCGCAGTGTGTTGTTGATAATTTCCTGCATGATTCTGAAGACATGCTCCTCCATCTGTTTGGGTAGATGCCCAACCTGATGATTGAAGTGAACATCAATGTCGCTTTTATCAGTTAGCTCCTTGATAATCACATCCATACCTTCGACCAGAGTCTTATTTTCCAACTCTGTAGGCCGCAGGTGAAGCAGGAGAATCCGCAAATCCTTCTGGGCTGTGTCTAGAATATCGGCAATCCCCTTAAGCTGCTTTTGCAGTTTTTCTCCATCGAGCCGGTCTACATTTCCAGCTACTCCTGAAAGAATCATATTGGCTGCAAATAATTCCTGACTGACAGTATCGTGCAAATCACGCGCAATCCGCCGCCGTTCTTTTTCAATAATTTTTTCTTCTGTCTGCAGGGTTTGGTTTTCAGACTTCTGGAGATTCTCTGTTAAACGGTGCAGCCTTCTCTCGAGCTGATGCAGAGAACGATCCAACTCGGGTTGGTCTGTCGGCTCCAGCCTCCGTCCATCTAGCAAATGCCGAAGATTTTTTTGCACATGGGCTACCGACAGATATTGTATCAAGCGGGCCGCAATCACAATCAGAATAGTCAGTGATAAACCGATAATTACAACAAAGAACACAAAAGACTGCAACAGCTCCAAATCATTAAAGAGCTCCTGCCAAGTGAAATCAAAAATATTAAAAATATAGTGAAAGATGATAAATAAGACAAAGAAAGTATAGAGGAGAATGAGAAAATAATTTGATTTCTTCACTTTCTGACAACCTCCACATTTCCTAAGAAGCTGACGAGGACTATCTTCACTGTCTTATTGGCCCGTTTATAGTCTGGTGTCGTCAGCGAAATGGTTTCGTTGCGCAGCTTGCGAGATGGATGATGCAGAAAGTTTAGCTCCCCGTAAAGAGTATTGATTTGCAGCTGAATTTCCACATCCAGCGGCACAATAATCTTGGTATCGCCAAAACCTTTTCGAATGACAATGACGTTATCATGGTTGACCAAAATCACGTCTTCCAAATGAATGGTGTCTTTCCCAACAATGCGCAAGAGATTGATGTCGTGGAATTGACAGCTGTCCTTAGAAAAATGCTGCAGGTCCCCCAACCAGCGATTTTTTTCACTCTGAATTTCCACATCTTCTTCGTAAACGAGATGGGTTTCTTGATTTTCCTTATAAATGTAAGGGTAGGCCACAATCATTCCATAAACAAGCGCGAATAAAAGGGCAGCAATGACGTAGGGATTGAGCATGATAATGAAAAACAGCATAATCATGGAAGCAACCAGCAGAAAATTCCCTTTTTGCTTGCCGAAGTAATAATAGAGCAGCAGCAAAAAAAGGACCAAGATAATGACAACTCGTGAAAAATCAGCTGCCAACATGGTAACCAATGCCATGGATAATAAGACTGTTTCAACAAAGACAAATAATTGAACTTTCCACATAGCCATTTCCTTTCTCTACCTTCCTATTTTAACAAAATTAAACCAAAAATCCTCCGTCCAAGGCATGAAATGGGGAAATTTGTCCAGCAAAAAAGAAAAAACCATCCTTTCAAGCCAGAAAACTTAAAAGGAATGGTCTTTTATCATTAATGTTCTGAAGAACTAGAACTGCTAGAATGATTTTCATCATCGGACGATGAACTGCTCTTTGAGCTGCTAGATGATGATGACGAGCTTGTTGACGATGGTGTCGTTGCTTCTGTCACGTAAAGAGTGATTTTTTCATTAGACTTGAGGTCGATTGTCTGACCTGCTGCTGGTGACTGGGAAGTTACCAAGTCAGCCTGAGTCGAAGTGACCGAACGGTCAACAACTCGCTCAATTCGGGAAGAAGAAATTCCCATTTGGATTAAGTAAGAACGAGCATTGGCGTAGGTGTACTGCATGCTGCCAAAGTCAGGCATGGACACACTAGTCACTTCTTTCGCCACTGTCAGCTTGATCTTATGATTAGAAGTCAAATCATAGGTCGAACCAGCTGCCGGAGACTGGCGAATGACCTGACCTGGCTCGTACTCGTCCGATTCCTCCTCAACAATCTCAATCAATTTCTCAGAAACATTATAGTTTGTTTTCAGATTTTCAACTGCGGCTGATTTTGCTTGTCCAACATAATCTTCCATTACAAAGGTCTTGGGTCCCTTGGAGATAATCAGGTCAATCTTGCTGCCTTCGCGGCGCTGACTGTTGGCCTGTGGATCAGTTTTAATGACTTTGCCAGATTCGACATTGTCACTGTACTCTTCCTTTTCGTCTCCGACAACCAGCTTCTTAGCTTCGATAGCGGAGCGAGCCTCTGCTACAGTCTGACCAGAAACATCTGGCACGCTGGTATTGGACGGGCTGTTATAGAGAAGGACGACAAAGGCAGCCAAAACCAATAGGACTGCAAAGAAAAGTACTTTGTAACGCGTTCTCAAACGACGTTTCTTTGGAGCTTTCTTAACCGCATCAGATTTCTCTTCCTTGACTTCAGTCGCTTCCGTTTTAGCCGGAGTTGGCTTAACAGGTGGAACTACTGGCTGTGGTACCGGTGAGATTTTTGGCAAGGTCTTGGTGTCTGCTTTCGCAACATCATCAAAGACTAATTTCTTTTCATTACGGCGCTCATAAGATAAGCTACTGGACAAGTCAACATACATCTCTGCAACCGACTGATAGCGATCCGTCAGTTTTTTGGCTGTTGCCTTAATGACCACATTTTCCAAGGCCTGAGGCACATTAGGATTTTCAGAAATGATGGATGGCAGCGGCTTTTGGAAATGCTGCAAGGCAATCGTAACGGCACTATCCCCATCATAAGGGATGTGACCAGTCAGCATTTCATAAAAAATAATCCCCATCGCATAAATATCACTCTGAACAGTTGCTTTAGAGCCACGTGCCTGCTCAGGCGATAGATAATGAACCGAGCCTAGCATAGAGTTAGTCTGAGTCAGACTTGTCTCTGCAAAGGCCACCGCAATCCCAAAGTCTGTTACTTTGGCATTGCCATCTGGGGTTAAGAGGACATTTTGTGGTTTCAGGTCACGATGGACAATACCGCGTGTATGCGCCAAGCGCATGGCCAGCAAGATTTGTCCCATGATTCTGACTGCTTCTTCATTTGAAATCGGAGAATTCTCTTTGATATAGCGCTTGAGGTCAAGACCTGCCACGTATTCCATAGCCAGATACTGCTGGCCATCTTCTTCCCCAATATCAGTAATCCGAACGATGTGCGGATGGTCCAAGTCAGCCATCGCCTTGGCTTCCCGCTGGAAGCGCGCGACAGCGATAGGATCTGTCTGGTAATTGGTCCTAAGAACCTTTACCGCAACTTCCTCACCATCCAAAATCAAGTCCTTGGCCAAATAGACATCTGCCATGCCTCCGCGGCCAATCTGCTTGATGATTTTATATCGCCCGGCAAAGATTTTGCCGATTTGAATCATGCCTTATCCTCCTTGTCAAAGCGAACCAGAGCAACTGTGATGTTATCCAGTCCTCCAGCATTGTTGGCAAAGCGAATTAAGGTTTCTGTTTTTTCAGACAGGCTGATGTCGCTGGTGACAATGTCACAAATTTCACTGTCTGAAATCATATTGGTCAGACCGTCACTGTTGAGCAGAAGGTAGTCACCATCCTCCAAGGTAATCATGCCATAGTCAGGCTGTACTTCGTCTTTTTGACCAATAGACTGGGTAATGATATTCTTCTGCGGATGACGCTCTGCTTCTTCTGGAGTAATCTGTCCAGCTTTCAACAAAGCATTAACAAGCGAGTGGTCATTGGTCAGCTGACGGTATTCATCACCGCGAATCAGGCCGATGCGAGAATCACCGATATGGGCATAGATGGCTTGATTATCAATGATAGCCAAAGCTTCCAAAGTCGTGCCCATGCCCTTATATTCTTCATCTTGACCAAATTGATGAATGCGCTGATTTTCCTCTTCCAAATGCTCTGCAAACCATTCACGCACCTGATTCACCGAATCAATCTGTGTATCAACCCAGGCAGCTCCTAAGTCTGTCACAGCCATTTCACTGGCAATGTTTCCAGCTCTGTGACCGCCCATACCATCTGCCAAGATGATAAGGGTCTTGCCCGCCCGATTCACAAAAAGATTGGCATAATCTTGGTTATTTGTACGCTTTTGACCAACATCTGTTAATAATGAAATTTCCATACTGTCAGTTTCCTCCTCTTATTCCGATATCTTCCTAAATTGACTGATAAAAAATCCGTCGCTTTCATATAATTCCGGCGTAATCAAGATACAGCCGTCTTTGACGATATCTTTTCTTTCATGGTCTAATAAGACTTGCTCAAAATTCGGATGACTGGCCAGAAATTTCTCGACAACCTCAAAATTCTCTTTGGCCATAATCGTGCAAGTACTATAAGCTATTATACCACCTTTACGTAGACTTTGACAAACGCTGTCTAGTATATCCAGCTGAATTTTTTGTAAATTCTCAAAATCTGCATTTTCTTTATTATATTTTATATCTGGTTTGCGGCGAATTAAGCCAATACCTGAGCAAGGAGCGTCCACCAGGATTTTATCGAAAGCATCTGGGCCAAAAGTCTCAAATACCTTGGTCGCGTCTAGCTTTTTAGTAGTGACTTTATCTGCCAAGCCCAGTCTTTCTGCATTTTCTTCTACAAGCTCTAACTTATGATTGTAGAGATCCAAGGCTGTAATGTGACCGCTCGTCAGATAGGAAGCCATGTGGACGGTCTTGCCTCCCGGTGCACTGCAGGCATCCAGAATCTGCTCCTCACCTTCGATGGCCAGAGTTGGAGCCACCAGCTGGCTAGACTCATCCTGAATCGTAATCGCTCCGCTTTCAAAAAGCTGATGCCCAGCAAAATGCCCCTGTTTCTTAACCAAGGCTGACAGAGATAAGAGCGAATCCTCAGCCCCTAAAAGCTGGCGAAACTCTGCCTTGCGCGACATATCCGTCACGCGAATGCTGGCCTTGCTGCGAACAAAGAGACTGACAAAGATAGCCAGAGCTCTTTCTTCGCCATACTCTTCTATGAGAGCTTTGACCAGCCAGACCGGCAGAGAATACTGAATCGAATAGCGCTTATTTTTGCGTTTGATTGTTTTAAAATCAGCTACACCCTCACGCTCAATCTTGCGTAACAAGGCATTGACAAATTTTTCGCTGCCGCGCTTACGGATTTTCGCAATTTCAACAGCCTCATGAACAACTGCGTGCTGAGGAATTTTGTCCAGATAGAGCATCTGATACAGACTGAGCTCAAGCAAAATGTAGAGCCAGTTATCTAATTTGTCCCTATCCTCAATCAGATGGGATAAATACCATTCCAGAGTGATTTTCCGAGCAACTGTGCCGTAAACCAGCTCTGTCACCAGACCTTTATCTGCTTGACTCAGTTGGCTTTGACTCAGTGCTCGGTTTATGGCGATATTGGAATAGGCTCCCTCTTCAAAAACTTCTTCCAAAATTTCCAAGGCCTGCCAACGGGCCGTTTTTTGCTTACTTTCCAAAAGTATCTCCTAGGGACAGGCTACGGCCCAGTCCATTCAAAAAATCAACGATAGCCATCTTGGGCTTACCAGCAGGCTGAACTGTCTTCAGCGAGAGAGCTCCCTGACCAGCTGCGACTACCAGTTCTTTTTTACTAATAGACAATATCTGTCCCGGCTGACCGCTGCCAGCTGCCATATCTGCCTCATAAATCTTAAAGCGTTGCCCCTGCAGCAAGGTATGAGCTACTGGCCAAGGATACATGCCACGAATTTGATTGAAAATTTGCCGGTTTGTTTTGCTCCAGTCTATCCGCTCTTCTTCTGGGCTGATATTCGGAGAAAAAGTGACCTGGCTAGGATCCTGCGGCTGAGGTGTAATCTGCCCTGCCCTATAAGCTGGCAGAACATCCAATAACAGATCTCGACCGATAAGCGCCAATTTTTCAAAGAGAGTTCCAACATTGTCTGTCTCTTCAATCGGCGTCGCCTTGCTGGCTATCATGTCTCCGGCATCCATTTCCTTGACCATTTCCATAATCGTAACACCCGCCTGCTCATCGCCGTTGATCAAAGCGTAGTGAATAGGCGCACCACCTCGGTATTTAGGCAGCAAAGAGGCATGAACATTTACCGCAAAGTCAACACTGTCCAGCAAGCGGCTAGGCAAAAACTGTCCGAAAGCAGCTGTGACAATACCATCTGCTTCTAAGTTCATCAGCTCCTCTAAATCCGAGCTTTGAGCCAGCTTCTCCGGTTGATAAACCGGCAGCTTGTATTCCAAGGCCAACTCTTTTACTGGAGTCATGCGAATCTCTCTTTTTCGGCCGACAGCTCGGTCCGGCTGCGTCACCACTGCTAACACTTGGTATTGACCACTGTCCAGCAGTCCTTTTAGGACAGTCGCTGAGAAGTTCGGTGTTCCCATAAATATCAATTTGATCATTTTATACTATCAATTCCTTTTTCTTCATTCCTTTATTATATCAGAAGTCGCCTGCAACAACCTTAATCTCGGCTAAAAAGCTTTACATAAAATTTTGTGGTTCATTATCAATTATCAGGCGTAAATCTTTATTGTCCCGATTCTGTGTCCAGTCCAAGACTTGATTTAGTGTCGCCTGCAGCTTGTCTTCAAAGCGATATTTGAGCAAAATCTGATAATGATAGAGATTGTGGGTACGGGCAATGGGCTTCGGCGTTGGACCTAGGATTTGCACTTTTTCTGACAGACCGCTCCGCAGAATATCCATAACCTCATAGGCTTTTCGCACT
Organism: uncultured Streptococcus sp.; assembly: GCA_963533195.1. GTDB lineage: Bacteria > Bacillota > Bacilli > Lactobacillales > Streptococcaceae > Streptococcus. Next base: position 10,882 of record CAUSOG010000033.1, on the reverse strand, counting down.
GCTGTCTCTTCGTTCTTGTGGGACAGGGTTAGACCGACCGTAAAGTAATAAGGCGGATAGCCTAGCTGCCGGCGAATTCCCATTTCATAAGCATAAAAGCCCTCGTAATCCTGCTGCTTGGCAAATTCAATGGCATAATGATGAGGATTGTAGGACTGGATAAAGACCTGACCAGCCTTTTCAGCCCGACCAGCACGGCCAGCCACCTGAGTCAGCAGCTGGAAAGTTCGCTCTGAAGAGCGAAAGTCCGGTAGATTAAGAGCAGTATCCGCATTGAGTACACCAACTAGCGTCACGTTTGGAAAATCCAATCCCTTGGCAATCATCTGGGTGCCTAAGAGAATATCTGCCTGACCCTGACCAAAGCTTTCTAAAATGGCTTCATGGCTGCCTTTCTTACGGGTCGTATCCACATCCATCCGCAAAATGCGAGCCTGTGGAAAGAGCTGAACCAACTCATCATAAGCTTTCTGTGTCCCAGTACCATAATAGCGAATGCTGCGGCTGGAACAGTTAGGACAAGACTGAGGAATATTCTTAGTAAAGCCACAGTAGTGGCAGTTCATGGTCTTGGTGTCCATATGCAGGGTCAGAGAAATATCACAGTTAGGACAGCTATCAACGGTCCCACATTCCCGACACATGACAAAACTGGAATAACCCCGCCTATTTAGCATGAGAACAGTCTGCTCTCCCTTATCCAGACGATCTTGAATAGCATCTAGCAGGACTGGCGTGAAATTACTGGCTTCATGCTGGCCGATATAATCCCGAAAATCCACCACTTCCACTTGAGGAATCTGCGCCAGCGGATTTGCGCGCTTGCTGAGCAGCTGAAAATCATAGACTCCACGGCTTGCTCGAGCACGGCTCTCCAGGCTCGGAGTCGCCGACCCCAGCACTAAGACAGCTTGATTGTACTGAGCTCGCAGGAGAGCCACCTCTCTAGCATGATAGCGAGGATTAGAATCCTGCTTGTAGGAGGATTCATGCTCTTCATCAATGATAATGGCTCCAATATTTGTCAGCGGAGCAAAAATAGCTGAACGCGCACCAACAACAACCTGGGCAGCTCCTTGCTCCACCTTGCGCCACTCATCATATTTCTCACCGTCAGACAGGCCTGAATGCAAAATAGCAACTTGGTCGCCAAATCTAGAAATAAAGCGGTCAGTAACCTGCGGAGTCAGAGAAATCTCTGGAACCAGCATGATAGCGGTCTTTCCCTGAGCCAGTGCCTCTGCGATGACCTGCAGATAGACTTCCGTCTTCCCGCTGCCCGTGACACCTTCTAAAAGAACGGGCTGAGAATGACTCTGACCAATTTTCTGAGTGATTGCCACAACCGCTGTGGCCTGTTCATCGTTTAAGGTCAGACTTTGCTGCTGCCGCTCCTTTTGGAAATAAGCAGCAGAACGGCTGATTTCTCTATCTTCAATGCTAATTAGATTTTCTTTGATAAAGTAATTGATAATATCGCGCGAAAAGTTTTCTCGCAAATCAGCCAAGAGCTGGCTATCTCTCTGTTCCAGCAAGACTTCTTTTAATGCTTGTTTTTTCTTGGCTTGTCGGGGAAGGTCATGATTTTGCAGAGCGGTATGATTGACCTGATACCATTTCTCAGTCTTAATATGCTTCTTGTCCGTCGCCTGATACTCCAGTCGAATGCGGCCCGTCTGGGTCAATCGCATCAGCTTGGCCTGGCTTTTCTTATCCAAATCAGAAAAGCGAAGACTGTCCTCCTGACCAAAGATAGCTGAACGTTCCTCATCATTCAGCAGCTCCGTCGGATAGAGTAGTTTATCATAGCTAGAGTTGAGAAGACTAGGCAGCATGGCCTTTAAAAGACTAATCTTATAGGAAAAAACTGACTTGCGCAGTTCGTCCGCCAGCCAGAGCTGTTCTTGGTTCAACACTGGCCTGAAATCAAGGACTTCCGCAATTTCCTTCAGCTCTTCTTGGCCTCCCGTCTCATCAAAGCCGACCACAATCCCCTGAATCAGGCGATTTCCCTGCCCAAAAGGGACATGGACCCGCATGCCAGCTGCCAGCATCCCTGCAAACTCTTCTGGAATAGCATAACTATAGGGCTTGTCCGTCTGCATCAGAGGAACATCGACAATAATCTTTGCTAGCTTCACATTCTCACCCCACTTTCCTAAACGTCATTACAGAAAAAATAAGATTGAGCATCCCCAACCTTAAATCTTCTCACCTTCTTCTTTTTCTTTAGCGATTTGCTCTTTAATCTTGCGCTCTTCTTCTTCTTTACGCAGGCGCTCTTCTTCTGCCCGACGACGAACTGCCTCGCGCTTGCCTTCTGGATCTGGATGGATAACGACATTGCCGGATTCAATTTCTTCCAAAGCACGAAGAGTGGATTTGACAGACTTGAATTCCTGCGTAGCGGGAGCTCCAGCTTCAAGCTCATGAGCGCGCTTAGCTTCTAAAATAACCAAGGAATATTTTGATGGAACCTTGTCCAGCAAAGTGTCAATAGACGGTTTTAACATCATAATTTTCTACCTAATTTCTAACTTTCTATCGAATAATCGTTTCATTTTTTGGAAGCATGTCCTGATAACGGCCGATAACACGGTCTACTCGGAAATGCTCTGCTTCAATCACGCGCTTGACACGGTCGGCAGCCAGCGGCACCTGATCATTGACAATGGCATAATCATACTCGCGCATGAGGGCAATTTCTTCTTTGGCCTTTTCAATGCGCTGAGCGATAATCTCCGCACTGTCAGTCCCACGTCCGACCAAGCGGTCTTTGAGTTCTTCTAAGTCTGGAGGAGTCAAAAAAATAAAGACGGCATCTGGAACTTTTTTCTTGACTTGCAAAGCTCCCTGAACCTCAATCTCTAGGAAGACATCAATACCTTTATCCAGCGTTTCATTGACATAAGTCAGAGGCGTCCCGTAGTAGTTTCCTACATACTCTGCATACTCCAGCATCTGTCCCTGACGAATCAGCTCTTCAAACTCCTCGCGAGTTCGGAAGAAATAGTCAACTCCATCCACTTCGCCTGGACGCTGCGGACGAGTCGTCATGGATACCGAGTACTGAAATTGGTTATCAGTGCTTTCAAAAATTTCTCGTCTAACAGTCCCTTTTCCTACACCAGAGGGGCCAGAAAAGACGATTAGTAAGCCTCGTTCCGTCATCATGTCTCCTTCACAGTCTTTCTATCTAGTGTAACAAAATTAGGCTGATATTTCAAGAGGATAGGAAGAAATGTATGTGTCTAAAGTTTTGAGAAAATAGAAAAAATAAGCAAGCAATCATACAGAAAACCAAATAGACCGGCAGAACATTCAAGAAAAAAGCAATCTGTTACCAGACTGCTTTTTTTCTTTATTTTGCGTAGTCGACGGCACGCATCTCACGAATAACCGTTACCTTGATATTGCCTGGATATTCCAAGTTGTTTTCGATTTTTTCACGAACATCGTGAGCCAAAATCGTAATCTTGTCATCCTTAATCTTGTCCGGCTGAACCATAATCCGGATTTCCCGGCCGGCTTGTAAAGCAAAGCTGTTCTTGACACCCTTGAAGCTATTAGCGATTTCTTCCAAATCTTGGAGACGCTTGATATAGCTTTCCAGAGATTCACTACGAGCTCCTGGCCGAGCGGCACTGAGAGCGTCTGCTGCAGCTACGATAACAGCAATGACACTTTCTGCTTCCACATCCCCGTGGTGGCTAGCAATCGTATTAACAACGATTGGATGCTCCTTGTACTTACGAGCTAGTTCTGTCCCGATTTCCACGTGGCTGCCTTCAACCTCACGGTCGATAGACTTACCAATATCATGGAGGAATCCAGCACGGCGAGCTAAATTGGCATTTTCACCAAGCTCACCAGCGATAATACCGGAAAGTTTGGCAACCTCAATAGAGTGTCGAAGGACGTTCTGACCATAAGAAGTACGGAACTGCAAGCGACCCATGATTTTCATCAGATCAGGATGCAAGTTAGGTGCTCCGATTTCATAAGCTGCGGCTTCCCCGTACTCACGGATGCGATTATCAATTTCCAGACGGTTCTTCTCAACCAACTCCTCAATGCGGGCTGGATGAATACGACCATCTTTCAAGAGTGCTTCCATGGTCATTCGAGCAATTTCGCGGCGAATCGGATCAAAACCTGAGAGAGTAACCACTTCAGGCGTATCATCAATGATGACATCAATACCAGTCAGACTTTCAAAAGTCCGGATATTGCGACCTTCCCGGCCAATAATCCGCCCCTTCATACTGTCATCTGGCAGATGCACCGTTGAATTGGTTTGCTCAGCGACATAATCACCGGCAATACGCTGCATGGCTTGGACCAAGATATTCTTGGCAACCTTATCAGACCGCTCTTTGATATCTTGCTCAGCATCCCGAATCCTAGTCGCAATCTCTTTAGAAAGCTTGTCTTCGGTCTGCGTCAAAATAATATCACGCGCTTCTGTCTGCGATAGCGAAGCAACTCGCTCCAGCTCTGCTGCCTTCTGCTTTTCAAGTTCCGCTACTTGTTCTTCACGCGCATCAATGTGTTTAGATTTATCTGAGAGACTTTGTTCTTTTTGCTCCAAAGCCTTTTCTTTGTTGCTTAAATTATCGTCTTTGCGGTCAAGGGTAGAAGCACGCTCTGTCAAGCGGCTTTCGATTTGTTTCAACTCTTGACGTTCAGACTTAAATTCTGCATCAACTTGTTCACGATATTTTCTGGCTTCTTCTTTTGCCTCCAAAAGTGCTTCTTTTTTAAGCGAACTTGTTTCCCGCTTGGCTTCTTTGATAATCAAATCAGCTTCGCGTTCAGCCTGTCCGCGTAAATTGGTTGCTTCTTGTTCAGCATTTAAAAGAGTAAGCTCCGCAGCTTCTTTAGATGATTTCATCTTAGCCGAGACACTTACATATCCAATCACTAAACCAATGATGGCAGCAAAAACAGACATAATTATAGGAAATAGGCCCATGTTTTTACTCCAAATCTATTTAATTGTTGAATTCAAAATTCCATACTATTCTATCACAAATCTAAAAAATTCACAAACCTATTTTTTGAAATTCAAGAAAGCTTTTGTCCATTTTTTAGAGACAAAATCTTCAAAGTTTGTAGAAGCCTGAACACCAAAACTTTTTTCAAACCATAAGCAAGGTTGTTCAATTTTTTCATTTTCCTAAAACCTAAACTTTATTCCCAAATAAAATTTTTTTATGCTATAATCAGAGAAGAAAATGTGTCTTTGAGACAGGCTTTTTCTTCGCGAACAAGACAAACTTATGGCTTGATATCAATAGAAAAACCTTCTCGCACTTGCTAAATTGTAAAGGAGAAACCATGTCTAAAGAAGTTATCGTTGAAAGCTTTGAGCTGGATCACACCATTGTCAAAGCGCCTTACGTTCGTCTCATCGGAGAGGAAACCGGCCCTAAAGGAGACATCATTTCCAATTTTGATATCCGTTTAGTTCAGCCCAATGAAGATTCCATTCCGACAGCCGGTCTGCATACCATCGAGCATTTGCTGGCCATGCTGATTCGCAAGCGCATTGATGGTATGATTGACTGCTCACCTTTTGGCTGCCGCACTGGTTTTCATATGATTATGTGGGGCCAACACAGTTCCAGCCAGATTGCTCAGGTCATCAAATCCTGTCTGGAAGAAATTGTTGAAACAACTAGCTGGGAAGATGTCCCTGGAACAACCATTGAATCCTGCGGAAACTACAAGGATCACAGCCTCTTTTCAGCCAAAGAATGGGCCAAACTTATTCTCAGCCAAGGAATCTCAGATGATGCCTTTGAACGCCATGTGATTTAAAAAAGTTCTCGAAATCGAGAACTTTTTTTGTACATGTATAATGAAATCCATCAACAAACTAGAAAGCCAGCTGCTGAAGAAATATTAAAAGATGACTAGAAATCAAGCGAGTCAGCATAGCCCGGTCCATTGCCGACGAAGTATCCAGTTTTACAGTTGATACTGAAGAGATAGGTGCCGTCTGGCTTGAAGAGGTTATAGTAGCCATTTCCTTTGATAATATTGACGCGTTCCAGGATATAGTTATCTCCAGAAATATAGCCACGCTCACGAGAAGTTTGCAAAATCTTCTCCAAAACGCCAGGATTGAATGTCCAAGCCGGATTATTGACATCATCAATGGCCGCTTGATTATAAGGGACACGACTGAGGTCTCTCTGCAGATTTACTCCGTTGCTTGGAAGACCATAGCCAGAGTAAGAGTTAGAAGCTCCTGAACCAGAAGCAGATGCACTTGAACCGCCGTTTGTACTTGTCCCTCCTTGATCAGTAGCAGGAGCTGGAGTTGGCACCTGTTGGCCGCGTCCTTGGGCAATTGCTGCCTTCAGAACTTCATCTAGCTTAGCATTGCCACTTGATACGTCTGAGAAAGTCGCATTTGTATTCGCCTTGGCTTCCTTATTCAAGACGCCGTCAGTGATAGCTCCGCCGTCAAACTGCGAATTGACACTTTGGATAGCTGAAATCTGCTTGACTAAGGAATCATACTTGCTCTTGGCTGCATCATAGTCTTTGCTTCCTTTTAGTTTTTCAAGTAAGGATTTTAATTTTTCCAAGTCTCCGAATTTACTGTTTTTGACAGCTGTCTGATTGCTATCTGTGAAAAATGCAGCATATTCATCATTAAAGGACTTCAGATTCTTGGCAGTATTATCAGAGCTAGAGGAAGACGAACTCTTTTTGCTGGACTGCGATGTTGAAGAGCTGGAGCTTGTAACGGTCTTGTGACCCCAATTATGCCCCAGAGCAAAGTAGAGCCCTGTTCCCGCTACAGCAATCCCTAGAAGTCCCAAGACAGGATAAAGGAAAGCTTTTTTCTTGTAGAAAGGTGTCTTAGGAACCTCTAATTCCTTCTCATCAAGCGGCTCCGGAATAGGACCGTAAGATGTCTTTTGAACGGGAGCAGCAGGAATCGAATCCGCCTGCTCTGAGCGTTGACTGCGAGAACCTAAGGGGTTTGGAGCTACTTCTGGCTCACTTGCAGTCTCAGTGGCTGTCGACTGAGCTGTTTGAATCTCCTGTTCACTTTCAACCTCTTGCCGTCTTTCTTTGATGAAGTCGGTCAAATCAGAAGAAGCTTGCTCAGCCTGAGCAACTTCCTGCTCCTGCAGCTTTCTGATTTTCTGGGTTTCAAATTTTCCAGCTTCGATTTCCTGACGGTGCTGCTTGATATACTTATCCAGCACATTGTCGCTTTCATTCACACCGGCTTCCAGCTCCTCTTTCTTACGAGTGGCTTGGCCGACTGTCATTTCCTTGGCCTCTTCAAAATCAAGGACCGACTCTTTCTTTTCTTCTTCCGGTGAGTAGTTTTCTTCTTTCGTCACGGCAAATCCTTTCTAATCTAACTGACGTTTGACCCGCTGGCCAAAATACTGATATAAATCAACTTTTAAAGTACCATTATAAAGTTTGCGTTTTTTATCGACCTGACTGCCGTATTTGCTTTCAAAAGCTTCATCGCTGGTCAGGATAAACTTGCTCCAGGTTTTGAGCGGAGCAAAAGTTTCTCCCATCTCCTGATAAAGACGAGTCACAGCCTCATTATCTAAAAGGCGCTCCCCGTATGGCGGATTAGAGATAATCACACCGTTGATCTTATCTGTATGCAAATCTTGCAGACGCATCTGCTTAAAGTGAATCTGCTCTGCTACTCCTGCTTGCTCAGCATTTTTTCGAGCTAGCTCTACCATACGGCCATCGATATCCGATCCAGAAATATTCAGCTGGATGGTCTGATCAATCTGACTGAGTGCAGTCGAGCGAGCCTGGGCTACCAGGTTTTTATCCACCCAATTCCAGTCTTCAAAGGCAAAGGAACGATGGAGTCCTGGTGCTATCTTCATCCCAATCATGGCTGCCTCGATACAAAAAGTACCAGAGCCGCAAGTCGGGTCAATCAAAGGCTTATCTGGATACCAATTGGACAGAAGTAAAATGGCCGCTGCCATATTCTCCTTAATCGGTGCACCGCCCTTATCTGCCCGATAGCCACGTTTGAAGAGGCTAGAGCCTGTTGTATCAATCATGACTGTCGCTACATCTTTTAGAATAGAAACCTCTATCCTAAACTCAGCTCCATTTTCCTGCAGGGGCACCCCTTCCGGACGTGCATAATGCTTCTGCAGCTTCTTGACAACTGCCTTTTTAGAAATAGCCTGAACACTGGGCTCATTGTGAAGTTTTGACTTGACGCATTTAGCCTTGGCAATAGGAAATTTAGCTCCTAGCGTTAGATAATTCTCCCAATCCAGAGCAACAACTCCCTGAAAGAGCTCTTCAAAAGTCTTGGCTGGAAAACTGCCAACTACAATCTTAATCCGATCGGCCGCGCGCAGCCAGAGATTGGTTTGAATAATGGTACTGACATCACCCTCGAAGCGAACCCGACCATTTTCAACCTGACAATCAAGCCCCAGCTCTCTGATTTCACGGCCGACGACAGCTTCTAGTCCTGCCGCTGCGGTCGCAATTAACTTAAATTTTTCTTTCATCTCGGCTTTTTAAATGGATTCCAATCTATACGAACAAAGGGGGTGAGACAAAAATCGTGATTTCGTCACATCGATTTTCCTCACTCTCCCTTTTTAAATTTTGGGCTGAGAAGGTTTCGCTGCCATTTGTCAGCTAGCTCATTCCTTGAAATGTCCATCAGACAAATGAAGCAACAGCTAGTTGGACTTGGCAGAGAATAGAGCGCTCAGCCACTCTCTTGCTATTCTATTATAAAATTTAAAGAGGATAGGACTTGCCGTCCCAGCCTCAGCCTATATGCAATTTTCTGTAAGCCATGTTTTGTTCCGGAAATGACTAGGTACCATTTCCTTCGATAATCATCTGTCTACTGTTTCCAGTCAGAGTGCTATGTTCGCTTCCACGCACTCCATGCCCCGACCAAAGTTTGGGTTGCTAGCTTGAGGGGTTTACCGCGTTCCACTTCTTCTGTTTCCAAAAGAACTACGTCACTGTGGCACTTTCAGACCTAATTAGACATATCCAAAGACTTAGCCCTTTCAGCCGCCGTAACGAAAAAATCCGTCCCTAGGCTTATTTCTTCGCCTAGCACAAACACTACCGGCATCACAGCCAGTGCTAGCATGGACTTTCCTCATGAAAATCTAAAATTTCCACGCGATTATCCAAAAATTGCACTGTTCTAAAAGAACCATTATTCACGATCCAGAATTTGTTTCCCAAATACTTCCTTTTCAAGACGGTTCAAGCGCTTCAAGATATCAAAGTTAGTCGCAGAAGTCATCTGTGGGAAGCTTTCCACAGTCGACTGAGTCGCTTGTGTTGATTGGACAGGCTGAGTCGGCTGAACTGGTGCTTTTTCAACCGGCTTCGCAGCTAACTCTTCCTTGAGACGGCGATTTTCCTCACGCAGCTCCTTTACCAAGGCTGCATAAGTCTCATAATCCTTGATAATATCGTCCAAAAACTCATCCACTTCGGACTTACTATAGCCACGTACTTCGCGTTTAAAATCCTGATCAAAAATATCTTTTGCTGTAAAAATAATACTTGCCATCTTCTCTCTCCAATCTAGTTTATCATATTCAATTATAAACAAAATGCACTATAAAAATCAAGATTTATTATCTAATTTCCCGAAAAATTTTCGGCCACTTCATTCAGGTCATCAAATGTTAATTTTTTGATAAAATATTGTTCTTGTTTTTTCATTTCTTGGTAAAGATATTTCAGTTTTGTCTCCTGTTCTTCATCGTAAAAGAGGTAGGCTCCGTCCGTATTTTGAATGATGAATTGATTGTAATCACGAAACTGATTTGGATTTTGGTAGGTCGGATAAGCATACTTGACGAAATCCGCCTGCTTAAAAGCAGCTAATTTGGCTTGATTAGCTTCGTTCCAATTTTCACCTTGATTCTCAAAGAGAAAGATGGTTGCCGTCTGAAATTCATAGTCCTTTTTCAATTCATTAGCTAGATCTAAAACCCAAGACTCAAAGCCCAGATTGCCCATAAAAACCAGCCAGTCCACTCCATCTTCCAAAAAACGGATTAAGTCTCTTTTAGCGGCTTCTTTTATGATGTTTATTCTCATGTCTTTTTCCGTCGAAATGCCTATTTCAAAGGCTTTGTAGCCTGTTATTAGTAGACTGGTCATTTATTCTCCCTTAAAAAAGTTTTTTGTGGTATAATAGAGTGATGCTATTGTACCAATAAGGAGTTTTATGGTCAACTATCCGCATAAGCTAAAGGCAAAAAGCAGTATCAATAGGCCAGCTTCTGGCATGATTAACTTTGCCAATCGTGGGATGTCTTTTGAAAAGATGATCAACGAATCCAACAGCTACTATCTAAGCAGAGGACTCGCAGTCATCCATAAAAAGCCTACCCCCATTCAGATTGTCAAGGTTGATTATCCGCACCGTAGCCGAGCCAAGATTGTAGAGGCTTACTTTCGGCAAGCTTCCACAACCGACTATTCTGGCGTCTACAAGGGCCATTATATTGACTTTGAAGCCAAGGAAACCCGACAGAAAAAATCGATGCCCATGAAAAATTTTCATTCGCATCAGATTGAGCACATGGAGGCTGTCCTTGAGCAAAAGGGCATCTGCTTTGTCTTACTGCATTTTTCCAGCTTAAAGGAGACTTACCTGCTTCCCGCTTCTTATTTAATTGAGTTTTACAAGATCGACATGGGAGGGAAGTCCATGCCCTTAAGTTATATTCAAGAGCATGGTTATTCGATTGAAATGCAGCAGCTTCCCAGCATCCCTTATCTTGAAATTATCGAACAAAAACTACTAGGTGGTATTATAAATGAATAAACAAACTCTTATGCAGGCTTTGAAATATCTTGCAAGTGC
>CAUSOG010000032.1:0-26097 GCA_963533195.1 uncultured Streptococcus sp. | reverse complement strand
CTGTCTTCTCTGGCAGAGGCAGGCCTTTCTCATAGTCCAGCGGGTAGCCCTCTGAGGCAACAACCACGCCAAGGGTCACGCCCTCATCCAGACAGGTGATAGCAGGCTCTTTCTTGTCCAAAATATCCGTGATGTTCTGCGCAAAGTCAGACGTCAGGCGCGGCAGGATAATCTGGGTCTCCGGATCGCCGAAGCGCGAGTTGAATTCGATAACCTTAGGGCCATCTGCTGTCAGAATCAGCCCAGCGTAGAGCACACCCAGATAAGGTCGACCCTCAGCTATCATGCCTTTGAGCACGGGCTTGATAATCGTCTCAACTGACTGATCCACCACGCTTTGTGGCAGGTGAGGCACTGGCGCATAAGCTCCCATGCCGCCTGTATTGGGCCCCTTGTCCCCATCGTAGGCCCGCTTATGGTCCTGGGCCGTCGGCAGGATGTAAAACTTATCACCATTGACAAAGGCAAAGAGAGAGAACTCCTCACCGTCCAGGAACTCCTCGATAACCACACGCGCACCGCTGTCGCCAAACTTATTATCCAAGAGCATATCGTGAGCTGCCTCGACCGCCTGCTCTACGGTCTCTGCTACGACCACACCCTTGCCCAGAGCCAAGCCGTCTGCCTTGACCACGATAGGTGCTCCCTGCTTTTCGATGTAGGCTTTGGCTTCCGCAAAGTCGGAAAATGTGCCATAGGCTGCTGTCGGAACACCATATTTGACCATGATTTCCTTGGCAAAATCCTTGGACCACTCCAGCTCCGCTGCTAAACGAGAGGGACCGAAAGCCTTGAGTCCAGCTTGGTTAAAATCATCCACAATTCCAGCTGCCAGGGCATCATCTGGACCGATAAAGGACCAAGCAATATCATTCTCCTTGGCAAATTCTATTAGTTTGGAATGTTCGGAAATTCCAATATTTACTAAATCCAACCCATCCAAGGTCATCCCATCATTTCCAGGAGCGACAAACACCTGCTCCACACCCTGAGACTCCAACAATTTCTTGGCAATCGCATGCTCACGACCGCCTGAACCCACAACTAAAAGCTTCATAGCTAAGATACCTCAATATCCAATATCATAGGTGCTTATGCACCAAGCTAACACATCACGTAAAAACATCGCATTTTTACGAATTATTTATCTAAATTATATCACAATCGTTCGTTTTATTCCATTTTAATAAGAAAAAGAATATCTCTTCTATATAATCGCCGTAATTATTGTTGGCTTCAGCCTTCTCCTTTTTGAGTGGATTGTACCCATTTTAAAAAAAACAATCAAGACTTACCAAATTTACTATCATTTTCAAATAAGTTTTCCGAATAATACAGGTGGGCCCATCCAAAAACATTCTCACAAAGGAGTTTTATGAAGAAATATCAAAAACTGTTTTTATTATCTGGAGCTGTCCTAGGTCTCTTTGCGAACCACTCAACAGTTCATGCGACCGAAACGCCTGAATCTGAAGTCAAAATTCTAGGCCCCACTGATCGTGCCAGCAATGTCAATGTGACTGTGAACGATCGTACAGCCTCTATTAGTTATACCCGTTCCCAAGCTCAAGAACCTTATCTTATTGCTCATGCTGTTTGGTCTGAAGAAAACGGACAAGATGATTTGAAATGGTATGATACACCGCAAACACCCATCACTGACATTGACTTAGGCAACCATCCAGGATATGGTACGTTTCATGTTCACACCTACATACGGATAGGAGAGCGCTTGGTAGCTCTAAATGCCACTACCTTTCATGTAGATAAACCAGCTAGTAAAACGAATGCAGCCGTCTCAGGAGGTACAGGTCGCATTAGTTTTTCCCGCAACAAAGACCAAACTCACTCAAAGATTGTCCATGCTGTCTGGTCAGAAGAAAAAGGCAGCGACGACCTTCAGTGGTATGACGCAGGAGAAGAATCAACTGAATTTAATCTTTCCAAACATCGTGGTTATGGACGATACTTCGTTGACACTTACGAAAATGTAAACGGAAAAATGATTTTCCTATCTGGTACTACGTTCCATCTTGAAAATCCGAAACCGATAATCGAGACCAGCTTCCCTCAAACCGGTATCATGGAAATCACTGTCAAAAACGTACCTGACACCATGCATCGAATTGTTCTTCCAACTTGGTCTGATAAGAAAGGGCAAGATGATCTACAATGGTACGAAGCAAGCAAAAATTCAGATGGCAGCTACAGCGCTCGGGTGGAACTCAGAAAGCATAACTACGACACTGGGACTTACAATATCCATCTTTACGGCCAAAGCTATGTTCAACCGGAATCAACTGGTATAACAGGAACGACAGTTCAAGTTGACAGCGGAAAATTACCTTCGGACGAGGAACAGAAACCTCTTTTTACGGTGGAAAATATCAACCCCAAACAAGGGACCTACACCGTGAAAACTACCGAAACTAGCTTATCTAAACCTATTCAATCTGTACGGGTGCCAATTTGGAGCACTAGCAATCAGAGCAATCTTAAATGGTATGCAGCCACTCCTAACGGAGACGGAACCTTCAGCGCAACCTTTGATATCCGCAATCATCAGGCTTTGTCTGGAACCTATAACAACCATGTGTATGTCACCTATAAGGACGGAAGTGAGCGTAGCTACGCAGCAGATGCCGTCTCAATGTCTACCGACCAAATTCAAGCCAAGGTTGCAGTCAGGAAAACTGAGGCCAATCGCTATGAGGTGACAGTGACAGACGCCTACGGAGATGGCGATATTATTCTGCCAACTTGGTCAGAAGTCAATGGGCAAGATGATATCAAATGGTATACCGCCAATAAGGTCGGCAATGGAACTTACAAATTTACCGTGGATACTCAGAATCACAAGGGGAGCGGTCTATTTAACACCCATGTCTATCGTAGAAAAGCGGGGCAGTTAATCGGCCTGACTGGAACTAGCTATCAGGTTGAAAAATCAAACGTTCAATCAGCTAATATTCAGCCTAACTATGCCGCTGCTAATGCGACAACTTATCCTGTCGGCCAATGCACTTGGGGAGCTAAAGCTCTAGCTCCTTGGGCAGGAAATTACTGGGGCAACGGCGGTCAATGGGCAGTTAGTGCCAGAAGAGCTGGATTCCGTACCGGCAGTACGCCTGAGGTTGGCGCCATCGCCTGCTGGGATGACGGTGGCTACGGCCACGTCGGTGTCGTGACTCATGTCGAATCCAATACCCGCATCCAGATCCAAGAGTCTAACTATCTTGGCAAGCAGTACATCAGCAACTTCCGTGGCTGGTTTGACCCAACTGCTTCCTACTGGGGCCGCCTGACCTATATCTACCCTAAATAAGTCGCTTTCGCACTCCTCAAACACTTCAAATCAGTGCTTTAAGCAGATTGCTCCTGCTTAGTTTATTCATAAATTTCATTAAGTATAAGTCTACTCAAAAATCCTCGGCTGACCCGAGGATTTTTCATATTTTTTAATGCCTAAAATGCCGTACGCCAGTGAATATCATGGTCAAGCCATGCTTGTCAGCCGCAATAATAGATTCCTCATCACGGACGGATCCACCCGGCTGGATGATAGCTTTGATACCTGCTGCTGCGATTTCTTCGATATTGTCCGCAAAGGGGAAGAAAGCATCAGAAGCCAGAGCAGCACCGTCAAGGCGATCTTTGGCTTGCTCAATAGCAATCTTGACAGAAGCCACACGGTTGGTCTGACCGGGACCGACCCCAGCACCTGACGGTCATTGGTGATGATGATTCCGTTTGATTTGACGTATTTGATAGCCTTCCATTCAAGATTAATCCCCGTAATTTTTTTACGGAAATGTTTTTTATGGTATAATAATCGTAATAGGAGGGCTGACAAATGCTAAAATACTTTTCTGTAAAGAATTATAAAAACTTTGAAAATGAAATCTCAATTGACTTTTCACAAGTCGGGGGGTATAAATTTAATGAGGACTGCTTATCAAATAATATTTTGAGTAAAGTGCTAATCTATGGTAGAAATGCTACAGGAAAATCTAATTTAGGTTTAGCATTATTTGATATTACTAAAAACCTTTCTAGTAGACCCTTAAATGATGATCAAAATTTTACATCTTTTTTAAATAATAACTCGAATAGTGATATTGCTACTTTTCACTATACATTTTTACTTAATGATGATGAAATTGAATATATTTATACAAAGGATGAGTATCAGGTTATACAGACTGAAGCACTATCTATAAATAGTGAATTAATTTGGAAAGTGGATTTATCTACTGACCCAATATCACCTATTACTATAAAGGATGTAGCCAATAAATTAGGTATTATAAACAATGATTTTGACATATTAATAACTAATTATCTAGAGCAGATTTCAAGTGATGAGCAAAATTTAGATGGAGAAAACACATCTTTTTTAGCGTGGCTAATAACTAATACCTCTAAGTTAGATACTTCTATTCTCACATCTATCCGAACATTTATTCGAAACATGTTATATATAAACCACGAGTCTCATAAACCTTTGTTAAATTTTTGGTTTCGAAATACACTAGATCATAAAAAAGTAGCAAAAGGATTGGAATTATTTCTCAATGATATGGGAATATGTTGTCGCTTAGATGCAATAGAACAAATAGACGGAAAGGATATCCTTTGTTTTATTTATAAAAATAAAAGTGTTCCATTCTTCAATGAAGCATCGAGTGGAACATTGGCTTTAGCTAAATTATATTTTAGAATCCTATATCGCTTTGAGAACCTCAGAACCAACATTTCTCCTAAATTTTTATTTTTCGATGAATTTGATGCTTTTTATCATTACGAACTTTCTGAAAGACTGATACGTCATTTTAAAAAAATATTTCCAGACGCCCAAATCGTTTTGACTACCCACGATACAAATATTATGTCTAATGAGTTATTTAGACCCGACTGTTTGTTCATTTTATCTCAAAAAGGGTATATAACACCTTTAAACAGAGCTACTGAGAGAGAATTACGAGAAGGACATAATTTAGAAAAGATGTACATTAGCGGAGAGTTTGCTGATTATGAATAATAAAACACGAGGTCAAACCCTTTTCATAGTCGAAGGACATCATGAAAAAAATGAACTTTTTAAACTTATTATCGACGTCTTCCCTGAACTCAGTATTACTGAAGAGAGTATACATATTTTTGGCACAAACATCTACCAATTATACAATAAAATCCGCGAAGTATATGGGGAAGAATGGGATTATCCCTATAATGATGTGGATTTACCTTTTGTTTTAAATCAATCTGATCCTGAAAGATTTGGATCTATTGGCAGAAAAAGAAATTATAAAAATATTTTTTTAATTTTTGATTACGAAGGACAAGATCCCAACTTTTCTATTGACAAGATTCAGCAATTACAAAAATATTTCAGCGATGTAACCAATAATGGTCAACTCTACATAAACTATCCAATGGTTGAATCTTATTTTGATTTAGAAATCAATAATGAGTTACAATTTCTAAATAAATATTTAAATAAAATTGTGACGGGTAAGGAATATAAAGCAAGTGTTAAAAATAATGAACTTTACAAAGTATTCCAAATCCCTTTCATCATTCCGAAACGATTAGAAAGTATTCTAGGTAGCTCTGCAATATTGCAACACGATACAGTTTCTAAAATATTAAACTGCTGCAGTTCTGAGTCTCTAAAAGAAATATGCAATGAATTAAATATAGATGACAAGAAAAAGGAAAATTTGAACTGTTATCTAGATAAAAATTTTGAAACCTACTTCAATGGTGAAATTTCTTATAATATCTACATAAAAAGATTACTTAAGAGAATTGTAAAATTACAAATTTTAAAATACAAACGCATTATAACTTATCCCTGTTCAACACATATTTTATCTGAACACGAATATCGTAATTTACAACCAATTAATGACTTCGAGTATCTAATATTATTAACCATCCAAAATGAAATGTTTAAAGATAACAAACTATGGACAATAAATACTTTTCTACTATTTATAGCAGAATATAATTCAACATTACTAAATGATTAATCTTCTCCCTCTCATATAATCCAAAACATGAGACTGGGCTAAAAGTCTTTAAATTAAAAAACGCATAATATCAGGCCATGAAAAACCTTGATACTATGCGTTTTATTATGGGAATATTTACTTCATTTTCTCCTGAAATTGAGTTTTTGCCCAGCCTCACGTTCTTAATGTCTAAAATGTCTCACGCCTGTGAAGACCATGGTCAAGCCATATTTATCCGCAGCTTCGATGGATTCTTGGTCACGCACAGACCCACCTGGTTGGATGATGGCCTTGATTCCTGCTTTGGCGATTTCTTCCACGTTATCCGCAAATGGGAAGAAGGCATCGGAAGCAAGCACAGCGCCGTCAAGGCGATCTTTGGCTTGCTCAATAGCAATCTTGACAGAAGCCACGCGGTTAGTCTGACCAGGACCGACTCCCAGCACCTGACGGTCATTGGTAATGATGATACCATTGGATTTGACATATTTGACGGACTTCCAGGCAAATTCCAAAGCCACACGCTCCTGCTCACTCGGCTGGCGCTTGGTCACGACCTGCCAATCAGCTGGATTTTCCTCGATAACATCTTGATTTTGCACGAGGAGACCGCCCAGAACACCAGTCACTTCCTTCTCAGCTCCAGAAGCTGCCTGAGCATCAAAAGCCAACTCCAAAATCCGCAGGTTTTTCTTTTTATTGGTCAAAATAGCTAGCGCTTCTGCCGTGTAGCTCGGTGCGATGATAATTTCCAGGAAAATACCGTGCATCTTCTCAGCTGTCGCAGCATCTACTTCGCGGTTGAGGACAACAATCCCACCAAAAATGGACACTGGATCAGACTCATAAGCATAGTCCCAAGCTGTCTCAATATCATCCGCCTGACCAATGCCACAAGGATTCATATGTTTTAGCGCCACAACAGTTGGCCGATCCTTGAAATCTCGAATAATCCGAATGGCCGCATCGGCATCGCGAATGTTGTTGAAGGACAACTCTTTTCCATTCAGCTGCTTGGCAGAAGCGATGGAATAGTCCAGTGGCAAAGCAGTCTGATAGAAATCAGCATCCTGCTGGGGATTTTCCCCGTAGCGCATGGGCTGCTTGAGTTCATAGGTCAAGGTCAGCTTTTCAGGCTTGCTCTCGCCTACCTGAGCCGTGAAATAGTCTGCAATTAAAGCATCGTAAGCGGCTGTGTGACGGAAAACCTTGGCTGCCAAACGTTGGCGCGTTTCATAGGTCGTTTGGCCATTTGCTGCCAACTCTTCCAGAACAAGAGCATAATCAGCTGGATCTACAATAACCGTCACGCTGGCATGATTTTTAGCCGCAGAGCGCAGCATAGAGGGTCCACCGATGTCAATATTTTCCACCGCGTCCGCATACTCTACACCTGGCTTGAGAATGGTTTCCTTAAAAGGATAGAGATTCACCACGACCAAGTCAATGAGTTCAATCTGATTCTCCTTGGCCGCTTGCAGGTGACTATCCAAATCCCGACGAGCCAAGAGACCGCCGTGAATGTTTGGGTGGAGGGTCTTGACACGGCCATCCATCATCTCTGGAAAACCAGTCACATCATCAATGGCAATGGTGCCCACTCCAGCACTATCAAGGGCTACCTTGGTACCACCGGTTGAGATGATATCCCAACCAAGTTTTTTAAGTTCTTGGGCAAATTCAACAATGCCCGCTTTGTCTGAGACGCTGATAAGTGCGCGTTTAGTCATGTTTTTCCTTTCCTTGTATCAAGAGGTGCTTTCACATCATTAAACTAAAGACTGGCGATCATAGTCTGTAACCTGATTTTCAAGTTCTTTTAACAGTTTTATGACCTCAAGCTTACTAGTTTCACTTTCGTACACATTTCGTAGCTCTGCATCTGTCGCACCAATCAGGGTTACAAATTCTACTTTTCCATGCGGAGTATCAAGAGGCTTAGCTAAATCATCAGCAGCAGTCAAAAATCCTGTCAGACTAGATTTCTGCTGGGCATCAATTCCTACTGTCTGTTTAGTATAAATGTATTCCTCTGGCAAAACAACTTTACCTGTTTGAAAAATATATCTTGCCACATACTGTAGTAAACCACAGCCATTTTTGATTTCTTCTTCGTCATTATTTGATTTCTTTAACTTAAAAGTCAATTCAATCCCATAACCACTGTATTCAGGGTCGTCGCTTTCTTTTGTATATAATTCTGACAAGCCATAACTCACAAAATGCCAAAAATCTCCTGCATCATAAACACTGATGCCATCAAGCGGATCAGGACCGCCTAGCATATACTTGATAACTGTCCCATAATGAAGTGGATTGGGCTGATCCGGATATAAACGATTAAACTCTGCATCAATCGCATCCCATCCCGGAGTTCTATCATCTGTACTTTCAGCTTTAACAACAATTTTGCCTTCATCTTCAACCGGTGTCTCTTCACCGGAAGATTTCTTCTTAAAAAAATCAAATAGACCCATAAAATCCTCCTTATCTGATGTTGGACCGTCATAAAATCAGCTATGATTTCGTTTTTATCTTCTCTCTACTCCCAAGCTATCCAGCACCTCTGGGTAGAGCTGGTACTCCTGCTCATGAATCCGAGCTTCAAAGCTTTCCAGCGTGTCCTCGGCTAGCCGCGGCACGCGCACTTGCTGGATAATCTTACCAGTGTCAACGCCCGAGTCCACCCAGTGAATGGTCACACCAGACTGATCTACATCAGCATTCCAAGCATCCTCAATGCCATGTGCTCCTGGAAATTCGGGCAGGTAGGCCGGATGGATATTGATGATACGACCCTCGTAGGCCCCAAGCAAGGTTGGCCCGACAATTTTCATGTAACCTGCTAGGCAAACCAAGTCAATCTTGTGTTCATCAAGCAGGTCTACAATGGCTTGCTCGTAAGCCGCCTTACTGTCAAACTCTCTAAGCTCAAAGGCATAGCTTTTGACACCTAGCTTATCCGCCCGCTTGAGCACATAGGTATCGCGATGGTCTGAAAAGACAAATTCAACAGGAAACTGCTCAGCAATCACTTGGAAATTTGATCCATTACCCGAAGCAAAAACGGCAATTTTTTTCATTTGATAAGGACACTTTCATTTTCTTTTTTGACAATCCGGCCGACTTCATAAACAGGCTCGTCAAGAAGCTCTTTAACACGATCCACATTTTCAGGAGCTACGGCCAAAATTATCCCTAGCCCCATATTGAAGATTTCAAACATTTCTTGGTGTTTGATTTGACCATATTTCTCAAGTGCTTTGAAAATTGGTAACACCGGAATCTTATCTTCCTCAATCTCAGCAGCTAAGTCATCGGCAAACATGCGGGGCACATTTTCGATAAAACCGCCACCCGTAATATGGGCAATCCCATGAACCAGCTTTTCCTTAATCAGCGGCAGCAAAGCCTTGACATAGATACGAGTCGGCTCAAGCAGGACATCTTTGAGTTTTTTACCTTCCAATTCTGGTAAGACTTCTTCACCAGTGTAGTCCGCAAAAACACGACGGACAAGCGAATAACCATTTGAGTGAATACCACTGGAAGCCAGCCCCAGAAGGACATCTCCCTCTACGACTTTAGAGCCGTCAATAATCTCTGACTTCTCAGCAACCCCGACAGCAAAACCAGCTAAGTCATAATCATCTTCACCGTACATGCCAGGCATTTCAGCGGTTTCGCCGCCAATCAAGGCAGCTCCAGACTGGACGCAGCCTTCAGCCACACCGGCAACAACTTGCTCCAGTTTTGCTGGCTCATTTTTCCCAGTGGCAATATAGTCCAGAAAGTAAAGGGGCTCCGCACCTGCAGCGATGATGTCATTGACACACATAGCTACACAGTCCCGCCCAATGGTATCGTGCTTGTCATACTGAATGGCCAGCATGAGCTTGGTTCCGACCCCATCCGTACCAGAAATCAGCACCGGCTCCTTGACCCCAGTCTGAGACAGGTCAAACATGCCGCCAAAGCCACCCAGCGCCCCCATGACGCCAGCCCGCTCTGTACGTGCCACATGCTTTTTGATTCGCTCAACTACTTCATAACCTGCTTCAACATCCACACCGGATTGAGCGTATGAATTTTTATTTGTCATAATTTTCTTCCTTACTCTTATTTTTGAAAAAGATTGCGACAAGAACCGCTGACCTTGTTTTAATAAAAACTTGTCTTCTCCTTCAGGCTTTCCAGATAGCGCTCTTCATAGTCATAGAGCGGAGTTGGGTACTGACCATCAAAGTAAGCCACACAAAGCCCGCCATTCGGAGCATCCGTCTCAATACCAACTGATTCAATGAGGCCTTCCAGCGACAGGTAGGTCAGACTATCTGCCCCGATAATCTCACAGACCTCATCAACCGTATGATTGGCCGAGATGAGCTCGCGTCGATTCTGAATATCAATGCCGTAGAAACATGGATATTTTAGTTCTGGACTGCCGATAGCCACATGGACTTCAGCTGCACCTGCATCTCGTAGGAGCTGGACGATACGTCGGCTGGTTGTTCCCCGCACGATAGAGTCATCCACCATGACCACGCGCTTGCCCTTGACAATACTGGAAACAGCAGATAATTTCATACGAACTCCTTGCTCTCGCAACTCCTGTGTCGGTTGGATAAAAGTCCGTTGGATGTATTGATTTTTAATCAGACCCATTTCATTTGGCAGGCCAGACTCTTCGGAAAAACCAGAGGCCGCTGACAAGGAAGAATTAGGCACACCTACAACGATATCTGCCTCATGTTGGAATTCCTGAGCCAGCCTGCGACCCATTCGTTTGCGGGCTGCATGGACATTGACCCCGTGAATGACGCTATCCGGCCGAGCGAAATAAACATATTCCATTGAGCAAATAGCCAGCTGGGTATCTGTTGTATAGCTGTCATAGGTCACGCCTTCATCATCGATAATCACGATTTCCCCTGGCTCAAGGTCGCGAACCCATTCGGCACCCACCACTTCAAAAGCACAGGTTTCACTGGAAACGACCCAGGCCCCATTTTTCATGCGGCCGATGGACAAAGGACGAAAGCCATTAGGATCCAGCGCAGCGTAGAGCTTGTCCTCTCTCATGATGAGATAGGCAAAGCCACCCTGAACTCGTCTCAAGGATTCCTTGAGTTTGTCTAAGAAATTTTCCTGCTTGCTGTGGCGAATCAAGTGCATGAGAATTTCCGTATCAGACGAGCTGGCAAAGATGGAACCCTTCTTTTCCAACTCCCGTCTCAGTGAGTGGGCATTGGTCAGATTACCATTATGCGCCAAGCCCATCTGCATATCATAGAAACTGAAGAAGAAAGGCTGGACATTGTTGATGGAGGCCCCGCCAGACGTCGCATAGCGGACATGGCCGATAGCTGCTTCTCCTGTCAGATTGTCCAAATCTGCTGGGTTTCTAAAAACCTCTGCAACCAATCCCAAATCTCGGTGGCGTTTGAGCTTTCCATGGTCGTTTGACAGGATGCCTGCTCCTTCCTGACCGCGGTGCTGCAGACTATGGAGTCCGAAATAGGTGACTTGAGCTGCCTGTGGATGGCCCCAGATTCCAAAAATACCGCACTCTTCATTCAGTGACTTTACTTCGTATGTCATTGTTTTACCTAAATTCTTTTGTCTTGTAAAAGGGAGAAAACCTGGCCTTTCAGGCCAAGCAGACTCTTTTTTGATTGCTTGCTCTTGCAAGCCAACTTTATTCATGACTCGCTTGGAAATAACGAACGGCGCTTTCAAACAATTTCTGGTCTTTCTGACCTGGAATATTTTGGAAAAGGCCGTCTTCATAACGTTCTGAGTGGCCCATCTTCCCGATGATTTGACCGTTCTTGCTCATAATCCCTTCAATAGCGTAGAGAGAGCCGTTTGGATTATACTTACTGTCCATGCTTGGCTGACCATCAAAATCCACATACTGACTCCAAATCTGACCATTATCGCGCAGCTCAGCAAATTCCTCAGCCGTCACGACAAATTTCCCTTCACCATGAGAAACCGGAATGGCATGGATATCTCCCACTTGCACACCAGCTAGCCAAGGCGAGTTGGTATTGGCAATGCGAGTCTCCACCATCTTGGCCACGTGCTGGTTGGCATCATTGTAAAAGAGAGTTGGGCTGCTAGCACCTGCTTCTTCAAAGTTTCCGTAAGGAAGAAGACCAGATTTAACTAGGGCCTGGAAGCCATTACAGATACCAATGATGAGACCGCCGCGAGCGATGAAAGTATCAATGGCTTTCTTGACCTTCTCGTTGAGAAGGATATTGACGATAAACTTAGCTGAACCATCTGGCTCATCTGCAGCAGAGAAGCCGCCTGCAAAGAAGATGATATTGGCCTTGTCAATGTTGTCAACCATGCTGTCTACGGACTTGACAATAGCTGCTTCATCCAAAGTGACAAAGGGAACTAGATTGACCTTGGCTCCTGCTGCTTCAAAGGCTTTGGCTGAGTCGTATTCTGAGTTGGTCCCAGGGAAGACTGGAATGTAAACCAGCGGCTCCGCTACTGTCTCTTTGACTTTGATAACTGTATCAGCAACAAGAGCCGGCACTTCTTCAATAACTGTTTCTTGTTTAAATTCTGTTGGATAGATAGGC
Organism: uncultured Streptococcus sp.; assembly: GCA_963533195.1. GTDB lineage: Bacteria > Bacillota > Bacilli > Lactobacillales > Streptococcaceae > Streptococcus. The sequence goes on along the minus strand of CAUSOG010000032.1, from coordinate 13,478 downwards.
TCTAGTCGGCCTTCAAAGCTTGCCAAAAGCTCTGCTCCCTCAAGCTGAACACCATTGACAATCATTGTAAAGTCTGGCTTGGTCTGACCGATCTTCACTGCACCTGGAATATCCTGCTCAGGACTGGTAAAGACAAATCCGCCCAACTGCGCCTGCAAAATGGAAGGCAAGTCAGCAACATCCACTTGGGCACCAATACGATTACCAAAGCTCATCAAGGCCAGACTCTCTGCTAGGCCACCGTATTTGACAGCGGAGGCTGCTGTAATCTGATATTTGTCCTGAACGGCCGTAAAATTTTCAAAGTTTTTCTTGATTAAGTCAAAGTCAATATCTTGAGATAGGACCTGTCCTGGCAGATAGTAGATGGACTCGCCTGCTGCCTTAAACTCTGGAGACAGGATGCGCCCAGCAGTAGAAGTAGTCACGCCAAAAGCTACCAAGGTCGGCGGTACGGTCAATTCTTCAAAAGTTCCGCTCATAGAATCCTTGCCACCAATAGACGGCAAACCTAGCTGAATCTGGGCTTCAATCGAACCAAGCAGAGCAGAGACTGGCTGTCCAAAACGCTCAGCCTGCTTGTCCATCCGCTCGAAGTATTCCTGATAAGAGAAGCGAGCCTTGGACCAGTCCGAACCAGCAGCAACCAAGCGAGCTGTCGCTTCAATCACTGCATAAGCTGCGCCATGATAAGGCGACCAAGCTGCCACATAAGGATTGTAGCCCTGCGCCATCACAGAGACCGTCTCAGTCTTGCCATGCTCAACTGGCAGTTTCTGCACAGAAGCCTCAGTCGGCGTGATTTGGTAGCGCCCGCCAATTGGATGATTGACAGTAGAGCGGCCGACAGAGCTGTCAAAGATAGTCTGCAGCCCCTTTTGACTGGTATGATTGAGGTCGTTGAGCAAGCTCTTGAGATCCTGCTCCAAAGTTCCTTCAGAAGTCACAGCCTGCCCTGGCAGTGCTGCTTGAGCATCCACAACCTTGGCGTCCACAACCACGCGCACACCATTGGTATCCAGAAAACTCCGCTCAATATCGACGATGGTTTCCCCGTTCCAGTGCATGACTAGATTTGGCTTTTCCGTCACTTTAGCCACAACGACTGCCAGTAGATTTTCCTTAGCTGCTGCAGCGATAAATTGTTCGACATCTTCTGGGCGGACCACCACTGCCATGCGCTCCTGCGATTCAGAAATCGCGATTTCTGTACCGTTAAGTCCTTGGTATTTGAGCGGTACCTTGTCAAGGTCAATTTCCAGCCCGTCTGCCAATTCGCCAATAGCTACGCAGACACCGCCAGCTCCAAAGTCATTGGATTTCTTGATGAGACGAGTCACATTGCCATCGCGGAAGAGGCGCTGAATCTTGCGCTCCTCGATAGCATTTCCTTTTTGGACTTCTGCGCCAGCCGTCTCCACAGACGCAGCTGTCTGCACCTTGGATGAGCCAGTTGCTCCACCGACACCATCACGACCCGTCTTGCCCCCCAGCAAGATAACCACATCACCTGCTGCTGGTTTTTCACGGACAACATTTTCCTTAGGAGCCGCACCGACAACCGCCCCCAGCTCCATCCGCTTAGCAACAAAGCCTGGATGAAAATATTCACGAACATAGGTCGTTGCTAGACCAATTTGATTCCCATAGGAAGAATAGCCATGCGCTGCAGTTTTTGAAATGACCTGCTGAGGAAGCTTGCCAGCCCGCGTTTCAGCAATCGGTTGGGTAATATCGCCCGCACCAGAAATCCGCATAGCCTGATAAACATAAGAACGGCCAGAAAGCGGATCACGAATGGCTCCTCCGATACAGGTCGCAGCCCCACCAAAGGGCTCAATTTCTGTTGGGTGGTTGTGAGTTTCATTTTTAAACATCAGCAGCCAAGGCTCCTTGACGCCATCCACATCCACTTCAATCTCTACTGAGCAGGCATTGATTTCATCAGACACTTCCATGTCATCCAGACGGCCATTAGCTCGCTCGTAGCGACCAAAAATAGTCGCCATATCCATAAGAGTCTGCGGTTTGTCACCACGTCCTAGCTCATCGCGCATAGCCAAGTATTTATCATAAGTAGCCTGCAGCTGCTTTTCAAATTTAGAAGCCGAAAAATCAATCTTCTTCAACTCCGTCTCAAAGGTCGTATGTCGACAGTGGTCGGACCAATAAGTATCTAAAACCTTAAGCTCTGTCTCCGTCGGGAAACGGCCAATCGACTTGAAATAGTCTTGAATGAAGAACAAATCTGCTACTTCCATAGCCAGACCATGCTCCTGTTTGTAGGCTTTAAAGTCCGCTTCTGTATAGTCCTTAAAGAAGTCCAGAACCGGAATGGTCTTATCTGACTCGGAGAATTGCTCCAGCTGGATCGGCTGCTCAATATCTTTAAAACGTGAATCAACTGGATTCAGCAAGTATTTCTTGATAGCTGTCAACTCGCTGTCTGAGATGTCTTTATTGACCAAATAAAGCTGAGCGGTCCTCACCAGAACATCTGTCCCAGCGCCGAGCAAAAAGAGGGCTTCCTGAGAGCTGGCTGCCCGCTGGTCAAACTGACCCGGCAGCGCTTCGATGGCAAAAAACGCTGTCTCTGCAAGTGCAGCTTCTACTTCCCCTTCCGCCAACAATCTATCAGTCACCTGCTCAGAAAAGATATGCTTTTCGGCACGAGCGACCAAATCTTCTGCCAGATGAAAGACATCATAAACTTGAATCATCCGAAGTTCTGACAATGTTTTCAACTGAAGATTGTGCGTCAGCTCTCTCACCAAGCTCTGTGACTTCACACCGAAGTTGCTCTTCTTCTCAACAAAAATACGCTTGTCCATGATTTTTCACACCCTGTCCTTACTTAATCGCCTGCAATTTTTCCCAAACAACCTGATAGACATCTGTCAGTTCACCAAGGCCACGTCGGAAAACGTCCTTGTCCATGTGATGGCCTTCCGCATCCCAGAGACGGCAATTGTCTGGTGAAAATTCATCTGCCAGAATAATCTTGCCATCTTTGTCAAAGCCGAACTCTAACTTGAAATCAATCAATTTCAGTCCGATTTGGCGGAACCAGTCTGACAAGAGCTCATTGATTCGACGAGTTTCTTCTTTCAAAAAGGCAATTTCTTGATCACTGGCAATCTTCAAGAATTTCACATGTTCGTCATTGATGAAAGGATCATCCAAATCGTCATTTTTGTAGTAAAATTCCACAATCGGAGTTTCAAGCGCGATGCCCTCTTCTACTCCAAAACGTTTGGAAAAAGAACCCGCTGTGTAGTTGCGCAGCACCACTTCCAAAGGAATAATCTCTACTTTTTTATTTAACTGGTCCGTATCCGAAACCTTCTCAATAAAATGTGTCGCCACACCAGCTGCACTGAGTTTCTCAAAAATAAAAGATGAAATCTGGTTGTTGAGCACTCCTTTACCAGCAATCTGCTCCTTCTTGACTCCATTAAAAGCCGTTGCCTGGTCCTTGTAGCGTGCCAGAATGACTTGCTCATCATCTGTAGAGAAAATATCTTTTGCTTTTCCCGAATATAACAACTTATTAGACATTTTAATATTCGCCTTTCGTGGTTTTATACCCTCATTTTATCATCTTTGAATATATTTTACAAGAAACTCCGTATAAACTTTCTGTATCCAGTTAAAGAAATTGTTTCCTTTCCAAGATACGAAAAAAGACCGGAAGATACCGATCTTTGATTTTTAATGTTGCTTCTTCAGTTTTTCGTGGATATAAGCCACCACATCGGAAATCGTTTTGAAGTTATCCATATCCTCATCAGGAATCTCAATATCAAAAGCTTCTTCCAGATTGATGATAAATTCCATCAAATCCACAGAGTCCACTCCCAGTTCTTCTTTCAAATTCAATTCCGGAGTGACATGCAGCTTGCTGCTGTCATGTTCTTGAATGATTTCGACAATTTTTGCATAAATTTCTTTTTCGCTCATGGTTACTCCTTTGCATCTGAAAATTCAATGACCGATTTACCAACAACATCCGTTTCCAGCATGGTCCGAATCTGACGAATCGTGCTATAAACAGCCTTAGCATCGCTAGAGCCATGCGTTTTGACAACAGGCGCTTTCAAGCCAAATAGAACTGCACCGCCTGCACTAGAATAGTCCAGACTATTCTTGAGCCCTCGCAGGCTGTCCTTGAGCAACCAAGCTCCCAATTTAGACTTAAAACCACCGCCTAAAATAGACTTCTTCAGCTGACCCATGATACTGATAGCAGTTCCTTCGATTGATTTCAGAACAGCATTACCAGTAAAGCCATCTGCAACGACAACATCCGCCACATCATCCATCAAATCACGCGCTTCTACATTGCCGATAAAGTTAAGTGTCGAATCCCCAGCTAAAAGCTCATAGGCTTCCTTGCGCAGAGGGTCGCCCTTGCTGCTTTCCGTTCCGTTATTCAAGAGCCCCACCCGTGGCTTCTTGATTCCTCGGACATTTTCAGCATAGAAAGAACCCAAAGTCGCATACTGGTGTAAATGATGGGCTGTGTTTTCAGCATTGGCTCCCAGATCCAGCATATCAAATCCCTGACCTCCAACCGTTGGCATAGTAGATAAGAGACCCGGTCGGTCAATGTTCTTAATACGCCCTACGATAAAGAAACCTGCCGCCAAAAGCGCTCCAGTATTTCCAGCAGACAGCATGGCATCTGCCTCCCCTGCCTTCACAGCCTTGGCTGCCAGCACCATACTAGCCTCTTTCTTCTGACGAATGGCCTTGGTCGGCTCGTCGTCCGAGTCAATCTTTTCCTCCGTGTGGATGATGCGGACCCGCTCACCAGCAGTCAGATAAGGCTTAATTTTCGCCTCATCGCCATAAAGGAGAATTTCAATATCCGAGAACTCCTGTACTGCTTGATTGACTCCTTCGACTAGAGCCTGAGGGGCATTGTCCCCTCCCATAGCATCAACAGCTATTTTTTTCATTCGATTTATTCCTCGTTCTTATCTTTTAAAATGCTTCCCCAGTCCCCCAGAGAATCTATAAATTTTTTGGATTTGAGATGGATGCCGACATATTCATCATAGAGCAGGTCGATAAAATCCCGCAGCTGCTTTTTAATATCTGGCTTCAAAGAAATGGTCTCCAATTCGCTAAAACGGACCGCCTGAAATTGGTCCAGCAGAAAAGGAAGATTAGGATTCAGATGACAGCGCCGTTCATCCTGATGGTAATGATCAGGGCAAAGGACTCCGCTATATTTGAAAGAAAAGTCAAAAGGCAGACCCGTCCGATGACAAAAAGCACAATCATGGAAGTTCAACGAAACTCCAAAACGTGACAAAATCTGAATCTCAAAGATATTGGTCAGCACCTCATAGTCCAGACCACTATTCATCAGCTCCAGGGTTTTCTGCAGAAAAGCAAAGAGCGCCGGATCTGGCTGATTGTCCTGAAGACTGGCATCTGCCAAGGCCGCCACATAGCTGGCATAGGCCATGATGAATAAGTCCTCATTGATGCGATGGTAGGTGACTACATCCTGATAGTCCTCGATATAGCTAAGACCATCATCATTGATTTTCATCAGCAAGTTCGCCGCAGTCAAAGGCTGAATGACGGGTGCTAGCTTAGATTTACCAGCATGCTTGACAAAAAACATACGCTTGCCAGCCTGTTCCGTAAAGATCTTTACCAGCTTATCATCCTCGCGGAAATTGCGGTTATAGAGAACCAGACCTTGACTTGTTAGAGATTTAAGCATAGTCCTCCATGTAGTCCTTGAGGCGTTTCAGGGCTTCTCGAATCGTCTCTATACTAGCCGCATAGGACAGACGGATATAGCCTTCCCCGTATTGACCAAAAGCCGCCCCCGGGATAAAGGCCACGGCCTTCTTCTCCGCAAAATCCTGCAGAAAGGCGAACGAATCTTGATTATAACCATCTGGTATCTTAGCAAAAATATAAAAAGCCCCTTCTGGTTTGATAATCTTAAAGCCTAGCTCAGCCATTTTCTCTATGATATAGTCGCGACGCTGGATATACTCAGCCTTCATTGGTTCCGCATCATCTTTCCCAACTGTCAGGGCTTCAATGCCGGCAAACTGAGCCATAGTATTAGCCGCTGTTACGAGATACTGATGGCTCTTAATCAGCTGAGCAGTGAAAACTGCTGGAGCAAAGATAAAGCCCAGCCGCCAGCCAGTCATGGCATGAGACTTAGACAGGCCGTTGATGACGATAGTTTGGTCTGGCAGATACTCCGCAATGGAGACATGCCCTTGCTCTGTATAGGTCAGCTCAGAATAGACCTCATCGCAGACCACAAAGACTTGGTATTTTCCTAGAACATCCGCCAGAGCTTTTATCTGCTCCCGCGAATAAGTCACGCCGGTCGGATTGGCTGGATAATTGAGAATGACCGCTTTTAGCTGCTCGCCCTGTTCTAAAATAGCCGCTTCCAGCATCTCTGGAGTGAGGTCAAAGTTATTGGCCGTTGTATCAATCTCGACAATCTCCGCCCCTACTAGATTGACAATGGGCTCATAGCCTGGATAAGCAGGAGCTGGTAGCAAGACCTTGTCTCCTTCTTCTAAAATGGCTGTCAGCGTAGCTGACAAGGCCTCTGTCGCCCCAATCGTGACTAAGACCTCATCCTCTGGGCGATAGTGCAGATTGTACTTTTCTTTCACAAAGCTGCTAGCCGCCTGACGCAGCTCCAAGAGACCGCTCATGCCAGTGTAGTGACTTTGATTAGCATCAATCGCTGCCTTGGCCGCTTCTTTGATATGATCCGGTGTTGTAAAGTCCGGCTCCCCTAAGGTTAGCCTAAGAACTCCCGGAATAGCAGAAATTGATTGGTCAAACTGACGAATCAGCGAAACTTCTATTTTTTCTAAGTTTTTATTAAATTTCTTACTTAAATCCATACATACCTCCAGCCGCTCAATAGAACTATTATACTATAAATGCAGAAGCATAGCAAAAGCTATTACATGATTTCCCATGCAAAAAAAGGACTAAGTTTGCACTCAGTCCCTTTTTGCCTTGCCTTAAAATTCTTCTCTGGCAGATAGTGGATATAGCTGCATCTCACGTGACTGGCCATTCAACGAGTCGGTGTATAAGTTAATTCCTTGCCATGCTCGGCCAGAAAATCTGGCAGTTCTGAATCAGGAATCTGCCGCAAATAAAGGTTAGAACGAATCGTATCATCTTCCTCACGACAGGTTGAGAGAACCAAATACCGGTCACTCGCCTTAATCTGGATTTTAGGATCCTTAGTACGAGCAGCCTCATAGATATTTCTAAGCTGAGTCGTAAAGTCCTCGTCGTCCTTAAACTCCGTCCGATAAAAAGCTGTCTCTTCCGGCACGATTACCAGTCCCATAGCTTGATAATAATACTTACGCTCAGGAGTCTCAATCACGACATACCTATGTTTGTCAAAATAATCCTGACGATCATAGTAATTGACATCATTAAACATGCGATGATCTCCTGCTTTGCTGCCCCGAGCATGCCCGAAAAGCCAAGTCAGACGATCGCTGAAATCTTTATGATTGTCCTTATCCATAAAGACCGCTCCCATATAGGGTTCTTGCTTTCCTTCAAAAGTCTTCAGCAAATATGTCTCATTATCTTTCGTTTGCACCACCGGCTCATCCAACTGTGTACCAGGAGCATAGACATAGCCTATCGTTTCTGAATTCACAGCCTTCAGTTTAGCAAAACGCTCTGCTAAATATTCCTTTTCTGTCTGACTTGAAGATGCTGATGAACTTGACGTTTCAATCCTGCTAGGATGCGAAACTCGAAGCTTGCTGCCTGATGCTGATGAACGGAAAGCATAAAAAACAGAAAAAATAACCAGAACAATCAGTAAGAGGCAAATTCCAACAACAAGGAGCTGTTTCTTATTCGAAGCTTGACTCCTATCTTTTTCTTGCATAATCTAAAAATCCTTTGTTTTTCATTTTTTACAAAAAATATCACCGAACAAAGGCTCAGTGATATTTAGGCGTTAGCACAAATTAAAGACAAAATTATTTAACTGCACTTGTCTTAGGAAGTGACTTTTCTTCAGAATTCTCCTCATTTTCCTTGTTCTCTTCTTTTGCTTCCGGAGATTTTTTTGCTTTATTTTCTGATTTTTTAGCCTTCTTTTTACCTGCTGTTGAAGAGGATGCCGCCGAAGATTGAGACGGTGCTGGAAAAGTCGGAACTGATGAAGAGGCTGTGGAGTAAGGTGCTGCCGAATAAGCCGGTGTAGATGGATCTGTAGTAGATGGTGCCACTGAAGGCTGATCAGCATTGGCCGACTCTCCCTCACCAATAACAAGAACTTTGTTACCAGCTTGATCCTCCATCACAGCACTTTTGCCAACCGGAGCTTTCTTAGCTTCAGCAACTTGCTGATCCAGAGCTGATTGTGCATCTCTATAGGCCTGCAACTCATCCATAACTTTATTAGATTCTGAATCCGTACTGCCTTGGGGAACTTCATTATTATCAATGTCATTAACCCAAAGACTGGCTGTACCCTCAGCAAATACTGGTGCAGCAGCCGCGAAAAGTGAAAGGGCCACAGCACTTGAAAGCAAAACCTTTTTCATTATCTCATCTCCTCGTTACTTTTCAAAAATAATTGTAACTCCCCGTTACCTAATATTACCTACTATTAAGTATAGTTCGAACTCTAAAAAAAGTCAAGAATTTTACTACATAAAAATTTTTTAAACCAAATAATACCAAGGGATGAGACAAATTGTCAATTTACCAACTATTTAAATGGTCATTTATTTATATTTGAAACATCAAGTAGTTTGAGCCGCCTTCCAAAGTTGATATTAGATTTTTTTAAAAAAAGTAGGAATGAAATAAAAAGAGACTAGGAATCAAACTTCCCAGCCATATATATCAGGTTATTTTTTGCCTATTTCAAACAAGGGTGACAGCGGCCGTTTTTCATGAATACGGACAATGGCTTCCCCTAAAAGATGCGCAATTGAAATCTGCTCAATCTTATCAATCAAGCGCTCTTGAGGCAGATAAATTGTATCCAGCACAACCAATTTTTTAATCGCCGACTTTTGGATATTATCCATAGCTGGACCAGACAAGACTGGATGCGTACAACTAGCATAGACTTCTACAGCCCCTGCTTCAGCGAGAGCGTCAGCTGCATGGCAGATAGTCCCTGCTGTATCAATCATATCATCAATTAAGATACAAGTTTTTCCTTCCACCTTACCAATGATGTTCATAACTTCACTGCTATTCATCTTGTCCACACTGCGACGCTTATCAATAATCGCAATCGGTGTTTTCAGAAACTCTGCTAACTTACGGGCACGACTCACACCACCATGGTCAGGACTGACTACCACATAGTCGCCCCCTGTCATATTACGGCGCTCAAAGTAATCTGCAATCAAAGGTGCACCCATCAAGTGATCCACTGGAATATCAAAGAAGCCCTGGATTTGCGCTGCGTGCAAGTCAATAGTCAGCATCCGATCCACACCAGCAATTTCCAACATATTAGCAACTAATTTAGATGTAATTGGCTCACGAGCTCTAGCCTTGCGATCCTGTCGAGCATAGCCATAGTAAGGCATGACAACATTGATGGATTCAGCGCTAGCTCGTTTCAAAGCATCTACCATAATCAAGATTTCCATCAAATTATCATTGACTGGCGAGCTGGTAGACTGCAAAATAAAGACGTGTTTCCCGCGAATAGATTCTTCAATATTCACTTGAATCTCTCCATCAGAGAACTGACGAACAGTTGATTTCCCAAGTGGCAATCCAATCTCTTGAGCAACACGCTGCGCTAATTCTTGATTAGAAGAAAGAGCAAAGAGTTTTAAATCAGAAAAAGACATGATTCCCTCCAGATTCTAAATCGTCTTTCATTGTCCAATTACAACTTTTCCCAACTACCATTGTAACTTTTTTCAGTTGATTTTTCAATTAAAAATAAAAAACGCCAGAGGCGCTTTTTACTGATTAGTTCGGATAGATATATGAAACTGTACCTTGTGCAGTTGTTGGGTTAAACCATCCACGGTAGTTACCGATTGATTGTTGTCCAAGGTAGTTTGCTTCTGATACTTGGATACTTGTAGTAGATTGAACAGCTGTTACTACTGCAACGTGTCCGTATCCACCGTCAGTCCAACATGCAATCGCTCCAACTTCTGGCTGTGAACCAACACGGAAGCCTGCTGCTGCTGCACTTGCAGACCATTGTCCACCATTACCCCAGTAATCGCCAGCCCAAGGAGCTAATGTCTTAGCACCCCATGTACATTGACCTACTGGATAAGAAGATGCAGATGAGCTATAAACTGGTCTATTCGCACGGGCAACAGATTGAGTTACTGCAGGTGCTGCTGGAGCCGCTGCTTCAGCTGCTGGAGCTGAATTAACAACTGCTTGAACCTGAGCTTGCAGGGTAGTGTTTCCTGAAGCTTCAATTGCTTGGCGTTTTGATTCTTGCTCTGCTTTATAAGCAGCTTCACGAGCTGCTGCTTCAGCTGCTGCTTTTTCAGCTGCTGCTTTTTCTTCAAGAAGAGAATTCTTTTCGTTTTCAGCAGTCGCTTTTTCAGCTGCAAGACTTGTCTGAGCTGCTTTCAGTTCAGCTTGTTTTGTTGCCAAAGTTTGCTCGTCATCAGCTAACTTCTCTTGGTTAGCAATTACAGTATTGATAGCTTCATTATTCGCAACTTGCTTTTCAGCAATTGCTTCTTTATCTTTCTTTTGTTGTTCCAGCATTTTGTTATTTGCTGAAACAATTTCGCTCATAGCTGCTACACGAGAGATAGCTTCTGTGATAGAGCTAGAATTTACAACTGTATTGATGTAGCTAGTAGCAGTTCCATTTGTTTGGGTACTGCGTGCTTGATTTGCAAGTGACTCATTACGAGCTACAATATTTTTAGACAGTTCATCAATTTCAGCAGAAAGTTTTGCAGATTCAGCAGACAATTTTTCATTTTCTGCTTTAAGCTCTTCTTGTTGCTTTTGAATAGCAGACACTTGACCTTGAATTTCGTCAACTTGCGTCTGAGTTGATTGTTGTTGCTCTGTCAAGCTATTAATCTTGCTGTCTTTTGCAGCAATCTTTTCATCAGTTGTCTCCGCTTTAACGCTCACAAGTGCAGCTCCTTGTGAAAGGATAACCGTACTCAATAAAATTGATGTGAGTAGTTTTTTCTTCATAAAAATAATACACTCCTTCTTATAAGACATTAACTAGTATACCAGAAAATGCTGTATCATATGTTACGCCTTTATTACATTTTTATTTCTTGTTTATCATAAATACATTTTTTCGAAAATAGGCTGAAAAATGAGGAATATCAGGCTATTGAGAAGGATAGTCGGTACCAGACTGCTAAGGACAAAATCCTGTAAATTCAAACTAGAAAGATTCAAAAATACTGCAAAAGTAAAACTGATTAATTCAAATAAAAATACAAGAATCAAAACAGATAAAAAGCGAGTAAATTTATTTAAAAGCATAGTCGAACTTGACTGACAAACCAAGAGACTTAAAAGAGGAAAAAGAATAAGAGCAATACCGATGGTATGAAAATAGTAAACATCATAAATCAACCCCAAACAGCAAAATAAGAGAATATTGTAGTTTCTAGAGAGGTTGATGGAAACAAAAAGCATGAAAATAAAGATAAAATGACTGACTAAATGCCATTGTAAAGGCAGAATATTAGCCAGAAAAGTCGAAATTTGTCCGTCTATCAATAAGACAAAAAATAAAATAATAGGAGTCAAAAGATGTTCTTTAATATCTCTCATATCAGTTCCCTACCAACATTACAGCACGGATATCCGACAAATCCGCAGCTGGCTTAACCAGAACAATCTTGTTTAACTGATCCTTAGCCTCAGACACGGAAAGTACCTTACCGACAGGAATATTTTCTGCATTATAAGCACCCAAGCCACTGGTTGCTACCTCATCTCCCTCTTTTATATCTTCAGCACTATTTAACTGACTGATGATATAAGCAGAGTTTTTTGCATCATAACCCGTAATAATCCCATAAACTGGACCAGACTTCGTTTGAATTCTAACAGAAATTTTAGTTGAGTTTTCCTCGTTAGTCAGTAGAGAAACCAAGCTAGACTGACTACTAGTTTCAGAAACACTTCCGACCAGACCACCATTAGCAACTACTAGCATAGCATCTGTCACATTATCAGATGTCCCCTTGTCAATAGTCAGCTCATTTTTCCAGGATGCTGGCGTACGGGCAATCACTTCGCTGGCAATTTGTATTTGATTTTTATCAGCCTCTTTAAATTCCAGAAGTTTTCGTAACTGCTCATTCTCATCTTCTAAGGAATCTGCCTTCCCAGCCTTTTCCTCAACCTCATAAAGATTTTTCTTGAGTTGTTGATTCTCTCTGTAAGTAGACATCAAATCTGACATTTCTTCCTTTTTATCAGCTACAAAAGCAAAAGGAGAGCCGACAAGTCTATCTACCAATGAAATAATATTTGAAGTAGTTGATACAAACCAACTAGAAGAGGTAGATAGGATGAGTATCGTCATTGCAACAACTAATACAAAAAAAGAAATCAGAAACTTAGACTTTTTAAATCGATTCATCAGAAAAACCTCACTAAACAGGACAAGAAAGTATAAGAAAAGGAGATAGCAAATGCTAAACTCCTCATTATACGGAGAATGGGGGATTCGAACCCCCGCGCCAGTTACCCGACCTAACGATTTAGCAAACCGTCCTCTTCAGCCTCTTGAGTAATTCTCCAATATTTTATGGGCACGAGTGGACTCGAACCACCGACCTCACGCTTATCAGGCGTGCGCTCTAACCACCTGAGCTACGCGCCCAAGTTAAAAACTTGGTAATTGAACAACGTTCAAAGCGGGTGACGAGAATCGAACTCGCGACAACAGCTTGGAAGGCTGTAGTTTTACCACTAAACTACACCCGCATTTCCAATACGATGATGTATGGCGCGAGACGGAATCGAACCGCCGACACATGGAGCTTCAATCCATTGCTCTACCAACTGAGCTACCGAGCCAACTATTGCGGGAGCAGGATTTGAACCTACGACCTTCGGGTTATGAGCCCGACGAGCTACCTAGCTGCTCCATCCCGCGTCAATACTATTTGTCCCTAAGGAGGATGTGGGATTCGAACCCACGCACGCTTTTACACGCCTGACGGTTTTCAAGACCGTTCCCTTCAGCCGGACTTGGGTAATCCTCCAAGATAACACTATGGACCTTGTAGGACTTGAACCTACGACCACTCGGTTATGAGCCGAGAGCTCTAACCAGCTGAGCTAAAGGTCCAACAAGATCATTATAGCGGCGAAGGGGATCGAACCCCCGACCTCCCGGGTATGAACCGGACGCTCTAGCCAGCTGAGCTACACCGCCATCTATCGGGAAGACAGGATTCGAACCTGCGACACCTTGGTCCCAAACCAAGTACTCT
>CAUSOG010000031.1:0-27372 GCA_963533195.1 uncultured Streptococcus sp. | reverse complement strand
AGTTTTTGTACTCTCAAGATTTAAGTAACTGTACAACTGAACACCAATATAAAATTTACCATTATCTGTTTTTGTACTCTCAAGATTTAAGTAACTGTACAACCTTTTTTAAAAAGATTGTCAACAACACAAGTTTTTGTACTCTCAAGATTTAAGTAACTGTACAACAATTTCTTCCTCGGACACTCCACGCTCTATGTTTTTGTACTCTCAAGATTTAAGTAACTGTACAACTATTATTGCTATTAGACTGTTAAAACAATTGTTTTTGTACTCTCAAGATTTAAGTAACTGTACAACTCCACTCCCTCTTTTAAATCTTTTGACTATGTTTTTGTACTCTCAAGATTTAAGTAACTGTACAACTTTGAGAATTTATGAAAAAGGCGGGCAGCTGTTTTTGTACTCTCAAGATTTAAGTAACTGTACAACTAGGTTAAATTCTTTTGAGGATATTAGCAAGTTTTTGTACTCTCAAGATTTAAGTAACTGTACAACCCTCAAACTCTATATCAAGATACTTGCTAGGTTTTTGTACTCTCAAGATTTAAGTAACTGTACAACAAAGCAGAAAGAAAAGCAAGAAGAGAGCAGGTTTTTGTACTCTCAAGATTTAAGTAACTGTACAACTTCTAACCATAGTATTGACACCTCCCGCTGTTTTTGTACTCTCAAGATTTAAGTAACTGTACAACTAGCTTCAAAATCACTATCAATATTTTTGTGTTTTTGTACTCTCAAGATTTAAGTAACTGTACAACTATGATGATAACTCACCGAAAAACGAGCCAGTTTTTGTACTCTCAAGATTTAAGTAACTGTACAACTTTTACAGTCAAATCTGTTGTTGATAAATTGTTTTTGTACTCTCAAGATTTAAGTAACTGTACAACCTTTTTCAAAAAGATTGTCAAAATCACAAGTTTTTGTACTCTCAAGATTTAAGTAACTGTACAACATTGCTGACAAGTCTTCGCTGACCGCTTTGGTTTTTGTACTCTCAAGATTTAAGTAACTGTACAACATCTAGAGAACCAACTAGAATGTTTGCTGGGTTTTTGTACTCTCAAGATTTAAGTAACTGTACAACCGGGTTTTATTTTTATCCAATGTCAAGCTCGTTTTTGTACTCTCAAGATTTAAGTAACTGTACAACTAAACCAGTTATAGTCAATGCAGTCATTTGTTTTTGTACTCTCAAGATTTAAGTAACTATACAATAGAATACATACGATTTATGAATTTTTGATAGGTCGTGATAAGGAGAAACTGTGTTGTTTCGTTTTTATTTATCATAAAAAGGACTGTTTTATTCAGTCCTCTTATTTTCTATTTCCCCAAGCAAAATTGGCTGAAGAGTTGGGTGATGAGTTCGTCTGGTGCGGCGTCGCCAGTGATTTCTCCTAGGATTTCCCAGGTGCGGGTCATATCGACTTGGAGTAGATCTACCGGCATACCCATTTCCAAGCCTTGGTTGACGGCTTGCAGGCTTTCTAGGGCTTTTTCAATCAAGGAAATGTGGCGGGCGTTGGACAGGTAGGTGGCGTCTTGCTCGACGATACCAGCGTTTTCAAAGAAGAGCTGATTGATGCGTTCTTCAATTTTATCGATATTTTGATTGTGGAGGACGGAAATCTTAATGACATCAGTTGGTAGCTGGTTCAGCTCAATCTTTTCTTCAAGGTCGGTCTTGTTAAGCAGGACGATGCGATTACTGTCTTGGCTGATTTCTAGCAACTGGCGGTCTTGGTCTGTCAGAGGCTCGCTGGCATTGAGAACTAAGAGGACCAAGTCAGCTTCCTGCAGGGCTTTTTTAGAGCGCTCAACTCCAATCTGCTCCACAAGGTCATCGGTTTCTCGAATTCCTGCAGTATCGATAAGCTTGAGCGGCACGCCCTTGATATTGACATACTCCTCAATCACATCCCGAGTCGTACCCTCGATATCAGTCACAATGGCCTTGTCCTCGCGCAGGAGATTATTGAGCAGGCTGGACTTGCCAACATTAGGCCGTCCGATGATAGCAGTGGAAATGCCTTCGCGTAAAATCTTTCCACGTCGCGCAGTATTTAGGAGATTACTCAGCAGAGTCTCGAACTCAGCTGTTTTTTCTCGCATAAGCTGGGTCGTCATCTCTTCCACGTCGTCGTACTCAGGATAGTCGATGTTGACCTCGACCTGAGCTAGTGTGTTGAGGATTTCCTGACGGGTATTGTTGATAAGGTTGGAGAGGGAGCCATCCAGCTGCTTGACAGCGTTGTTCATAGCTTTATCGGTCTTGGCTCGGATGATGTCCATAACGGCCTCAGCCTGAGTCAAATCTACGCGCCCATTGAGAAAAGCCCGCTTGGTAAACTCACCAGGCTCAGCCATTCTAGCGCCCTCGCGGATAGCAAGCTGCAGGATTTCATTCGTGACCGCAATCCCACCGTGGGTGTTAATCTCAATGATATCTTCGCGTGTGAAGGTCTTGGGAGAGCGCATGGCACCAAGCATAACCTCGTCCAGAATTTCCTGATTTTGAGGGTCAACGATATGGCCGTAGTTGAGCGTGTGGCTTTCCACTTTGCTTAGATTCTTCCCTTTGAAGATTTTTTGGGCAATAGCAAAGCTGTCAGTCCCGCTTAGTCTGACAATGCCGATAGCCCCTTCGCCAAGAGGCGTAGAAATCGCAGCGATTGTATCAAATTCTCTGGTAATCATACTGTATTTTTCCTTGTGTTTTAAAATCAATTACCCTAATTGTAACGCAAAAATCAAGGAGGAGCAAGGCTTTCGATTATCAAGCGGAAGTAATGAAATGTAAGTCTGACAAAGAAAACACTTTCATGTTAGTGAGAATCATGATATAATAAAAGTAGTGTGATTCGAGGAGGTGCTATGGAAAATCTAAAGAAACTGGCAGGAATCAAGGCTGCTGAATTTGTCCAAAGCGGGATGATTGTTGGTCTCGGGACGGGTTCAACTGCTTATTATTTTGTCGAAGAGATTGGTCGGCGTATCAAGGAAGAAGGATTGCAGATTACAGCTGTTACGACTTCCAGTGTCACTAGCAAACAGGCTGAAGAGCTGGGCATTCCGCTCAAGTCTATCGACGATGTGGATCAGGTGGATGTCACTGTTGATGGTGCTGATGAGGTTGATTCAGCTTTTAACGGTATCAAGGGCGGTGGCGGCGCGCTTCTCATGGAGAAAGTCGTAGCGGTGCCTACAAAGCACTATATCTGGGTAGTCGATGAGAGCAAGGTGGTCGAGAAGTTAGGTGCCTTCAAGCTGCCAGTAGAAGTTGTTCAGTATGGTGCTGAGCAGCTCTTTCGTCGCTTTGAGCGTGCTGGATATAAGCCTACTTTTCGTGAGAAAGATGGCCAACGCTTTGTTACAGACATGCAGAATTTCATCATCGACTTAGATTTAGGTGTGATTGAAAATCCAGTTGAGTTTGCGCAAGAACTAGATCATGTAGTGGGCGTAGTGGAGCATGGACTGTTTAATCAAATGGTAGACAAGGTCATTGTTGCTGGAAAATCGGGTCTTCAAGTTTTAGAGGCCAGTAAATAGAAAGAGGTATTTTATGCCAAAATTTAATCGTATTCACTTGGTAGTCATGGACTCAGTTGGTATCGGTGCTGCACCAGATGCTAATAATTTTGTCAATGCAGGGGTACCAGATGGTGCTTCAGATACTCTGGGACATATTTCCAAAACGGTAGGACTGAATGTGCCAAACATGGCTAAGATCGGCCTGGGAAATATCGAGCGTCCTGCTCCTTTGAAGACCGTTCCTAAAGAAGAAAATCCTAGCGGCTACTATACTAAGCTGGAAGAAGTATCACTTGGAAAAGACACCATGACGGGCCACTGGGAAATCATGGGTCTCAATATTACTGAGCCTTTCGATACGTTCTGGAATGGCTTCCCAGAAGAAATCCTGACTCAAATTGAAGAGTTTTCTGGTCGCAAGGTCATTCGTGAGGCTAACAAGCCATACTCTGGTACAGCAGTTATTGATGACTTTGGCCCTCGTCAGATGGAAACTGGCGAGCTGATTATCTACACTTCTGCTGACCCAGTATTGCAAATTGCAGCACACGAAGAAGTGATTCCTTTGGAAGAGCTCTATCGTATTTGTGAATTCGCCCGTTCTATTACCTTGGAACGCCCTGCGCTTCTAGGACGTATTATCGCTCGTCCTTATGTAGGTGAGCCAGGCAACTTCACTCGTACAGCCAACCGTCACGACTATGCAGTTTCTCCGTTTGAGCCAACTGTACTTGACAAGCTCAATGAAGCTGAAATTGATACCTATTCTGTTGGTAAGATTAATGACATCTTCAACGGAGCTGGAATTAACCATGACATGGGACATAATAAGTCTAACAATCATGGTGTGGATACTTTAGTCAAAGCCTTGAAAGATGAAAACTTCAAAGAAGGTTTCTCATTTACTAACCTAGTAGACTTTGATGCTCTTTATGGTCACCGCCGTGATCCACATGGCTACCGTGACTGCCTAGAAGAGTTTGATGCTCGCATCCCAGAAATCATTGAAAACATGCGTGAAGATGATCTGCTCATGATTACTGCTGACCATGGTAATGACCCAACCTATGCTGGAACCGACCACACTCGTGAGTACATTCCGCTCTTGGTCTTCGGAAAATCGCTGAGCGGTCATGGTCATATTCCTGCCGGACACTTTGCGGATATCTCAGCTACCGTTGCTGAAAACTTCGGAGTAGACAAGGCGATGATTGGTCAAAGCTTCTTGGACAAATTGGTATAAGCATTATAAGAGAGTGAGGAAAATGTTTTATGACAAGCTTATCAGAAATAATCAAAGCAACAGCAGCCTTCTTGAAAGAAAAAGGTATGACAGAACCTGAATTTGGTCTGATTTTGGGATCTGGTTTGGGAGAATTGGCTGAAGAAATCGAAAATGCCGTTAGTCTTGACTATGCGGATATTCCAAACTGGGGCCGCTCAACTGTTGTTGGTCACGCTGGTAAATTAGTCTATGGAGACTTGTCCGGACGGAAAGTCTTGGCACTGCAAGGCCGTTTCCACTTCTATGAAGGAAATCCTTTAGAAATCGTTACTTTCCCAGTGCGTGTGATGAAGTCTCTTGGTGCGACTGGTGTTATTGTTACCAATGCTGCTGGCGGTATTGGCTATGGTCCTGGTACGCTTATGGCGATCACTGACCACATCAATATGACTGGCCAAAATCCTTTGATTGGTGAAAACTTGGATGAATTTGGTCCGCGTTTCCCTGATATGTCTAAATCTTACACTCCAGAATACCGTACCGTCGCTCATAAAGTTGCTGATAAGCTTGGTATCAAGCTGGATGAGGGTGTCTATATCGGTGTAACTGGACCAACTTATGAAACACCAGCAGAAATCCGCGCTTATAAGACACTTGGAGCAGATGCAATTGGCATGTCTACTGTTCCTGAAGTGATTGTAGCGGCACATTCTGGTTTGAAAGTCCTTGGGATTTCATGCATTACAAACTTTGCTGCTGGGTTCCAAGAAGAGCTTAATCATGAGGAAGTGGTTGAAGTAACAGAACGTGTCAAAGGTGATTTCAAACGACTGCTTAAAGAAACACTTGCTGAATTGTAAAAGAATGTTGAAAGGCGGAGTGTCTGGGTTTGTAATTGAATCCGAACTAGCCTTTCTATGGAATATTAAAATTAAGAAAGAAAGGAATTGAACCCACTCTAAAAGCGGTGGGGAAAAGATAGATGGTCTTGCGAGCATCGCTCACTGCGACCATCTCCTATTTTCCCTTTGCTTTTGACGGGTTTGGTATCTTAACTATGTCTATTCATATTTCTGCTAAGCCAGGTGAAATTGCGGATAAAATTCTTCTTCCAGGGGATCCGCTTCGGGCCAAATTTATTGCGGAGAATTTCCTTGAGAATGCTGTTTGCTTCAATGAAGTGCGTAACATGTTTGGTTATACAGGCACCTACAAAGGTGAGTGTGTTTCTGTTATGGGAACGGGGATGGGAATGCCCTCAATCTCTATCTACGCGCGTGAGCTGATTGTTGATTACGGTGTGAAAAAGCTGATCCGTGTTGGAACAGCGGGCTCTCTGAATGCTGATGTCCATGTCCGTGAATTGGTTTTGGCGCAGGCGGCTGCAACTAACTCCAACATTATCCGTAATGACTGGCCACAGTATGATTTTCCGCAGATCGCTAGCTTTGATTTACTAGATAAGGCCTATCATATCGCCAAAGGTCTTGGTATGACAACCCATGTTGGGAATGTCTTGTCGTCTGATGTCTTTTATTCAAACTACTTTGAAAAGAATATCGAGCTTGGTAAGTGGGGGGTTAAGGCAGTTGAAATGGAGGCTGCGGCACTTTACTATCTGGCTGCTCAGCACCATGTAGATGCTCTCGCGATTATGACTATTTCTGATAGCTTGGTTAATCCTGAAGAGGATACGACAGCAGAAGAGCGTCAAAATACCTTTACCGATATGATGAAGGTTGGCTTGGAAACCTTGATTGCAGAAGCATGAAAGTAGATGTCAAAGAAGCTCTTCTCTTTGCTATTTCCCGCTATGACTATGCTTATGCCCATAAACTAGCTGAGCGAGCAGGAAGCAGTGTCCAGTCTGACTTGCTCCTCCTTCTTGAGGCTTTAGCGGAGCGAAGAGAGCTCAACATCCAATCTATGATGAATCTAAAGTTGAAAATCACTGGGTTTGACCTAGCTGATTTTCAGCTTTTTTGCCATGAAAATGAAGAGGATGAGCAGCTAGTCAATTACCTTTATGATCTGGAAGCCAAACTGAGAAATGAACAGTTGATAGACTTTATCAGAGCGGTCAGTCCAGCTATTTATCGGATTTTTATGCGGCTGATTCGCATGCAAATACCGGACATTGACTGCTATATTCATAACTCTCGAGGAGCAAGCTACGACCGTTGGAAGTTTGAAAAGATGCGACATTCTGATAATCCTGTCCTGCAAAATTTTCATGCGGAAAGCACGGTCAATTCTTCTAGTTTGACGGAGATGATTTTGCAGTTGAATTTGCCTGAATCTGTCAAAGAATCAGCACAGCAGCTAAGAGAGTTAGAAAAGTCAGTCCGCAATCCGTTGGCTCATCTTATCAAGCCTTTTGATGAGGAAGAATTGCACAGGACGACAGGTTTCTCATCTCAGCATTTTATGGAGCTTCTGGTTGATTTGGCGCAGGAGACAGGCATTGTCTATCAGAGGGAACCTTTTTACTTCGACCGAGCGAATGCGGTCATAGAAAGTCTCTTATAAGGAGTAGCAGGATGGATAAGATTGCAAGGCTACAAGAATTAATAGACCAAAGTCAGAATATTGTTTTTTTCGGTGGGGCGGGTGTTTCGACTGAGTCCAATATTCCGGACTTCCGCAGTTCAGATGGGATATACAGCGTCAAGCTGGGACGGCACTTTACAGCGGAGCAGCTGGTTTCTCACACTATGTTTGAGCGCTATCCGCAGGAGTTTTTTGACTTTTACAAGAAGTACCTACTCTATCCAGAGGCTAAGCCCAATGCAGCACATGTTTACTTGGCAGACTTGGAAAAAGCAGGCAAGCTCAAGGCTGTGGTGACTCAAAATATCGATAGCTTGCATGAAATGGCCGGTTCGAAAAAGGTTCTCAAGCTTCATGGTAGTGCGGATAGAAATTACTGTCTGAATTGTCAGCGATTCTATGATTTGGATGGCTTTCTGGCTCTGGACGCTACCATTCCTCACTGCCTTGACTGTGGCGGTATTGTCAAGCCAGATGTGACTCTCTATGAGGAATCTCTGGATATGGAGGTTTTCCGTCAGGCTGCCCAAGCTATCCAGCAAGCAGACCTACTGATAATCGGCGGAACTTCCTTAGTTGTCTATCCCGCAGCCAGCCTCATCCAGTACTTTGCAGGTAAGCATCTGGTCGTCATCAACAAGACCAGCATCCCTCAAGACAGCCAGGCTGACTTAGTTATTGAAGGTAAGATCGGGGAAGTGCTTGGGAAATTGAAACAATAGAAAAACACCTGAAAAAGCTTTTTCGGGTGTTTTTTGCAGTTTATTTATCAAACTTCACTTCCTCAATCAGATACTCAATAAAGCGTTCTCCCATTTTGGATAAGCTGGCTTTTTCATGCTGGATGTAGACCAGCTCAATCGGATCATCAATGTCCAGTGGGATTGACACGATATTATCTCCGTTGAGGTTGCTGTTGAGGATACCGGTTGCAATCGTGTAGCCATCCAGACCGATCAAAAGGTTAAAGAGGGTCGCGCGGTCGCTGACCACGATAGATTTTTTATGGTGTTCCTGAGAGAGAATTTCCTCAGAAAAGTAGAAGGAGTTGTGGGTACCCTGGTCATAGCTGAGGTAGGGGAAGTTTTCTAAATCAGATAATTGAACCAGCTTTTTCTTGGCCAGCGGATTGGATTTGCTGACAAAGATATGGGGTTGAGCTGTGAAGAGATGAGTGGCAATCAGATGATTGTCATCCAGCATCTTGGATAGGACATCGCGGTTGTAGCTATTGAGAAAGAGGACGCCGATTTCGCTGCGGAAGTTTTTTACGTCGTCAATAATTTCCCAAGTCCGAGTTTCCCGCAGGAAGAGCTCGTATTTCTCCATATCGCTTTTTTTAAGCAGGGAGACAAAGGCATTGACCACAAAGGCATAGTGCTGGGCTGAAACGCTGAAAAGCTCGCGGTGGGCGACAGGGTTTTTGTATCTCTCCTCTAGAAGCTGAGTCTGCTCAACTACCTGACGGGCATAAGAAAGAAACTCCATGCCGTCCTTGGTCAAGGTAATTCCTTTGGGATTGCGAATGAAAATCTCGATGCCCATTTCATTTTCCAAATCTCGCACAGCATTGGACAAGCTAGGCTGAGTAATGAAAAGCTGCTTAGCAGCTTCGTTCATACTGCCAGTCTCGACGATTTTGATAATATAGTGTAACTGTTGAATTCTCATAGGACTATTTTATCACAAACTGGGGATTTTTTCCCGATAAATCAATGAAAGCTAGCATGTTTTTATAATTGAATTTATTAAAATGGACAGATGGTAAAAAACACCTATTGGATATAGTGATGTTGTAAAAGTTAATTCTTATCGGAATTATAGAGAGATTTTATCCAGTTTCTTATAATGAAGCAGATTTTGCAATTTCAAGTTATTCGTGATATGATGATTTTTAGACTGTAAAAGGAGTAGTTATGAAGAAAAAAGAGGATTCTTTTGAAGATATTGCTTTTGAGTTAGAGAAAGAGACTTCTAAGTCTAAGTTCTTACCATTCGTTTTATTAGCTATTATTGGCTTTTCTATTGTTGGAGCAGTTTTTTTAATGCTTTCTATACCGGAAAAAGCTAAATCTAAGCAACCGGTCAGCCAGTCAAGTCAGATTACTTCACCATCGAAAAAATTAGAGGATAAGAAGACTGAAATAAAAAAATTCGCTGAAAGTCTTATTGTTTCTCCAGAAAAAAGTGTCCCCTTTCTTTGGACAGTTGACAAGGCAGTTTCTCTACATATGGACAAAGATAAAGGCGGAGCCGTCTTGGAAGATGTTTTAAAAGAATTTGGAAAACCAGTTGAAGCTGATTCGTGGATTGACTTTTCAGCAAATAATGAAATTCAGAAATATATTCGTCTTTTTTGGAAAGAGAAGAATGGTGCTCTTGGTTCTGTTGCTTTAACATTTGCTGAATTTGATGGTGTCTATAAACTTATTTCCAAGTACCATTCTAACCTTGCAAGTGATGAAATTAAGGTGGATAAAAATCCTAATAGAGACTTTTTATGGACACAAGAATATATAGATAGTCTTGTTATTGGTGCTAGGGAAGGTACTGACAAAGGTACGGTTTATGATGAGATTGTTTCAAATGTTGGTTTGCCTCTATATCAGACAATTTTGGGAGAGGATAAACAACTTCAAATGCGGGTTACTTATCATAATCCTCATTCTTTGAAAAACCCAGAACAATTGAAATCTGTTAATTTAGAATTTTATAAGCAAGAAGATGGAACATGGCGTTTAGTTTCTAAACAAAGCCAGTAAACTAAAATAAAAAAAGACAGAGGAGATAATCTTGAGAAGGAGAAGCAAGAAAAAACATGATGCCAATTCGTTTAGAGATATAAAAAAGGAACTTTATAGACAACAAAAGATAAAAAGAGAAGAACTCAGCATGATGGCTATACAGGAGGAGAAAAAAAGGATTAATTCGGCCTTTATTCTTCTTTGTTTGACCTTGTCATTTGCTTTGTTCTTTGGCTTCTATTATTATTCTCAAAAGATTCCTAGAGCTAACCTTAAGTACAAACCTGATAATACAGTTTCGTCAGTTAGTAGAGAAAACTATACAACTCAGCAATATGATGATGAGTCAGAAATAAATCAAGTTCAAAAGGAACTGAAAAAGAAAATTGTTGAGGATGATGAAAAAAAGTTTTCTTTTAATTGGACATTAGACAATTTTGTTGAACTCAAAATAGCAAAAGTTGGGGAGTGGAAGAATAATCCGACTTTGGAAGAGGTTATTACGAAATACGGTAAGGGTTCAAATGTGAGTTTTACCGAAAATGGATTAACACTAACTTATAAGACAAGAATTGTAGATGTTCCTAGATATGGCTCATCAGGACATCCTCAGGAAATCAGTTTGGGTTTTTATGACCCTGATTCCAATGGAAAAAAGTACTATTTAATAACCAAAACGGCAGTATACTTGGATGACATTCATAACCTGCCAGCTACCAAAAATGAGTTTGTTTTTAAGTGGAAGCCAGAAGATATGGATACGTTGACAGTAGGTGATAGTCAATATGGAAAAGGTGGAATGACATATCAGGAGATTGTTGATCGCTTTGGACTGCCTTCAGATATTAATTTTTCTGGAAGCGATACAGATTATAGCCCGTTATCGTTACAGGTGAATTATTTTAATATTCATCGTCCACCTGCTGAACGAAAATCGGATAGGGTGTCTTTGATTTTCAAGAGGCAGGAGGATGGCAGCTTTTGTCTAGCAGATGCAAGAAGTGAATTTGACAAGAGCTGGTAATGCTTCGATTCATTAGTGACATGAAAATTCTAATATTTTTTATGCCTTGACATTCCTCATCTCTAACGATATAATGTTTACAATTTAACCTTTAATCAAGTCCAGTGAGGCTACAAGGTGGGGAAAAACGGTATAAGAGGCATTTGGCTGCCTTGTTTTTTGCGAAACCTTGCTGCGGCGAGGTTTTTTCTTGTAGAAAGTGAGGTTGTCATGGTTAGTGACAGTTGTAAAAAGAGATTTGGCAAGATTATGCTGGAGCAGATGGAGCTGCTGGAGCAAGTCGAGATTGCGCCTAATATTTTTTCCATGATTCTAAAGGGACAAATGGTTGCTCAGATGCAGGCTGGGCAGTTTTTACATATTCGAGTACCAGATGACAGCAAGCTTTTGCGCCGGCCTATCTCGATCGCAGAGATTGACCGAGACAATCTGACTTGTCGCATCATCTACCGGATAGAAGGCGGCGGCACGGCTATTTTTTCTCAACTTCCAGTTGGGTCTTTTCTTGATGTTATGGGGCCTCAGGGCAATGGCTTTGATTTGAGTCCTGTAAGGGCAGGTGACCACGCTTTGATTATCGGTGGTGGGATTGGTGTCCCTCCCCTGCTTGAGGTTGCTAAAGAATTGCATGCCAAGGGAGTTCAAGTGACAGCTGTACTAGGATTCGCTGATAAATCCGCTGTTATTTTAGAGGAAGAAATGAAAAAATACGCCGAGGTCATTGTCACGACGGATAACGGCTCTTATGGCCGCCAAGGCTATGTATCAGCCGTTGTGGATGAGTTGTCCCAAGACTATGCGGCTGTTTATTCCTGTGGTGCGCCAGCTATGCTTCAGTATGTGGATCGTAAGTTTCAGGACCATCCGCATGCTTATCTCTCCATGGAGTCTCGTATGGCGTGTGGTATGGGCGCCTGCTATGCCTGCGTAGTTCATGTTGCAGGTCAGGACGAGTCGGTCAATAAGCGCGTTTGTGAAGACGGTCCGGTCTTTGAGACGGGCACGATTATTGTCTAGGAGGGGAAAGAATGAGTGACCAACGTTTAAGAGTTTCCTTGCCAGGCTTGGACCTGAAAAATCCAATTATTCCAGCATCTGGCTGTTTTGGTTTCGGACAGGAATATGCCAAATACTATGACCTAGACTTGCTAGGCTCCATCATGATAAAGGCTACGACTTTGGACCCCCGCTTTGGCAATCCCACTCCGCGTGTGGCAGAAACACCAGCTGGGATGCTTAATGCCATTGGCCTGCAAAATCCAGGTGTTGAGGTTGTCCTAGCTGAAAAACTGCCCTGGCTGGCAAAGCATTATCCCGACCTGCCAATCATCGCCAATGTAGCAGGCTTTTCCAATCAAGAATATGCGACAGTGGCTGGGAAAATTTCTCAAGCCCCCAATGTCAAGGCTATTGAGCTCAATATCTCTTGTCCTAATGTTGACCATGGAAATGCTGGACTTTTGATTGGTCAAGTTCCGGAGTTGGCTTACGAAGCAACCAAGGCAGCAGTAGATGCTTCTGCTGTACCAGTTTATGTCAAATTGACTCCGAGTGTGGCAGACATCACTCAGGTAGCTAAGGCAGTTGAAGATGCTGGTGCTGCTGGTTTTACCATGATTAATACCTTAGTAGGTATGCGATTTGACTTGAAGTCGCGCAAGCCTATTATCGCTAATGGCACTGGTGGCATGTCTGGTCCGGCTGTCTTTCCAGTAGCTCTCAAGCTGATCCGTCAAGTGGCGCAGGCAAGCAAACTTCCTATCATTGGTATGGGGGGAGTTGATTCTGCGGAGGCTGCTCTGGAGATGTTTATAGCAGGCGCTTCAGCCATTGGAGTGGGAACTGCCAATTTCACAGATCCATATGCCTGCCCGACCATCATTGAAGATCTGCCAAAGGTTATGGACAAATACGGTATCAAAAGTCTTGAAAGCTTACGAAAAGAAGTTCGAGAGAATTTGCTTTAAAGTTACATTTTTACTTGACAATCCTGCTGTGAAATTATAGAATGAACTAAATATAACCTTTAAAGAAGTCCAGAGAGGCTACTAAGGTACATACGTTTGAATGGCAACTACTGCCACATTTTCGTGTAACCTTGCTCTCGGGCAAGGTTTTTTCTATGTCTCTGAGCCTAACGTAACAGTTGGTTTTGAGATAGGATTGCCTAGCAGACTTCTTTGAAGATAATAATTTAAAAGGAGATTTTTCCCTCATGCGTGAAGAACGGCCTATTATCGCCCTCGACTTTCCATCTTTTGACGATGTCAAAGATTTCTTGGAGCATTTTCCGGAAGATGAAAAACTCTATGTCAAAATCGGCATGGAATTCTTCTATGCCATCGGTCCAGAAATCGTCCATTATCTGAAAGGTCTTGGACACAGTATTTTCTTGGATCTGAAACTGCACGACATTCCCAATACGGTGCGCTCAGCCATGTCTGTATTAGGTACATTTGGCATTGACATGGTGACGGTTCATGCGGCAGGCGGTGTGGAGATGATGAGTGAAGCCAAGAAGGTCTTAGGGGATAAGGCTAAGTTGGTTGCGGTGACTCAGCTGACCTCGACCAGTGAGGAAGATATGCGTGATTGCCAAAACATCCAGACTACGGTTCAGGAGTCTGTTGTCAATTACGCTCGGAAGGCCAAAGAAGCTGGTCTGGATGGCGTAGTTTGTTCAGCTCAAGAAGTGGAACTGATAAAGGCAGCAACTGCAAATGACTTCCTCTGTGTGACGCCTGGTATTCGGCCAGCTGGATCAGAAATCGGCGACCAAAAACGGGTCATGACACCGCAGGAAGCTCATCAAATTGGTAGTGATTATATTGTAGTAGGTCGTCCAATTATCCAAACTGAAAATCCTTGGGATGCTTATCATGTGATTAAGAAGCAGTGGAATAGCTAGGCAAAAACAAGAGATTCGAATTAAATCGTTATACAAAATTAACAGTATCATAAAATTTCAAATTTATAAGGAGCAAAAAATGACTTTAGCAAAAGAGATTGCGCGTGATTTATTGAAAATCAAAGCTGTGTATTTGAAGCCAGAAGAGCCTTTTACATGGGCGTCAGGCATCAAGTCACCTATATATACGGACAACCGTGTGACCTTGGCTTATCCAGAGACTCGAACCTTGATTGAAGATGGTTTCGTCGAAAAGATTCGGGCGGAATTTCCAGATGTAGAAGTCATTGCTGGAACTGCGACAGCAGGTATTCCTCACGGAGCCATTATCGCAGATAAGATGAACCTGCCATTTGCCTATATCCGCAGCAAACCAAAAGATCACGGAGCTGGCAATCAAATCGAAGGTCGCGTAGCGCCTGGGCAGAAGATGGTTGTCATCGAAGACTTAATCTCGACTGGCGGTTCGGTCTTGGATGCTATTGCTGCTGCTAAACGTGAAGGTGCGGATGTGATTGGCGCAGCAGCCATCTTTACCTATGAGCTGCCAAAGGCAGAAAAGAACTTCAATGAAGCGGGTGTCAAATTGGTGACCCTTTCTAACTACACTGAGCTAATCACTCTGGCTGAAGCAGAGGGGTATGTCAGTCCTGAGGGCTTGGCCTTGCTTGAGAAATTTAAGCACGACCAAGAGAATTGGCAGGCCTAGACCGAATAGAAATAAAATGATCTGACTCTTATTCAGGTCATTTTTCAGTAAAACGTCCTTGTCTTGCCTTTAAAAATGGCTTAAAATCTCGGTGTTTGGTATAATAGAGCTATGTCTAAGATTTATCATCTATCCTTTTCGATATTACAGAAAGTGATGCTGATTACGGCTGTTCACTGGTTTCTGATTGCCGTCTGGCATGTTGCAGAGCTGAATAGTATAGCTATGATTGCTTTTACTGGCTTGGCTTATCTGGCCTATCGCTATCGGTATTTTCTAGAAAAAGCCTATCATTGGCTGATGAAGCATAAAGTCCTTATTATGCTAGCTGTCTTTATTTTTCAGCTGATTATGCTCTTTTCAGCAGAGCTTTTGATTAGGCGGGATGCAGCAGTAGTCTTTACAGGGGCTTTCAAAACTCTGAAAGAAAGCTCCATTTCCAGCTATCTGACCCGCAACCCTAACAATGTCTCACTATTTCTCTACGAGCGTTTCTTCTTTAATGTATTTGGGGAATCTGGTCTATGGGTCATGCAAGCCTTGAATATTGTTTATACTAACGTAACGGCCTTGATCCTCTATAAGGGCTGCCAAAAGTATTTTTCCCAAAAGGCTGCAGATGCTGTCTTTAGTCTTTATGTGCTTTTACTGGGCTTTTCTCCTTATTTCTTTTCAATGTATACGGATATTCCGCCCCTGCCTTTCATTAGTTTGCAGATTTTCCTAGTTCTTGGATTGCTGAGAGGAGAGGAGAACAGTAGACAGCTGGTTTTGCGCAGTATTTTGCTAGGGCTAATGACTAATCTGGCTTTCTTCTTTAGACCAACAGTAATGATTTTGCTGATAGCTGTCTTCGGAGTTCTCTTTTTCAAAAAGAATTGGAAGAAGTTCTTTCTGACACTAGTCGTTTTTGCTTGCAGTTTTGCGATTAGCTATGCCCCGCTGCATTACTGGTCCAAGCACCAGACGGAAGTGCCGATTATGGAGGGAGAGGGCTTGGCAAAAGGCCCATTGCTCTTTATTAATCTAGGTCTGACCTTCAATGGCCACAATCAGGAAGATATGAAAGAAGGGCTCTTGCAGTATATTGAGCCCGACAAGCGATATGACTATAACAATGGCATGTTTGCCAAGGAATATGTTATCAAGGAAATCAAGCGGCGCTTGAGCGATTATAATCCTTTGACTTTAGCTCATCATCTCTTCCACAAGCAGTCTCTGACTGTAGCAGAAGGAGATTTGGGCTGGCTCTACCGCAGTGTCGAAAATGAAAAGACGCCTTATATATCGCCTTTTTACCAAGATACAAAAGATAATCCTTTAACTCAGTTTGTTCGTGACTTCTTCCTGAACACTGACAAGTCAGAATTTGTCTATTTCTCGCTGTCCAAGCAGGTGGTCTGGATTGTCATGGCGGCAGGACTTGTCTTTGCTCTTTGGAAATATCGCTCCAGTGATGAGCTGAATTTTCTAACCTTAGCTGTTTTTGGTGGCCTACTCTTTCTGCAGATTTTCGAGGGAGGGAAGACGCGTTATCTGATTCAGTTTTTGCCACAGATTCTGATTCTGTCCGCTCTAGGATTAGCCAAGTATCCTCAAGCTCTAGGGAAGTTTCGCTTTTGGAATAGAAAGAAGGAGTCTTTAGAATGAAAAAACCTGTTCCTACCTATGAACCGCTTTATAGCTTGAAGCCCATTGCTGAGAATATCTGGATTGTCGACGGTGATTTGATTGAGATGGATGCAGTGGTGACAAAGTTGCCTTTTTCTACCCGCATGACTGTCATCAAGTTAGCAAATGGCCAGCTCTGGTGTCATTCACCAATCCAACCAAATCAAGCCTTGTTTGACCAGTTGGACGCTTTGGGACCAGTTGCACACCTTGTTTCGCCTAATAAGATTCACTATGCTTATATAGCTGACTGGAAAAAGCGTTATCCTGAGGCAATTGCTTGGTCTAGCTCAGGAGTTGAGGAGAGAGCAGCCAAGCAGAAAATCCCGGTCTCTTTTGATGAAAAGCTGACGGATGAGGCTCCTGAAGCTTGGGCAGACCAGATAGAACAGTTGGTTTTCAAGGGAAGTACTTATATTGAGGAAGTTGTCTTTTTTCATAAGGACAGTCAAACCTTGATTTTGACAGATTTGATTGAGAATTTTGAAACAGAGCATTTTCCAAGTCAGATTCGCGGCAAGGCTTATAAATTAGTTCGAGTTGCAGCTCCGGATGGCCAGACACCTATTGACTACCGCATGACCTTTATCGGTCATCAAAAAGAAGCCAAAGAATGTCTAGAGCAGATGCTGGCTTGGCAACCGGAGAAAATCATCCTAGCCCACGGTTCTTGTTTTCTGGAAAATGGCACAGCAGAACTCAGAAGAGCACTTAGGTGGATAAGATAAGAGAATTTTATCGTAGGAAATGAGAGGAGACATATATGCAGCATTCAGCTTGGCATGCTTTGATTAAGGAGCAGCTGCCGGAAGGTTATTTTGCAAAAATCAATCATTTTTTAGACGAAGTGTATGCGTCAGGGACCATTTACCCACCTCGGGAAAAGGTGTTTAATGCAATTCAGACGACGGATTTAGCTGATGTTAAGGTGGTTATTTTGGGGCAGGACCCCTACCACGGACCTAGACAGGCACAGGGCTTAAGTTTTTCGGTACCTGATGACATTCCAGCTCCGCCTTCTTTGCAGAATATTCTCAAAGAACTGGCTGATGATATCGGAGTGAAAGAGTCGCATGATTTGACTTCCTGGGCTCAGCAGGGTGTTCTCTTGCTCAATGCTGGTCTGACAGTGCCTGCTGGCCAAGCCAATGCGCATGCCGGCTTAATCTGGGAGCCTTTTACAGATGCTATTATCAAGGTGGTCAATGCAAAGTCAGATCCAGTTGTCTTTATCCTCTGGGGTTCTTACGCTCGCAAGAAAAAAGCCTTGATTAGCAATTCCCAACATTTGATTATCGAGTCAGCTCACCCAAGTCCGCTGTCTGCGTATCGTGGTTTCTTTGGTAGTAAACCTTTTTCTCGTACTAATGATTTCTTAGTGGCTAAGGGCTTGGAACCTATCGATTGGTTAGCTTAGGAGGTAGTATGGTTCAGTTAGCGACGATTTGTTATATCGATAATGGTCGAGAGTTTCTTATGTTGCATCGCAATAAAAAGCCCAATGATGTTCACGCTGGAAAATGGATCGGTGTCGGTGGCAAGCTAGAGCGTGGAGAAACCCCGCAGGAATGCGCTGCACGCGAGATTCTAGAAGAAACAGGTCTAAAGGCCAAGCCCGTTCTCAAAGGTGTTATCACTTTCCCAGAGTTTACTCCCGACTTGGACTGGTACACCTATGTTTTTAAGGTGACTGAGTTCGAGGGGGAACTGATTGACTGCAACGAAGGGACTTTGGAATGGGTGCCCTATGATCAGGTTTTGTCTAAACCAACCTGGGAAGGTGATCATACCTTTGTTGAATGGCTTTTAGAAGACAAGCCGTTCTTTTCTGCAAAGTTTGTTTATGACGGGGATAAGCTCTTGGATACGCAGGTGGACTTTTACGAATAAGGAGATAAGACGATGCTATTAATCAAAAACGGACGAGTTATGGATCCTAAGACTGGTTTTGACCAAATTGCTGACCTCTTGGTTGAGGGGAAGAAGATTGTTAAAATAGGTCAAGATTTGCAGGCGAAAGATGCAAAAGTCATTGATGCCAGTGGTTTGATTGTGGCTCCGGGTTTGGTGGATATACATGTGCATTTCCGGGAGCCTGGCCAGACTCATAAGGAAGATATTCATACGGGGGCTTTGGCAGCAGCAGCAGGTGGCTTTACGACTGTTGTTATGATGGCCAATACCAATCCGACCATCTCTACAGTTGAAACCCTGAAGGAAGTACTGGAGTCGGCTAGTCGTGAAAATATCCATATCAAGTCGGTCGCGACGATCACAGAGAATTTTGATGGGCAGCATCTGACAGATTTCCAAGGTCTTTTGGCAGCAGGTGCAGTAGGTTTTTCTGATGACGGTATTCCGCTGACCAACGCTGGCATTGTCCGCAAGGCGCTCGTGGAAGCACGTAAAAATAACACCTTTATCAGCTTGCATGAGGAAGATCCTAATCTGAATGGCATACTTGGTTTCAATGAGCATATCGCTAAAGAGCATTTTCATATCTGTGGCGCGACAGGTGTGGCAGAATACAGCATGGTTGCCCGCGATGTCATGATCGCTTATGATGCAAAGGCTCATGTGCATATCCAGCATTTGTCCAAGGCTGAGAGTGTAAAGGTGGTGGAATTCGCTCAGAAGCTTGGCGCTCAAGTCACTGCTGAAGCAGCACCTCAGCACTTCTCTAAGACAGAAGCTCTGCTATTGACCAAGGGCAGCAATGCTAAGATGAATCCCCCTCTGCGCTTAGAATCGGACCGGCTGGCGGTTATTGAGGGGCTCAAATCTGGTGTCATTTCTGTTATTGCGACGGATCATGCTCCACATCATGCTGACGAGAAAAATGTTGAAGACATCACTAAAGCGCCTTCTGGCATGACTGGGCTTGAGACTTCGCTTTCTTTGGGACTGACCTACCTAGTTGAGGCTGGTCATCTGAGCTTGATGGAACTTTTAGAGAAAATGACTCTTAATCCGGCTCAGTTGTATGGTTTCGATGCTGGCTTCATCGCTCAGGATGGACCTGCTGATTTGACAATATTTGACCCAGCAGCAGATAGACTTGTGACTGATCATTTTGCCTCCAAGGCGGCCAATTCACCTTTCGTTGGTGAAAAGCTGAAAGGCCAAGTGAAGTTTACCATCTGTAATGGGGAAGTTGTCTTTGAAGGATAGTACCAATAAGACTCTGATGAATTTCAGGGTCTTTTTAAATTATAAAAAGAAAACTTTCTAGAAAATTTCTGAAATTACGAATGTTTGTTGAAATATTAAGGATATAGTTCCTTTTTAAACGAAAAAGAGGTATAATATAACAAAATATTAAAGAGGAGTGTTCGTTATATGAAGAAGAAATTTTTCATCTTACCTGTTCTATCAACAGTGCTTTTGGCACCTGCTTTTTTGGCGCATCAAGTCTCTGCGGAAGAGGCTCAGGCTAGTCCTGAACCAGCAACGACGGAGTTGACCAGTCAGCCAGCTGCTGATACAGCTTCTGCAACGCAACCAACTGCTCCAGCAGCTTCAGCAGAAGAAAAGCCAGCAGCAGATAGTCAGAATGCAGCTGCTCCGGCTGGTCCAGCTGCGACAGAAGCCGCTGCAGCACCAGCCCAGTCTGAAAATCTACCAGAGGCTACGATTCTCCATACCAACGATGTTCACGGTCGCATCGTAGAGGAAAAAGGCGTTATCGGTGATGCTAAGCTGGCTACTGTTATCAAGGAAGAGCGCGCTAAAAATCCTAAAGTGCTTGTTGTGGATGCGGGTGATGCCTTCCAAGGGCTGCCAATTTCCAATAGCTCAAAAGGGGAAGAACGTGCGAAAATCCTCAATGAAATTGGCTACGATGCTATGGCAGTCGGTAACCATGAGTTTGACTTTGGTCTGGATGAGGCAAAGAAATACAAGGAAATTCTTAAATTCCCACTTCTCAGTTCTAACACCTACGCAAATAATGCTCGAGTTTTCCAAGCATCTACCATTGTGGACAAGGATCCAGCGGTTGAGGGAGATGAGTTTGTGGTAATCGGTGTGACAACACCAGAAACTGCTACAAAAACCCACCCTAAAAACATCCAAGGTGTGACCTTCACTGATCCAATCACAGAGGTTAATCGGGTCATTGATGAAATCGAAGCACGCGCAGCAGCAGAAGGAAAGAACTACAAAAACTATGTTGTTCTAGCTCACTTGGGTGTTGACACGACAACTCCGACAGAGTGGCGCGGTTCAACCTTGGCTGAAGCCCTTTCGAAAAATCCTAAGCTCAAAGGTAAGCGCGTAACCGTTATTGATGGCCACTCCCACACAGTAGAGTCTACGACTTATGGTGATAATGTAACTTACAACCAGACCGGTAGCTACCTACACAATATCGGAAAAGTGACTTTCAAGGCCAATCAGCTTCTGGGTAATCCTCAGCAAATCCCTGCTGAAACAGCTAAAAAAGTCGCTCCAGACCCAGTTGTTGCAGACATGGTCAGCAAGATTAAAGCTAGGTACGACGCAGATAATGCTAAGGTTATCGTTGCAAACAGTCCTGTAGAACTTAATGGCGACCGTGAAAATGTCCGCGTTCGCGAAACTAATCTGGGTAATGTTGTAGCCGATGCTCTCTACGATTATGGTCAAACTGGCTTTGCCAACAAAACAGACTTGGCTGTTACTAACGGAGGCGGTCTGCGCGAAACTATTGCCAAAGACAAGCCAATCACCAAGGGAGATGTCATCGCTGTCTTGCCTTTTGGAAACACTATTTCACAAATTAAGGTAACCGGTCAAAATATCGCAGATATGTTTGCCAAATCTCTAGGCTCTATTCTTCAGGAGAAAGATGGCAAGCCTGTGCTGGATGAGAACGGACAACCTTTGCTGGAACCAAGCGGTGGTTACCTGCAAATCTCTGGAGCTAAAGTCTACTACGACACGACTTTGCCGGCTAATCAGCGTGTCCTCCACATTGAGATTAAGAACAAAGAAACGGGTGTTTATGAGCCTCTTGATCCAAATAAGACCTACTATCTGACGACCAATGACTTCTTGGCTGCTGGTGGTGACGGCTATACCATGCTGGGTGGCCCTCGCGAGGAAGGACCGTCTATGGATGTGGCTTTCGCAGACTATCTTGCAAAAGCTGATTTGACAGCCTATGCGGTTATCAATCCAAACTCACGCGCTATCTCTATTTCATCCACTAAAGATACAGACGGTGATGGCTACACTGATATTGAAGAAATCAAGCAAGGAACGGATCCGGCTAATGCAGCTTCCTATCCAACTGATGCCAAAGCAGTTGATCCTGCAAAACAGGCAGCTCCAATGGCCAACACGCCTAATCAAACTAAGCAAGTACCTGTACATGTTGCCAAGACCTTCACTAAGACCCCTGCAGCTAAAGAACTGCCACAGACAGGCAGCGAATCAGCAGTTGCCTTGAGCCTAGTTGGTATGGTTTTAGGATTCTTTGGATTGGCAGGAATCAAGAAAAGTCACAAAGAAGACTAGTTAGAAGCCAAAATAAAACGGAAGTTGTTCACTTCCGTTTTATTTCTTAGCCTCAGGATTTTGATGTGTAATATTCAAGCCCCAAGGGATTAAATTTTCTTTTTTCTGCTTGATACGTTGGATATTGTCCTTGTGCCGGAGAATAATAATCAAAGCTAGCGCAATGATAATCAGAGTGAAGAAGAGGTCATAGCTGGGCAGGATAAAGCCAACTAGAGGAAAGAGCAGCGCCGACAGGATGGCGATGACTGCCGAAAGCACACTTGCCAGAGAAATCATACTTCCCAGGTACAGGATGCTGGCAAAGATGACAATCAGATAGACAAAGAAGGCTGGCGAGAAGCCCAGAACAACCCCTGCACTAGTTGCCACAGCCTTGCCGCCCTTAAAGCCAGCAAAGATGGGAAAAGTATGGCCAATTACAGCCAAGAGGCCAAAGACAAGCGGCGAAACTCCCTCAATATGCAAAAAGAAAGGCAGCACGGTCGCTACAGTTCCTTTGAGAAAGTCGATAGCAAAAGTAGCCGTCCCAGCCGTCTTTCCCAAAATACGGAAAGTATTGGTCGTTCCGGTATTGCCGCTGCCGTATTCCCGAAGGTTCTTTTTAAAGAAAATCTGCCCAATCCAAAGTCCAGTTGGAATAGAGCCCAGTAAGTATGCTAGTATTAATCCAATTATCGTGTTCATCATGATTTTATTATACCATTATTTCGCTTTCTTACAATAGAAAAGGATAGAATTTATAGCAGGAAATGTCTACTCGGATATTGGATTCTTCTTCGTGTAAAATCAGTCCTCATCAGCATTTTTTCAAAAAAATCTTTGCAATATTTGCCAAAAACTTGTAAGATAGAAAAGATGAATCATTAGGAGGTTCTTGTGGCAAAAAAGGAAATCAATATTAACAATTATAATGACGATGCCATTCAGGTATTAGAAGGGTTGGATGCGGTCCGCAAACGTCCAGGAATGTATATCGGATCGACCGACGGAGCTGGACTCCACCATCTGGTCTGGGAGATTGTTGACAATGCAGTCGATGAAGCCTTGTCGGGCTTCGGTGACCGGATTGATGTGACTATCAACAAAGACGGCAGTCTGACCGTTGCAGACCACGGACGCGGGATGCCAGTCGGCAAGCACGCTATGGGGATTCCCACGGTTGAGGTTATCTTCACCGTTCTCCACGCCGGCGGTAAGTTCGGCCAAGGTGGCTATAAGACTTCAGGTGGTCTCCACGGTGTAGGCTCCTCTGTTGTCAACGCCCTGTCCAGCTGGCTGGAAGTGGAAATCACGCGGGATGGGACTGTTTACAAGCAGCGCTTTGAAAATGGTGGGAAACCTGTCACCACACTCAAGAAAATCGGCACTGCACCTAAGTCCAAGTCTGGGACCAAAGTGACCTTCATGCCAGACGATACGATTTTTTCAACGACAGACTTTAAGTACAACACCATTGCGGAGCGGCTTAAGGAATCAGCCTTCCTGCTCAAGAATGTCCGTCTGTCGCTGACCGATGCACGGACTGGCGAAGAAGTAGAGTTCCACTATGAGAACGGTGTTGAAGACTTTGTCAGCTATCTCAACGAAGACAAGGAAACCCTGACTCCGGTCCTCTACTTTGAGGGCGAGGAGAGCGGCTTCCAAGTTCAGGTGGCTCTCCAGTATAACGACGGCTATGCTGATAATATCCTGTCCTTTGTCAATAACGTCCGCACCAAGGACGGCGGTACTCATGAGACGGGTCTCAAGACAGCAATTACCAAGGCTATGAACGACTATGCTAGAAAGACCGGCCTACTCAAGGAAAAGGACAAGAATCTGGAAGGCTCGGACTACCGTGAGGGTTTGGCTGCTGTCCTGTCCATCCTGGTCCCTGAGGCGCACCTGCAGTTTGAAGGCCAGACCAAGGACAAGCTGGGCAGTCCTTTGGCTCGTCCGGCCGTGGACTCCATTGTCTCTGACAAGCTGACCTTCTTCCTCTTGGAAAATGGCGAGCTGGCATCTAACCTCATCCGCAAGGCTATCAAGGCCAGAGATGCCAGGGAAGCGGCCCGCAAGGCGCGTGACGAAAGCCGCAATGGCAAGAAGAATAAAAAAGACAAGGGCTTGCTCTCTGGTAAGCTGACCCCGGCCCAGTCCAAGAATCCAGCCAAGAACGAACTCTATCTGGTCGAGGGAGATTCTGCCGGTGGCTCTGCCAAGCAAGGCCGTGACCGTAAGTTCCAAGCCATCCTGCCTCTGCGCGGTAAGGTTATCAATACTGCCAAGGCTAAGATGGCCGATATTCTCAAGAACGAGGAAATCAACACCATGATCTACACGATTGGAGCGGGTGTTGGTACAGACTTTACCCTTGAGGATGCCAACTATGACAAGATTATCATCATGACCGATGCGGACACCGACGGTGCCCATATCCAGACCTTGCTACTAACCTTTTTCTATCGCTATATGCGCCCGCTGGTCGAGGCTGGCCGCGTTTATATTGCCCTGCCGCCTCTCTATAAGATGTCCAAGGGCAAGGGCAAGAACGAAGTCGTCGAGTATGCCTGGACCGATGGCGAGCTGGATGACCTGCGCCGCAAGTTTGGCAAGGGTGCCATGCTTCAGCGCTACAAGGGGCTCGGTGAAATGAACGCCGACCAGCTCTGGGAGACCACCATGAATCCTGACACCCGCACCCTCATCCGTGTCACCATCGAAGACCTGGCCCGCGCCGAACGCCGTGTCAATGTCCTCATGGGCGACAAGGTCGAACCACGCCGCAAGTGGATTGAGGATAATGTCAAGTTTACGCTTGAGGAGAGCGGGGAAGTTATTTTTTAGGAGGAATGGTAATATGAAAGGTTTATTTAAAAGAGATAAAGAAAAATTAAAAAATGATGTAGATAAGTGTAAATATTTAAAAATTTTATCATTTGAAGAAGATTTAGAGCAACGAAAGAGGCTTATTTATGACGAATCAAAAAAATCATTATTTATAGCAACTTTGATTCTATATCTTTTCATATTCTTGAGCCTTATAATACCTCAAAAATGGCTGAGTAGTACTTCTGAAAAAACTAGTTTTGGAGTAATTGGTTTAGGTCTTATTTTACCGGGTATTCATTTTGTTGTTGATTATTTTAACAAAAAAATAATTAAAATTAACCGTTATATTTTTATAATTATTCCTTTTGAATTTTTTCTCTTTTTTAGCTTATTATGGTTATTTGCATACTTGAAAAATGACGAGTGGATGTATTGTAATCCTAAACTGAATATAGCTGTTTTTTTATCTAGTATGGTATTCACAGGTTTTCAGTTTTTTAGACTGTTTAAGCATTTCCCCAATTATTTGATTGAATCAGTAAACACTCTTATTGTTACTTTACTTGCAATTAGTTCCATTGTAACATTGGTTTGGAGTCCAAATATTATTAAACCTGAGAATATGATAGAACTCTTTGTTGGCTGGGGGATAATTCTAATTATTGGTGCGGTTACTTTTATACAAATTCTTTTCGAACGTAAAAGTTATAAAAATGAAGAAATAGCACAACAAATTTTCCAAGAGCAGCTTCTTAAACATGAAGATGATATTGATTACAATAGGCTAGTAGAATGTTATTATTATGGTGGTGAGAAGTACAAAGAGAAATTATTAAGTACGGAAAAGTTTTTAAGACTTATAAAAAAATGTGAAAGTGTTTAATTCGAAGGGATGGGAATAATAGGTACAGCTACAAATCAGGGTTTAATCCCCAGAATAACATATCCCCCACAAGGAATTATCTTCCTTAGTCCTAGAGACGCTCACCAGATTTTCTGACAAGCTCGCCAGAGCTTAAGTGAGAGCGTCAGATTTTCTGACAGAGTGTTTTGGGGCAAATTCTGTTTGGCAGAAAATCTGGCGAGTATTTTTTGAGCAAAAGACGAACGTTTGTTTTTCTGGCAAGCGGTTTTAAAGCAAAAATCTTTTTCTGAAAATCAGGAAAGGTAAAAAAGGAATTAAAGTTAAAATAAATAAAAAATTTAGGAGATTATAAAAATGAAAAAAATTTATGGAATTACTAGTGTAGATGTTCAGACTTTGGAAAACAACGAATTTTTCCAGCTCATGTCCGAGAGTCGGAGTGAGGTTGCGGGATTTATCAAGGAAAATAAGGTGGATGGCATTTACACGACCAAGCTGGATGAGATGGACAAACTTCTGGAACAGCTGCAGGGCGGGCTTCATCAGACCAAGTCCAGCAAGCTGGTGGCTAGTCTGGATCAGGCTGACCGCGAGCGCGATGATGCTTTGGGCACGCTCCAGTCTTTGGTTCGGGCCTTTGCAAGGGTCAAGGATGCAGCGACCAAGGAAGCTTATGAGATCCTGTCTCAGCTTCTGAAAAACTACACTGGTTTAGCTGCAACTAGCTTGGAAAAGGAGACCGAGGGCATCAACCACCTACTCCAAGAGCTGAAAAAGACGGCCTACCAGACAGCACTGACTAAGCTTCATCTGGAAGCCCATGTCAACACTCTGGCTGCCGCACAGAAGGCCTTTGAAAAGGTCTACAAGGAGCGACTGACTGAGCTCAAAGGAAAGACACCGAGCCAGAATAAGAATGTCCGCCTCAAGCTGCAAGAAATCTATGATTTTCTAGTGGATTTCACTGCAATCATTGCCTATGCTTATCCTGAAAGGACTCACTTGGTCAATCTCCGTGACCACCTCAACACTATCCGCAGCCGCTACAAAAAACGCAAACCAGCTAAGAAGGTGAAAGAAGAAGTGGCGGAGGCGAACTAGCAACTTCTGACGAAAGGAGACAGCCAATGACGCTTGACAATAAATTGGGTCTGACGGATTCGCTTGAACTAGCCAAGATGGAAGAAAAAATCAGCAAGACCTCACAAAGGACATTC
This sequence comes from uncultured Streptococcus sp., assembly GCA_963533195.1. Classification (GTDB taxonomy): domain Bacteria; phylum Bacillota; class Bacilli; order Lactobacillales; family Streptococcaceae; genus Streptococcus. Next base: position 606 of record CAUSOG010000031.1, on the reverse strand, counting down.
ATAACCGCAACCTCTACATGAAGGGCGTAGACCATAGTTACTACTATGAAGGCTATAGCCTATATAAAGCTGAGGAGTTGTGAGGGAAGAAAGTTTGCAGAGGAGTGTTTAGATGACTATTCTTGAAACAGACCGTCTCATCCTACGAGACTTGCAGGAATCTGATTTGCCGGCTTTGATTGCCATGAATCAAGATCCAGAGGTCATGCAGTATTTCCCAAAGCCATATAGTCAAGCGGAGTCCTTGCGTCTTTATCAGGGCATTCAAGATGAAGTTAAGGCTTATGGCTACAGTCTTTGGGCTGTTGAAGAAAAGACCAGCCAGGAGTTTATCGGCTTGGTAGGTCTGCACCATTCGGATTTACGGATTTTTGCTGGAAAAGAAGCTGTAGAAATCGGCTGGCGTCTGCGAAAAGAGTTTTGGAATCGTGGTTATGCGACGGAGGCCGCCCAAGCCTGTTTAGACTTTGCTTTTCAGCAAGCTGGCTTATCAGAAGTTTACTCTTTTACATCCTTGCTCAATCTCCCTTCGCAAAAAGTCATGCAAAAGCTAGGCATGGAATTTGTCAAAGAATTTGATAATGAAAAAGTTCCAGCAGACAGTCC
>CAUSOG010000030.1:0-27516 GCA_963533195.1 uncultured Streptococcus sp. | reverse complement strand
GCAGGAGATTTACTATGCACGACAAAACCTAGAAAACTTCTTTACAGACTTGGTCGAATGAAAAAGGGAGGCTTATCATGATGGATTTCATTCGAGCCGATTTTTACCGGCTCATGCGCTCAAAAGGCTTTTGGATTACTGAGTTTTTATTATTCTGTGCGATTATCTCAACAACCTTCTTCCATGCAAATATTCATTTTGGAGCAAATATCTCAAGTAATGCGTCTGCTACTCAATCTCTAGGAAAACTAACCGGCCTTCAAGCTCTGGACTATTTTGCAGGCAATACAGACAGTCTGCTCTTTTTCACCATCATTGGTATCGGTATGGTCCTTGGAGTGGATCTGTCTCGGAAACTTTATAAAAACTGTCTGAGCTATGGCATCTCTAAGCTCAGCTATTATTTTTCTAAATTCTTTGTCTGCGTTAGCATCGCAGCCTTTCACTTCCTGATGATTTTATCTATCTCCTTTGTGACCGCTAGTCTGTCCAACGGAATTGGTAGTGCCCCCAGCTCTTTTTTGCCTCAGCTGGTAGCTGCTCTCTTCGTTCAATTTCTCGGCACGATTGCATGGATTGCCATCATTTCTTTTGTACTCTATGCCAGCCACTCCATCGTATCTATCTTTCTGACCTATTTCCTTGGTGGTACCTTACTGACTATTCCCCTCATCTTTTACCCGGACAATGAATGGTTGCTCTATCTGACTCTGCGATTTAACACAGATATGGCAGCAGATAGCGGAGCTGTTATCAAGGCTATCCTGACAGTGGTAACGGTCACCCTGCTCTTTCTATGTGGCGGGCTGATGGTTTTCAAAAAGAAAGATTTATAAAAAGCAGGAACAATCTTAATCATTCAGAGGAGATTTCATGTTACATACTATTCAGGCGGAACTCTATCAGCTTGTCCGCTCCAAACCTTTTTGGCTAATAGAAGGGCTGCTCTTTTTTCTTATTTTCATCAGCTCTCTTGGTGAAAGAAACTTTAATTTTTATATCTCTACGTCTTCTGATCCAGAAGAAATAGTCATCCAAGGTTGGACAGGATTTGAAGCTCTCGGGCAGCTTGCTAAAGATTTCCTGCCCTTTGTCATGATTACTGTCCTTGTGCTCATTATCTTTCTGTTAGGTCGTGACCTGACTAGAAAATTATACAACAATATATTAGCTGGCGGGGTTTCTCGGAAAGAATTTTACTTATCCAAAATAGCTCTTCTTGTCATAATTATCATCTTTCAACTAGTGGCAGCCTTTGCTATAGCCTTTATCTTTGGGAGCCTCTTCCACGGACTTGGGACTATGCCAAAGAACTTTTTCTGGAGCTTTTCCTTGTCTTTCTTTCGCTCCTTTCTCTTTATTATGACCTGCAGTTCCGTAGTTACCTGTCTTCTCTACCTGACCCGCTCCACCCTAGCTAGTTATCTGGTCTTTTTCGCCCTGATTATGCTTCAGTCTAGCCTCGTTATCGTTTTCCCCCAGATAAATTCTGAACTATTCTTATTCCTTATCCTAGCTGGTTCTCTCTTAGGTGGTTACCAAGCCTTTCAGCACAGGGACTTATAAATTTAAGCAGTCAGCCCTTTGGCTGCTTTTTTATTGCTTTTGGATTGGTTCTGCATTTCTTTAGAAATATTTTAGAATTTCTTGAGAAATATTTGAAGTCTAGCTTGTATACTAAAATCAAACCTAAGAAAGCGAGAATATACCATGCAAACTGTTTTAGAAGTAAAGCAAGTTACCAAACAATATGGCCAGCAATATGCCCTTGATCATGTGAGTCTTTCGATCCAGAAGGGCGAAATTTACGGTTTAATCGGCAAGAATGGAGCTGGTAAGACTACTCTTCTCAAGACCATTAGCCGGCTCATTCATGCCAACAGCGGAACCGTGTCTGTCTTTAGTTCGCAGAACTCTAAGGAATGGAATGAAGCCCTGCGCAAGATAGGCACTGTCATCGAAACACCAGTCGCTTACAATCAGATGACTGCTTACCAAAACCTCAACTACTACTGCAAGGTCCACCAGATTGCCCAGACCGACCAGCTCATCAAGGAAACCCTGGCCTATGTCGGATTGAGCAATACTGGTAAAAAGAAATTCCGCAACTTTTCGCTAGGAATGAAGCAGCGCTTGGGGATTGCTATTGCCCTTATAAGCAAGCCTGAACTCATGATTTTAGACGAGCCCATCAACGGCCTTGATCCGCTTGGCATCAAGGAATTTCGACTGATGATTCAGCGACTCAACCAAGAATTGGGAATCACTTTTATCATTTCCAGCCACATCTTGTCCGAGCTTTATCTGGTAGCCACCAAGTTTGGAGTGATTGACCAAGGACGGCTTGTCGCAGAATTCACCAAGGATGATTTTGACCGAGTCAGCGAAGATTATATCGTCCTCAAGACTAGCGATAAAGAACAGGCCGCCAACCTCATTCAAGACAAGCTCCACTATCAGCTTAAGGACGCTGATAAATCTGACGAATTGCACATTGTCGCCCAAGAGCAGGAACTAAATGACATCAACAGGGAGTTGGTCCTATCCAACATTCATGTCAATGCTATCTATGCAGCTCACAAAGATTTAGAAAAATACTTTACAGATTTAGTCCAGTAAGGAGAAAAAACCATGTTACATACTTTTCAAGCAGATTTTTACCGCTTCTTTCGTTCCAAGGCTGTTTGGATTACCGAATTCATCTTTCTACTGACGACCTTGAGCGCAGTCTTTGGCAAATTAAATGCCGTCCAGCTTATACAAGCGGTGTCTAACGCTATCGGTAATAATACTTTTATCATCATTATCCTGTCTATGGTCGTCATCGGGACAGATCTGAACAAGCAACTTTACAAGAATACTTTAACCAGCGGCGTTTCCCGTACCAGTTTCTTCGTCTCTAAAGCCCTAGTCATGGTCTGCGTAACGTTCCTGCAGTTGGCTCTCTATTATAGCATCAACTTTATCCTAGCAGCCATTCTAAACGGTATTGGTGATTTATCCGCCACCTTCCTGCTTCAGTTTATTCTTCTATTCTTTGTGCAGTGCCTGACTGTCATTGCTTGGACAGCCATTATTTCCTTTATTCTTTATCTGAGTAAATCTATGATTGCTGCTCTGGGAGGTTACCTTTTCTGCGCATCCTTAACCGGAGCTCTTGCTCAATTTTATCCCAAATCTTTATGGCTGCAGCATTTAACCATGAGCTTTGATTTTGAGACACTTCAAAGCAACGGTGTAACCTTAAGAATTGTTCTAATCGCCTTGTTTTTGGGGACCGTCTTCACAGCAGCAAGCCTCTATACTTTCCATAAAAAGGATTTATAGTAGAAAATGAGCTAGTTCTTGACTGGCTTATTTTAATCTCTTCAATTACATATTTCTTTAGAAATATTTTAGAATTTCTTGATAAATATTTGATAATTACTTTGTATACTAAAAGTATAAACAAAGTAATTAAAGGAGAAACATCATGCAAAATGTTTTAGAAGTGAAAGGACTCACTAAAAAATACGGTGATCAATATGCTCTGAAAGATGTCAGTCTTTCCATCAAGAAAGGAGAGATCTACGGTCTCATCGGAAAAAACGGTGCTGGTAAGACCACACTGATCAAAATCATCACTCAAGTCATCTATCCTAGCGGAGGAACCGTATCTGTTCTGGGCTCTCAGAACCAACAAGAATGGACCAGAGCCCTCAGCCATACTGGATCTGTTATCGAGACCCCTGTAGCTCATGCCCACATGTCGGCCTATGAAAATCTGCACTACTACTGTACCGATCGGGGCATTCCAAATGCTGACAAAGTCATCAAAGAAACCCTGCAATATGTCGGCCTGACCGATACTGGAAAGAAGAAATTCCGTAATTTCTCTCTGGGGATGAAACAGCGGTTGGGCATTGCCATTGCCATTTTGGGGCGTCCCGACTTGCTCATCCTGGACGAGCCCATCAATGGTTTAGACCCAGTTGGGATTCAGGAATTTAGAGAAATGGTCAAGCGTCTCAATCAAGAATTAGGCATCACCATCATCATTTCCAGCCATATCCTGTCCGAGCTTTATCTAGTCGCAACTCGCTTTGGTTTTATCAATCAAGGGCATTTCATCAAGGAGCTGTCTAAGGAAGAATTTGACCGAGAAAGCGGCGACTATATCATCCTCAAAACGGATAATATCAAGCAAGCTGCTCATTTAGTGCAAGACAAGCTAGGCTACCAGCTCAGACCAACCAACAAGGAAGATGAGCTGCATATTTCCGGCCAAGTACAAGAAATTCGCAAGATTGCCAAGGAACTAGTCCTAGCCGACATCCCAATCGGGGAAATCTACTACGCCCACAAAGACTTAGAAAAATACTTTACAGACTTAATCAACCAACAAGGAGGAAACACTCATGTTTAATAGTATCAAGGCGGATTACTACCGTCTCTTCCGCTCCGTAGGATTCTGGGGAGTGCAGGCTTTCTGCATCTTTGGAATTCTCCTCGGCATTTTCACTTCCAAAGTTGTCAGTTCCGACAACGGTATCTTTTTTGCCATAGATGTCGTCTCCTACAACAGCGGCATGCTCTTTATTGCCTGCAATGTCATGACTAGCTTGCTTCTCGGTGTTGATCTCAATGACAAACTTTATCACAATAACCTGACTACAGGCAAGACTCGGACCCAGTATTACTTCTCTAAATCACTGACTATCGGTAGCTTACTTCCTATGCAGTTCACACTACTCTACATTTTTGGTATTGTCATCGAATTTGTCCGAACCGGTGGTAATATGGGAACCCTGCCAGATAATTTCTGGGGACAATTCGCAATACTCTTTGTCATGCAGGTCATCTGTACCTATGCTTGGTACTGCATTACCAGCTTTGTCCTCTACTTGACTCGAAACTATAGTGTCGTCTTTATCACCTATATCATGACCTACATCTTACTCGGCCTCCCTAGTCAAATGGTTGATGCCAATAATGAATGGTTCAAGGCTATCAAGATGGAGTTCGTCTACGGAGACGCTTCAATACCAAGTGTCATCATCAAAACAGCTATCTTTGCTCTCAGTCTGATCACGGTCTTTAGCTTAGCAGGACTGGCTACACTGAAAAAGAGAGATTTGTAAAATAAAAACTCAGCTAACCACTAAATTAGCTGAGTTTTTTTGAGCGGATTTTGATTGGATTATGAGCGGATTTCACTCCTTCTGGTCTAGCACCGCTTTATCGGCTTTCTTTCACTGCTTCCAATCTTGCTTTTTCAAGAACAGACTGATGCAGACTCCTAGGATAAGGTAGAAAGTGACAAAGGTAAGACTGGCTGCCAAACTGGTCGGATATGGAAAGATCTTGCCCAGAGGAAAAAGAACATTAGATAGAAATCCAAGAGGAACAAAAAGCAAGAATAAAATCAAGGCTAGCTTAACCTGAAAAGAAGGTCTTACCTCGGATAGATTGCGGCCCGTTCCCCACACCAGCAGCCCTACTCCCTGAACGATCAGCACCGGCGTTAGCAAGATACTGATCTTGAGAAAATCAGCTAGGATAATGGAGAGGATGATGCCCAGACCGATAAAGCCAAGAGAGAGCTGATAGCAAATATTGCTGGCTATTCTCCTGTGCTTGATTGACTGCTCTTCCTCTTTCTGTACTACAGGCTCAATTCCCTTGAGCAGATAGTCTGTGGTCACCTCAAAATAGTCACTCATGGAAATGATCTTATCCAAATCAGGCATACTCTGCTCGCTCTCCCACTTGGAAACGGCCTGTCTAGACACACCGAGTTGGTCGGCTAGCCCCTCCTGAGAAATGCCCTGCGCTTTTCGCAGGTACTGGATTCTGTCTGATAGATTCATGGATTGTTTTACCTATTCTTTCTTATTTTTTATACTTTCTTTCATTGAAACTTATTATAGCACAAGGTGGAGAGACTGCAAAGTCTGATTGTCATCTCTTCATAAAATGCTAGACTTCTTCTTTAGATGGAAGAGCTTTTTCCTCCCTATCCGTCCGATACCAGAGATAGATACTATAAAGTGTCAGGAGAAGCACACCTCCAAAGTAAAAGAAGGGATTAACTTGAGAGAAATCTAAATTGTTAGCTTGAGCTATGCCAACAAAAGTCGGGATGAGGGTGTTGGAGAGCGCATGAAAGATGTTACAAGCAAGGACAGACTGGGTCTTCTTATACAGAGCTGCAAGCCAAAAAGATAGAATGATACTGAAAATGATAAAAACTGAGAAAAGGTCCTGACTTCGATCATAAAAGCGATCGTAAAACCAGAGAGGAATATGCCAGATGGCCCAAATAATACCGGTCATCAAGGTAGAGACAAAGAAAGAAAACTTTTTCTCCAAGGCCGGCTGTAGGAAGCCGCGCCAGCCGAATTCTTCAATCCCGCCCGATAGGACAATACAATAGATAAAAAACCAAGGAAATCTTACTAAAGCGCCGTCTACCAGCTTGCCGCCAGAAGCTAGGGCATAGAAGGCGGTCAGACCGCCACCATAGATTAGCAAGTAGAGCCAGGTCTCTTTCTTGCCTGAAAAGAGATAGGAGCAAATGGCCTTGAAGCCTTTCTTTTTCAGTACGATCAGGCTAGCCAGCATAGGCCCAAACATAGCAATACCATTTAGAATAGCTTCAAGAGCAAGATAGGCTGTAGGTGGACTGTCTGGCCAAAGGTTTTTGAGGATAATGTCCAGCAGCCAGAATCCCCATGTCCAGCCGAAGTTCCAAGCCAGAAACGGCAAAATTAGTTTTGGTTGTGGTTTAATAGTTGTTTCTGTATTCATGAGAATACCTCCTTATAATATAATTAAACTCAAGTTTTTGATCCAAATCTTCAAAGACAGCGACTCGTTCATTCCGAAATCAAAAACTCGGCTTCTGCTTTCAGATTAACAAAAAAGCCAGTTGCCTTTCTAGCGACTGGACTTGGAATAAAGAAAAAATCTAGTTGCTTTTTGAGTGATTGAACTTGGAATCATTGTCAACTGTCAGTTGCAAGTCAGTTATATCAAGGGTTTAGAGCAGTTGGCTGGTTTTTCACTTTGACTGGTAAAATGACCTCTCTAAGCTGACTAGATTTTCAAATCACAAAACAAAAAGACATTTTTATCATGCCTTTCTTTGATTTAATCTAAAAATAAACCTCAGCCAATTCGAAAATTAGCTGAGGTTTATGAGCGGATTTTGAGGCTAGCTGATAGAGCTAAGCCTTTTTTGTTTTGCTTTTTCAAGTCTTTTTTACAATGTCACAACCAGTTCAAACCAGTCGTCCTCGGCTTTCATTGTCAAGTCCCCGCCTAGGATTTCGACTAACTGCTGGGTAATATAGAGACCCAGACCAGAAGACTCCTCGCTGCTGGATAGATTTTCTGAGTAAAAGCGATTGGTTAGCTTATCCAGATATTGGATAGGCTGCTGGACGATATTTTTGACGGTAAAGATACAATGCTCGCCCTCTTTTTTCAGAGAAATGCTGGCGGCCTTACGGCCGTGCTTGAGGACATTGCTTATCATATTTTGGACAATGCGCTCTAAAATTTCTGGGTCTGTCTCTAGCTCTAGACCTTCAGCCAGCTCTACCTGCAGGTCAATCTGGGCTTTCTGGAAGGCGTCATAATAGGTAAAAAGCTGCTGGGTTACCAGCTGGGATATATCTGTCGGCTGGACATTGGCCCGAATGGCCCCTTCCATCAGCCGGCGATACTCCATCAAGGCTTCCAGCCGTTTGGACACCATTCCCAGACTATCTGCAATTTTGATTAACTGCTGACTTTCCTGACTATCATCCTTCAAGAGCTGCTGGGTGTAGCCACTGGCAATGGTCAGAGGGGTGCGGATATCATGGGCAATATTACTGATAGCCATATCCAGCGTCTTCTTTTCCTGCTGGACGACAAAGGTCGTCTTATCTAGCTCCCTAAAGAGCAGCTCTGCTTCCTCTGTCAATTCCAAAATACTAGGTGCATGAGCAGCAGGAGCCAGACGATTCTGGCTCCCTGTCTGTCGCTTCCGACGAATCTGCTGTGCCACATCCTTGACCGCCAGATGATAGCGTATGAAACCAATAGCCAGAAACAGACTGATAAGGGCAAATAAAATGACTAACACCAACATATCAGTCCTCCTTGAGCCGGACACCTAGTCCCCAAACAGTCTCTATGTATTCCTCTGTTGGGTCCAACTGAGCCAGTTTCTTACGTAGATTGCTGAGGTGGGTATTCAGGGTATTATCCCCAGGCAGATAGCTCTCTTCCCAGACCTGCTCAAAGAGCTCTTCCTTGGTGTAGATCTTCTTGGGATGACGGAGCAAGAGCTGGAGGATATGATATTCTTTCTTGCTCAGACGGACGCTTTTCTCACCGCAGACCGCCTCAAAGGTAGCCTTGAGCAGACGGATATTTTTAAAGGACTGGCCTTCTTCCTCGCCAGTCAAAGCCTGCTGGCTGCGCAGCTGCACGGTAATACGGGCAAAAACCTCATCCAGATTGAAAGGTTTGACGATATAGTCATTGGCACCATTCAGCAGATACTGGCTAACCAGCGCTTTCTCCCCAAGGGCTGTCAGCATAACCACTGGCACCGTCGCATTGCTGCTGCGAATTTCCCTCAACACTTCATCGCCATTCTTACCCGGCAGCATGATGTCCAGAAGGACCAAATCAATCTCCTCCCTCTCAAACAGCGAAATGCCCTCCGTCCCTGAATAGGCAGAATAAACCGTGTGTTCCTTCTGAAAAAGTTCTTTTAGAATTTCATGAATATCACTATTGTCTTCGATGAGTAAAATATGAGCCATAAACACTCGCCTCCAGAAATTTCCTATCACTAGTGTAGCAAGGATAAGAGGCTAAGTCAATAAAAGATGGACTATTCGAAAAACTTTAGAAATATTTTAGAATTACTTGAAGGATATTTGAGAATCGGACTTTAAAATAGAAAGAAATAAGAAATGTATGTGCTACAAAAAGGAGGCTCAGAATGTTTAAAATTTTTTGCAAAATCGTTTTTAAAAGTATTACTTTCGCCCTTGAGGGCTAAGGAAAAAAGGAGACTCGCATGAAGAAATCATTTATTTTAACACTTCTAACGATTATAACTCTAGGACTCTTCCAGCCAGCTACTGCACTGGCTGAGGAGTCTCAAAAGCTGCCATCTGGTATCGAACGGGACCAGATCGGCCAGAAAATCCAGGACTATGTCAAGGAACATGAAAAGACAACAGCCGGCATGGCGACGGCCGTCTTTGACAAGGACGGTACCATTTATCAAGGAAATTTTGGCTATATGAACAAGGAAAAGGGAGTCAAAGCTGATGACAGCAGCGTTTTTGAATGGGGCTCTGTAACCAAATTAACCGTCTGGCTCTCTGTTATGCAACTCTGGGAACAAGGTAAGATTAACCTAGAAGAAGACATCCGCACCTATCTGCCAGATGGTTTTCTCAAGACTCTCCGCTATGATAAGCCTATCACCATGCTGGATCTGATGAACCATCAGGCGGGTTTTGAAGAGGGGGCTCATGCTGCTTATCTGGAAAATAAGGGGCAGACGATAGAGGAGATTTTGTCAGTTAGTCAGCCAGCTCAGATTTTTGAACCTGGCACAACAACAGCCTATTCTAATTTTGGAGCAGGCTTGGCGTCCTATATCGTTGAGCGAATCTCCGGTCAGCGTTTCTCCGACTATGTCCATGAGCATATCTTCCAGCCATTGGACATGAACCAAACCGCCATCCTTCCTGGCTTCGCGGATAATAACTATGTCCGTGAAAAACGAAAGAAAGCTCAATCTTATGATACAGAAGGAAACTCACTCGGTTCGGCTTACTTTGATTTTGGCTTGTATTCTGTTGGTCAGGCAGCTTCTAGCCCTGAAGACTTTCAGAAGTTTGCTCAAGCCCTGTTAAAGCAAGAAAAATTGTTTCAGCGCTCAGAAACTTGGAAAACACTTTATACTGCTACTTCAACCTTCCCCGGAACGGATAGACTGCTAAATGCTCACGGCTTTATGGTCGAAGAATATGGCACTGTTGTTCTGGGACACGGTGGGAATTCCACTGGTTATTCATCTTACATTTTACTAGACTTGAAAAACGGTATTGGCCTTACTGTCATGACCAATCAAAAAGGCGAGGATATTTATAATGTTCTGATGCCTGAACTTGTTTTTGGAGCTAAGAAAAAGACTGATAAGACTACCTTTGAAAATTTCAAGCCGGGCTACTATCGTTCCGCTCGGTACTTCGAGACTGGTCCCCTGTCATTTGCCCGAACTCTATTTTATACGAGTTACGTCCCTAAAAGTATGGACAATCCGCAATTAAACCAAAATTATGCGGTGCTAAGCCATGAAGGTGGCCAAGAAAAAATCACTAGCACCACAGGCGATACACTCAAGATATCGGATACAGAAATCTACAAAGATTATGCCATGTACTTCTTAGCAGTTGCAGGAGTGGTCTACGCTTTCATCAATCTATTCATTAGTCGCGTTGCTGGGCTTATTCGCTTGCTGAAAAAAACACCAGCCAAGATGCCAAAAGCCCTGAGAATCTGGAATACTCTGACTTCACTGACAGTATTAGCAACCGGAGCAAATTTTGCTTTATTATTCCTTGCAATGACCAGCGGTAACATCGGCTTTGTAGCTCCTTGGCGCTATACAATCTTTGCTGGTCTAGGACTCATCTTAGGAGGTTGCCTAGTCTATCCGCTTCTGACCAAAGCTAAAAAAGGACTCGGAAAAGGAAGTGTCTTCCTGACGGTTATGACTAGCCTATCTGCACTGGCCATCGTAGCCAATATCCTTTATTGGTCTCTTTACCAGTGGTGGGCATTATGATGAAGAGCCTGTCTTCCTTAGGGGAGATGGGCTTCGTCTGCATAATTCTGCAAAGGAGAAAATCCTATGACCAATGAAACAAGAATAACCTGATTCTAAATTAAAAGGAGACTGCGCCGACTATCTGAACTCAGCTTATGTGAATACTAAAGTTGAACAGAAAGGAAATGCTATGAAAAAATCATTTATTCTAACGCTTTTAACGATTATAACTCTAGGACTCTTCCGGCCAATTACTGCATCGGCTGAGGAGTCTCAAAAGCTGCCATCTGGTATCGAACGTGACCAGATCAGCCAGAAAATCCAAGACTATGTCAAGGAACATGAAAAAACAACAGCTGGCATGGAAACTGCTATCTTTGACAAGAATGGTACCATTTATCAAGGCAACTTTGGATACATGGATAAGGAAAAAGGCATCAAGGCTGATGATGATAGCGTTTTTGAATGGGGTTCCGTGACTAAGCTGACCGTCTGGATCTCTGTCATGCAGCTCTGGGAGCAAGGTAAGATTAACTTAGAAGAAGACATCCGCACCTATCTGCCAGAGGGCTTCCTCAAAAATCTCCGCTATGACAAACCTATCACCATGTTGGATCTGATGAGTCATCAGGCAGGATTTGATGAGGTAACCATGTACCTACAAGAAGATAAAAGTATCGAAGAAATCCTTAAAGAACAACAACCTATCCAGTCCTTTGAACCCGGTACAGTCACAGCTTATTCAAATTACGGTGCTGGCCTGGCTGCTCTGATTGTCGAGCGGATCTCTGGTCAGACTTTTGCCGACTATGCCCATGAGCATATTTTCCAACCACTGGGCATGGATAAAACGGCTATTTTGCCGGATCTATCAGACAATTCCTACGTTCAGAAAAAGCGTCAAGAAACCAAAGGTTACGACACTAAAGGAAACTTACTGAGCAAGGACCATTTCATCACTAGCATCTATCCTATCGGAGCGGCTACTGGCACCTTGAAAGACTTGGAGAAGTTCGCCCAAGCCCTGCTGGCTCGCAAGACGCTCTTTGAGCGCCCAGAGACCTGGAACACCCTCTATACTGCCAGTTCCACCTACCCTGACACGGATATCATCCGCAATGCTCATGGCTTTTGGGCCAACGAATATGGTACTACTGTGTTGGGCCACGGCGGAAATACAGCTGGCTCTACTTCACGGATAATATTGGACTTGGAGCACGGTATCGGCTATGTCGTCATGACCAATCAAGGTACAGAGCAAAATTATAATTTCCAAATGCCAGAGCTCGTCTTTGGACCGCGCAAAACAGCCAGTAAGGAAACCCAAGAGCAGTTCAGTCCAGGCTATTATCGAACTCTGCGTAACTTTAATCAAGGGCCTCTGGCTATCTTTAAAATGATTCCAGCCTCCGCAAACTACTTGCAGGAACCATCTGACGATCAGCGATTGCCAAACAACTTCTGGACCATTTATCAGAGCCAAGGCAAGACCCGTATCGCAGTGGCTGTCGCAGACTATGAGAAAGTCTCTGACTTTGATTTCTTTAAAGACTATGTTGTTCTAGGCTTTGCCGGACTTGGTATCATCTACGCCCTCGGCCTGCTCATCATCAGCCCGCTTCTAGGAGTCTATCGGCTTATCTTTCGTAAGAAACAAGACCAGCCAGACCGCACTTGGAAGGTCTGGAACCTCCTAACAGCTGTTGGTATTTTGACAGTTCCAATCAATCTCTTTCTGCTATTCATGTCAGCAACTTCAGGAGATTTCAGCGAAATCGCTCAGTGGCGCTACATGCTCTTTGCTGCTTTGGGACTCCTGCTAACCGCAGCCGCTCTGTTACCTCTCTTCAGAAAGTTCAGAGAAAAGCTCAGCAAAGGCCGCCTCTTCCTAACATCCGTGACCAGCCTATCTGCCTTAGCAGTGGCCGCTAATATCCTCTATTGGTCTCTATATCAGTGGTAGGTATTCTAATATGAAAGGAGCCAGCTATGAAAAAAACATTTTCCCTAATCCTTTTAACTCTTTTGACTTTAGGACTCTTTCGACCAATTACCGCACTGGCTGAAGAGCAGAAACTCCCATCTGGCATTGACCGCAACCAAGTTGGCCAGAAAATCCAAGACTATGTCAAGGAGCACGAAAAGACAACTGCCGCTATGGAAACGGCAGTCTTTGACAAGGATAGCACCATTTACCAAGGCAACTTCGGTTATATGGATAAAGAAAAAGGCATCAAAGCTGACAACAGCAGCGTCTTTGAATGGGGCTCTGTGACCAAGCTGACCGTCTGGATAGCTGTCATGCAACTCTGGGAACAAGGAAAGATTGACCTAGAGGAAGATATCAAGACCTATCTGCCAGAGAATTTTCTTAAAAATCTGCACTTCGACAAAGCTATCACGATGCTGGATCTCATGAATCATCAGACGGGATTTGATGAATCTCTATCTTACACAAAAGGTGATAAAAATATAGAGGAAAATCTACGCATGCTCCAGCCTGTCCAGTCCTTTGAACCTGGAACAGTAACCTCTTATTCCAACTATGGTGCTGGGCTCGCTTCTCTGATTGTCGAGCGGATTTCCGGCCAGACCTTTGCTGACTATACCCACGAGCATATCTTCCAGCCGCTTGGCATGGACAAGACAGCTCTCCTACCGGACTTATCTGATAATCCCTATGTTCAGAAAAAACGTCAAGAATCTAAGGCCTATGATACAAAGGGAAATTCACTAGGGACAGCTTTTTATGAGTATGGTCTCTACTCAATTGGCCAAGCAGCCGGTACCTTGGAGGATTTACAGAAATTTGCTCAGGCTCTGCTGGGGCGCAAGGTTCTCTTTGAACGTCCAGAAACTTGGAATACTCTCTACAATCCTACTTCGACCTATCCAGGTACAGACATTGCCCGCAATGCCCACGGTTTCTGGATCAACGAATACGGAGTCAGCATCATTGGTCACGGCGGCAATACTGATGGTTTCAGCTCTCGTCTCATGCTAGACTTGGAAAGTGGCATCGGCTACATAGTCATGACCAATCAAAGCATGGAAGAGAATTACAACTACCAAATGCCTGAACTGGTTTTCGGAAGACGTAAAACAGCTGACGAAGATACACAAAAGCAGTTTACATCAGGCTACTACCTTTCTCCACGTACCTTTCTCCATGGCCCCCTGTCCTTTCTAAGACTCATGACGCCCTCAATAGAGAAGATTGACAATCCTGCTCAGAACCGAATCTTGAGTACCAATTTTTGGACTATCTATAAGAGCAAGGGAAGGATTACAATTCCCGTCGCTGTGGTGGACTATGAGAAAATCTCTGCTTTCGACTTCTATAAGGACTATATCATCTTAGGATTAGGCATCCTTGGAATTGTCTATAGTTTTGGAACGCTCATCATCAGCCTTTTATTAGGAGCTTATCGCTTGATTTCCCGAAAAACGGTTGAGCGCACAGACCGCACTTGGAAGGTCTGGAATCTACTGACTTCTCTTGGTATTCTGGCTGTTCCCCTAAACATGCTAATGATTATGATACCTTTGATGTCAGATGACCTTGATTCTCTAGCTCCTTGGCGCTACATGCTCTTTGCTGCCTTGGGACTCCTGCTAACCGCTACTGCTCTGTTGCCGCTTTTCAGAAAGTCCAGAGAAAAGCTCAGCAAGGGTCGCCTCTTCCTGACGGCCATGACCAGTCTATCTGCTTTGGCAGTGGTCGCTAATATCCTTTACTGGTCTCTTTACCAGTGGTGGGTGCTTTGATATAAGTTGCCTGCCTTCCTTT
This sequence comes from uncultured Streptococcus sp., assembly GCA_963533195.1. Lineage (GTDB taxonomy): Bacteria > Bacillota > Bacilli > Lactobacillales > Streptococcaceae > Streptococcus. The sequence goes on along the minus strand of CAUSOG010000030.1, from coordinate 12,898 downwards.
GGGAAGGTGGGCTTTGGCTTTTTGGAAAAATATGATGTCCTCCATATTAGCTGCTTGGAGGTATGAGGGGAAGATGTAGAGAAGCAGTGTCAGGTTGACAGAATAGATAGGTGAGAAAGAGAAAACATATGCTTAGCTATCAAATAGTAACATGTCATACGTTTTTTGATTCATACTCAAGTTATTCCTGCCTAGTGTGAATTTTCATTATTTGAGTATGAATGCCAAACTGATAATTTGTTAATTTGTTCTTGAATAAAGAGGGTTAGTTCCTCAACTGTTAAGGGAATATCCTGCCTGGCATATTTTTCTAGCAGCGCGAAAATCCCTCCCATTACAAAATCAAAAATCAAGTCTAATTCTGTATTTAGTTTTTCAACTTTTAAAAATGCCAGCAAATGAGGTTGCAAGGCTTGTTTGTAAGATTCATAAAAGGAAGAATCTCTGTTTAGAAATACGATTATTTCACCATAGACTTTATGAACAGTAATCAACGATTTTATAAATTTCTCGTCTGTCAGATTTGGTTGCAGACTGATTTCAGAAATGATAGAGTGAATCAAATTGGTTTCCACTTGCTTCCTGAGATCGTAAACATCCTCAAAATAGTAGTAAAATGTCGACCTATTATAACCCGTCCTTTGACAAAGTTCTTTTACTGATATTTTATTTAAAGGCTTTTCGCGTAAAGCCTTGAGAAAAGCTTCCATAAAAAATTCTCTGGTTTCTTCTAATGCAAATAACAAACTCATGACTTTCCTTTCGGACACTTTGGGCAAAATTGTTGGTATCATTCATGGCAGATTTTGTCTATACTAGACTTATCTTATACAAATGAGGTATTGTTATGTTCAAACTGATTTCTGTTTGGTTAAAAATCTGGATTCCCATTCTCTTTGCTATGGGAATCGGTATTCTCTTATATCTTATCACAAATTGGACTACACTAGATGCTGGAAGCAGATTTGTAGCTATAATCTATGTCATGCTCCCTTTGCACTGTCTAGAGGAATGGAGATTTCCTGGCGGTTTTCATTATAACTACAACATGCTTCGGCGCTCTCAACAGCCCGATCGCTATCCTATGAATCAATTTTCTGATATGCTGACTATTATGTTAGCTGAATTAATTGGTATTGTCTGTCTTTTCTATGGTGTCAATCAGATCATTGTCATCTGGAATCTTATCTTTTGCTTTTTTGAAATGATTGGCCACCTGATTTTTGGGTTCAGTATGTACCGACGTTTTCGTACAGTTGGAAAAAGAACCATTTATAACCCAGGTTTTGCGACAGCGGTTATCTTTACGCTTCATGCTCTCTACTATGTTCTGATCCAGTATCCTACAAATCTCCCCAGTTTACCAATAATCATTTTAGCCATTATCAGTGGAACAGTTCTTGTAAGCAGTGTCGTTCTTATCCCTGAGCAACTGTTCAAATCAAAAGAGACCCCTTATCCTTTTGATAGCAATCGTTATTATGAAAAATATATTGCAAGAGAAAAAAACTGAATTCCCTTCCCTATTTCATAATCTTCTTCAAAAATTCTATGAGAAGTCAAAGGCATAACTGAGCGACTAATACTCACCGAAAATCAAAAAGTGACCTAGTTTTATTCTGCTATTTTAAGTTTGGCCTTGCGACTCAATCAGACATATCTAATGTTTGTTAGCTGCTATTTCCAACTCTGTCGCGACAGAAACAATAATATAGACACACCTGACCGGTCTCTCTGGCTTTCTATTTTTTGACCACTAAATTGTATTTAGTTTTTTCTTGATTTTTTATCTTTTATTTACTATAATATGAACAAGTTCATAAAATGAACACATTCATATTAAAAAGGGATTTAAAAATGAAAGTAAGTAAAAAAGAGAAGAATCGTCAAGCTATTTTAGAAGTGGCAGGGGAGTTGTTTCTCTCTAAGGGCTTTGGAGCAGTTTCTATGCGAGAGATTGCAGAAGTCTGTGATATAGCTACTGGAACTCTATATAATTATTTTAAAAGCAAGGGGCAAATTTTTATTGAAATAGTCATCCAGAAGCAGTTTAAGCTGACTACAAAATTTGATGAAAATGCTGAAACTTATACAGAGCTTGTGGCAAGTATTAAAAAGCAGATTATATCTGATGTTGGCACTATAACTGAAGTTGAGAAATCCGACTGGCAGAGCATTTTTCAAATTCTCACCTCTGATACTGATTCCAGTCAATATTTGAGCAACTTGCTGTATCTTGATAGTCAATATCTTCAATCAATTAAGACTTACTTGGAAAGCAAGGCTCATCTACTGCCAGAAAACTACCCAATCGACCTCCTGCTGGAAATACTTTATAACAATTTAGGGCTTTTGGTAATCCGATATCTTTATACGGATATGCCACCATCACTTTTAATGGAAAAAGGATTGGAACAGATAGAATTTATCATGGGGCAGGGAGGAATAAAATATTGAGAGATATTTGCACACCTAAGTTTTTACAGGAACTATTTGGACGGAAAACAAGCCTGATAACCATAGCTATCACGATGACCTTCTCTTTTCTGGTAACTGGATTACTCTGGTGTCTTTCCTTGCCAGATCAGAATTGGCCATTATGGCAAATCATCACTTTTTGCCTCTTATCTGTAGATATCAGCGGCGGAGTGATTGCTAATTTATCTCAAGGGACTAATCATTATTATCAGGAGTCTGTAAAACGACGATGTATTTTCCTCCTGATTCATATTCAGCCCTTACTTCTAGCTCTACTTTTTAATCAATCTTTACTAACCTCTACTATGGTCTGGCTTGGTGCAATGATAGGCGCTCTATTTGTTAGCGAACTACTGAAAGATTGCAGGGAGCAAGCATTAACTGGTGCTTCTATGGCGGGGTTGGGATGCATTCTTCTTATTAGTTACAGTAAATTGCCAATCAGTATGACAGCTCTTTTATCACTTTACCTGATTAAACTTCTATTCGCTTTTAGTGTAAATCACTATACGACCGCTTGAAGTAAAGATTATAAATAAAAGTATGCGAGTCTAAAATATGATGAACAGAAAGGAATCTCTATGTTGAAAAGAATCTTTATATTTATCCTTAAAACAATCACTTGGCTGGTAGGAGTCTTAGCTCTGACCTTATTGGCTATCTTTCTCTATCACCGCTTTCAAATAGCTCAGGAAAGCAAACTCATTGAGAAGCCGATTGGTCAGCTAGTCGAGGTAGAAGGTAAGAAGCTTAATGTCTACACTGCTGGCAAGGGCAAGAAGACTTTGGTTTTTCTAGCAGGACTGGGCACCAATGCTCCGGTGCTGGATTTCAAAGCTCTTTATTCCAAGCTGGAGGATGATTATCGTATCGTCGTGGTAGAACGTCTGGGCTATGGTTACAGCGATGATGGAAACGATGACCGCTCATTGGATAGACAAGTGGAGCAGACACGTACGGCCCTCAAAGCTGCTAAGATATCCGGTCCTTATGTCCTGGTACCACATTCGATTGCCGGTTTAGAAACGATTCACTGGGCCAATCATTACCCAGAAGAAGTAGAAGCTATTATCGGGCTGGATATGACCATGCCTCATACAGATGTGGCCGACCAGCAGAAATTTTATGGTTCTTATCAGACTATCCAGATGGGGAGAATGCTAGGCTTGGCTCGCCTGCCGATTTTCTTTGATGAAAATAGCAGCCCAGCCATAAAGTCTGGGGCTCTCAATGATCAGGAAAAAGCTGTCTTTAAAGCCTTGTTCCACCAGCGGTCAATCACCCAGGCGGTCATGAACGAAGTCAAGAATCGGAAGAAAAATGTTGAAACAATTAACAAAGAACCCGTGCCCCAGATTCCAACTCTTATCTTTGCGGCTGTCCAGAAAGGCGGAGAAACTCCTAAGTTGGAAGAAGAGTTTGTAGCGCAGAATGCCCAAGCCAAACTTGTGACATTAGAAAGCTCCCACTATATCCATGACGAAAAGCCAAAGGAAATTGCCCAGCAAATAAAAGAATTCTTGAAATAATGAATCTTGAAAAGTATTTAAAATTCAGTTAGACTAAAATTCCTATAAAACATACATCCTTGAAAAAGGCTGAGACATTCATATCTCAGCCTTTTTTCTATTTCACAGATGCTCCGTTAGTCGCGATGACTTCCTTGTACCAGTCAAAGGATTTCTTCTTAGAACGTTTGAATGTTCCCTTACCTTCATTGTCCCGGTCCACATAAATAAAGCCATAGCGCTTCTTCATCTCGCCAGTACCGGCTGATACTAGGTCGATACAGCCCCAGGTCGTGTAGCCCCACAGCACCACGCCGTCCTCATTGATGGCTTCCCGCATGGCCTTGACATGGGCCGCCAGATAGTCAATCCGGTAATCATCAGCCACATAGCCATTTTCATCCGGAGTGTCCACTGCGCCCAGACCATTTTCCACGATAAACATGGGCTTTTGATAACGATCCCAGATGGTATTTAGTGTAATGCGCAAGCCCAGAGGATCAATCTGCCAGCCCCACTCAGAGCTTTCCAAATAAGGGTTTTTGAGAGAAGCAAAGATATTGCCCTCGGTCAGCTCATTGACCTTAGGATCGCCCGAAGCTACTCTACTAGCATAGTATGAGAAGGAAATGAAGTCCACCGTATGCTCCTTGAGCAGCTGCAGGTCTTCTTCTGTCATTTCGACAGTGATGCCCTCGCGCTCCCAAGCTTTCTTGGCGTAGTTGGGATATTCACCACGCGCCTGCACGTCAATGAAGAAATAGTTTTTCCTGTCTTCCTCCATACCAGCCCATACATCGCGTGGATGACAGGTGTTAGGATAATTTTGACCCGCCGCTAACATACAGCCGACCTTATTTTCCGGATCAATCTCATGAGCCAGCTTGGTGGCAATAGCTGATGCGACCAGCTCATGATGAGCTGCTTGATACTTGACCTGTTCTTCATTTTCGCCTTCTTCAAAGCAGAGCCCAGCCCCCATAAAGGGTGCATGGAGGATCATGTTAATTTCATTGAAGGTCAGCCAGTACTTGACCAAGCCCTTGTAGCGGGTAAAGAGAGTGTGGCAGAGACGCTCGTAAAATTCCAGCATGAGACGATTTCGCCAACCACCATATTGCTCAATCAAGTGCATGGGACAGTCAAAGTGAGTAATGGTCACCAAGGGCTCAATACCGTACTTGTGGCATTCCTTAAAGAGGTCTTCGTAAAATTTCAGGCCAGCTTCATTGGGCTCCAGCTCATCCCCCTTAGGGAAAATCCGGCTCCAAGCAATGGACAGACGATAGGTCTTAAAACCCATCTCGCCAAAGAGAGCAATGTCCTCCTTAAAGCGATGGTACATGTCAATAGCTTCCTTGGCTGGGTAGAAATAGCCTTCCTCAAAGTCAAACATCTTTTTCTTACCCGTGATGATGGCCAAACGGTCCTCACCAATCGGCACCACATCTACATTGGCCAGCCCACGACCATCCGCATCATAAGCGCCCTCGCACTGGTTGGCAGCCGTCGCTCCGCCCCACAAGAAACCATCCGGAAAAGTCAGTTTTTCAGTCATCTTTTTGCCTCCTTATCAATTAAACGTTTTTCTTATATTATAATAAACAATCAGCAAATAAACTTCTAACATCCTACGGAAAATTGATACTATTCCAAGTTCTATGGTGTCTGTGAGGTTCAGCATTCCCGATACTCTTCAGCTCATGTGGAGGCACCTCAAAGGAGGTCAAGACGGTAGGACGTCCAGTTGCTAGTCAATGATGAGGGAGCTGGAATTAGGAGGGGAATTAACTAATCTGTATTTGATTTGTGATGGCATAGATATCATTGTCATCTATCAGGAACTGGCTATCATCATGAGGATCCACATAGACTGGGATAGGTCTAGGATTCTGGCTGTAAGAGATAAAATGATGCTCTCTTAAGGGCAGGCAAATGCTGGTTTGATAGGGCACTTGGTTAATATCAAATTCAAGCCAAATCTCATGCAACGGATTATACTCTCTAAACTGTTCAGCGGGAATAACATCGATAATATAACCGTCATAGACAGGCCCTAGTCTTCTGGCTTGAGCGAGTCTAGCCTTCTTTATCCAAGCAGCAATGATTAGAGAGAGAATCTTGCCGACTAGCAATAGACTAAAGCCAGGCAAGAAGACTATATAAAAGAAATGATGGTTTTCACTAGAAGCACTCTGATAGGGATACTCAGGGTTATAGGCAATAGAGATTTGACTTTGAATTTTGGGTTGTGTAAATCTACCGAGAACAGAATGGCCTTCATAAGCCACGCCGTCTACTTGATATTGGTAGATGCTACTATAAAGACTTAATCCTCCACCACCTCCTCCTCTTCTTCCTCCAGTTTCATACACATCATAGTCAAGGACTTGAGCGGATGTAGTTTTCCAACCATAAAATACAACTTTGAATTGCCCTGTTTCAGTAATACAAATATAAGTAAGGACTATCATAACCATGCTTAGGCTAACAAAGGTCACAATGGGATTCTTTTTACGGACCGTTCCCTCAACAATGCTGATGCTTTTTGCAGCCTTGGGTTGCGACTTTGGCCCCTGTGGGGGATTAAAGGCCTGATAGAGAGAGAGGACAGCCAATGTCATAAATAATAAGAATCCCAGCAATGGCATGAGTACAAGGACAGGGATTGGGATGTCATTCTTATATTGGCTCTGCTCAGGCGACTTGGGATTATAGAGAATGCTAATGGTTTCCCCAGACTTAGGCACTTCATCTTGATAGAGGTCTGAAAATCCCTGGTAGGTTTGGCCATCAACAATGTAGTGATAAATAGGGTAGTAAGCGGGTGTAGATCGTTTTTCCGGACTGGTCGTAAACCCGCTCACCTCAGCCGTTATGGTCTGCCACCCCTGAAATCGACTCTTGTACCAGTTAGTGGACGAGACATCTTTCAGCATCATGAACAGAAACGATAGCCCCAAGACACAGCCTAATAAAGCTAAGAGTAGTTTGTATAATTTGTTTGAACTAGTATTGTCTTTTGTCATATCATCCTATTATACCATAGGTCAGGGATTTTTAGCCTTTTTTTTCTATGTTAAACAGACCTATTTCATTCGATAAAAATCAATCACTAGACCAGCCGGGCCTTTAACTAGAAGGGATTCTGTTCCCCAATCAGTTACAGCTGGCCCGTGTAAAATCTCGGAACCAAGCTCTTTCAACCGTTTGTAGTTCTGGTCTACATCCTCAATCTCGATATGAAGAATGATGCCTGATTGGAAACTTTCCAAAGGAATCAAATGATTTTGGGACAACATGAGACAGTGACTGCCAATCGTGAACTGTGCAAAACTGTCGTCAACATAGTCTGTCTTTTTATCCAAAATACGCTCCAAGCCAGCACAGACTTGAGGAACATCTGAAACGATAATATCTAATTGATTTAAATTCATTGACTATCCTCCACAAAAAGACCGGATTGCTCCAATCTTTTCAAGTTCTGCTCTAAGAAAATCAAAGAATAAACAAGGCGGAAGTAAACCTTCGAATGAAGTCTACAAATTTAAAATTTGATTTTCGACGAGAGGAATTATTTGATTGCGCGTGATTGCAATCCTTCTTCTTCCAAGAAGAGACGGAATGGTACGAGTTCTTCTGCTTCGTATTTTTCCTTGAAGGCTTTGATTGCTTCTTCTGAGTGAAGTTTTGGATCCAATTCAAGTACTTCTACTGGAAGTGGACGGTGTTGAGTGATGCGAGCATCGATAACAACAGTTTTACCTTCTTTGTTCAATTTAACAGCTTCTGCAACAACTGCATCGATGTCTTCGATACGGTCAACTGTAAATCCAACAGCTCCTTGAGCTTCAGCGATTTTCGCATAGTCAGCATTAGGGAAGTCACAACCAAACAAGTGTTTGTTTGTGTCTTCGTATTTGTCCTTGATGAAGGCATATTTACCATTTGAGAAGACAACGTTGATAACTGGAAGGTCGTATTGAACGTTTGTGATCACGTCTGGGTAGCACATGTTGAATGCACCGTCACCCATGATGTTCCATACTTGGCGATCTGGATTGTCTTTCTTAGCAGCGATACCACCAGGAAGGGCAATACCCATTGTCGCAAAGAGTGGAGATGTACGCCACATGTTCTTAGGTGTCATGTGAAGGTGACGAGTAGATGTTTGAGTAGTGTCACCTACGTCGATTGAGTAGATAGCGTCTTGATCAGCATGTTTGTTGATTGCATTGTAAACTTGATACAATTGCAATTCACCCTCAGTTTTACCTTCGAGTTTGTTCATGTAATCACGCCAGTTTTGGTTGTTCTTAACGTTTGCACGCCACCATGGAGTAGATTCTACTGGGTTTACTTTGTCAAGGATTGCTTTCGCTGCTTGACCTGCATCACCAAGGATAGAAGCGTCAAGGGCATGACGTTTACCAAGTTTGTAAGGGTCAATATCGACTTGGATGAATTTTTCAGTGTTCTTGAAGGCTTCGTAAACTTCAGCAAATGGGAAGTTTGAACCAAGGAAAAGAACTGTGTCTGCTTCAAAGACAACTTCGTTGGCTGGTTTCCAACCAACACGGTAAGCAGAACCTGTCAAACCTTCATAGTTCCATTCAAAAGCTTCAAAGTTTTTACCAGTTGTGATGATTGGTGCTTTGATTTTACGTGACAATTCAGTAATCACTTCACCAGCTTTAACACCACCGTAACCAGCGTAAATAACTGGACGTTCAGCATTGTTCAAGATTTCAACAGCTTTGTCGATTTCAACTTCGTTCAAAGCAGGAGCGATGAATGAACGCTCGTATGAACCTGAACCGTAGTATGAGTTTTCGTCGATTTCTTGGAAACCGAAGTTTACTGGGATTTCAACAACAGCTGGACCTTTTTTAGAAACTGCAGCACGGCAAGCTTCGTCAATTACTTTTGGCAATTGCTCAGCGTAAGCTACACGTTTGTTGTATACAGCGATACCGTTGTACATTGGGTTTTGGTTCAATTCTTGGAAGGCATCCATGTTGAGTTCGTTAACTGGACGTGATCCAAGGATAGCTAGGAATGGAGTGTTATCCATAGCTGCATCGTAAACACCGTTAATCAAGTGAGTCGCACCTGGACCACCTGAACCAACTGCAACCCCGATTGAGCCGCCGAATTTAGCTTGCATAACCGCTGCAAGAGCACCTGTTTCTTCGTGGCGAACTTGCAAGAAGCGGATATCTTTGTCTTCAGCCAAAGCGTCCATCAATGAGCTGAGTGTTCCTGATGGGATACCGTAGATGGTATCTACGCCCCATGTTTTCAATACGTTGAGCATTGCTGCAGATGCAGTAATTTTTCCTTGAGTCATGATAATAACTCCCCTTCAATAAAATAAATTTTCAGTTGTTGAAAACATTTCCATTTGTGAATGAAAACGCTTCAAGAAACTTTACTCTATCAATTTATCATGTTTTTTCGCTCTTGTATAAGAATATGCTCAAAGATGATATAGAACTATTACATAACACAATGCTCTGATTTTTTTCACAAAGTCCAATGTGTTTTATAATAATTTTCATAACCCCTTTGAAATCAAGCATCATTCACAGAAAACTTTTGTAAGTTTAAGAAAATAAAAAAGCTCTGTTCCGGCAAAACAGAGCTGTATTTTTTTGAAGAAACTACAAATATTCCTGCAAAACCTTGGACAAGGCTGCATAGCCAGCAATGGTCAGATGGAGGCCGTCTGTTGTGTAGTCTGTGCGCAGCTGCCCTTCCCCGTTCAGAAAAGCATCGTAGAGATCGATAAACTGAACATTTATGTAGGCGTTAGCCAGCTGGCGATAGGCCTGATTGAGGGCCTGAATCTTTTTATTGCTGCGGACATAGACCGTGCTCTTGTAGGCGGGAGCTTCATTGACCGGCAGGACTGACAGCAACTGAATCTGAGCCAGAGGATAATCACGAGAAATCTCCTGAATAACGGCTTCCAAATTGGCCAGCGTTTCTGTCTGAGGCATCTCCTTGCCAATATCGTTGGTACCTATCAGGATAAAGACCTTATCCAAAGCCTGCCCAAAGAGATGGGCATCTAGGTTTTCTAAAAGCAGATCAGTCTTATAGCCCCGAATGCCACGGTTGATCAGTCTTTTATCTGTCTGCAGGAGCTCCTGGAGCGGATAGTATTCTACAATGGAGTCTCCAATAAAGATGATGTCTGGCTCCTTGACGGAGAGTTGATTAAGCTCTCTGTAGTTTTGCTGCAATTTTGCCTGCTCCTTGAGAAGCCATTCTTCTAGTAATTGTACTGCCATTATCCTTTTTCCTCTTCTAAGTATTGCTCAAGCACCTGTAGAACACCAGCTTCTGTATTGGCCGGTGCTAGGTAATCTGCCACCCCTTTGACTCGCTCATCACCATTTTCCATAGCGTAAGAAATACCAGCTAATTCAAGCATTTCTATGTCATTTTCACTATCCCCAAAAGCCATGATTTCCGAGCTTTGAATCTGCCACTTAGCCATCAGCTGCTGCAAACCCCAAGCCTTGTGCATCCCATCTTGGAGGATGTCAATGGCTCCATAACCACTGGCAACAGCGCTCAATCGGCCAGCAAAATGCTGATTAATCAGACGAGCATGCTCCACTGCTGCAGCTTCTTCCACCATCATACTCATTTTCAAGACCTTGTCAAAGGGATAATCCTGAAGGCTAGGCACAAAATTCATCCGCTTATAAAAAAGCTGAGCCATTTCCTTGGTCATGACTTTTTCAATCAAGGGAAACTCTGTCCCCTCTTGGACAAAACCGCCTCTTTCAGAGGTCACAACCAGCTGAAGCTCCCTTTCACGACCGGAAAAATAAGCCAGCGCATCCCTAATCAATCCAGGTTCCCAGAAGCTGCTCATGCTTAGCTGATTCTTTTCAAAAATCCTAGCTCCGTTGGCGACTACCAAGGTCATTCGTTCTACCAAATCTCCCAATAGCAGACGCATCCGCGGGATTTCATTGCCAGTAGCCACCACAAAGCGAATGTCTCTCTTCTCCAGCTCCTCTAAAATAGTAGCCAGACGCGGCAAATCCAGCTGGCCCTGTCCGTCTAGCAAGGTTCCATCCATGTCTGTCGCTATCATCTTTACAGTCATCTTTTTATCCATTCCTATCTTTATCATCCAATTTGGACCGCCCCTTTTCCAGCAAGCTCCAGTTGCCGCTGGCTTCGTAGGCTGTGATAATCTCCCTAGCTGTATCCGTAATCTCTTCTGGATAGTTCAGGCTCTCTAGTGTATTAACCGCATTCTTGGTCAAAGCGCTGCCTTGCTTAATCTTATAGTCAAAGACAATCTCTCCTGCTATATATTGACTGTCAAAGTGATATTGAGCATTGAGCTGACCAGAGGCTGCTACCAACTCCACATCATGGCTCGAAATCATATAAAGACAGGGCTTCTGGGCTAGCCAATCAATGATTGCCAGTCCTGCACCAATCCGCTCAACAGTATTGGTTCCCTTAAAAAGCTCATCAATGAAAAAGTAGTGCAAGCCCTCTTCTTCCAAGGAATCTATCATGCGCTCAATAGCCCTGCTCTCAGCGATAAAGTAACTATCCCCAGAGCCAATATCATCGGTCACATCCATTGAGCTCAAGACATGACCATGCTGCAAGGTTAAGCTCTCTGCGCAGGCAAAGCCTAGCCCCTGAGCCAAGATAGCATTGATAGCTGCTATTCTCAGGTAAGTCGATTTCCCAGAAGCATTATCGCCACTAATCATCATATTCTTAGAAAAGTCCAAATCATTGCTGACAGGCCGCTCTAAGAGTGGGTGATAGAGACCCTTGCCTTTCATCCCAGCTGAGCTTGTAAAGCTAGGCTTCGTATAAATTGGCAGGCTTTCCTTGTAGTTAAGTACAGCAATCGCTGCCTCTAAGTGACCTAGAATCTCCAGCACTTGCCTAGCCTGTTGATTGGCCTTGACCAGACGATTGGAGATATAGGCCTGAGCTAACTGAGGTATCAGCAAGACGGAGTTGATATAGAGATAGAAAATCTCCAACTCAGAGGCACCCGACTGGGGCCGAAAGACTTCTCCAAAAAGCCGTGTTCGGCTAAAAGAAGCCACCGCTTCTTTCAGAGCAGCTTGCTGGGGCAAGGGCAGGCGGGCGATCTTTTCACCAATATAGAAGATCCGTACCAGATAGCCCATGCTATCCAACTTCATCTCGAGAGACCAGCGCGTGGCCATGGAGTAAACGATATTAAAGGCCATGCTGATGATGGGAATTATATATCCCAGACTAGGATTGATAAAATAGAGTAAAGGGGAAACTAGCGGAATCCCAGCCAAGAACAGGTAAAAACTTCCCTTGTGATTCGCCTGAGCTGGTTTATAGATCAGCTTCTTAGCTTGATTGTGATTTTTCTTGCCAAGCTCAGAAAAAAGCAGCTGTAGCTGATTGCGCACCTCTGGATGCTGGGTCAAATAGGCCTGCAAATCATCAAATTCCTGATCTACCTCGAAATGTAGCAGACGGAGTTTGCTGTAAAGGTACTCTGAACCTAGACTGGATTGAGCTGCTGTATCAATATCCTGAAAAATATCAAAAAAGTCCAAGTCTCCCCAAGTCTGGTCGTCCACCAGACTATCATAGGTTCCAGCTTCTTCGTCTAATAAAAAGGACTCATATAGACTGGACTCACTGTCTGGCCGGCAATCCACCCGCTCACGACTTCCCCAAGCAGTAGCTAAACGTTTCTTAAAACGAAGCTTTCTCCGAATGGCAGAGACTATGACAAGCACTAGTACCGCCAAAAAGCCCGGTAATACCAAGATAAATTGTGACATAAATGTCCTCACCCCCTTCCAGAAAACCTCTGACTTTTAGACATATTATACTACTTAAAAAAGTAAAAAGAAAGGCAAGAAGAGGCG
>CAUSOG010000029.1:0-28096 GCA_963533195.1 uncultured Streptococcus sp. | reverse complement strand
TGCAAGGCATGCAATTGATCAACAATACACTCCAGTTCATGCAACTCAGACTGCTTGAGTGATACATTGAACAAAATCATAGCATAATGCAATGCTATATCAGGTGAGTCTGGAAAGTCTTCATGCAAGGCATGCAATTGATCAACAATACACTCCAGTTCATGCAACTCAGACTGCTCGGTTGATAAATTGAGCAAAATCATAGCATACGACAATCCAATACCTTCTGATTCAGGACATTGTTTATAAATAGATCTTGCCTTCTCTGCTATAGTTGCACGAGAAGCTTTACCTATTTGTTGCTCTGTTGATAAGCGAACAAGTTCGCCTATTTCTTCTAAACCTTGTTCTAAATCATATTCTTTTTCGTTCATTTTTCATACCTCTCCATCACTTCTTCCACTTCCGCCAAGGTCACTCCAAACAATTCCAAGCGTTTGAGTAGCTGCTTGCCGTTAGAATAGCCGATACGGAGCTCCTCACCCAGATACTCTCGACGCTGTCGGCTATCGCTTCCCATAATCAGACCTAGTCGCACAAGATCGCTTTTGCTAATATCAAAATTATCTTCATCGTCAAAATATCCGACCAGCCCAGCCAATGCCTGCTGCAAATCCTCAAATGAAGCGTGCTCTACTCCAAGCGACTTACCTTTGCTCTTAGACTTGGGAGCCGCCTCGTCACGGCGGAGAAAGGCATGCTGAGCAGTTGGCACTGCTTCCATAATCATTCGACGGATACGCTCACCGTTGTAGTCTGGATCGGTAAAGACAATAACACCACGCAGCTGGTGCAGTTTCTCAATTCGCTCTAGGTCCTCTTCATTGATAGCGGAACCTCTCGTCTCGTAAGTGTCAACTTGGTAAAATCGCTGAAGATTGGCTGTGTCATCCTTGCCCTCAACGACGATTACCTGAGGGATTTTTATCTTCTCAGTCAAGTCCAAACACCTTCTTTGCATTATCATAGGTCGCTTGCGCTACTTCTTCGACAGGCAGCCCACGAAGCTCAGCAATTTTCTCTACAACATAGCGGGTGTAGGCTGTTTTGTTTTCTCGGCCACGCTTGGGAACAGGCGCCAAGTAAGGTGCATCAGTCTCGATGAGGATTTTGTCCAAAGGCAGGCTCCGCGCAGCCTCCTGAATATCCGTCGCTTTCTTAAAAGTAACCACTCCAGAAAAGGAAATCATCATCCCTAGCTCGATAAAGCGCTCTGCCATTTCCAAAGAGCCAGAATAAGAGTGCATAATACCGCCTCGAGGACCAACTCCCTCACTCTTGATAATCTCATAAGTATCTTCCAAAGCATCACGTGTGTGAACGACAAAGGGTAGATTCAGCTTTTTAGAGAGCTGGATTTGGCGTCGAAACACCCGCTCCTGAACATCCTTGGGCGCAGTCATCCAGTGATAGTCCAGCCCAATCTCGCCCAGAGCCACCACCTTGGGGTGACGAAGCTTGCCCAGCAGATAGGCTTCCACCGCCTCATCATAAGTCCCCGCCTCAGTCGGATGCCAGCCGATCGTAGCATAAAGCTGATCATAGCTGTCTGCTAACTCCAAGGCGCGCTCAATGGTCGATCGGTCAAAACCGACAATATTTATTTTACTGATGCCCATTTCTGCAGCCAGCTGCAGCTCCTCTTCCTCTCGACCAGCAAATTCTTCCACATTTAAATGCGTGTGTGTATCAAAAATCTTCATGTTTTACTTCCTTGTATTTCCTGTCCTTTATTATACCAAAAATGACCTAAAAAATCAGAAGTCTCTTCAAAGCAGAAAAATTAAGATAGCTGCCATTCAACAGCTATCCGAATCCGCCTTCAAGTTATCCATTGGAATAATTAAGTAGAAAGACAGTGCCAGCATTAACACAAGCGGGAGGAGAATATAAACAATCCCCAAACTGCTGGCAAGAGCTATTAACAGCATGGATAAAACACTCGGAACAGCCATGCTAAATAGATTAATAGCTGACTGGATGGCTCCCATCGCTTCTTCTGGAATCATACTGAATACAGATTTCTGCAATCTTGGACTCAGCAGACCGACTGTAACTGAGCAAGCAAAGCTTGCTATCAGTACAAGTAAAAAGTTTTGCCAGAAAAAACCGCAAAGAATAAGGCCCTCAAATACTTGGCTTGCATACATAGCAAGCTTAGTCGAAAGTTTTTTTAGCAAACTGCCACTCAAAATGTTCCCTAAGATCAGACCAGCGGAACTTAGAATAATTAACACGGCAATGGACTGACCGATCTGCAGATTCCAAAAAGGCCTTTTCAGCAATAAAAGAGTCGCTACTGGCGTCAGAATATTCAGAGTGACTTGCCCAAAGGTTGAAACCAATAACAACCTCACAACGTTTTTCAATCCCAGTAAGACCTTAAGAGAATCCAATAAATGCTGCCAATAATTCTCTTTATTTAGCTCCTTGGCACTGCTAAACTCGGGTTCTAATTTCTGTAAGCTTCTACTAATATGCCAAAAGCCTAGGTAAGCTAGCAAGAATGTCAGAGCATTCAGTCCTGCCAAAACTCCGATACTCATCCAAGCGATGAGAAAACCGCCAGCTAGATTCCCCAAAATATGAACCAGACTCATACTAGCCTGCCGAAAGCCCATAGCAGAGGTCATATCTTGCTCAATCACCTTTACATAAACCGGCGTCAGCATGGCACCTGAAAAATAACTCAGACTATCCGACAGAAAGTTAATCAAGCAAATCACAAGCAGAGTCAAGAAAGAGAAATCTTGTCCAAGAAGCAAAAATGTTACCAAGCTATATAAGAGTACCTTACTAAACTGTATAAGCAGGTATTTATGGATACGATTCTTCTGAAAGTCCGCCGCGACTCCAGTAAAAACTTGAATTAACTGAGGTAGCGTTTCAGAAAGAGAAATCAATAAAACCGCAAGTGGAGCAAAAGAATAAGCGGAGACATAGTTCATCAAAGCCAAATAAAAAACAATGTCCCCAAAACCTGAAATCCATTGATTGATGAGCAACTGGCGAAAATTTTTATTTTTTGCAAAAACAATCATACGACATCTCCTTTACTCTTGTTAGATTTTTGTTTAACAAATCATAACAATAAATTAGTTAATTGTCAAATTTTTATTAGATTTTCATTTTACAAAAAGAAAGACCTAGAATGAATCCAGGTCTTCTTAAACTATGTTAGGTCCTGTTTGAACTTCTCTATAATCTTTCGAATCAGTTCTTTATTGACCGTGTATTTAACAGAATCATCATCCATCACAAGCTCTAGCAAGCCAGAATTTAGCAACTTCTGCGTATGGAATGAGATAGAGGCTCTTGTAAGCCCCAGTTTTTTAGCTATATCTTTATTCTTGGCATGCGGTTGAATCAATTCAATCAAGACTTTATAGCGGGTTTCATCTCCAAGAGTTTTTAAGGTCAGAGCTAATGTTTCATCGTTAAGCTCCGATTCTGCCTTTGATAACTGGGAACTTCTCGTCGAAAGGACTAAGGAATAGGAAGTGAAATCAGGAACCTTTTCGAGAAAAGAGTCAATAAACATGGGTGACAGAACAAAGACTTGTGTGTCCTGTTCAAGGAGCTTGGCATTCTGCTCATCACCATTCATCACATCAGATAGGCTAAATTCTTGTTCAAAAGCTAGAACTTCCTGCTCAAACTGCTCATAAATAGGCTGATAGAGCTCGAACACTCTTTCCAGCAAGGAAACTAATTGGTCCCGAAGCTTCTCTGGATGCTGAATAGCTTGGTACCAGTACCATTTATTTTCCGGAGACTTGTCACTATTCTCTATAAAAGCCAGCAGCTCTTCAGGATGTCCCTTAGTAACTTCCCCTTTAGAAAGCTTAAGTGATAAGCAATAGATGATTTGCCCTGCATCTAGTTTTTTCAAACATTCTAACAAGTCATGCAAATCGACCGGATCTTCTCCTTTTTCTAGCAAGTAGAGGTAGAGGAGCGGAGCCAGTCCCACCGTAGCTCCTTCAAACAAACTAACCGCAACAAGCTCGTTTTTTAAGGGAATCAAATCTTGATAGAGCTTATCATAGTGCGGCTGTACATCAAGAAGCAGCTCCTTTTGATTCTGCCGTAAATCCTTCCACATATGTTTATCATCCCTTGAAACGATGGCAGGCACCATGAGAAATTCATATAACTTACTACGATAATGAACAAGATTTACACCCACAGATTCTTCCCTCCTTACATACAGATACTCCACTTCTAACCAAAAAGAGTATACAATTCCTGTTTTTCATTATACCAAAAATCAGGCGAAATATTCATCGTCTTCTGCTCTATTCATCTCCTGACAAGAAATTCATATCTATACAATAAGAACTTTTTAGAAAATTTCATCTAGTTCTTAAGACTGATTTTATCTTTTTTCGATAGTTTTTTATTGATTATCGATAATATCCGTGTTATAGTTACTAAGAAATGAAACGTTAGTCGGAGGAAATTATGACAGACAAAATGAAAAAGACTGCTGAAGATATGAGCATTACACTTACAAAAATCAGTATCAGCTTTTTATTTATTGCTTCCATTATCCTGATAGCCCTAGGACCTTGGGTCGTCAATCTAGTTATCGAATTTCCCTCTCCTTTCTTTCAAGGGGAGACGCGCTTTTGGATCTTACTGCTGCTCGGCTATGTCCTAGGCTGCCTAGCACTGGCCTGCATTGTCCATCTCTATCGACTCCTTAGCCGCATCGGTAAAAATCAGGTCTTTATCACACAAAATGTTCAGTACATGCGCTATCTTGGCTGGGAAGTCGGTACTGTCGCTCTTATCTCCCTCTTTATGGGACTGACAGCCTATTTGCCCATGCTCTTAGTCACTGTTTCCTGTAGCATCTTGACGCTGATTATCCGTGTCATCCGCAATGCCTTTGGCAAGGCCATTGAGCTGCAGAATCAAGTGGACTACACTATTTAGGAGGTCTTATGATTCAGATAAATTTAGACCTTGTCATGGCGCAAAAACGCATCAGTGCTGGCCGTTTAGCAGAGTTGATTGACCTAACACCAGCCAATCTATCTATCCTAAAAAATAATCGAGCCAAGGCTGTCCGCTTTTCAACACTCAATGCTCTCTGCCGTGAATTAGATTGCCAGCCTGGCGATATTTTGGAGTATATCCCTGACGATGAAGAGGAGAAATAATTATGGAATATCCAGCACAAGAAGAGATGAATGTCCAGCCTTGTCTGCCCGCAGAAGCAGAAAGACAGACCATCTTCACAGGCCTAGAGGACAAGCAACTGCGACTCTTTAAAATCAGCTATCTGATTCTCTATCTCTTAACTTACTTTTACTCTGCTATATTTTTTAATTATCAAACTGCATCCTTTTTCCCTTTTGCAATTGGTCTTATATTGCTAAGCGAAACCCTAATCAGGAAATTGGCCTATCCATCACTGCAGATAAAAAATCTTGACAGCAAGTTAGAGGCTAGAAGCTTTCTGATCATGACATTAGCTCAAGCTCTGGCTTTAAGTCTCTGGGGGCTTCATCGCCAGCTAGAATTTTTCCAATTTCTAGCCATTCACATCTCATTCGCTTTCTATATTCTGTCCCGCACAGGCTGGTTAAGTCAGGGGCGTTTGGGGATCCTGGTCTGGTTTGATGCCATTCAAGCCTTCTGCATCCTGCCCTTTAAAAATTTCATTGCTGCTATTCTAGTCTTTATAGAAGGCAAGCAGCAGGACTCTTACGACAGCTCTGACAGTCTGGCTTCAAAGAAAGCCCAACAGCTCGCTATTATTGTCAGTAGCTTCTTTGTCGCGGGAATCTTGGTCTACTTTGTCTGGTCCCAGCTGAGTCAGGTTTCAGACAGCTTTGCCTCTTTCTTCAGCAATACCGCTGATTTCATTGAGAATCTATTTGACTCCCTCTTTTCAAGTCTTGATAGCAGCACGATTCTCTTCAAGGCCTGCCTGGCTGTCCCTATCAGTTTGTACTTGTATGGCCTCCTAGCCGGCAGTCTGTTAGGCAAAAAAGATACTAAACTTAGCTACAAAAAATTTCAAGCAAGTATCCGCCCTTTGCGAGTTGCTCCCGCTTTCGCAGCTTACATTATCATCGGCAGTCTGTGCTTGACCTATGCACTCTTCTTCCTGACAGGTCTGGGTGAGCTCGGTCAGCTCCTAAGCGCCGGAACAGTAGCTCAAGCTATTTCTCCGCAGAATGCTTCAACCGTTGCCGTGGCTGGCTTCTGGCAGCTGGTTCGGGTCTCTATCCTTAACTTTGCAGTCCTAGGCGTCTTCTATCTGATTGCCAAAAAGCCACTCTGGGACCAGAAAGGGACACGATTCACGGCTACTATCCTCTTTATCTTTACCGGTCTACTGGCCTTGCTAGCTGGCTGGAAATTATTTGGCATCTACATCTACCTTTACGGACCAACACCGCTGCGCTTGATCTCAGCATGGTTCATCCTAGTTCTCTTGGTTTGGTGCCTACTGACCCTGATTCGTTTCTATAAACCTATCCAAGCTATCCGCATCGGTATCTTTTACGCCCTGATAAGCTTTACCTTGCTCTGCTATCTTTATCCAATACTTTTACCAGTGGCAAAATAAGCAACTGTGCTTAACTATACACAAAAAACCAGAAAGAAAATCAATTTCTTTCTGGTTTTATTCTCTTTTTATATCATTTACCGGCATTCAATAATAGACCATTCGCCTTTCTCATTCAAAGGAAAAATAATTATATTCTAAAATCACAGGTCAGCAAATGATCATTGACCATGCCAATTGACTGCATAAAGGCATATACAGTCGTAGAACCAACAAAAGAAAAACCTTTCTTTTTGAGTTCTTTGCTAATTTTATCGGATAGATCTGTTCGAGCGGGTACCTCTTCAATATGAGACCATGAATTGAGAATCGGTTCATTCTTTACAAAAGACCAAATATAAGAATCCAAACTACCATATTCTTCTTTTAATTTTAAATAGGCTTTAGCATTTTTTATAACTGCCTTTATTTTCAGCCTATTTCGTATCACTCTTTGATCACTAAGCAATTCTTCAATCTTCTGCTCGTCATAGTTGGAGAGTATTTCAGGATTGAAGTTGTCATAAGCCTCTGTCATAGCATCCATTTTTGACAAAATAGTTTGCCAGCTCAAGCCCGCCTGCTGACCTTCCAAAATCAACATTTTAAAGAGTTTATGCTCGTCATGCACAGGTCGCCCCCATTCATGGTCATGATAATTTCTCTCAAGCTCACTATTTTCAGCCCAATCGCATCTTTTTATCTCAACCATCTATTTTCTCCTTATAGTTTGATTTTCTCAACTTGATTATTATCTAAAACCAAGAAAGCATCAGAAAAAGAGACTTCAAAAAGTTGCAAGGAGTTGCTATGTTGCTCAATAATATCTTGATAATAAGGATACTTCTGGACAAAAACGCCTCTTATATCCTCAACAGAAAGCTGGCTTTCTTTGACTCTCCCTTGAATCCGGATATACCTCCCATCACCTTTCGGGACTGTTGTAAGAGCAATACGATTATTGATTGCCAACTCTTGAATTTTTTGACTATTTTTAAATGAGATAAAGAACAATTTCTTTGCCTCCTCATCATAGTAAAAATTTACAATTCTTACATTTGGCATATCCTTTACAGAAGTAGCTAGGGCCATTTCTGTCTGTTCTGCCAATAAGGTCTTAAAATATTGATT
The DNA here is from genome assembly GCA_963533195.1 of uncultured Streptococcus sp. Taxonomy (GTDB): domain Bacteria; phylum Bacillota; class Bacilli; order Lactobacillales; family Streptococcaceae; genus Streptococcus. The sequence goes on along the minus strand of CAUSOG010000029.1, from coordinate 20,400 downwards.
CATATTTGACTCCTTTATTATTTTCTCTAAAACTAGTATAATATAAAAAGGTGTCATTTTTTGAAACCATTTTATAAAAATATGGAGTTTAGCATGAATAAATCTCAAAGAATTAACGATATGCTTATTTTTCTCAATAAAAAAAGACAATTCAATCTAAAAGATATTATGAATCGATATCATATTTCAAAAAGCACTGCCCTTCGTGATATTGCCAGCCTTGAAACGCTAGGCATTCCAATTTATTCTGACTTAGGTCGAAACGGCAGTTATAAAATTCTTAGCAACGACTTGTTATCTCCTATTATTTTCTCCATAGATGAAATTTCTGCCTTGTATTTTTCCATGCTGACTCTGGAAAACTACAATATGTGTCCTTTTGATATAGACCTGCAAAAATTAAAAGAAAAATTTGAAAACTCAATTTCAGAACAGCAGTTAAGCAAGATCACAAAAATTGAGAAAATCCTTCAACCAGAAGTCAGAAAAACAATCAGCAATTCTCAACTGAGAATAATTCTCGATATTCTATTACACAGGCAGGAAGAATTTTTCCCAATTAAGTATGAAGAGCAGTCTCTTCAAGTTCAATTTATCAAACTATTTAGCTACAAAGGAGACTGGTATGTAGAAGTCATAAATAAAGACACTGGCCAAAAAGAGGAACTTTCCTGCCAGTCTATTGAATTTCACCCATAATTTTAAGACAAAAAAACCAGCGGTCTCGAGTCTCCGCTGGTTTCTTGATAAATCGCTTGGATTAAGCAGCCAAAACTTTGCGTCCTTTACGACGGCGAGCTGCCAATACACGACGACCGTTTTTAGTTGACATACGGTGGCGGAAACCATGTTTACGCGCACGACGGATTTTACTTGGTTGATAAGTACGTTTCACGATGAATACCTCCTCTTAGATTCTTGTATTCGTTTAGCCGGCTAGTTGTGATCAGTTACTAAACATACTTTACTATTCTATATGATTCTAGGGCTTTTGTCAATACTTACTTAAATAACTTTCTCTTTGTAAACGTAATCATATGGTCCGAGTCGCCTCGTAAAAGGGGATCAAGGCTGTCATGGCCTCCTGGAGCTGAGACAGCACCTGCTCTCTTGAAACAGCCTGAGAAAGGGGAACATCGTATTTGACCAAAACCTTACGAACTTGACCGGCCGCTAGCTGCTGAGTAAGAAGCTGACGATTTTCCTCAGTGCCTTCAAAGCGCTGACTCACACCATCTATTTGAGCAAAATAGTAAGCTGGCGGCTGAATAAGTAGCTCCAAGACCCGATTTTGCTTGCCGAGGCTGTACTCATCTTTCTTGCGCTCCATGAAGCTCACCTCCAGCGACACTCCAAAATCTTCCGCAGTTCCATACAAGCGCAGAGCAAACATTGGCTCCGTGATTTCCCCATAACCTTTGAGATAATTCCAAAAATGGGGTCGCAGTATCTGCGCCTGATTCATCCACTGGCTGGTTCGCTCCAAGGTCAGCTTAGGATAGCGGCTCTGAAAATCCTTGACCAGGTTTGCAAACTCCTTGCGTGCCTCCTGACCCTTAGCTCTCAACTCCAACATAGACTCACGCAGTTGCCCTGCCTTGTCTGGAGATATATACTTAGCCCCTTGATGAGGCAGATAACTTTCAATAGCTGGAAAAAGTGACATAAAAAATCCTTTCTTTTTTACTCTTTATAATAGAATACTTCTGAGTTATTAACGTTAACACTTTGTGTAATAAGAATCCTGTCCCTCTTACGATTTGAAGCATCCATTATTTTTTGATTATCCAAAGTCATAGACATATCTACACCAGCAGGAATAAATAATATCGCTGCACCCGGACCACCATAGGATACGCCACCCTCTAAATAGGAGTTGACTATTTTAAACTGATTTCCTAATTTTAGCCCATTAGTCACCAAACCATTTTTATCAAAAGTCAACTCTTCTCCATTTCCATTTTTCCACGTACCTTCAATACTTGAGAAATCACCGTTTTGAATGCTTGATAAATCCATTTGAGTTGAAATTTCTGGATTGTCCTCTGCTCCTACGGAACTTTTTGATTGATAAGATTCAATATCTTTCCAAGTCAACGAAGCTAAATCAATTTCTTTTTTAGAAGCTAACCCAAAAACTGAATCTACGCTTTTTTCAGAATTTGAATCTACACCTGCTATTTGAAAATCTGCTTCTTTTAGCACATCTATACCACTATTATCAGATCTCAGTCGATAAAGATAACCCTTAGCATCAGGACTTAGAGAATGCCATTGAGCATAAAAGACTGTTCCATCTGTATATATTGTGGCGCTTTCTCGACTTCCACCTGCTGAAGCTACTTTTGATTGAGCTAAATAAGTTGATGTTCCTTGATTCAAATAATAAATAGCCGCTAAATAATAAGCCCCGTCAGAATGATATCCTGTGATTAATTCATTCGTCCCATTTTTATCAATATCATAGAATGTGTATATCTGCGCACGGCCTTCAGAAGTATCTTTTGTTAATTTATCCAAAGTCGAAGCATATAATTTTTCATCTTGTTCTACTGAAATCGAAGAACTCTTTTGCTCTTTGTCCAATGTACGCTTACTCGAATCAGGAGTATTCTCCTGATTCTTTATTTTATTTTGACCACAGGCAGCAAGTAATGCTAACCCTAAAATAATTAGAAAAACTCTCTTCTTCATAATTCTTTCTCCTGGTTTATTACTACAAAAACCAGCATCTCTGCTGGCTTTCTTTTTATTCGCTGTCAATATCCACAACGACATAGCGGTTAGGCTCGTCGCCTTCGGAATAGCTAGTCACGCCATCAATGCGAGAGATGATGCGGTGGATAATTTTGCGCTCGCTGTTAGACATAGGGTCTGTGTGCTGACCACGTCGGTCTTCCAAAGCCCGCTGAGCCAGTTTCTGCGCATAGCTTTGCAGCACTTCTGCCCGATGCTCAACATAGTCATTGACATTAATGGAAATATAGAAGCTCTTAGAATATTGGTTATAAAGATAGTTTTGTGCCAATAGCTGCAGAGCTTTCAAGACTTTTCCGTGGTAGCCAATCACGCGCCCTGGTTCATTGGTATCAATTTGCATGTTGATAGTTCGGCGGTTGTGGCTGCTGGAAATGCCCGCTTCAACATCCATCTCATCAACGATTTTCTGAACATAGTTCGTTACGTTTTCAACTACTTCTTCAATATCGTAGTCTGCTTCGACTTGGATGCCTAAATCAGCAAAAGAGCTTTCTTCTGTTTCTGTCGGCTCAGCCTTGTCTTTAGCCGCTTGTTCAAAAGAGATAACCTTACTATCATCCGCTTCTGCTTGAGCGACTGCCTCATCAATAGCTTGGTTTGTCTTGAGAAGATCAATGGTACCGGTCTCTTCTAAAATCGTATTGGCTTGCTTGTCATTTTTGAGAATTTCAGCCTTGACCTCATCTGAGATAACTTCGCCTTCCCCTTCGACCTTCTTGATGGCAGCTACCACACGGCCCAAATCAACCGTTGCTTCACTGACAGACTGCACAGGCTCATTCTGAGCGTTAATCTCTTCGGGAACACCTTTTACAGCCTTTTGATTGGCCTTGACAACTGTCGTCTCAGCAATCGGCTCGACATCCACCTGAGCTGGCTTCTTGCCAAACAAGCCTAAAAAGCCTTTTTTCTCACGTGAAATAACAGTGATATGCGCTCTCATACGTGGAATATCCAACGTTTTCAAACCATTTTGAATGGCTTCTTCAACACTTGCTCCTGTAAAAATAACCATTGCAAGAGTCCTCCTTCTTACTTACTTTTTCTTTTTCTGTGCTTTTTTCAGGGCACGTTTCTTTTTCTGTTCCAATTGACGCTCTGACCGTTCCTTGGCTTCTCGCTCAGCAATGATTTTAAAAGGATTGCTCAGCAGCAAGGTCTGAACCACCTGATAAGCATTTGAGACCGCCCAGTAGAGGGCTACCCCGCTCGCCGCATAAAGGGCAAAAAAGAAAATCATCACTGGCATCAGGTACATCATGACTGTCATCCCGCCATTTCTCTCAGGCAAGGCCTTGTTTGAAAGCCACGTACTGAAGAAAGTGAAGAGAGCCGCCAACAACGGAAGAATAAAGGTCGGATCTGTCGCTCCTAGATTGAGCCAGAGGAAGTGACCTGTTTTCATAAATTCAACCCGAGTCAGGGCTTGAAACAGAGCCAAGAGCACCGGCATCTGGATAAATAGTGGAATGAATGAGGCATAGGGATTGACACCCATTTCTTTGTAGAGCTTTTGAGTTTCCTCAGCCAAGGCTGTTCTGCTCTCCATATCCTTACCAGGATACTTTTCCTGCAGCTGCTTGATATGCGGCTGTACTTCCTGCAGCTTACGCGAAGAAGTCGTCTGGAATTGGAAGACCGGCAGGAGCACTGTCCGGATAATCAAGGTAAAGAGAATAATCCCAATCCCCTTGCTTCCACCAAAGGATAGAAAACGAATGGTGTCGGCAAAGAAATAGACCAGCTTCTCCCAGAAGCCATTTGAATCGGCCGTTACTTGACTGGTGCCGCAGGCTGTGAGAAAGAGCAGCGAGGCAACCAGCAAAATCCCTAATTTACTTTTCTGTTTCACAAATGAATCCTTCCTGATAAAGTTTAGCAATTTTTAACACATGTAATAAATTTTGTTCAACTTGGTGGTAGTCCAGCTCCTCTACTCCTTTGCGAGCGATAACGACGAAGTCAGCCTGGACTAACTGTTTCTGATGCTGCATTAAGACATGGCGGATTTTTCTTTTAATACGATTACGAACTACTGCATTCCCTAGCTTTTTACTGACGGAAATTCCTGCTCGAAAATGCTTTTGCTCTTTTTCTAACATGTAAACGACAAATTTTCGATTAGCAAAACTCTGTCCTCTTTTAAAAATCGCATTGAAATCTTTTTCGCTCTTGACGCGATAGTTTTTTCTCAAAACTCAACTCCATCCACCAAAATTATATCTATTATACCATATTTTTTGAAAATGCCAATAAGAGCCGCTATGACGCCGTTTTTGCAAATATTTAAAAGGTTGATTCACCAAAAAAACACCGCAATTTCCTTGCGATGTTCCCTATATCTTATTACTTTTCCAGCTGTTTCTTAGCTCTTTCCAACTCCTGACGGATCTGTGCAAATCCTGTCCCGCCAAGGGAATCCCGCTTTTGTACAGCGGCCTGCGACTCAAGAGCTTGATAAATATCTTCCTCAATCAGCGACGACACTTCCCGATAGCGGCTCAGCGGGATATCCTGTAGATAATAGCCTACCTTGCTGCATTCCAGCACCAACTTTCCGACAATCTCATGGGCTTCCCGGAAAGGCAGTCCTTTCTTGGCCAGATAGTCAGCCAATTCTGTCGCATTGGAGAAATCCTGCTGAGTTGAAACCAGCATTTTTTCTTTGTTTACTGTCATACTAGACAGCATACCCGCCATAATATCTAGTGATTTTTGGATAGTATCTACTGTATCAAACATGCCTTCCTTGTCTTCCTGCAGGTCCTTATTATAGGCCAAGGGCAGGGATTTCATAACCGTCAGAAGGCTGAAGAGATGGCCATAGACCCGGCCGCTCTTCCCCCGAATCAGCTCCGCCATGTCCGGATTTTTCTTTTGCGGCATGATGGAAGATCCAGTACTAAAGGTATCTGATAAGCTGACAAAGCCGTATTCATAGCTGCACCAATTAATCAGCTCCTCGCAGAGACGAGACAGATGCATGATGAGAATGCTGCTGTTAGATAGAAACTCCAAGATAAAATCTCGATCACTTACCGCATCCAAGGAATTGTGGTAAAGTCCTTTGAAACCCAATAAATCAGCCGTCAGCTCTCGGTCAATCGAAAATGTTGTCCCCGCCAGAGCCGCTGCTCCCAAAGGAGACAAATCCGTATGCTCCAGATTAAAGGTAAAGCGCTGACTATCACGACTGAACATCTGATAATAGGCCAGCAGATGATGGGCAAAGCTAATCGGCTGAGCATGCTGCAGATGGGTATAGCCTGGCATGATGGTCTCTACATGCTCTTCTGCCAAGGCCAGCAGCACCTGTCGCAAATTCAAGAGTTTCTCCGCAATCTGACCGAGCTGATCCTTGAGATAAAGGTGCATATCTGTCGCCACCTGGTCATTACGGGAGCGAGCCGTATGGAGCTTACCAGCTACTGGCCCAATCTCCTCGGTCAGAAGAGCCTCCATATTCATATGAATATCTTCATTACGCACATCAAACTCAAGCTCTCCAGCCTCATAACGTGCTAACAGCTTTTCTAGGCCTGCCTGAATAGCAGCCGCTTCCTCTGGAGCAATAATTCCTGTCTGCCCCAACATTTTGACATGGGCTAGGCTGCCCTGCAGATCATAAGGAGCCAGACGATAGTCAAATCCGATGCTGGCACCAAACTCCTCTACCCAGCCTTCCAGAGAGGCTTCAAAACGTCCGCCCCACAGTTTATGATTCGCCATAGGAAAGCCCCCTTCTATTTGTCCTTGTGAGCCTGAACCTCTGCGTGAACCTTGGACGGAAGCCCCCACAGCTTGATAAAGCCAATTGCGGCATCCTGGTCAAAGGTATCTGCACTAGTATAGGTAGCCAGACTTTCGTCGTAGAGAGAATTGTCAGACTTACGCGCTACGACCGTCGCCGACCCCTTATAAAGTTTCACCTTAGCTGTGCCATTGACCACCTGCTGAGTGGACTTGAGATAGGCAATCAAGGCTTCTGTCGCTGGATTAAACCAGAGGCCATTGTAGATGAGATTAGATAGTTCGTTTTCGATAATTGGCTTGAAATGAGCCAATTCTCTGACTAGAGTCAGATCCTCGATTTCCTTGTGGGCAGCCAAGAGAGTCACCGCCCCAGGGCATTCATAAATTTCCCGAGACTTAATCCCTACCAGACGATTTTCTACATGGTCAATCCGCCCAACACCGTGCTGTCCTCCCAAGTCATTCAGCTCAAGAATCAAGTCCGCCAGCTTCATCTTTTTACCATCTAAAGCAACTGGCACGCCCGCTTCAAAGTCAATATTTACATAGAGTGGGCTGTCTGGCGCTGCTTCTGGTGCAACCGTCAAATCATAGGCGTCTTCCGGTGCTTCATTCCAAGGATTTTCCAAGACACCGCACTCGTTGGCCCGTCCCCAAAGATTTTGGTCGACTGAGTAGGGACTATCCAGATCTGCAGGAATTGGCACACCATTAGCTTTAGCGTAATTAATCTCTTCTTCCCGAGACCATTTCCACTCCCGAACCGGGGCAATCACCTTGAGACTGGGATCCAAGGAGGCGATAGCGACTTCAAAACGTACCTGATCGTTTCCTTTTCCGGTACAGCCATGGGCAATGGTTGTCGCCCCCGTCTTGTGGGCAATTTCAACCAATTTCTTAGAAATCAAAGGTCGGCTCAGAGCGGACACTAGAGGATATTTTCGTTCGTAGAAGGTGTGTCCTTGCAGAGCAACCAAGACGTAGTCTTCCGCAAACTCGTCTTTAACATCAATAACATGTGATTCGATAGCGCCAACTTTCAGCGCCTTGTCATGAATGAAATCCAAATCATTTCCTTCACCTACGTCCATACAGACCGCGATCACATCATAATCCTTGTCCAGCCAAGTAATGGCCACCGAAGTGTCCAAGCCGCCGGAATACGCTAAAATGACTTTCTCTTTAACCATGCGATTACCTCTATCCTTCTACATTTTATTTTTAAACATTCTACTGTATGAAAATGCGAATGTCAAGAGAAAATTTAATATTTATTAAAATAAAAGCGTTTTATCGATTTTTATTCAAAATCAATATATTATATACTGGACTCAAAATAAGAAAAAAGAGTCTGTCAAGACTCCTATTTTACGCGGTAAAAAACATCGGGATGTTCGGAAACGCTTTGAGTAATGATGAAACGATCTTGACTGGTATCAGTCGGATCCGTCCCGTTGACAGTCTCCCCAGCTGGCAGACTCTTTCCTGCTGGAATTATAAGAAAGGCAGCACCGGTTTGGTTTTTCCAACGAATCCCTGCTCGGTAAATCCCATTTTCATCTGGCCCAGAGTAATCTCCTGTCTCAAGCTTGGCAACATCTGACTCAATACCTGACGCATCGAATGTATAACTGTTCCCTTTGGCATCCTGCCAAGTACCAATCATGCTGGAAAAATCTCCAGAAGCAATAGCCTTCATATCCAAACTAGAATTTGATGCCGTCTCTTTCTCTCCTTTGCTAGTTTCCTTGGTAGATTTTTCATCTTCTGTTTCCGAATTCTGCTGAGAGCCTGTATCAGAAGTTTCCTGATTATCCGCTTGACCATCAAGTTCGCTCGAATTGGCCCCTCTTTCAGACTTTTTAGAAGATGCGGAGCTAGTCGAACTTACTTTAGAATTGTTGGAAGAAGGATTCGTCTGCTCTTTCTTTTGGTTACAGGTTACTAGCACGAGTAAGGCTACTAGTCCTCCAATCAAGATGATGATCCATTTTTTCATTTTTCTCTCCTTAAGGTATTTTCTTATTACAATTGTGACATAAAAACAAAAATTTGCAAAGTAAAAACCAGCTCGAAAGCTGGTTTATCTTATTGAATTTGATTCAGCATGTTTTCAATATGCTGGATAGATTTTTCGCGGCCTAGCAGGTAAATCGTATCTGGCAGCTCAGGTCCATGCATTTCACCCGAAACGGCAATTCGGATCGGCATAAAGAGATTTTTACCCTTGATTCCTGTCTCTTTTTGGACAGCCTTGATTTGCGGGAAAATATTCTCCGTCACAAAATCTGCATCAGACATAGCTTCTAACTTTTCTTTGAAGGCTGTCAACACGGTCGGTACCGTTTCACCAGCCATAACCTCACGCTCCGCATCTGTCAACTCTGGAAAGTCCGCAAAGAAGAGGTCTGTCAGAGGAACAATTTCATCCACAGACTTCATTTGCGGTTTGTAGAGCTCTACAAGCTTTTCTGCCTTATCTGTCAAACGGCCCGCTCCTTCCAAGTACGGCTTAGCCAGAGCGAAGATTGTGTCAAAATCTGCATTCTTGATGTATTCGTTGTTCATCCAGTCCAGCTTCTTCTGGTCAAAGGCAGCTGGAGACTTGCTGAGACGCTTTTCATCAAAGAGCTCAATCAATTCTTGACGAGAGAAAATCTCATGCTCGCCACCAGGATTCCAGCCCAGCAGTGCAATAAAGTTAAAGACTGCTTCTGGCAGGTAGCCCTTCTTGCGATAATCCTCGATAAACTGCAAGGTATTGGTATCGCGCTTGGACAGTTTCTTGCCTGTTTCAGAGTTGATAATCAGGGTCATGTGGCCAAATTCTGGAGCTTCCCAGCCTAGAGCTTCATAAACCATGAGTTGCTTAGGCGTGTTGGCGATATGGTCATCTCCACGAATAACATGTGAAATTTCCATCAGATGGTCATCAATAACCACAGCAAAGTTATAGGTTGGGTAGCCGTCTTTCTTCTGGATAACCCAATCGCCACCAATATTGCCGCCTTCAAACTCAATTTCGCCCTTGACCATGTCAGTCCACTTATAGACACCAGCTTCATTAACAGCCAGACGAACCGTCGGAATGACACCCGCTGCTTCGCGCTCAGCGATATAGGCTGCCTTCTCGTCCTCTGACATGCCTAGAAACTCATTGATGTAACGCGGTGTTTCTCCAGCTGCTTCCTGACGTTCGCGTTCAGCCGCTAATTCTTCCTCAGTCACATAGGACTTGTAAGCCAAGCCCTTGTCCAAGAGTTCATTGACGTATTTTTGGTAAATATCCAAGCGCTCAGACTGGCGGTAGTTTTCGTGAGTCTCAGGGCTTTCATCCCAGTCAATACCCAACCAGCGTAAGTTTTCAAGCTGTGAGCGTTCTCCGTCTTCTACATGGCGCTTACGGTCTGTATCCTCGATACGGATGATGAAAGTTCCACCATAGTGACGAGCATAGAGGTAGTTAAAGAGCGCAGTCCGCGCATTTCCGATGTGTAACAGTCCAGTCGGACTTGGTGCATAACGCACTCGAATCGCTTTTGTCAAAGTTCCATTCTCCTATTTGTATTTCAGGGAATTATTCCCACTCCGATTTTCAAACGTAATCATTATATCATACTCTGAGGTCAGAATACGACTTTACAGTCTATTTTTACGACAGGCGCTCTTCCAGCTGGAAATCAATAGGAAGCCAGGCCAGTACATTCTCCATCTGCTTTTCCCAGTAATACCACTCATGATTACCTGGACTGTGGCTGTAAGTAATATCCAAGCCCAAGTCTTGCAGGTTTTTCACTGTCTCCTGATTGGCCTTGTAGAGAAAATCCTCTTCGCCGCACCATGCCCAAAGCTTGGTCTTTTTATCAGATTGCTTGGCTATGATCTCTAGCGAATGAGGACTGCTGCTCCAATCTTTAAAGTCTCCAAAAACTCCTCGCCAATAGGCTGGTGTTGCCATCTCAGCATTATCTGGACGAGCATCAAGAAAACTCAAAGCCCCTGAAAGACTAGCCGCGTATGAAAAGCGGTTAGACTTGAGAGCCAGCTTAAAGGCTCCGTATCCGCCCATGGAAAGGCCAGCGATAAAATTCTTCTCCCGCTTATCTGACATATTTGGGAAAAAGCGCTTGAGCACCCGAGGCAACTCCTCAGCGATGGCTTCGTAATAGTTAAAACCGTACTGAGTATCGGTGTACCAACCATTGCTGGTATTAGGCATGACAACAATCAGATTAGTCGAGCGAACCAGACGCTCAATATTTGAGCGCTTGAGCCAGCTATTGTGATTCCCGTTCATACCATGAAGCAGGTACAAAACAGGAATATCTTTATCATCCGGCTTATCCACACGAGCTGCGTCCGGATAGAGGATATTGACACCCCATTCCATCTCTAAAACTTCAGAATAATACTCTATTTTCATCACTGCCATTCGCATTTCTCCTTCGTATCTTCCTGACAAGAAAAAGCCGAAGCCCGACTTTTCTTGTATTTGTGTTGAGATTTTTACCGCACTTCCATAACGACCGGCAAAATAGCTGGACGACGCTTGGTTTGGTCAAAGAGATATTTGGCCAGACTGTCACGGACAGCACCCTTCAGCTCACCCCAGTCAAAGCTGTCCTGCGCCAGATAGTCCTCCACTGTTTTATTGATAATGTCAGAGCTCTCACGCAAAATATCTCTGCTCTTCTTGACATAGACAAAGCCACGGGTGTGTACTTTAGCCTTGGAAATGATTTTCTTTTCCTTACGGTTAACTGTGAGTGCCACGATGAAAATACCATCTTCAGACAAGACCTTGCGGTCGCGCAGGACAATATTGCCTACATCACCAATGGCATTTCCATCAATCATGACATCTCCAGCTGATACTGCACCAGCCGGCACAAAATCACCATGGTCATATTCCATGATGCTGCCCCGCTTAGGAATAAAGATATTTTCCGGCAGCATGCCGACTTCCATGGCAGCCTTAGCATGAGCATCCAAGCCGCGGTACTCACCCTGAATAGGGAAGAGGTACTTAGGCTGCAGCAGGTTAATCATGAGCTGCAAATCACGCGCATTTGCGTGACCCGACACCCGTAGGTTTTGGGTAATCAGCTTGACAATGCCACCCGCCTGATAAATCATATTTTCCACGCGAGCCACGACCGCTTCCTTGGCAATTGACGGCGTCGTTACGATGTAAATCAAATCGCCTTCCTTGATTTCCACATAGCGGTGACGGCCAATTGACATCTTGCGCAGGCCATTGATAGGCTCACCCATCCGGCCAGTCTCCAAGATAATCAGCTCATGGTCTTCAAACTTAGACATTTCCTTAGGCTTGATCAAGAGGCGTTCGTCCACCAAGGACAGCTTCTTGAGGCGGATAGCCGTACGAACGATGTTTTCAACATCAAAGCCTGTCAAAACCACTCGGCGGCCAGTCTCAGCAGCTGCATCAAAGACCTGCTGGATACGAGACAAGTTGCTGGCAACCGCCGCAACAATCACGCGGCCATCCCAGTCGGCAATCGTATCTTCGATTTCCTTGCCAACCTCGCTCTCACTAGCCACCTGAACGCTACTGTCCGCATTGGCTGAATCACTGAGCAAGGCCAGAACACCCTCACGGCCAATTTCAGCTAAACGGCCAAAGTCTGTCGCGTAGGAGGGGCTTGCAGACTGGTCAAACTTGAAATCACCTGTATAAACGATGCTGCCTTTTCTGGTCTTGATGACAATTCCCAAACTCTCAGGAATCGAGTGGGTCGTCCGGAAGAAGGAAACCACGGTTTTACCAAATTCAATCTCAGTATTTTCATCAATCACATGGAAATCATTGAACTTCTTAACTGCATCGTTATTTTTAACAAAAAGCTTAGCCAGCTCAATCGTCAACTCTGATCCGAAAACTGGCACCTTCGCATCTGCCAAAAGATTAGGCAGAGCACCAATCGCATCTGCGTGCCCATGTGTCAGAAAGACACCCGCAATCCGCTTCTTGTTTTCAAACAAATAGTCCATGTTGGGAACGACATAATCCACACCCAACTGTTCATTTTCTGGGTACTTCAGCCCAACATCCAATACAAAAATGGAATCATCCACTTCGGCAACGTAGAGGTTTTTCCCATTTTCACGTACGCCGCCTAAAGCAATCAATTTAATATTGCTCTTGCTCATTTTTTCTCCTATTCATTTTTTAGAATCTCGTTTTTAGCAGAGATTCTTTATTTTATTACTAACGGTCCTTGGCTAGCCAAGTCGAATTACAGTCTTGCAAACCTAAGGTTCGCATATCTAACCTATTATAGCATTTTTTCAGCTTTTTTCAAAACAAAGAAAAATTGTTTTTCCATTGTCACTTAGAATGGAGCTATTTTTCTAACCACGAAAAAACACACCGACAGTAAAAAAAGAAACAGCAGCAAACTGTCCCTTTTTAGGGTTAGGCTTTGCCAGTCAGATTAAAACGGACAAAATAAACCATTATCGCAGCTGTAACCAAGAAAGCCAGCCCGACCGTTGCCAGAGCATGAGCAAAAAAGAACAGCAGGCTAGCTATCAAGCTTAGAATCGGAAGCGCTACCTCTATAAGCAGAAACCTCATTGAAAATCTACGTTCTAGCTTATTACAAGGAGTGTAGGGCAGAAGGACAGACAGGGGGGAGAAATTTTCATTGCCGAAATGCTCGGAAAGCCCAATCAACTTCTACCCAAAAGTGATAATGTCCAGAAGAAACAGCCGCTCAATCAAATGAGGAAAATCGATAGGGCTGAGATCAACCGAGACAAAACTGTGATTGGGATTACTGAGAAAGCCGGGCAGGATTTAGGTCGTCAAAATTCCAATCACTGCTACCCAAAGACCGATATGGCGAGGAAAGATCAGAGGCAGAAAGAGGCAGGCCGTACAAATGACATAGTCGGCTTCATAGTCAAACAGTTGGTGGCGGCATTTTGTTTTTTTTCATATCTACTCTCTTTCCTGAATCCTAAAATCGATTAACCCGTATAGCCAAGCGCTGGTAGAAAAAGAGCCAGCAGTCTGCAAGAAAATTAAGGCTCAGCACAATGTAGAGGCCGCGAAGATTTTCCTTAGCATAGACCGCGCTAGCGTAAATCAGTTCCTGACCACCTAAGTGATAATTCAACAAGTCCATCTCTTCTAAATAAATAAGCTTACTCCAAAATTCACTGCCTAGATAAATTAACAGAATATAATTTGCTACTCTGATTACTGGATACAGATATGATGCCAAATAGTAATGTGCATGCTTTTGAAGATGCCAGCGTCTCAGCCATTCTCGTCTATCAAGCTGAGGTCCTGCAAGAATAAAAGTGAGGACGGCCGCTGTCTCTACAACATCTTTGAAGGGGTAGAAGCTCCATTTGAGAATAGGCTCAAAAGAATCAATACCTGTAATCCCGTAGCTTTTAATCACTAAACTATCCAAGAATTGATAATTGAAGATAATGAATAACATTAAAAATAATATTAAAAACAAGAAAAAGAAATAACCTTTTTTCCACCTTAAAAATCTCTTATACTTCCGACTCCGCCGAATCATCTGCAGCTTGAAATTGGGATTATTCGGTATATTCTCCGCAATAGGCTCACCACAGGCCGGGCAGATGACATAGTCGGCCTCATAGTCAAACAGCTGGTGCCGACATTTTTCTTTTTTCAGCTTCATTTTCTCTTTACCTTTCCAAAAAACCGAATATCAAGCTGTATGATATTCGGGTTTCTCACCTTTTATTGGCTCACATGGTCTTGCAAATTGCTTATCACCAGTCAACACCATAGTATCGGAGCATCCGCTTGCTGACCCGCATGCCATTGTACTGAATCAGCGAAATCCAGCGGTATTTGTCAATCAAATCTTTAGACACCATTCTGCCACTATTCCGCAAAGACAATCTGACTTGGCAAGACACTGTTCAAAGAGAAAAACAGAAGCAAAAGATACACTTGAACTTTTCTTATAATCGGCATAATCATACCCTCCTAACTGCTAATTGTTTTCCAATCATCATCCCTAATATAAATATACAATGAAAGCCCTTTCCCGTCAACGGTATCTTATACTTGCAAAGTACAAGAAAACAGTTCCCAGAGGGTTTTCACCCCAGATACACGGCATGCCAATCGTAGCAAAAAACGACCTCTAGCTTTACTCGGCTAGAGGTCTGGTTTACTTCGCTGGTATGAGAGCAATCAGTTCATCCAAGATGTAACTGAATAACAATTTTTTGATTTATTGTTTTTATTATTTTTTATAAACTTTTAATTCCTTTAACCGCTAATGATTTTCTTTTTATCTTAGCATTGGAAATCTCTATAACATAATAAAGCACTATTGATTGAATTCTCGAAGTTTGAAAACCATCTAAAAGCTTCTACTTTCTATACTATCGTTACAATCAGGCAAGCTAAGCAGGCCTGTCTGACAATTCAACCAATATGTCAAGTAAAGCAACTACTTATGTATTACAAACAACTATACCAACAAAGTAAACTTAAAAGCGAATAAATTTGGTTTCCTTTCTTTCTATTTCCTTAATTCTATTATAGTACTCTATCCAGATATTTGCAAGCGTTTACACACTAAAAATACAAAAATATTTTAAGAATTTTGAAAAAGTAGTTACACAAAGAAAAAAGGCCGTGACAAACTAATGCTGTTTTGTTATTTGGTTAATAATTCAGTATATGTTGCTTTTTTAATCCAGTAAGAATGTTAAGAAACCTCTTCTCAGAAATTAGATTCTAATCGTAATATTTTTATGTTAAAATAAATAGCGGTTGTATACTTCTTCCGGTATTTTATTTGGAATATCACTTATTTCATTCATTGCTTTGCATGAATTTATAATTTAGAGGACTTTAATAAGGGGAATACTATTATGAGAAAAATTTTAAAAGAGGATAAACTTTATTCTTTAGTTGAATTTAGAGATAGGCTCTACGATGATTTAGATTTATCAAGAAGCGATTTAGCTACCTTGTTATGTGCAATGTTGATTGCATCTATTGGCTTAAACATGGATTCCACTCCAGTTATCATTGGGGCAATGTTGATTTCTCCATTAATGACACCTATTATTGGAATTGGTTTTTCATTAGCAATACTAGATATGAAACTGCTCAGAAAGTCGTTTAAAATTCTTTCTATTCAAGTTTTGTTAAGCCTCTTAGCATCTACGGTTTATTTTTTTATTTCTCCAATTTCTTATGCAAGTTCAGAAATTATTGCCAGAACTTCACCAACAATTTGGGATGTAGTTATAGCTTTTGTGGGTGGGGTAGCTGGAGTTATTGGAGCACGAAAAAAAGAAGCAAATAACATTGTACCTGGAGTAGCTATCGCAACAGCTCTTATGCCCCCAGTATGTACTGTCGGCTATGCTATAGCAACAGGAAACTTTGAGTTTATGTTAGGAGCATCCTACTTATTTTTCATCAACTGTAGTTTTATTATGCTTGCTACATACATTGGGACGAGCTTAACTATGGTGAAAAATCATTACATTAAACACAATCAAGAAGCCTATAAAATGCGAAAAATATTAATTCTAGTTTCGCTTATTCTTATTATTCCAAGTTTGGTTTCAGCGACTACCTTAGTGAGAGAGACCTTAATCAATGAATCTATAAATAAATACTTATCTGATCAGTTTAAAGAGAACACAATCCTAAAAAAGAAATATGATAAAGAAAATAATACTTTAAAGTTAACTATTTCAGGAAACTATCTTTCAGATGAGGAATTGAAAGAAATTCTTAGTAAACAAAACGATTATGGTTTGAAAAATCTTTCAATTCAAATTTCTCAATTATCCAATGATCGCTTGACCGAAAAAGACATAGTCGAGTATATTATTCAATATAAAAATGACCATGAACTTCAAAAAATTGATAAGGAGAAGGAGAAGAAAGAAACTCCAACTAAAAACAAGGAATAGGAACAATTTTCCTAGCCAAATACACAAAAAAGAGAGAACAGGATTAAATGTTCTCTCTTTTTAGTTACTATAGCTAACAAAGACTTTTTATAAGGAAAATCAACTATTGGTTTTATTTATCGTCTTTTTTAACCATATTTTTAACGCCTTCGATGGCGCCTTCAACAGCATCTTTGGCATCTACTGCAACTTCTTTAACTTTAGAAACTACTTTTTCAGCAGCTCCTTCTTTTTCTGTTTTTTTATCACCAGTTAATTTGCCTAGGCCTTCTTTTACAGAACCTTTAGCTTGGTTGAATTTTTCTTCTGTAGACATAATTGATACCTCCGTTATTAGTTTCAATTTTTAAAGCGATGAAAGAATATGAGAATTCCTAATCTTAGTTAGAGAATTAACGAACGCGAGCTTTTTCATTTGATGCAGCGTCTTTAACAACCTCTACACCATCGCCAACTTTTTCTTGAACAGCTGAGAAGCCACCGCTAATGCCAGATTTTGCTTTTTCGAATTGCTCTGAAGCAAATTCGCCTGTTGATTCAGCAACGTCTGTTACACGATCTTGCAGGCTTACTGAGTCAGCTTCGTGTTGTTCTTTTGTTTTAATATCAACAACATTGACATTTACTTCAACAACTTCCAAATCAGTCATCTTAGAAACTTCTTCTGCAACGACTTTCTTGATTTCTTTGTATAAAGCAGGAACATTCTTTTGATATTCCACGACTACGTTCAAGTCAACAGCTACTTGTTCTTTACCAACTTCAACATTGACACCATGAGTGACATTGTCAGAGTTGACCAATTTATCTTTTATGTTAGAGAAGAAGCCACCGTCAACAGCCAGCAAACCTGAAACTTTCTCTAAAGAGAGACCGATAATTTTTTGAATGACCTTATCATCGTAAGTCAATTCACCTTTTACTTCATGAGTTGCTGGAGCAACTTCCTTTTTTGCAACATCCTTAACATCTTTATTTGACATGTTAAACTCCTTTATTAGTTAATTATTTAAATATATTATTTTTTTGAATATAATATCCAATTCCTGCCCCTAGAGTAGCGCAAATCAAGACAAAAAGAGTCTTAAAGAAGCCAAAGGATAGGATAAAACACGCTAGAATAATGCCTGCTAATCCAGACAAGATTGGATATTGATATTTTTTAAACCATTCCATTTTTTACTTCCTTACTTTACACGACTAGTAGTTTTTTTAGCCGTTTCTTTTGGCTTGAAGTCTGAGACAGAGATTTTAAGCTTGACATTATGATTGATTCCGAAGAATTCTGTCAATCCAGACGCAATTTCTTCTTGAATCAACTGACTTCTCTTGATGATGTTTTCCGAAGGAACGATTGCTCCTTTAACGGAAACCATGCATTTGTTTTTACGGCTATTTACTGAAACTGTAGGATCTTTAATTAAACCGTGTTCTGTTAACAGACTACGAACAAACCCTTCAATGGCTGAATTTTTCAGCATCAGTTTCCCATCCGCATCAGCTAGCTGAATTTCCAAACGTCTCTTAGGATAAAAAGCTATCACTAACATCAGTAGTAAGATTAAGCTTGCTAAAACCACAGTGCCCCAGAAAACATACCTAGAAAGATAGTAGCCCACAAAAGGAATCTGCTTCCAAGTGAATAATTTCCAACCGAAAATCTGGAGCCCCAGACCGCTAACTTTATGAAAATCTAGTAAAACAGGAATCAAAATTGTCAAGATTAAAATACAGAAAATAAGGGAAAGTATTTTTCTTGATTTTGACATATTGAATCCTCACATCATTAAATTTTAAATTATATTTTGAAAGTAAAAAGACACTTTATGCCTTTTTACCTACAAAAAATGATACAACAGCTACTACAATAACTGCACCAATGATAGAAGGAAGTAAGGCCATACCAGCCAAACTAGGACCCCAAGTTCCTAAAAGTGACTGACCGACAGCAGAACCAACTAAACCTGCAACAACGTTTGCAATAACACCCATTGAGCCGCCTTTTTTAGTGATTGATCCAGCAATAAGACCAATAAGACCTCCAACAATAATAGACCAAAGCATATTGATTCTCCTTTCTAATTTTTTCTAAATCAAAATTGTTTAATAATATTTTTTACTATTATTTTTTGATTAACATAATTATATAATTTTCCAACTTGGAAACATAATAATTCAACTTAGTTTTCTTTCCGTTTATCTGTATAATAGATACGCAAAGATAAGAATTGCTTGTTATATAGGCTTTTATCAGCATTTTTAGATATATTTTTGAGTTGTTAAATGAGGTTAAATGCATAAAATATGGTATAATTGCCTGATAATAAAAACACTATATAAAGAAAGATAATATTTTAATGCGAGAATTACTGTCTAAAAAGAGCCACAGACAATTAGAACTATTAGAACTACTATTTAAAAACAAACGCTGGTTTCATATTTCTGAGCTAGCTGAACTATTGAATTGTACGGAACGTTCAGTAAAAGATGATTTATCCCATGTCAAGTCTGCGTTTCCTCAATTGATTTTTCACTCTTCCACTAATGGCATACGTATCATTAACACCGATGATAGTGATATTGAGATGGTCTATCACCATTTTTTTAAGCATTCAACCCATTTTTCAATTTTAGAATTCATCTTCTTTAACGAAGGATACGAAACTGAGAGTATTTGCAAAGAGTTTTATATAAGCTCTTCCTCACTCTATCGTATAATCAGTCATATTAACAAAATCATAAAAAAACAATATAATTTTAAGATTAGTCTCAATCCTGCTCGGATTATTGGAGATGAGATTGATATCCGTTATTTTTTTGCACAATATTTTTCGGAAAAATATTATTTTCTTGAATGGCCCTTTACAGATTTTTCAGTAGAACCTTTGTGTAAGCTGTTAGCACTGGTCTATAAAGAAACTGAATTCCCTGTCAATTTCGCAACTCAAAGAATGTTAAAATTGCTCCTGGTTACAAATTTATATCGAATAAAGTTTGGTCATTTCTTGGAAGTTGAGAAAGATTCTTTTAACAATCAATTGCTAGAATCTTTCATGCAGGCAGAAGGAATCGAAGACATTGTAGCGAGCTTTGATTCTGAATATCATATCTCTTTGAATAAAGAAGTGATAGGTCAACTATTTGTCTCCTATTTTCAAAAAATGTTTTTCATTGATGAAAATCTATTTATGAGCTGCACAAAAACAGACAGCTATGTAAAAAATTCGTATCAATTATTAAGTGATTTAATTGATCAGATAGAAAGCAATTATAATCTAAAAATAGACAATAATGACAATCTTATTTGGCATTTGCATAATACAGCACATCTGCACCGTCAGGAACTATCTACAGAATTTATTCTGTTTGATCAAAAAGGCAATACAATCAAGAACTTTCAAAATATTTTCCCTCAATTTGTTTCAGATATTAAAAAAGGGATTGAACATTATCTAGAGACTTTGGATATCCATAGCACACCAATGAAAGTCAACCATCTATCCTATACTTTTATCACTCACAGCAAACATTTAGTGCTGAATCTTTTACAAAATCAGCCTAAATTAAAGGTTTTAGTCATGAGTAATTTTGATCAGTATCATGCGAGATCAGTAGCAGAGACACTTTCTTATTATTGCAGTAATAATTTTGAACTTGAGGTTTGGAATAAATTAGAACTATCAATCGATTCTTTAAAAGAATCACCTTACGATATCATCATTTCTAATTTTATTATTCCACCCATTGAGAACAAGAGACTGATCTATTCCAATAATATTAATACGGTCGCACTCATCTCCTTACTTAACGCAATGATGTTTATTCGATTAGATGAGTGATTTAGACTATTTTTATAACGAAAAAACCGCAATCTGAACTGCACCCCAAAAGTTAGACATAAAATCTAACGATTGGGGTGCTATTTTT
>CAUSOG010000028.1:0-28857 GCA_963533195.1 uncultured Streptococcus sp. | reverse complement strand
TCGCGACAACTATATTAGTATATCACCTATACCTCCTACCTGTCAATACCTTTTTCTAATTTTTTTAAAAAATTATTATTTTTAAATTGGTGAATTATTTCACATACCTTTGAAGCTGGTAAATTGACCTACATTCTTTCTTTTTAAAGGCGAAAAAATGCCCTTTCGGACATTTTTTCTATTCTTGTTCTTGTTTATACTTTTCGAGTTCAGCTTTATTAGCCCAGACGTAGTGTCCCGGACGAATCTCTGCCATTTCTGGTTTATCAACAGAATAATCGTGCTGTTCAGGGTCATAGACCTTCAGCACTTTCTTGCGTTCTAAGATTGGGTCTGGGATTGGGACAGCCGAGAGCAAAGATTGTGTGTAGGGATGGACCGGATGGTTGAACAACTCCTCTGTCTCAGCCACTTCTACAATGACACCTTTGTAAATTACAGCGATACGATCAGAAATAAAACGAACTACCGAAAGGTCATGGGCAATAAAGAGATATGTCAAGCCTAATTCTTTTTGGAATTTTTTCAAAAGATTCAGGACCTGAGCCCGAACAGATACGTCCAAAGCAGAAATAGGCTCATCAGCAATTACGAAGTCTGGTTGCATGACCAAAGCACGAGCAATCCCAATCCGCTGACGCTGTCCACCAGAAAATTCGTGAGGATAGCGAGTTAAATGCTCAGCCAACAAGCCAACTTCATTGATGATATTTTTGACTTTTCTTTGACGGTCTTCTTCACTATCAAACAAATGGTAATTATAGAGACCCTCAGATATGATGTAGTCAACAGTTGCACGTTCATTCAGACTGGCAGCTGGGTCTTGGAAAATCATCTGAATCTTACGAATCAAATCCGCTTCTTCTGCTTTTGACTTTTTCCCATTAATCTTTTTGCCTTCGTAGAAGATATCACCTGCACTGGTATCATTAAGGCCGATAATAGCTCGACCAATAGTAGTCTTACCAGAACCTGATTCTCCTACAAGAGAGAAAGTTTCTCCCTTATTGATGAAGAAATTTGCGTTTTTTACTGCTACAAATTTCTTACTTCCTTCGCCGAAGGAAATTTCTAAATCTTTAATTTCAACTAATTTTTCAGTCATTTCCTTCCTCCTAAGCTTCTAATTGATTGAAGCCCATTTTTGAACGAATTTTTTCATGTAGGTTTTCGATAATCTCTGGTTTATGAACCTTAGGTGCATCTTCATGGAGCAACCAGGTCTTAGCCCAATGAGTCTCAGATACATTGAAAGCCGGCGCTGCTTCTTCAAAGTCAATTGACATGGCATAGTCAGATCGCAAAGCAAAGGCATCCCCTTTGATTGGCGAATAAAGAGACGGTGGAGTACCAGGAATCGAGTAAAGTGCACCATTTGCATCTGCCAACTGTGGTAAGCTTGACAGCAGACTCCATGTATAAGGATGTTTTGGCTCATAGAAGATTTCTTCAACGGTACCGTATTCGATAATCTCACCAGCATACATGACTGCAACCTTATCTGCAATACTAGCTACAACTCCAAGGTCGTGCGTAATAAAGATGGTTGTGAAATGATATTCTTGCTGCAAGGATTTGAGCAAGTCAATGATCTGCGCTTGAATGGTCACATCGAGGGCTGTTGTAGGCTCATCACAGATAAGAATATCAGGACGGCAAGCCAAGGCAATAGCAATAACAATCCGCTGCCGCATACCACCTGAGTATTGGAAGGGATATTCTTCGAAACGTTTTTCCGCATCTGGAATCCCGACCTTACTCATGTAGTCAATGGCCATTTTTTTAGCTTCTTTGGCTGATTTTCCTTGGTGCTTGATAATGACTTCTGTAATCTGGCTTCCAATGGTGTTAATCGGATCCAAGCTCGTCATCGGATCTTGGAAGATAGTCGCAATTTTTGCACCACGAATTGGTTCCCAATCCTTGTTGGTGCGAAGAGTCGTCAAATCTTTGCCACGGTAATCAATAGTTCCTTGGGCTACACGGCCGTTTTCTTCTAACATACCAGTAAAGGTCTTGGTCAAGACAGACTTACCTGAACCAGATTCACCAACAATAGCCAGTACTTCGCCCTCAATCAAGTCTAATGAGACACCGCGAATGGCGGTTAAGACACGATCGCGAACATCGAATTCCACGACAATATCGCGAGCAGTCAATATTACATTTTCATTCTTTGTCATATTTACTCCTATCTATGTGTACGTGGATCGCTGGCGTCGGCTAAGTTTTGACCAACTACGAAGAAGGTAAGTGATACCAAAATTAGAGTTGTAAGTGGAATCCAAAAGAGGTAGGCATTGGTCGTCACGTTTTGAGAATAATCTGAAATCAAGCGTCCTAAACTTGGCACTGTTACAGGAAGACCTAAGCCAAAGAAGGACAGAAAGGCTTCGTAAGAGATAAAGCTTGGCAGCATCTGTGAAGTGGTAGTCACGATAACAGATACTAACTGCGGCATAATGTTCTTCGTAACAATCTTGAGAGTCGGTGTACCAAGAGTACGAGAGGCAAGGTTGTATTCCAAATCCCGATAGCGCATAATCTGCACACGGATAGTGTAAGCAATACCAACCCAACCAGTAATCGTCATGGCAAAAATCAGATTCCAGAAACCAGCACCGATAGAGTAAGTCAAGACGATGACAATCAAGAGGGCTGGGATATTTGAAATGATATTGTAGATTTCCATCATGACACGGTCAACTGTTTTGGAAATTCCCCAGATACCGCCAATGATAACTCCGATAGCCAGATTAATAACCGTCGCAATAATCGAAATAAGAATAGAGTTACGGGCACCAAACCAAACACCGTCAAAGAGAGACTTACCATTACTATCTGTTCCAAACCAATACTGGGCACTTGGCTTGATATAACGCATGCTAAAGTCATTTACCTTACTCACGTCATTAAAGTCGAAGTTTGAAAACATAGGATAAATGAAGCTCATGAGAATAATGGCAATCAGAATTCCCAGCATAGTAATGGTTGATTTCTTTTTAAGGAATTGGCGCATGACTGATTTCCAGTAAGAGTAGGCTGGAGCATCAATCGTTTCAGAGGCAAAATCGTCACGTTTGACAAATTGGAATTTGCTTTTATCAATTGTAGCCATTATTTACCTCCTTTTGATGTTAACTTGATACGTGGGTCCAGTACTGTCATCAGAATGTCACCCAGCAAGAGTGCAAAGATAGACAGACATGTGAAGATGAATACAAGACCAACAACCATAGAGTTATTAGATGCCTTAACGGAATCAATCAACATCTTACCCATACCAGGGAAAGCAAAGACTGTTTCTGTCAAGGTTGCACCAGCAATAACTCCAACAATTGAAGCCGGGATACTAGATACCAGCGGCACCATAGCATTTTTAAAGATGTGCTTGTTAGAAATTTCTTTTTCAGAAAGACCCTTAGCACGTGCAAAGCGGACAAAGTCCTGAGACTGAAGGTCAATCATATACCGGCGAATCCAAACAGCTGTCCAAGGAGCACTCAAAAGTCCTAGAATAACAGCCGGAAGGACATAAGAACGCCAATCTCCCGCTCCCAAGATTGGGAAGGAATCTGGAAGACCAAGAGCAGACCCCGCCAAACGGACAATGTAGACCAAGGCGATGGTTGGCAGTGACATCATAAAGGTCAAACCTGCTGTGGAAATGCTATCAAACCATGTGTTTTTGAGTCGAGCCATGTAGGATCCGAGCGGAATAGCAATCAGATAAGACAGGGCCACACCAATCAAACCAATAATGGCTGAGCTGGTAATCATGGATGGATTTTGATAGTTGCTTTGAGTCGCTGTATAGGCATCTCCCTTACCAAACTTAGCAATGTCCTGTGAATCGGCTTTGCTTGGCGTCTTGTAAGTACGAGAATAAATATTAACAGACGATGTCTTTTTACCTGTTGGGAATTGAACTTCAGAAGACTTAGTTTGCCCTTGTCCTTGCGTAATAACCTGCAAAACAGGGATATTAGCATAGGTCGGATAAGAATTACCTAAATTAAAGGTAATAAAGTTCTGATGAACAAATGGGAACTGACCATTAAAGTACAGCAGATACTTATGCTTGGTACCAGAACCCACAAGAGACCAGCCAACAGAAGGATCATTTTCAAACCGGATATAACGCTCTAGGTTTGGATTTTCCTCATCTTGAATAACATTTGGATGGTCGATTTGAATCAAATTAGCATAGAACTCAAAGACACGCTCATAAACAGGCACTTCACGTACAGCGTAGAATTCTCCGCTCAGTGGGAATTTCTGCAATTTCCAGCCGTTGCCAAGTTTATCAATATACTTCTGATAAATCTTCTTGTTTGCTTCTGTAGCCTCTGTTGTAACAGAGGAATCTTCCTTGCTGGCCTTCTCCTGCAGTTCCTTAGTATCGTAATAGTCAATGTAGCCCATCCGCTCAAAGATGGTGTTTTCATAGTTAGCTTTTTTATCTTTATTGGTCGCTATTTTATTATAGTTAGGATCCTGCTTGAAAATCAACCTTCTTGGCACCATGGTATAGATAATGGCATAAGTCAGGGTCGTCACCAAGAAAATCGACACAATTGAGCGTAAAATACGCATAAAAATATATTTTTTCATTTATCGTTTCCTTTAAATTCCAAAAGAACTTTCTCCTCTATTAGAGAAAGTTCTCTTAGCAAGCTTATTTCACGTGGTCTGCTAATTCTTCTTGAGCTTTTTTATTAGATTCCACACGTTCTTTATTCCATTTTTCCTGAGCGCTATTATAATCTTTTGTCGTTACAGTCTCATCCTGCAACTTCATGTACTTATAACTTGCTGCTTCACGCGCCTTAGCACCAGACCAAGCAAACGGTGCTGAGAATGGTACTACCTTAGTCAAGGTTGGACGGCCTGTTCTAGAAGTTACCGGAATCAACAAAGCACTATCAGTCAGCCAAGCCTGAGCAGCCGCGTATTTTTCGTAGCGTTTGTTGAGATCCATCTTCTCTGCTCCAGCTTCTTCAACTAGTTTGGTATATTCATCCAAACCAACTTGTTTTGCTGCAGCATTATCGGTGCCGTCAAATCCTAAGAAGGTCTTTGTATTCTCACCACCAGGTTTGATAACATCCAGATAGGTAGATGGGTCTTGATAGTCAGGAGACCAACCGACATTGTCTGAAATATCCCAGTCTTCTTCAGCAGCAGAAGGTGCGAACAAGGTAATGTTGGTCACTTCATCTTTAGACAATTGGTGAACATCAATCACAACATTATCTGTTCCCAAAGTCTTTTCAATAGATTGCTTGAGGGATTGAACGCGCTGTACTTTAGAAGTAGCTGTTTGATCAACCGGAATGTCCAGATGGATTGGGAATTCTACGCCATCGGCTTTCAAAGCTTCTTTTGCTTTTTCAAATTCAGCCTTAGCTTTGTTCTCGTTATAGAATCCATCTTGGCCATCTGAGAAGTCCACATCTTTCCATTCGTCACCATAGGTTACGACTTTTTCCTTAACTAAGTCACCGAAGGACTTGTCACCAGCTTGCACAAATGTAGGTGGGATGTAAAGGTTACGAAGAAGTTTGTCTGCTCCGTCCTTACCATTAATCTGAGATGCATAAGACTCACGATTGAAAGCAAAGGTCAAAGCCTGACGGAAGTCCTTGTTAAGCAAGGCTTTCTTAGTTGAAGTCTTTTGAGCTTCTGACGTCTTAGCAGTATGGTTGTAAGACTGACGATCAATGTTTGTACCTACTAAGAAAGTTGAGGCATCTTGAGGTGTATAGACGATATTATCTTTAAAGTCTTTTTCAACCTTTTCATAAGTCGCACTAGTTGGGAAGAGTCTAGCTGTTGTCAGAGCACCTTGACTAAACTGCTCAGCTAGTTTCCCTTGATCTTGTCCATCATAGAAAGAGAGTTTCACTGCATCTACATGAACATTTTCTTTGTCCCAATAATTAGGATTCTTCTCAAATTGAATTTCAGATTTTGAAGTCAATGATTTGAGCAAGAAAGGTCCGTTGTAAAGCAAGCTTGTAGGATCAGTTGCTTGAGCGAACTTATCGCCTTGGTTTTTCAAAAAGTCTTTATTTACTGGATAGAGAATCCCCATTGTAGTCTTAGAGTTCCAGAAACTTTCTGGCTCATTAAGAGTATACTCAACGGTATGATCATCAACTGCTTTGATCCCTACTTCTGAGAAATCAATCTTCCCAGAAATATAGTCTTTAAGCCCTTTAACAGAATCCTGAACCAAGTAGATTGTTTCAGATTTATTGTCTGCTGCATACTTAAGACCTGTAACAAAGTCTTCCGCTGTAACATCTGCGTACTCTTCACCTTCGGAAGTATACCACTTAGCATCTTTGCGAAGTTTGTAAGTATAAGTTTTTCCATCTGGTGATACAGTCCATTCCTCTGCCATTGAAGGAACTAAATTTCCATATTGGTCGTTTTCTAAAAGACCGTCAATGACATTGGCTGTCAAATCTGTTGTAGCAGCCTTACTTGAAGTGAGATAGTTCAAGTTTTCAGGATCTGTCTCGTAGATATAATTAAAGGTGTTTGAAAAGTCTGAGCTGCCTGACTTTGTGTTTGGCTTAGAGCCAGAGCAAGCTGCAAGAAAGCCAGCTGCAAGAAGAGTGACTCCTGCTAGCGCAAGGACTTTACTTTGTTTCATATGGGTTTCTCCATCTTTTAGATTTTTAGATTTAATTAAGATTATAGCATAGATAGTACTAAAAGTAAAATAAATTTTCAGAATATTAAGTTAGCTCACTAACACCCTAAGATGTTTATGCAATTGGTTTTCTCGGATGTTGATTATCTAGGACCAGACAAGCTCAACCTCGTCCATTTCGTCTTCAAAATCATCAAAAATCCCACTGTTGCTACAATGGGATTTTCTTGATTTATTTGATATGTTCCGCGAGTTCTTCTTGAGCTTTTTTATTGGATTCTTCCTTTTCTTTTGCCCATTTTTCACGCGCTTTCTCATATTCTTTAGTCATTATTGGTTTATCTTGGATTTCAACATATTTAAAGCTGTATTCACCCTTGTTTCCAGTCCAAGCAAATGGTCCTGAGAATGGAACAACCTTACGGACACTTGGTGTTGCACCAGATGACCATGCCGGCATTAACAGGGCACTGTCTGTCAGCCAAGCCTGAGCTGCAGCATACTTTTCGTAACGTTTGTTAATATCCTCGTTTTCTGAAGCAGCGTCTTCCAAGAGTTTATCATACTCTTCAAAGCCAGCCTCTTTAGCTGCTGCATTATCCGTTCCAGGGTCAAAACCAAAGTAACTGTCAACATTCTCACCAGTCTTAGAGCCAGTGATTTCCAGATAAGAAGATGGATCGTTATAATCTGGACTCCAGCCGAGATTATTATTCAAGTCCCAATCTTCTTGAGATGCAGAGTTCGCAAAGTAGGTGATGTTATTCAACTCATCATCTGTCATCTGCTGAATATCAATCACCACATTGTCAGAGCCAAGATTAGCTTCAATAGACTGCTTCAATGACTGAACACCCTTAACACCATTGGTATCTGCTGAGCTAACCGGAATATCCAGATGAATAGGGAATTCTACTCCTTCTGCCTGCAGCGCTTCCTTAGCTTTGGCAAATTCTGCCTTGGCTTTTTCTGGATTATAAAGACCATCCTGAGCGTCGTCTAATTTGACTCCCTTCCACTCATCACCGTAGCTAGCCAGATTTTCTTCTACAATGCTGCCGAACTCTTTACCATTAGCTTGTACAAAGGTTGGCGGAACAAAGGTATTACGAAGTTGTTTGTCTGCTGCTTCTTCGCCATTGGTTTGTGCAGAATAGGCAGTACGGTCAAAGGCAAAAAGCAGAGCCTGACGAAAATCTTTATTGAGCAGTGCTTTCTTAGTGGAAGATTTCTGTGCATCCGTTGTCTTAGAAGTATGCTCGTAAGCCTGACGGTCAATATTAGTTGTGACAAAGAAGGTTCCTGAACCTTGAGGTGTGTAGACGATGTTATCGCCGTACTGTTTCTTCACGCTGGCAAAGTTGGAGCTATTTGGGAAAAGACGAGCAATGGTGTAGTTGCCATCAGAAAAGCCACGCACCAGAGATTCTGTATCTTGACCATCGTAGTAAGAGAATTTAACAGTATCAATTTTTACCTTTTCCTTATCCCAATAGTTTGGATTTTTCTCTAAGCTAATTTGAGATTTTGAAGTGATAGATTTCAAGATAAACGGACCGTTATAGAGGACACTGGTCGGATCCGTTCCCTGAGCAAACTTGTCACCTTTTGATTTCAGAAATTCTTCGTTAATTGGGAAAAGAATCCCCATGGTTGTCTTAGAATTCCAGAAACTTTCTGGCTGATTGAGAGTGTATTGAACAGTAGAATCATCCACCGCCTTGACACCCACTTGAGAGAAATCAGTTATTTTACCATTGACATAATCATCCAAGCCTTTAATGGATTTTTGAACGATATAGAGACCATCAGACTTGCTGTCTGCGGCATGCTTCAGACTGGTCACAAAGTCCTTAGCAGTCACATCTGCATACTCTTCACCATCAGAAGTATACCATTTCACTCCCTCACGAAGCTTATAAGTATAGGTTAGACCATCTTTTGAAACGGTCCAATCTTCCGCTAGAGAAGGCACTAAGTTACCATACTTATCGCTTTCTAGCAAACCATCCACTACATTAGCCATAATCTCATTGGTTGCCCGCTTATTGGACACTGTGTAATCCAGCGTATCTGGATCTGCGGTATAAACATAGCTATAGTTTTTCCCAGATGAATTGGAGCCGCCAAACGAACAGGCCGCCAAAATACCTGCAGAGAGAATGACAAGCCCAGCAGCTGCAGCTAACTTAGATGTTTTCATAAACTTTCTCCAGTTTTCATTAAGATTACTTTCATTATAGCACTTCTGCGACAGGATGTAAACGCTTCACTGCAATAGAGAGGTATATAAAAAAGAGACTGGGACAAAATGTCTCAGTCTCGCTTTATCGTATTTACAAACTTTTGATTCCAAACTGTTTATAAAGAGTCAAAAGTTCGCGGTTCAGAACCTTATTTGATGTGTTTTTCTAGCTCTTCTTGGGCTTTTTTATTGGATGCTTCCTTTTCTTTTTCCCATTTCTTAAGAGCCGCTTCATAGTCTTTGGCTGTCACAATATCATTTTGGAGTTCCATGTTCTTAAAGACATATACATCTCCTTTGATTCCGACATAAGAGTAAGACTTGGTAAATGGCATAACCTTCTGAACAACTGGTGAACCACCCGCAGAAACACTAGGAATAACAATGGAGCTATCGGTCAGCCAAGCCTGAGCTGCTGCGTATTTGGTATAACGAGCGTCGGTATCTTGTTTTTCCTTATCTGCCTCATCCAATAACTCTTTGTATTCGTTCAAGCCGACTTTATTAACGATATCTTGATTTTTCCCTTTTTCTAAGCCTATATTATCCAGAATATCACCAGTTTCTGGGTTGAAAATATTCAGATAAGTTGATGGATCTTGATAATCCGCTGACCAGCCAGACATGTTGAGGTCGTAGTCTTTCTGAGCTGCTGTTTCTGCAAAGTAGGCTGAATTATCGTAGTCATCTGTGGACATTTGCTGAACATCAATAACGACATTTTCTTGACCAAGCGCTGCTTCAACAGACTGTTTGAAAGAGTTGGTCCGCTGTACCAAGACTTTGTCAGTCTGATCCACAGGAACATCGATATGAATAGGGAATTCAACGCCTTCTGCTTGCAAAGCTTCCTTAGCCTTAGCAAACTCTGCCTTGGCCTTGTCAGCATTGTAGATGGTATCTTGGGCATCTGTCAACTTGACACCGCTCCACTCATCACCGTATGTAGGAAGTTTGCTCTCTACAACATCTGAAAAGTCTTTGCCATCAACCTGCACGAAGCTAGGAGGAACAAGCAAGCTACGGATGAGTTTAGTCGCCCCATCTTTACCATTCATCTGAGCTCCAAAAGATGTCCGGTCAAAGGCAAAGTTAATCGCCTGACGGAAGTCTTTATTTTGAATAGCCGCTGTAGTCGATGTCTTCTGAGCATCTGTGGTCTTAGACGAATGGTTATAAGCCTTACGATTCAGATTGAAGCTAAAGAAATAGCTGGTTGAGTTCTGCGGTGTGTAGATAATATTATCTTTGTACTGCTTTTCAACAGAAGAATAGTTAGAACTTGTTGGGTAAAGCCGTGCTTGAGAATAGGCTCCGTCTGAGAAGTTGCGGATCAAGGATTCCTGATCTGAACCATCAAAGTAAGTCAGCTTTATATTTTCAACCTTGACATTGTCCTTATCCCAGTAGTTCTGGTTTTTAGCATATTCAATGACAGACTTAGAAGTAAAAGCCTTCAGAATATAAGGACCATTATAAAGAATGGAAGAAGGTTTTACAGTACCAAAATCTTTTCCTTTTGATTCCAAGAATTCCTTGTTAATCGGAAAGAGAATCCCCATAGTCGTCTTGGAATTCCAATAACTTTCTGGCTGGTTAAGAGTGTACTCGACCGTATAGTCATCAACAGCCTTGACGCCAACCGTTGAAAAGTCATTCGACTCACCCTTGACATAGGCATCCAAGCCTTTGATAGAGCTTTGGACAATTGGAAGAGCCTCTGATTTTTCATCTGCTGCGTGCTTCAAACCAGTTACAAAGTCCTGGGCTTTGACACTTTCATATTCCTCTCCATCTGAAGTGTACCATTTAGCATCCTTACGAAGCTTATAGGTATATGTCAGACCATCCTTTGAAACAGTCCAGTCTTCCGCAATAGATGGAACCAGATTACCATACTTGTCATTTTCCAAAAGACCATCAACCAGATTTGAAGCCACATCAGAAGTCGTTGCCCGATTGGAGTTTACATAGTCCAAGGTATCAGGATCACTCAAATAGACATAAGAATAGGTATTGCTGGCACTAGAGCTTCCACAAGCGGCTAAAATCAGTGCTGACACAACAGTCAGTCCAGTAATGGCCAACCATTTAGATTTTTTCATGAGCATTCTCCTTCTCAATTCAGTATATTGTATTATTATACAATATTTTTTTGAAAAAGCAAACACTTTATGTAAAAAAGTAATAATTTTCTATTTTTCAGCCCTATAAACTGTGTTTTTTCAAATATTTTTTAATTATTGTCATATTTTTCTATGCTAAACTTTATAAAAATGCGTTAAAAGTCAATATCGGTGCCTTTTTACATCTATTCTGTAATATTTTTATTATCCTTCATTTGTGAAAGAAAAGAGCTTTTTATGATACAATGGTTATATCTTGTTTTAGGGGAAAGAAATGAAACGATTATTCCTATGTTTACTAGTTTTGGTCGGAATGACCGCCAGCAAGGTTGCAGCAGATGATTTCAACATTGCCGCTAAGAGCGCAATAGCTGTGGACGCTACTTCTGGAAAGATTCTCTACGAAAAAGATGTTAATACTCCAATTGAAGTTGGCTCCATCACCAATCTTTTGACCGTCTATCTGGTCTATGAAGCCATTGACAGAGGAGATTTGACTGCCGATACTTATGTTGATATTTCAGACTATGCTTACAATCTGACATCTAATCCAAATATCAGCAATGTCCCTTTGGAAGCCAAACGTTACAAAGTCAAGGACTTGATTGCCGCCTCCTTGATGTCCAGCTCCAACAGTGCCACGATTGCCTTGGCTGAGAAGGTTGGGGGTAGCGAAGAAAATTTCGTCCAAATGATGAAGGCCAAGCTTAAAGAATGGGAAATCACAGATGCTACTATTGTAAACTCCACAGGTCTGAATACTCTTCTTCTGGAGTACGCAACTGAAGAAACAGACTATACTGCCTCAGCTAACACATCTAAAAAAAGTAAGGACACTGAAAACAAATTCAGCGCCTACGACTTGGCTGTTATCACTCGGCATCTGATTATGGACTTCCCTCAAGTGACAGAGATCACTTCCAAGTCCACAGCTAAAATTGCAGGGACAAGTCTTGAAAACTATAACTTCATGCTGGAAAATCAGCCCAACTTCCGCTCAGGTGTAGACGGACTCAAAGCCGGCTCTTCTGAGAAGGGAGGCTCTTCCTTTGTTGCGACGACTACTGAAAATGGTATCCGCATGATTACTGTTGTGCTGGACGTTGAGCAAACTGACGGCGACCCCTACGCACGCTTTGTAGCTACAGCTTCTTTGATGAACTATGTTTCGCAAAACTTCACTCAGACGACCATTGTGGCTGAGGGTGAAGCCTACAATAAAAGCCATTCAACCGTTATTGATGGCAAACAGAAGACCGTGCCAGCCGTTGCCAGCAAGGATTTCACCATCATTGAACGCATCGCCAATCAGGCGGAACACAAGGTGGAATTTTCCACCAACGAAAAAGGATTCCAAGCTCCGCTGAAAAAAAATACTGAACTCGGCACCTTGACCTATAATGACCCTGAACCGATTGGCCAAGGCTATCTGGAAAACAAAGCACCCTCTGTCACAATGGTGGCAGGCCAAGAGGTAGAAAAAAGTATTTTCTTCAAGGTCTGGTGGAATGACTTCGTCCGCTATGTCAACGAAAAATTATAAAGAAAAGCCGCGAATCAAATGTTTCGCGGTTGTTTTGTATGTTTTGTAAATGTTGGACTAGAACTAGCAAATTTCTTTGAATATTAACTCGCAATGCGGTTCTTCAAGCAGTAATTTAAAGTTTCGCTTAGACAAAGCTTTACCCAACTGATCCTTCCATTTCATAGCTGATCAAGCGGT
Organism: uncultured Streptococcus sp.; assembly: GCA_963533195.1. Classification (GTDB taxonomy): domain Bacteria; phylum Bacillota; class Bacilli; order Lactobacillales; family Streptococcaceae; genus Streptococcus. Next base: position 16,099 of record CAUSOG010000028.1, on the reverse strand, counting down.
TAAGCTCAACAGCATACTCCATAGGCAGTTCTTTGGTGAAAGGTTCAACAAAGCCCATGACAATCATTTCGGTGGCTTCGGATTCGGACAAGCCACGGCTCATGAGATAGTAGAGCTGCTCTTCCGAAATCTTAGAAACCTTGGCCTCATGCTCCAGGGCCACCTGAGAGTTATGAATTTCATTAAAGGGAATGGTATCTGACGCCGAAATATCATCCATAATAATCGTATCACATTCAATATGGCTGACGGATTTCTGTGAATTCTTTCCAAAGGTCACTTGACCTCGGTAATCCACTTTACCTCCGCCCTTAGCAATAGACTTAGACACGATAGAAGAGCTGGTATGCGGAGCATTGTGAATCATCTTAGCCCCTGTATCTTGGTGCTGATTGGTATTAGCAAAGGCAATAGAAAGCATAGTTCCACGCGCTCCAGGTCCGTCCAGATAGACAGACGGATACTTCATAGTTGTTTTTGCACCAAGGTTCCCGTCAATCCACTCAACCGTCGCATCTTTCATAGCCCTCGCCCGCTTGGTCACGAGGTTGTAGACATTGTCGGACCAGTTTTGAATAGTGGTGTAGCGCATATAGGCCCCATCGAGGGCAAAAATTTCAACAATCGCGGCATGTAGACTATTACTAGAGTACGTCGGAGCAGTACATCCCTCAACATAATGGACGCTAGCACCCTCATCAACGATAATCAAAGTCCGCTCAAACTGACCAGAATTTTCATTGTTAATCCGGAAATAAGTCTGCAAAGGAACATCTACCTTGACACCTTTTGGCACATAGATGAAGGTACCACCTGACCAGACTGCGGAGTTGAGAGCTGCTAGTTTGTTATCTGTCGGAGGAACCAGCTTAGCAAAATACTGCTTGAAAAGCTCTGGGTATTCCTTAAGAGCTGAGTCGGTATCCGTAAAGACGATTCCTAGCTTTTGGAACTCTTCCTTCATATTGTGGTAGACCACTTCTGATTCATACTGGGCCGCCGCACCAGCGAGATAAGCTCTCTCCGCTTCTGGGATCCCAATCTTCTCAAAGGTTTCCTTGATCTTCTCAGGCACTTCATCCCAGCTTCTAGCAGGCTTATCAGAGGCTTTTTGGTAATAAATCAAGTCGTCAAAATTAATTTCTGACAAATCCGGCCCCCAAGTCTGCATAGGCATCTTCTTGAAAGCCTCGTAGGATTTGAGGCGGAAATCCAGCATCCACTCTGGTTCATTCTTGGCTGCAGAAAGCTCACGAATGACCGCTTCATTCAGCCCTTTCCCTGTCGAGAGAACAGGTTCAACATCGTCATGGAAACCAAACTTGTACTCACCGAGATCAATCGGTTTTGGTTCTACTCTTTCTTCTGACATAATTTCCTTTCACATTCTTACTTTTTATCTTCTTCAATTGCTCGCTTGAGGGCATTCCAACCCAAGGTCGCACACTTAATCCGCTGCGGGAATTTGGCAACGCCTGCTAAAAAGGTTCCATCTCCCAATTCTTTCTGGCGACTGTCTTCCTGGCCCTGAACCATCTGCGAGAAGACCTCTGCTAATTCCAGTGCCTGCTCTTTTGTCTTGCCCAGAACCGCATCCGTCATCATACTGGCTGAAGCCGTTGAGATGGTACAGCCAGAATTTACAAAGGCAATATCCTCAATCTGATTTTCAGCATTAAACTTCACAGACAGGCTGATAACATCGCCACAGGTCGGGTTATTGAGGACTACCTGCTCCACATCTTCCAGTTTCCCATGATGATGGGGGTGAGCCGAGTGGTCGGTCACAACCGCCTTGTAAAGACTGTCTAACTTAGAAAGTGCCATTGAAAAACTCCTTTGTCTTTTCTAAAGCATCTACCAGCTTGTCGCAATCCTCATAGGTATTGTAAACATAAAAGCTGGCCCGAACAGTCGCTGGCACCTGCAGATAGGTGAGCAGAGGCTGGGCACAATGGTGACCCGCCCGAACAGCCACTCCTTCGTAGTCCAGAGCTGTCGCGACATCATGCGGATGGAGACCATCCAGGTTAAAGGCAATCACGCCTGAGCGCTGGGCCAAATCCTGAGAGCCATAAATGGTCAAACCTTCCACTGCCTGTAGCTTAGGAAATACGTAGGCAATCAGATCCTGCTCATGCTGGGCAATAGCATCCATACCCAAGTCTTCCAAATATTCAATGGCTGCTGCAAGACCGATTGCTCCTGCCATATTCGGCGTTCCGGCCTCAAACTTCCACGGAAGCTCCTTCCATGTCGCTTCCTGCTCATAGACGAAATCAATCATTTCGCCGCCGAACTCAGCTGGCGACATCTGCTCTAGCAATTCTCCTTTACCATAGAGTACCCCGATACCAGTAGGTCCGGCCATCTTATGCCCCGAAAAGGCGAAGAAGTCCGCATCCAAATCCTGCACATCAATCTTCATGTGTGGAATGGATTGAGCCCCATCTACCACCAAAAGCGCTCCTTGCTGATGAACCAACTGGGCAATCTCCTTGATAGGATTGATGACACCGAGGACATTGGAAGCATGAGCCAGAGAGACAAACTTTGTCCGCTCATTGAGCTTGGCAAGGAAATCCTCCATATCCAGAGCACCGTCTTTGAGATAGACATAAACCAACTTGGCTCCAGTCTTCCTACAAGCTTCCTGCCAAGGAATGACATTGGAATGGTGCTCCATAATCGAAATCAGCACTTCATCACCAGGCTGCAGCCTTTCAGTAGCAAACTGAGCCACCCAATTGAGACTCGTCGTGGTTCCTCGTGTAAAGAGGACTTCTCTGCTAGAAGCTGCATTGATAAAAGAACGAACTCTTTCTCTGGCTGCTTCATAGGCTGCTGTCGCCCGCTCGGCCAGTGTATGCACACCGCGGTGGACGTTGGCATTGTCTCTAAGATAATAGTCTTCGATAGCTGCCAGCACCTGCTTAGGTTTCTGGGTTGTCGCCGCATTGTCCAAATAAACCAAAGGTTCATCATTAACAATTTGGTCCAAAATGGGAAAATCTTGCTTGATTGCTTCTGCATTAAATCCAGACATGAAGACTCCTATCTAACTAATACGGGACAAGGCCCAGCTTTTTATCTTTTTGCGAGAATAATATCGATATTTTCAATCATTTCATCACGGACTTCCTTAACAGGGATTTCCACAATCACTGAACCTAAGAAGCCACGAACGACCAAGCGCTCTGCCGTCGCCTTATCAAGACCCCGACTCATGAGGTAGTACATATCTTCTGGATCTACCTGACCGATAGAAGCCGCGTGACCAGCTGTCACATCATTCTCATCAATCAAGAGGATGGGATTAGCATCTGAGCGCGCTTGATCAGATAGCATAAGAACCCGGCTTTCCTGCTGGGCATCTGCTCCCTTAGCACCTTTGATAATATGGCCAATACCATTAAAGGTCAGGGTTCCTTTTTCCAGGATAACCCCGTGCTGCAGGATATTTCCGATAGAATTGCAGCCATAGTTAGTTACGCGGGTGTCAATTCCCTGAACCTGCTTACCGCTAGAGAGAGCCACCACCTTCATATCCGCATGGCTACCATTGCCATAGAGGTCGCTATCAAAGTCAGCCACGACATTGCCTTCATTCATAACACCGATAGCCCAGTCAATCATAGAATCGTTGTCCAGCTTACCGCGACGGCTGATATAAGCCGTTACATTTTCGCCCAAGCGGTCAATTGCTGAAAACTTAATCTGAGCTCCAGCCTGAGCAATAACTTCGACAGTGATATTGGCTGTTACCGGAACAGACCCCTCACCATAAGTCTCCAGACGTTCCAAGTAGTTAACCTTGGAATGCTTGCCTGCAATAATCAAAATATGCTTGTTAAAAGGAACATCGCTTTCGCTGTCCTGATAAAAAATTCCTTCAATCGGCTGGTCAATCTCAACATTGTCCGGCACATAAAGAACCGCACCGCTGTTGAAATAGGCCGTGTGGTAAGCTGCCAATTTGTCCTCATCGTACTTGACCGCGGACATGAAATGCTTCTCCACCAGCTCTGGCATCTCTTCCAAAGCAGAGTGGAAATCAGTGAAGGCCACGCCTTGAGCAGCCAAGTCAGCTGGCAATTGCTCCAGAACAGTCTGAGTTCCCAACTGAACAAGCTTGAGATTGTCGTCTAGGGCTGTAAAGTCTGGAACACTTGTCGGCGGCTCACTCTCTGAAATACGGCCGTCTCCCAGATTCCAGCGATGAAATTTAACCCGCTCAATACGCGGCAATTCTAACTGGTCAATCTTATCAAAGGCCTGCTGGCGCAGTTGAAAGAGCCAGTCTGGCTCTGCATGTAGCTGTGAAAATTCTTGAATTAATTCTTTTGTCATGTCATTCTCCTATCTTTCATCAAAGTCAAAAGAATGTTTGACTAGGCTTCTTCAGTATAGGTGAAGCCCAACTCTTCAGCCAATTTGGCATAGCCTTCTTTCTCCAAGCGGACTGCCAATTCTGGACCGCCAGAAAGAACGACTTTACCATCCATCATGACGTGAACCACATCTGGAGTGATGTAGTTGAGCAAGCGTTGGTAGTGGGTGATAATCATAGCACCAAAGCCTTCACCACGCATAGCATTAACTCCTTTAGAAACGACCTTAAGAGCATCGATATCGAGACCTGAATCAATCTCATCCAAGAGTGCAAAAGTGGGCTCTAACATGAGCAACTGCAGGATTTCATTGCGCTTCTTTTCACCACCGGAGAAACCTTCATTAAGGTAGCGCTCTGCCATCTCTTCTTTCATGTTGAGCAGCTCCATCTTTTCATCCAGCTTCATGATAAAGTCGCGGACAGAGATTTTTTCCTCATCTTCCTTGCCAGCATTCATAGCAGCACGGAGAAACTCTGCATTAGTAATGCCAGGAATTTCACTAGGGTACTGCATAGCAAGGAAGAGCCCCATGCGAGCACGCTCGTCTACTTCCAACTCCAAGATATTGACTCCATCAAAAAGAACCTCTCCTTGAGTCACTTCGTAGTTAGGATTGCCCATGATGGCTGCAGACAAGGTAGACTTCCCTGTTCCATTCGGGCCCATAATAGCTGCAACCTCTCCTGTTTTCAGAGTGAGATTCACCCCTTTGAGAATTTTTTTCCCTTCGATTTCAACATGAAGATCTTTGATTTCTAAGACAGACATTTCTTTTTCCTTTCTTTGCTTAGCTGATTTACACACTTTAGTATACCAAAAAAAAGCCTAAAAGGCTTTTATTTTGTTTAGAGCTATTCTTATTTATTCCTCTTTTGGCGCCATTTCCGTCGAACTTCCTCTCGGTAGGAGGAGTTCCCAATAAAGCGGAGAATATTGAGCAAAGGAGTACGATTAGGCCCCAAAACTCCGACCAGCTCAGCAAAGAGCTCAACACCCAGAAGTAAGCCAATCATCAAGAGCACACCACCAATCCGACTGGAAACATTCAACAAGAGAGAAATCATGGCAAAGACCAGCGAAATTCCGTAGATAACCAGCACTGTTCCTCGGTGAGTCAATCCCAGAGACAAGAGCCTATGGTGGAGATGGTGCTTGTCAGGTGTGTAGAATTTCTGACCAGACAGAGTACGGCGGATAATCGCCAGAAAAGTATCCGTAATCGGCACTCCTAAGATAATCATAGGAGTCACCACTGCAACAGCTGTCGCATTTTTCAATCCTTGCAAGGACAGAACAGCAATCATAAAGCCGATGAAAAGGGCCCCCGTATCACCAAGATAGATGATAGCTGGGTGGTAATTGTAAGGGAAAAAACCCGCAATTGACAAGACCAAGACGAAAATAGTCAAGGTCAAAAAGAGATTATGCTGGGGCAAAAAGAAGTAAGAAACAATCCCCATCGTAACCAAGGAGATGATGGACACCCCACTCACCAGACCATCTAAACCGTCAATCAAATTAACCGCATTAGTGATAGAAATAATCCACACCACTGTCAAAATATAGGACAGCCAAGGCTCAAAATGCAGGAAAGGTCCGCCAAAAGGAAGCTTAAAATCATCCAATCGGAAATCTGTCAGCCACCAGATTAGGCTGGCTGCTAGAACAATCCCACCCATTTTCAGCAGGGGCGACAGCTCTTTGATATCATCGACCAGCCCTGTAAAGGCAATAATCAAACCACCTAGTACAACCGGCCAAACATAATCAAAATAGGTCTGCCCAAAAAAATCTACAGCAACAATCTGCGGCATCAAGAGCAGAGTAGAGATAGAAAAGGCCGCTACAATCGCCAGCCCGCCACTGCTAGGCATGGGCTTTTTATTGATGCGACGAGCATTGGGATAATCTACCGCACCAATCTTAAAGGCTAAGAGCCGAACCAAGGGTGTCAGAATCACCCCGATAAAAAAAGTTCCCAGCAATACCAAGATAAACTTTAATGGAAAAGTAATCATAGGCATTCAACCTTCTGCAGGCCGGAGACCGCATCTGTCACTAAAAGCAGATGACCGTGCTCCTGAAGCACCGCCCGAGTGATATCTGAATCATCTGCGAATTCACGCATTTTGGCCAAGAGCCAAGCTGGATAGCGCTCTGGGAAGCCCTCAACATCTACCAATATCGTCAAATAATAAACTGAATCATACTTATAAAGCTCTGATAAGTCAATCTTATAGTCCACCGTCTGGGCAAAAGCCGCAGCAGCCTTAATATCTTCAAATCGCAGGATGTAGTAAATGTAACGCTCTGCATTTTCTGCTGACTGCTCATCGGCCGCCTCCTGAGAAAGCTGCTCCCTTTCCTCTGCTTCGGCTGTTTCCAAAGATTGGACTGCTTCTATGTCTTCCTTACTCTTTTCAAAAATGCTCTTTTCCAATGTCTTGAGGAATTCATCTGGAGACATATGAGACAGCTCATCCATGTCTGGCAGATCTGCCAAATCCTCAAAACTCAGATTCTTATCCAATTTAGACTTGGTAACAAACACATCTACCTTATCTGGTTTAGGTGTCACCCGAAAACTCAGCATACCGCTGTCCAAAAAATTATCCGGCATTTCCAACTCATCTAAGATGGTATAGAAAAACTCTTCTGTCTTTTCTTGGGGGACCAAGAAATCGGCCATTTCCATGCCACGCTCTTCCAAATCTTCCAGCTGAATCGTGATTTTTATGGTCGAATCACTAATCTGTTTCATTTCCATATCTCTACCTCATACACTTCTAGTCCTACTATTATACTAAAAAATCCCCCGTATTTCAAAAAATAGCTAGCATTGGTCTGAAAATGGAAGTTGCAAGAAAAAAGCTCTCAGAAAATTCCGAGAGCTTATTATTTCACTACATGAGATAGTCAGAGAAACATTAAAATTACCTCTTTTATCCCATCAAGGCTTTGATTGCTGCATAAACCAGAAGCACACCGCCCAGGCCAATCCGATATTTCCCAAAAGCGGTAAAGTCATGCTTTTTGACGTAGTCTGTCAGGAAACGAATCACGACTAGACTGACACCGAAGGCCACTCCCATGGCAACTAAGAGCAAGAAAATTTGCCCAAATCCCAGACTGTTTCCATTCTTGATGAACTTAAGAATTTTCCAGCCACTAGCACCAAACATAATGGGAATCCCTAGATAGAAAGTGAACTCTGTCACGACAGAACGACTGACACCATTCAAGAGACCGCCGACAATGGTGGCACCAGAACGGCTAGTCCCAGGAAAGAGAGCTAGAACCTGAAAGAGACCAATCTGCAAGGCAGTCTTGTAAGGAAGATATGCCAAATCTGTCACAGCAGGCTCCTCATGCTCACGCCTTTCCAGATAGATAAAAGCCGCCCCATAGACAATCAGCATCACTGATACAGAGACCAGGTTGTAGAAATGCGCTTCAAACCAATCATCCAAGAATAAGCCGATAACAGCAGCTGGCAAGGCTGCCACGACGACCTTGGCCCAAAGCTGCCAGGTCTTTTGAACCTGACGTGCTGACTTGCCTGATTTAAAAGGGTTGAGCTTGTCAAAATAGATGACGACAACCGCCAAAATGGCTCCCAGCTGGATAACAACATTAAACATTTCCATAAAGGCTGGACTTTGATTCTTAAACTGGATAAAGTCTTGAATCAAAATCAGGTGACCTGTACTGGAAATCGGCAGCCATTCTGTGATTCCTTCGATGATACCGTAAATAATAGAGATGAAAATTTCAATGATAAACATAGAATACTCCTGAAACAAGGGTTTACTCAAGGAAAATCACATTTAAATTCCCAAAGAGTATTAGGTCTTATTATATCACAATTTCAAGGCTAGGAAAAGCCAGTACTAAGACTTTTCCGGATAGGCGAGGGCTTGACTATTAGAAAGCTCCACCGCCTCCTCCGCCGCCGCCGCCAGAGAACCCACCACCTGAACTTCCGCCAGATGAGACGGAGAAATTGCTGGCCGTAGTCGCTACATGGCCGTAATTTGAGAAACTGTGCATACTGCTATAGAAGGCATAATGCAAGTTAGCCTGAACATAGCTGTCCATAGATGGATTTTGCAAGTGAATCTGACGCAGAGCCATGACACGGCTGACACGATCTGCATAGCCAAAGAGGGTTGCATAGACCAAGAGACGGTTCCACAGGATAATGCCTTCAATTTCCGTCTTGTCCAGATGGGCAATATCTCGCAGCATATTTGAAAAACTTCTCCACAGATAGTAATCATGCGCGCCTTTGTCATTCAGGACGCCATCTCGCCAATAAAGCTGCGCCTTACTAGCAAAAATGCAAATCATAACAAGTCCCACCAGTGCTAAAGGAATATATATCCAGATAAGACTTTCAAAAGCTGCCATATAGACAAACCAAACTCCAAGAGAGAACAACAAAACAGCACTAGCTAAAATAATGGCAGTAATCAGCAATCTCTTTTCCTGAACTTTCAGAGGCCGGTAGTGACCAAAGAGACCCAAACGCTTGCCTTCAGAGCGCACTTCTTTAGATAAGGAGCGCAAACTGTTAGTAAATAAGGACTTGATATTACTACCTATGTTACGGATATAGGACTCATCCGCAGAAGACTTGTGCTTATAAATATCTTCTGAAATTTGATAGGCTGAAAAGAGATCTTTGACTTTTGCTTGGGATTGCTTGTTAAAAGCCATGCCCAGAAAACGTCTCTCAAAGTCTGCCAGCCCATCATAAGTCGCAATTTGCAGAACAGGATTTTCAGCATCTCCCTGCAGGAGGAGATTGCCCCTATCCAGCAGGTCTAATAAAGTCGCCTGAACTATGTTTTCAAAGTTCAGCACTGCCTTACCGCCCCTAGTCGGATCGACATCCTCCATGTCTACTGCGTAAATATTTTCCGCCAAGACAAGGGGAGCCAAGTCCTGAGGAGCTTCGTATAGACGGGCATTCTTGGGATAAGACTGCTTAGGCTTGATCTTCTGGGCAAAGACAAAATAAAGGATAGCCGCTACAAGGATGGCACATAAGAGCAGCAAAGGCATATAAATTTCTCCTAGCTGCCGGTAAAAGACCGTCTTGCGGGCAATCTTTTCTTCTTGAGCTTTAAAGGTTGGCAAGTAGTCGCTCTCGTCTTCATTCTGGGACACAAGAGAGACCGCTTGTCGATCCCAATAGCCGTGGAGCTCGACATTATCGCCCGAGCCAATTCCATTGATTTTGACCAGATAGTCAGTGCCATCCTTATCCACGAAAGGCTGGGTACCAAAGTAGCCACTATGAGCAAAGAGTTCGCTCTTATCTGGATTGCTCAAGCCAGAAACCGTCAATACGACCTCTCCTATCCCCTGGTCCCAGTCGCTGATAGGAGTCCAGTTGAGCTCAGCAATATCCCTGTGAAGAAAAAGGAGATTTCTCAACTGCCAGGTCACAGTGACTATGACTCGGTCACCATCGTATCCTGAATTATAGATTTTGACCTCATAACCATCGCCCAAATCTTTGATTTCTGGCCTAAAGTCCTCATCAGTTTCACCATTTGTCATAATCGAGACCGTCGGATTCCCATCAATGGCAAAACCATTGGGCATCTTGCCAGCCGAGCCCAGCGAAACAATCTGACCATTATAGTCGTCATTAAACTTGTAGGTCACTTTCTCTGTGTAGGTGGCTGTATTGTCCTCACGCAAGGTCAGATCGCCTTGATAGGATTCAATATCATAGTCAACAGCTGAGACAACCTGACCAAAACAAAGACAGGAAAATAAAACCAACAGAAGATAAAAATATCGCTTCATATTCAACCTCTCTTTACAGATACTTTGCTCTATTATATCATTTTTATCAAGTAAGGGCTTACTAGGATTGAAAAGAGGAACTATTTTCGATAGAATAGGAAGAACTATTATTAGATAAGCAGGAGAATCCCATGAAGAAATTATTACTCACTTTATTTACAGCCCTCCTGGTCACCTTAGGAACGGTCCATGTTATTCAGGCCGATGACTACCTGAGAATCGGTATGGAGGCAGCCTACGCTCCCTTCAACTGGACTCAGGATGATGATTCCAACGGTGCTGTAAAAATCGAAGGCACCAACCAATATGCCAACGGATACGATGTGCAGATTGCCAAAAAAATTGCACAAGAGATGGGAAAGGAACCTCTGGTTGTCAAGACTTCCTGGAATGGCTTGATTCCTGCTCTGACTTCCGGCAAAATTGACATGATTATTGCGGGTATGAGTCCAACTGCCGAGCGGAAAAAGGAAATCGCCTTTTCCAACAGTTACTACACCAGCGAGCCAGTTCTCCTAGTTCGTAAAGATGGAAAATATGCATCCGCTAAGACTCTAGAAGACTTCAAAGACGCCAAAATCACCTCCCAGCAAGGAGTTTACCTCTACAATCTCATTGACCAGCTGCCTGGTGCAAAAAAAGAAACAGCTATGGGCGATTTTGCTCAGATGCGTCAAGCCTTGGAATCTGGGGTTATTGATGGCTATATCTCTGAGCGGCCAGAAGCTTTGACTGCTGAGACTGCCAACTCCAACTTTAAAATGATTCAATTTGAGAAAGGCTTTGAGGTCGGTGAAGAGGATGCTTCCATTGCCATTGGGATGCGCAAGGATGACAATCGTATCGAGCAAGCTAATGTTGCTATCGCTAAGATTACCACCAATGACCAAGTCAAGCTAATGGATGAGATGATTCAGAAACAGCCTGTTGATACGGATAGTGAAGCAGCTAAGGAATCATTCTTCAGTCAAGTGGCGAAGATTCTGGCTGAAAACTGGCCGCAATTCCTACGCGGAGCTGGTTTAACTCTACTCATTTCGATTACAGGTACCATTGCAGGTCTCATCATCGGACTACTAATTGGCGTTTATCGGACAGCGCCAGCCTCTAAGAATAAACTCTTAGCATCACTGCAAAAAATCTTCGGCTGGTTCTTAAATGTCTATATTGAGATTTTCCGCGGAACTCCAATGATTGTTCAGTCCATGGTTATCTACTACGGAACAGCCCAGGCATTCGGAATTTCTATCGACCGGACTATCGCTGCCATTTTCATCGTCTCCATCAACACCGGAGCTTATATGAGCGAGATTGTCCGCGGTGGTATCTTTGCCGTTGATAAGGGGCAATTCGAGGCCGCAACAGCACTGGGTATGACTCACAGCCAGACCATGCGCAAGATTGTACTGCCTCAGGTTGTCCGCAATATTCTGCCCGCAACTGGTAATGAATTTGTCATCAACATCAAGGATACATCCGTGTTGAATGTTATCTCGGTGGTTGAGCTTTATTTCTCTGGAAATACCATCGCTACCCAAACCTACCAATACTTCCAAACCTTTACCATCATCGCTGTAATCTACTTTGTCCTGACATTCAGCGTGACACGCATCCTGCGCTATGTTGAAAAACGCTTTGACACAGATAACTACACGACAGGTGCCAATCAAATGCAGACAGGAGAAGTGAAATCATGACAGAAACTATTCTAGAAATTAAAAACCTCAAAAAGTCCTACGGTGAAAACGAAGTCCTCAAGGACATCTCCCTCACCGTTCATAAAGGAGAAGTGATTTCCATCATCGGTAGCTCCGGCAGCGGAAAGTCAACCTTCCTGCGCTCCATTAACCTTCTGGAAACACCAACTGGCGGACAGATTTTCTATCGCGGCAAGAATGTCCTGGACGAGAATTACGACTTGACCCATTACCGTGAAAAGCTGGGCATGGTCTTTCAGTCTTTCAATCTCTTCGAGAATCTTAATGTCCTAGAAAATACCATCGTCGCTCAGACAACTGTCCTGAAAAAAGAACGGTCAGAAGCCGAGAAAATTGCCAAAGAAAACCTCAACAAGGTTGGCATGGGCGAGCAATACTGGCAGGCCAAGCCTAAGCAACTCTCAGGCGGTCAGAAGCAGCGGGTCGCTATTGCCCGCGCCCTCTCCATGAATCCTGACGCCATCCTCTTTGACGAGCCGACTTCAGCCCTCGACCCTGAAATGGTTGGTGAAGTTCTGAAAATCATGAAAGAACTGGCTCAGGAAGGACTGACTATGATAGTCGTAACCCACGAAATGGAATTTGCTCGTGATGTCTCCAGCCGTGTTATCTTTATGGACAAGGGCGTCATCGCTGAAACTGGCAGCCCGCAGGATATCTTCACCAATCCCAAAGAAGAAAGAACCAAAGAATTCTTGCAACGCTTCCTCAGCTAAATTACTTCTATTTTCAAAAATAAAAAAGAATCTGGAACTAAATCCAGATTCCTTTTTTTATTTAATGAGCAATATCAGTTGCACGATTTTGAAGTTTAGTCTTCAAATTTTTCATGGTTTTTGTCGTAGAAATCAATCAAGCCAAGAGCTGTTTCAAAAGAGATATTTTTCACTTTTGCACGTCCTTGAGCAAGAGCAATGATAGACATTTCACGTGCATTTGTTTCTTTACTAATACGGTAACCGGTGATCTTCTTATCACGTACCCAACTAACAACAGATTCTACTTTCTCGAAATTAGATTTAGCCATTTCTTACTCCTCTCTATTCTAGCTACATCAACTACTATAATTGTTTTTATACAGTTTGTCAACTTAAACAAACCAAATTCGAACAAATTAAATAATTCTGAATTTTCTTTACTTAGCTTTGAGGGCTGAAAGTATCTGAGTCCGAATACTTTCGACACCTTCTGGATTTGCTGGAAGGAAGATGGTATTATTACCCGAACTATCTGCAAAATTATTCAGCGTATCCAGGTACTGGTTGGTCAAAAGAATAGACATAATTTGCTCTTCTGTCAACTCAATATTGGCTCCCTTCAATTCCTTGATCGAGTCTGCCAAACCATCCACAATGGCCTTCCGCTGCTCGGCAATACCAACACCATGCAGGCGGTCTTTCTCAGCTTCTGCAGAAGCAGCTGTCACAATCTTAATCTTATCCGCTTCAGCCAATTCTTGAGCAGCCACGCGCTTACGCTGCGCCGCATTGATTTCGTTCATAGACTGTTTAACTTCAGCGTCCGGCTCAACCTTGGTAATCAGAGTTTTGACAATAATGTAACCATAGGTCGACATTTCTTCTGCCACCTGCTTTTGAACTTCTAGGGCAATTTCGTCCTTCTTTTCAAAGAGCTCATCCAAGGTCAGTTTTGGAACGGAGGAACGAAGGGCATCTTCGATATAGGACTTAATTTGAGCTTCTGGCCGCATAAGTTTGTAATAAGCGTCAATTACGTTGTTCTCATTTACGCGATACTGGGTCGCAACATTCATGGTTACGAAAACATTATCCTGTGTCTTAGTCTCAACGATAATCTCGCTCTGCAACAAACGCAGCTGAACGCGAGCCGCTATCTTGTCAATCCCTAAAGGAAGACGGAAATTGATACCGCTGCTGCTGGTTTTGTGATAGCGCCCAAAACGCTCAATGATTGCCACAGATTGCTGACGAACCACATAGACTGCACTAAGCAGCAAGAATATAAAGATTATGATCAATATGATAAAGAAAAATGGAATAAAAAACATGTTCAAGCCTCCTTGATTCACTATAGTATATTCTAACATATTTAATTTGCAGTTTCAAACGAAAGCATACAAATTAGGCTAAAATATATTTACAATCAGACAAGCATATTGTAGAGTGTTTCATTCCCGTTCAGATTGATAAAGGACGGATCAAACTGCTCAATACGATTAATCAAAGAAGCATAATCATGCTTATCTGCCAGAGAAATACCAATCAAAACCGGCCCCGTTCCCTTGCTTGCCCGTTTGATATATTCAAAACGAGTGATGTCGTCATTAGGCCCTAAAATATCATTCACAAATTCCCTCAGGGCACCAGGACGCTGTGGGAAGTTAACCACGAAATAGTGCTTGATACCATCATAAATAAGTGCCCGTTCTTCCATCTCTGGCATACGGTTGATGTCATTATTACCACCTGAGATAATGCAACAGATAGTTTTCCCCTTGATGTACTCGCTCAGAACTTCCAAAGCAGCAACACTTGCAGCACCAGCTGGCTCTGCGACAATCCCTTGCTTGGAGTATAGGTCAATGATGGTCTCTGAAATAAGCCCTTCATCTACACCGATAAGATTTTGAACATTCTTTTGTGTAACCTCATAAGTTGATGCACCGACTTTCTGGACTGCGATGCCGTCGGCAAATTTATCGATTTCTTTAAGCTTGACCGGACCTCCAGCTTCAAAGGCTGCTTTCATACTGCGGGCACCGTTGGCTTCCACACCAATAACTTCGATAGCTGGCTGACTTTCTTTGATATAGGTTGAGACTCCTGATATCAGGCCGCCGCCGCCAACTGGTACCAAAACAGCATCAAAAGTGATAGCTTCTCTCCTAGCCTCATCTAAGATTTCGTAGGCCACTGTTCCTTGACCAGCTTGGACATCATCATTGTCAAAAGGATCGATAAAGGTGCGATTTTCAGCCTTAGTATAGTCAAGCGCTGCTTTAGCCGAAGCATCAAAGGTATCTCCAACCAGCTTGATGTTCACAAATTCACCACCAAAGAAGCGGACCTGGCCAATCTTCTGCTGAGGGGTCGTGATGGGCATAAAAATAGTTGCTGGAATTTTCATTTCCTTACATGTATAGGCCACTCCTTGGGCGTGATTGCCCGCAGAAGCACAGACAACCCCACGCTGACGTTCCTCTTCGCTAAGTTGAGAAATAGCATAATAAGCCCCACGGAGTTTAAAAGAGCGCACCCGCTGCATATTTTCTTTCTTCAGGTAAATCTTGGCCTGATACTTCTCTGACAAATAGTGGTCGTAGTCAAGCGGAGTATTGACAACCACATCTTTTAACACTTTATGAGCATGCGTGATATCTTTTGCTCTGAGCATGTTTCTTCCTTCCCTGTTTTTTCAGTTTATTCTCTATCAAGCAAAACAAGGGGCTGGGAATTCGCATTCCAACCCCTAATGTCTTATCTGCTCTTTATCTTAATTGTAAATCTTGAAAGCATCGTCGTCGTTTTTACCAACGAATGGCATTGCTTTACGCAATTCTGCACCGACCTTTTCAATCTCCAGATTAGCAGCTTGCTCACGGTAAGCAGTCAGTTTTGGACGACCAGCTTTATAGTCGTCAACGAAGTCATTAGCAAATTTACCGTTTTGGATATCAGCCAAGACCGCCTTCATGTTTTCTTTGACTTGCTCAGTAATCACGCGCGGACCAGAGACATAGTCACCATATTCAGCTGTATTTGAGATAGATTGACGCATCTTCTTGAAGCCACCTTCATAGATCAAGTCGACAATCAGTTTCATTTCGTGCAGCACTTCAAAGTAAGCCAATTCTGGTGCATAGCCAGCTTCAGTCAGAACTTCAAATCCTGCTTCAATCAGGGCAGTCAGACCACCACAAAGCACAGCTTGTTCACCAAAGAGATCTTCTTCTGTTTCTTCTTTATAAGTTGTTTCAAGCAAACCAACACGAGCTGAACCAACACCTTTACACCAGTCCATTGCGATGTCTTTGGCATTTCCAGTAGCGTCTTGGTAAACTGCATAGAGAGCTGGTACACCAAAACCTTCTTCGAAAGTACGGCGAACCAAGTGACCAGGACCTTTAGGAGCACACATGAAGACATCTACATCGGCAGGAACTTTGATAAATTCAAAATGGATGTT
>CAUSOG010000027.1:0-31216 GCA_963533195.1 uncultured Streptococcus sp. | reverse complement strand
CGGACTGTAAATCCGCTCCTTCGGGTTCGGGGGTTCGAATCCCTCTCTCTCCATTAGCGTTCATTATGACGATGATAAAGTGACTTTTGTCAGCGCTCTTTTTGGGGTATAGCCAAGCGGTAAGGCAAGGGACTTTGACTCCCTCATGCGTTGGTTCGAATCCAGCTACCCCAGTTCTTAGGTAATAGATCTGATAAAATAATAAAATGTCTTCTGGTGTTTTATTTCTTTATAGGATGGAAATCGTTAACGATAGATCAATGTCATTTGCGGGTGCTTAGGAAAATAAATAAGTAGTATGTCAAGCGAAAGCTTGATTGTTGGAGGATTTTTTTAGATGAATGAATTTGAAGATTTGCTAAACAGTGTTAGCCAAGTTGAGCCAGGTGACGTCGTTACTGCTGAAGTATTGACTGTTGACGCTAACCAAGCTAATGTTGCAATCGCTGGAACTGGTGTTGAAGGTGTTTTGACTCTTCGTGAGTTGACAAACGACCGCGACGCTGATATCAACGACCTTGTAAAACCAGGTGAAACACTTGAATTGCTTGTTCTTCGTCAAGTAGTAGGTAAAGATACAGACACAGTAACTTACCTGGTATCTAAAAAACGTTTGGAAGCTCGCAAAGCTTGGGACAAATTGGTTGGTCGTGAAGAAGAAGTTGTCACTGTTAAGGGTACTCGTGCTGTTAAAGGTGGACTTTCAGTTGAGTTTGAAGGACTTCGTGGATTTATCCCTGCTTCAATGCTTGATACTCGTTTCGTTCGCAACACTGAGCGTTTTGTAGGTCAAGAGTTTGATGCTAAGATCAAAGAAGTAGATCCAAAAGAAAACCGCTTCATCCTTTCACGTCGTGAAGTTGTAGAAGCTGAAGCTGCTGCAGCACGTGCTGAAGTCTTTGGTAAGTTGAATGTAGGCGATATTGTAACTGGTAAAGTTGCTCGCATCACTAGCTTCGGTGCTTTCATTGACCTTGGCGGAGTTGACGGATTGGTTCACTTGACTGAATTGTCACATGAGCGCAATGTATCACCTAAGTCTGTTGTATCAGTTGGTGATGAAATCGAAGTGAAAGTTCTTGACTTGAACGAAGAAGAAGGACGCGTATCCCTCTCTCTTAAAGCAACAACACCTGGACCATGGGATGGCGTTGAGCAAAAACTTGCTGCAGGCGATGTGATTGAAGGAACTGTAAAACGTTTGACTGATTTCGGTGCTTTCGTTGAAGTGTTGCCAGGAATTGATGGACTGGTTCACATTTCACAAATTTCACACAAACGTGTTGAAAGCCCTAAGGATGCTCTTAAGGTTGGTCAAGAAGTGACTGTTAAGGTTCTTGAAGTGAATGCTGCTGATGAGCGTGTATCACTTTCTATCAAGGCTCTTGAAGAACGTCCAGCTCAAGAAGAAGGGCAAAAAGATGAGAAGCGTCAATCACGTCCTCGTCGTCCAAAACGTCAAGAAAAACGTGACTTTGAACTTCCAGAAACTCAAACTGGATTCTCAATGGCTGATTTGTTTGGCGATATTGAATTGTAATTAGATAAAAGAAGTTGAGAAATCTCAACTTCTTTTTCTGATTTTCACTTGTATTTTCAGAGAAAATCAGTTATAATGAATTAGTTGCCACCCTTAGTGTAATGGATATCACGCAAGATTCCGGTTCTTGAGATGGGAGTTCGATTCTCTCAGGGTGGATGACTTAAAATTGGACTCTTTGGAGTCTTTTTTTGCTCTTTCTTGGAGGAAAATGCAATGACAGTAAAATTAATCGCCCATACCTTGATCGAGAAAGATGGGAAGTATTTACTTATCAAACGCTCGAAAATAAAGCGAGGTCGTCCTAATGTCTATTCATCTTATTGGGATATTTCAGGTGGGAGTGTGGAAGAGAATGAACTGCCTAGAGAGGCAGCTCTACGTGAGGCTATGGAGGAGGTTAACCAAAAGATTCGGATTGATAAGATTATCCATGAAGATAGTCAGTTTGATGCTAGCAAAGATACTGTTTTCACACGCTTAGTTTATGCGGGTAGAATTTTGGAAGAGCGTGATATTATATTAGATCCAGAAGAGCACACAGACTTTGTCTGGATTTCTTCTTTGGAAGACATAGAGAGTGATCTTGTTGTGCCTTACTTGCTTGATATTTTTGCTAACAAATCCATTTAAAACAACAAAAAACATCCCCTTTTATCAGGAGATGTTTTTTATAATTAGTTTTTAGATGCTTCTTGGAATTCTGGATTCTTCCATGCTTCATCAATAATTGCTTGCAATTCTTTAGCAGAGGCTTGCATTTTTTGAGTTTCAGCATCGTTAAGCGGGATGTTTACTGGACGTACGATACCGTGAGCACCAACGATAGCAGGCTGACCAATGAAGACATTTTCAACACCATATTGACCTTCTTGGAAGACTGACAATGGCAATACAGCATTTTCATCGTCAAGGATAGCTTTTGTGATACGAGCCAAAGCAACCGCGATACCGTAGTAAGTTGCGCCTTTTTTGTTGATGATAGAGTATGCTGCATCACGAACGGAGATGAAAAGATCAACCAAGTCTTGTTCGTTCAAGTCACGGTTAGCTTGCAACCATTGCTCCAATTTCACACCTGCAACGTTAGCGTGTGACCAAACGGCAAACTCAGAGTCACCGTGCTCACCCATGATGTAGGCATGGACAGAACGAGCATCGATGCCAATCTTTTCAGCAAGAGCTTGACGGAAGCGAGCTGAGTCAAGTGAAGTACCTGAACCGATAACGCGCTCTTTAGGGAAACCAGAGAATTTCCATGTAGAGTATGTCAAAACGTCCACTGGGTTAGCAGCAACGAGGAAGATACCGTTGAAGCCTGATTCTACGACTTGAGTAACGATAGATTTGTTGATAGCCAAGTTTTTACCAACAAGGTCAAGACGAGTTTCACCTGGTTTTTGAGGTGCACCTGCAGTGATAACAACGAGGTCAGCATCCGCACAGTCTGCATAAGTAGCTGCATAGATTTTTTTAGGTGAAGTGAAGGCAAGGGCGTGGCTAAGGTCTTCAGCATCACCGACAGCCTTTTCAAATAATTGAGGAATTTCAATGATACCAAGTTCTTGAGCAATACCTTGGTTTACAAGAGCAAATGCGTAAGATGAACCTACAGCACCGTCACCAACAAGGATGACTTTTTTATGTTGTTTAGTAGCAGTCATTTCTAAACATCTCCTTATTTTTTTAGGGAATATTTCCCATACACATTCATTCTACCACTTTTGGCATATTTTGTCACGGTTAACTTGTATATCTAGCGATGTAAACGTTTTTACAAACGGTTCAAAATACTGAAAAATTAAAGAAAATGTGGTATAATATAGGATAGTTTAATATGAAAGAAAGGCATTTTTTAATGCAAGACAGAAACTTAGTAAATGTTAATCTGACTAGTGAAATGAAGACTAGTTTCATCGATTACGCAATGAGTGTTATCGTGGCTCGGGCACTTCCAGATGTTCGTGATGGTCTCAAGCCAGTTCACCGTCGGATTCTCTATGGTATGAATGAGCTGGGCGTGACTCCTGAGAAGCCTCACAAGAAATCAGCTCGTATTACTGGGGATGTCATGGGTAAGTATCACCCGCATGGTGACTCCTCTATTTATGAAGCGATGGTACGGATGGCTCAATGGTGGAGCTATCGCTATATGCTTGTAGATGGCCATGGAAACTTCGGTTCTATGGACGGAGACGGGGCTGCTGCTCAGCGTTATACAGAAGCACGAATGAGCAAGATTGCTCTGGAGATGCTTCGTGATATTAATAAAAACACTGTTGATTATATTGACAACTATGATGCCAGCGAGAGAGAGCCCGTAGTTCTTCCTGCTCGCTTCCCTAACTTACTCGTAAATGGAGCGACAGGGATTGCAGTTGGGATGGCGACTAATATTCCTCCTCATAATCTTGGTGAGTCCATTGATGCGGTTAAGCTTGTTATGGAAAATCCGGAAGCAACGACTCGCGACATCATGGAAGTCCTGCCTGGACCAGATTTTCCAACAGGAGCACTGGTTATGGGCAAGTCCGGTATTCACCGGGCTTATGAAACAGGGAAAGGTTCGATTGTTCTTCGTTCTCGCACTGAAATCGAAGAGATGAAAAATGGTCGTGAGCGAATTGTCGTAACCGAGTTTCCTTACATGGTTAATAAGACTAAGGTTCATGAGCATATTGTTCGTCTGGTGCAAGAAAAACGCATTGACGGTATTACAGCTGTTCGTGATGAGTCCAACCGTGAAGGGGTTCGTTTTGTCATTGAGGTTCGTCGTGATGCTTCTGCTCATGTCATTCTAAATAACCTTTTCAAGCTGACTCAGATGCAGACCAATTTCAGCTTCAATATGCTGGCTATTCAAAATGGTGTGCCGAAGATTCTATCTTTGCGTGAGATTTTGTTAGCCTACATTGAGCACCAAAAGGAAGTGGTGACTCGACGGACGGCTTTTGATAAAGAAAAGGCGGAAGCTCGAGCTCACATCTTGGCTGGTTTGCTGATTGCGTTGGATCACATTGATGAAGTGATTCGCATTATCCGTAATAGTGAAACGGACGCAGAAGCCCAAGCTGAATTGATGACTAAGTTTGAGCTGTCTGAGCGCCAGAGTCAGGCGATCCTTGATATGCGTCTGCGTCGTCTGACTGGTTTGGAACGTGATAAGATTCAGTCAGAATACGACGAGCTGATTGCTTTGATTGCGGACTTGGCTGATATCTTGGCTAAGCCAGAGCGCGTTATAGCTATTATCAAGGAAGAGTTAGACGAGGTCAAACGTAAATTTGCGGATGACCGCCGAACTGAGCTGATGGTGGGAGAAGTTCTTTCTCTTGAAGATGAAGATTTGATTGAGGAAGCAGATGTTTTGATTACCCTGTCTAATAAAGGCTATATCAAACGCCTGAATCAGGATGAATTTACCGCTCAGAAACGCGGAGGCCGCGGTGTTCAAGGAACTGGTGTCAAAGACGATGATTTCGTCAAAGAGCTAGTTTCAACAAGTACCCACGATAGACTGCTCTTCTTTACCAATAAAGGCCGAGTCTATCGTCTCAAAGGATATGAAATCCCTGAGTATGGCCGGACAGCCAAGGGCTTGCCAGTGGTCAATCTCTTGAAGCTGGATGAAGGAGAGACTATTCAGACTATTATTAATGTCCAGCAAGACCGCAGTGATGATTCCTATCTCTTCTTTACTACCCGTCATGGGGTGGTCAAACGGACCAGTGTGACGGAATTTGCTAATATTCGTCAGAACGGTCTCAAGGCTTTAAATTTGAAGGATGAAGACGAGTTAATCAATGTCTTTCTGACAGACGGTGCTGCAGACGTTATCATTGGTACTAAGTTTGGTTATTCTGTCCGCTTTAATGAGACAGCTGTCCGGAGCATGAGTCGTATAGCGACTGGTGTCCGCGGAGTTAATCTTCGAGAGGGCGATCAGGTTGTTGGAGCGGGTGTGATTGCTGAGGGAGACGAAGTGCTTGTTATTACCGAAAAAGGCTATGGTAAGCGAACTCTTGCCAGCGAGTACCCAACCAAGGGCCGTGGCGGTAAAGGGATTAAAACAGTTAATATCACTGATAAGAACGGGCCTCTTGCTGGTCTGATGACAGTTACTGGCGAAGAAGATTTGATGATTATCACTAATACTGGTGTCATCATTCGGACCAGTGTTGCTAATATTTCTCAGACCGGTCGCTCAACCATGGGAGTTAAGGTCATGCGTCTGGACCAAAATGCTCAGATTGTCACCTTTACAAGCGTCGAGGCAGACGATAAAGAAGATGTAGCAGAGGAAGAAAACGAATCGTAAAAGAGGACCTCTATATGGTACAAGGAAAAAGAAGTCGAAAAAGAAAACAAAGAAGTAAAAGAAATATTTTTATCAATATTGTTGCGACATTATTAATTTTTGTGGCTCTTGGCTTAATCTTTAATGCGCAAATCCGAAACATGATTATGGTTTGGCATACCAACCAATATCAGGTCAGCAAGGTTTCCAAAGATTCTATTAGTAAAAATAAAAACGCTGAGACTAGTTTTGATTTTAATAAGGTAGAGTCACTTTCTACAGAAGCAGTTATCAATGCTCAGTGGAAAGCGCAGCAACTGCCTGTTATCGGAGGTATCTCAATTCCAGAAGTATCCATGAACTTGCCGATCTTCAAAGGACTGGATAATGCTGGATTGTATTATGGTGCTGGTACGATGAAAGAGACTCAGCAGATGGGGCAGGGAAATTATGCCTTGGCTAGCCACCATGTCTTTGGCATCACAGGGGCTAGTAACATGCTCTTTTCCCCACTGGACCGTGCTAAGGCTGGTATGAAGATTTATATCACTGATAAAGAGCAAGTCTATACATATGTAATCACCAGTGTTGAAACGGTAACCCCGGATCGAACGGATCTGATTGAGGATACAGAAGGTGTTACAGAGATTACTTTAGTTACTTGTGAGGATGCTGCGGCAACCAACCGGACTATTGTCAAGGGAACGTTAGAAGGCTCTGTCGAGTATGACAAGGCTCCTAAGGAAGTTCTTGAATCTTTCAGTAAGTCTTATAATCAAATGCAGATTTAAAGTTAAAAAAACTAAAAAATATTTCACTCTAAAGGTTAGGAAGAACGTTAACTTTTGGAGTGTTTTTTTATCTAAAATTTGTTCTGAATGAGAGGTTTTCAATCTTTAGTTTTTGTATTTATTTTTGCCGATTTCAACTCTTTTTCCGAATAATAAGGTAAGGAGGTTTCTATGTATAGCATTTCATTTCAAGATGATATTAGCATGATGCCACGGGAGCGTTTGATGAGAGAAGGGGCTGAAAAACTCAGTAACCAGGAGCTTCTATCAATCTTTCTCAGAACAGGCAACAAAAAAGAAACTGTTTTTCAAGTTTCTCAAAGAATTTTATCATCAATTTCTAGTTTGAACGATCTCAAGTATTTAACCTTGCAGGAATTGCAGACTATTTCTGGAATCGGTCCGATTAAGGCTGTGGAGCTGCAGGCCATTATCGAATTAGGCCGTCGGATTAACCGAGCAGAGGTTCTGCAAAAAGAGCAGATTATGGGCAGTCAAAAATTAGCCCAGAAGATGCAGCAAGAGCTAGGAGACATGAGGCAGGAGTGCTTGGTTGCTATTTATCTTAATAGTCAAAATCAAATTTTGCACCAGCAGACTATTTTCATGGGGACGGTCAGCAGAAGTATTGCTGAGCCGAGAGAAATTCTCCACTACGCTCTCAAGCACCTGGCGACATCTATTATACTGGTACACAATCATCCATCAGGCTCAGTCGTCCCTAGCAGAAACGATGATGAAGTGACCCAGCATATTAAAGAAGCTTGTGAGATGATGGGCTTGGTTCTTTTAGATCATTTGATTGTGTCCAAGTCCAACTACTATAGCTACCGAGAGGAGACAGATATGATATAATTTGATTTACTTGAATATAAAAAACTTCTATTCGTGTAGAACAGAAGTTTATCTAGGAATAGAGGCTTTTAAAGAATATTTACAACATAATCAAACAGAGCTAAGTCTCCTTCTCTGGAGCCAAACAAGAACTCTGGGTGCCATTGGACGCCAAGGAAAGGACTACCATCAGTAGAAGTGATGGCTTCAATAATTTTATCTCGCGGATCATAGGCGATGACTTTTAGGCCAGCCGCTAAATCCTTGATGCTCTGATGGTGGAAGGAGTTGATTTCAGATGCAGGGCCATAGATTTCGTGCAGAATAGAGCCATTTTTGGTCACCATGCTTTGAGTCGTGTACTCAGCAGAGCTATCTTGCCAATGATCTTCAATGTCTTGATAAAGAGTACCGCCTAGGGCGACATTATAAAGTTGGGTTCCGCGGCAGACGGTGAAGATTGGTTTATTTTGACGGCGGGCTTCCTTAATTAAAGCTAATTCAAAAATGTCCCGTTTGAGTAGATAATCATCGCTGTCAATGACTTTTTCTTCTCCATAGAACTGGGGGCATACATTCTGACCGCCTGTTATGATTAATTTGTCAACAATGGAAACATACTGTTTTGCCATTTCTTCATCACCGATTGGCAAAATTATTGGAATTCCGCCAACTTCTTTGACTCCCTCAACGAATCCAGTCGCCGTATAGCTCATATGGATGAAGTGATCGTCTGGGATTTCTCTTTCATTTCCGGTTATTCCAATAATTGGTTTATTCATTGAGTGTTCAATACCTCTTTCAAATTAATGTTCATTTTTTCTCATGAAGTAGAGCAGTGTCTGCAGTTCGCTAGTCAGGTCAACATACTGAACGACCACGTCCTTAGGTAGGGATAGGTTGACTGGCGAGAAGCAGAGAATGCCTTTGATACCTGCTTCAACCAAGATAGAGGCAACTTCTTGAGCTTTTACGCTAGGTACAGTTAGGATGGCAGTTTGCACATTTCCTGACTGTATTTTTTCTTTGATTTGGGAAATTCCATAGATAGGAATCCCATCGCTGGTTGTGCTGCCAACTTCTGGATGGTCATCTGTGTCGAAAGCCATTACAACCTTCATTTTATTGCGCTCATGAAAACGATAGTGCAGCAGAGCCCGCCCCATATTACCAACTCCAACAATCATGACATTGGTGATAGCATTGTCATTCAAGAGGTCAGCAAAAAAGTTCATCAATTTCTTGACATCATAGCCAAATCCTCTGCGGCCAAGTTCACCGAAATAAGAAAAATCTCGTCTGACGGTAGCAGAGTCAATGCCAATGGCTTCAGCGATTTGCTTGGAGTTTGCTTTCTCAATCTTCTCAGCATTAAACCGTTTAAAAATACGATAGTAGAGCGACAGTCTCTTAGCAGTCGCTCGAGGAATTGTAGTATTTTTTTCAGTTTTCACAAAATCACAACCTTTCTAATTCTATTTTATAGGAAGTTTGTGAAAAAATCAACTAATTAAGGATATTTGATTTATAAAAAAGAAAATCAGTAATCGCTGGGAATAGTAGCGTTGAAAAACTTAGTCCTGATAGGGACTTAGGTCTAATTGGCACATCTGGCGGTACAAGTCCCCAATTAGCCCTGTAAAAGGCAGCTGGTGTCCCTTATAAGTAACAGAAAGTACCTTGAGCGAGTCAGGAACCGTGACGCAGCCAGAGAAGGCTAGAAGAAATTCGTCAAAGTCTTTATAGGTGAGTGTTCGTTTTACCTTATATGAGTCCAAATAGGTCAGTTCAACCATCGTTAATCCTTTCTTTTGGTTCGATTAGTCATTTGATATTTTCAAGCGTTCCAAGTAGAGGTCAAGCTCGTTTAAATTTTGAAGAGTCAAAACCAAAAAAGCAAAATTACGAGAATCTTGCTTATTGTGGTGTCTTTTCAAAAATATTTCTTTCAACTAGGCTATCCATCAAGAAATAAAATTTTTGTTGGATAATGTGATGATCTTCTGATTTGAAAATATTGACCAAGCGCAGGCCTGATTTGTCAGTGATGTTAATTTTAAAACCATTCAAATCTTTATTGACGATGATTTTCAGCAGAAAGCCATTTCCGCTGTTGGGAACAGATTCCAGAAGACGAGAGAGTTCATAGTTTCCAACCTTGCTTTCAGCGAATGTATTGTCGCGCAGGGTAAATTTCTTGACATTTGGGTGAAGTGAATAGGTATATTCACAGTTTGCTAAGCTAACAGATGTTTGAAAAGCCATCTTATCCTCCTAAAATTTCTTTTAATTTCTTTGTAAATGATTGAATCTCTTGCAAAGTCGTTTGGTCCGAGGTACTGATCCGAATGGACTCATACAAGCGATTGGAATCCTTGCCATACATAGCCTGCAAGACATGACTGGGTTGTATAGCTCCGGCTGTGCAGGCTGATCCTGTTGAAATGGAAAATCCATTTAAATCCATTTGAAGCAGAAGCAGGTCATTTTTTTGATTGGGAAATCCCAAATTGATGACGTAAGGTAAGCCTGGCTGACTTTCATTTAAGTAATAGTCAATGTCCGATAAGTCAGCAAGTAAGCTGTTTTTTAAGTCTTGCGCATGCTCTAGATTTTCCTCTAGATATTCCATGCTCTCTGACAGAGCCGCCGCCATGCCTGTGATAGAGATTAGATTTTCAGTTCCGGCCCGGTGTTTTTCTTCCTGATCACCACCGTGCATGAAATTGTCAAAATCTATCTTCTCGGCATAAAGGAAGCCAACGCCTTTGGGTCCATGAAACTTATGTGCTGAAGCAGATAGAAAGTCAATCCCTAGCTCGTCAGGGTAGATGGGAAGTTTACCAATTGCTTGGACAGCATCAACGTGAAAAGCAGCAGGATGTTCTTGCAGTAATTCACTAATTTCCTTAATGGGAAGGATAGCACCAGTTTCGTTATTAACTGCCATGACAGATACAAGAATAGTGTCAGGTCTAAGTGCCTTTTTAATTTCCTCCGCTCGAATCTGACCATCCACCGGCTGAACAAAAGTAGCTTCGAAGCCAAATTTGTCTACTAGGTATTCCACTACTTCTAAGACAGCATGGTGTTCAATAGCAGTGGTGACAATATGTTTCCCTCGGTTCTGGTGACGAAGGGCATAGCCTTTGATAGCAGTATTATTGCTTTCAGTGCCACCTGAAGTAAAAAGAATCTTATTGCTTTGAGTATGCAGAGCTTGAGCAATATCCTCACGCGCCTGCCTGAGCAGTTTACTAGCTTCTCGACCATGGTTGTGCGTACTGGAAGGATTTCCAAAGACGGTCATAGTCCTGGTCATTGCTTGGATTGCAGCGGGCGACAAAGCAGTTGTAGCAGCATTATCTAAATAAATCACTCCGGTTACCTTATTTCTTTTGATAGGCAAAGAGCGGGCTGACTGGTCTTCTCTCTTGAATGCGGACAATAGCATCACCAATCAGTTCACTTGCTGTAATATAGTGGAGATTCTTAGGTGTTTTTTCTTTAGTATCAACAGAATCGGTCACAAGAATTTCCCTGATAGGAGAATTATCCAGCAATTCCGCAGCTTTATCAGCAAAGAGACCATGACTGGATACAGCATAGATTTCGACTGCGCCTTCGCGACAGACAATTTTAGCTGCTTCAGAGAAAGTCCGACCGGTATTTAAAATGTCGTCAATCAGAATAGCTTTCTTGCCCTCGACATCTCCGATAATATATCCTTCAGAGCGACCCGCCTCATCTTCGCCATAATCAATGATAGCGATAGGGGCATCCAGATATTCAGCCAAATTGCGGGCGCGTTTTACACCAGAGTTTTTAGGGCTGACGACAACGACATCATCGCCAGTAAGGCCCATGTTGCAGTAGTGTTTGGCAAAGAGTGGGATAGTGAAGAGGTTATCAACTGGGATATCAAAGAAACCTTGGACCTGCACGGCATGAAGATCCAGAGAAATCACACGATCTACTCCAGCTCCGACGAGCATGTTGGCAACCAGTTTAGCTGTGATTGGCTCGCGAGGAGCAGCAGTCCGATCCTGACGGGCATAACCAAAATAAGGCATAACAACATTAATCGTATTAGCACTGGCACGCTTGCAGGCATCCACCATAATTAAGAGTTCCATCAAGTGATTATTGACAGGGAAGCTAGTAGACTGAATGATGTAAATATCATAGCCACGGACACTTTCTTCGATGTTAATTTGAATCTCGCCGTCCGAGAATTGGCGGGAGGAAAGTTTCCCCAATGGAACCCCAGCCGCCTCAGCGATTTTTTCAGCTATGGAATGATTGGAGTTGAGGGAAAAAAGCTTCATATTTTTTTTATCTGACATGAGTTGGACCGTCCTCTTTTTGTCTCATTTCTATATCTAATGATCAATGAAATTTATTTTTCAATAGGCTTTAGATTGCTACCTTTTATTTTACCAAAAAAATTAGATTATTTCAGCTATTTTGTGGTCGTTGATTTACAAGTTTTCAGAAAATCTTGCTATCTTGCTCTTGCCGGGTTTGTAGTCGATCTTGTGCTGTTTTAGGAAGTTGAGGAAATTTTCTTTTCCTTTTTCGAAATCTTCAACTTCGACTTCGAGTTCGAAGTCAGTTTTGCTCAAATAGTGACTCTCATCCAGAGCAAGGAGGCCAATTTCGTCTTCTTTTTCATAGCGGATAGTTTCTAGAGAGCCAAGAATCTTCAAGTCTTGGATGGGAAGTCCTTTTTGAATCAGCGTATCTAAAATCTCACCAGCAGGAAAGATATTGTTCTGTAAAATATTTTCAGTTTCTTCTGGTGTCAAGTTTTGATTGAGTTCCAAGGCTCCGACTTCTTGAGGAATCTTGAGCGTCAGCTCAGCTTCTCGATGCTTAAAAGTTCGTACTCGAAAAGCCATGTGAGCGTGACGGATACTTTGCTGGTCTGACTCGATGTAGTAGTTGGTCTGGCTAACGGGAGTGATGTCTGCAAACAACTGGAGCAAATGGTCGTGCTCTTCTTTTGTCAGCATGGTTTTGAATTCAATTTCTAAGTGGGTCATTTTCAAGTCCTTTTCTTTGCTTTTGTTTGAAAGCGATTTATGTTATAATAACAGTTGTGTTTATTTTATACAAAAAATAATGATATGACAAGGTAAGTGTATGAAAATAGAATGGGAAGATTTTCTAGACCCCTATATTCAAGCGGTTGGAGAGCTGAAAATTAAGCTGCGAGGAGTGCGAAAGCAATACCGCAAGCAGCAGCGTCATTCCCCGATTGAGTTTGTGACCGGGCGTGTCAAGCCGATTGAGAGCATAAAAGAAAAGATGGTTCTGCGAGGCATTCGCGAGGAAAATATCGAGCAGGAGATGCAGGATATCGCTGGATTACGGGTCATGGTTCAGTTTGTCGATGATGTGGATGAGGTTTTAGAAGTCCTGCGAAACCGGACCGATATGCGCATTGTCCAGGAGCGAGATTACATCAAAAACAAAAAAGCCAGTGGCTATCGGAGCTACCATGTGATTATAGAGTATCCAGTTGATACGATTAATGGTCATAGGCTTATTCTGGCTGAAATTCAGATTCGCACCCTTTCGATGAATTTTTGGGCAACGATTGAGCATTCTTTGAATTACAAGTATAAAGGAGAATTTCCCGAGGAAATCAAATGTCGCTTGGAAACCACAGCTAATCTTGCTTATCAGCTTGATGAGGAGATGGGTGCTATCCGTGACGCTATCCAGGAGGCGCAGGCCCTCTTTGATCCTCTTCACCGCAAGTTAAATGACGGTGTGGGAAATAGTGATGATACAGATGAAGAATACAGATAAAAAAATAGCGATTATCCGCAATCGGAAAAGACAGAGTGAACAAGTTTATCAGGATTTGAAGCAGAAGCTGAAACAGAACGGCTTTATTTTAACTCCTAAGAATCCCGACATCGTGATTTCGGTGGGTGGTGACGGCATGTTGCTATCGGCTTTTCATATGTATGAAGAACAGCTGGACCGGGTTCGCTTTGTTGGTGTGCATACAGGCCATCTCGGATTCTATACGGACTACCGTGATTTTGAACTAGATAAGCTGGTAGAAAATCTCAAATTAGACTCCGGTGCTCAAGTTTCTTATCCAATTTTAAATGTCAAAATTA
Source organism: uncultured Streptococcus sp. (assembly GCA_963533195.1). Taxonomy (GTDB): domain Bacteria; phylum Bacillota; class Bacilli; order Lactobacillales; family Streptococcaceae; genus Streptococcus. The sequence goes on along the minus strand of CAUSOG010000027.1, from coordinate 17,617 downwards.
CTTTTGAAAATGGTGATACACGCACTATTCGTGCTTTGAACGAAGCAACAATCAAGCGCTCGGATCGGACTATGGTAGCCGATGTCATTATCAATCGGGTTCATTTCGAGCGTTTCCGAGGAGATGGGATTTCCGTTTCTACTCCGACGGGCAGTACAGCCTATAACAAATCTCTGGGCGGAGCGGTATTGCATCCGACTATCGAAGCCTTACAGGTGACAGAAATTGCCAGTCTAAACAATCGTGTTTATCGGACATTGGGCTCGTCGGTCATTGTTCCTAAAAAGGATAAGATTGAGTTAGTGCCGACCCGCAGTGACTATCACACTATCGCGGTCGATAATCAGACTTTCTCTTTCAAAAATATTGTTCGTATCGAGTATCAGATTGACAATCATAAAATACATTTTGTGGCTTCACCAAGCCATACCAGCTTTTGGAATCGTGTCAGAGACTCCTTTATTGGAGAGTGCCAGGAATGAGGTTTGAGTTTATTGCTGATGAGCATGTCAAGGTAAAGACCTTTTTGAAGCGACATGAAATTTCCAAAGGCCTCTTGGCAAAGATAAAATTTTCCGGCGGAAACATTCTCGTCAACTATCAGCCTCAAAATGCTATTTATCTCTTGGACATTGGCGATAAAGTGACGATTGATATCCCGTCTGAAAAGGGATTTGAGAGTCTGAAGGCTGTTGATAAGGACTTATCTGTCATTTACGAAGATGAACATTTCTTGGTTTTGGATAAGCCGGCAGGGGTGGCTAGTATTCCCAGTGTTAACCATTCCAATACCATGGCTAATTTCGTCAAGGCTTACTATATTTGTCAGGACTATGAAAACCAACAGGTGCATATCGTGACGCGTCTGGATAAGGATACAAGTGGGCTCATGCTCTTTGCCAAGCATGGCTATGCTCATGCCAGATTGGACAAGCAGCTGCAGAAGAAGCTGATAGAAAAGCACTATTACGCTCTGGTCAGGGGCAGTGGTCTCCTAGAAGAACAAGGTGAGATTATTGCTCCGATTGGGCGCAACCCTGAGAGTATTATTACGAGACGCGTGACAGAGGATGGCAAGTATGCCCATACCAGCTACAAGGTCATAGAGCGATTTGGAGATGTCTATCTGGTGGATATTCATCTTCATACTGGGCGGACTCATCAAATCCGCGTTCATTTTTCACATATTGGCTTTTCACTTTTGGGTGACGACCTTTATGGAGGGAGTTTGGAACACGGAATAGAGCGCCAGGCTTTGCACTGTCATTCTTTGAAATTTTATAATCCTTTTAGCGGTCAGGAAGTTGAGCGTGCCAGTCCTTTGCCAGAAGATTTTAAACAAGTTATCGACAAATTAAAAGATTAAGAAATAAAGGAGTATTAAGAACCATGAAAATTTTTGACTCGATTCGTGAAGCCTTGAAGGATAAGGAAGTAAAGATTGTCTTGCCAGAGGGTGAAGAACCACGTATTCTACAGGCGACTAAACTATTGGTGAAAGAAACCAGTATTACACCAGTTCTTTTGGGTAACCCTGATAAAATCCGTATTTATCTAGAAATTGAAGGAATAAAAGAAGGGTATCAGGTTATTGATCCTTCAAACTGTTCTTGCTTTGAGGAAATGGTAGAAGCTTTCGTTGAGCGTCGTAAAGGGAAAATCACAGCAGACGAAGCACGCCAGTTGCTAAAGGAAGATGTCAACTACTTTGGTGTTATGTTGGTTTATCTTGGTAAAGTCCAAGGAATGGTATCTGGTGCGATTCACTCTACAGCAGCGACTGTTCGGCCAGCTCTTCAAATCATCAAGACTCTGCCTTGGGTTTCTCGTACTTCAGGAGCTTTCCTCATGGTGCGTGATGATGAGCGTTATATTTTCAGTGACTGTGCCATCAATATCGATCCAGACGCCAATATTTTAGCGGAGATTGCCATTAACTCTGCTTTGACAGCACAAATTTTCGGTATTGATCCCAAAGTTGCCATGCTAAGCTATTCTACTAAAGGTTCTGGTTTTGGAGAAAAGGTCGATAAGGTAGTTGAAGCGACTAAGTTAGCTCAGGAAATGCGTCCGGACTTGGCTATTGATGGTGAATTGCAGTTTGATGCGGCTTTTGTCCCTGCAACAGCTGAACTGAAAGCACCTGGTAGCCCTGTGGCTGGTCAAGCGACTGTCTTTGTCTTTCCAAGTATTGAAGCTGGGAATATCAGTTACAAAATGGCAGAGCGTTTGGGTGGCTTTTCAGCAGTAGGACCTATCCTGCAGGGCCTTAACCATCCAGTTAATGACCTTTCTCGAGGATGTAATGCGGATGACGTATACAAGCTGACTTTGATTACAGCCAGTCAGGCTGTCGGACATTATTAAACGATAGAAAACAATTGGAGGGCATAAGCTCTCCTATTTTTCTTGCCTTATGCTATACTAGATTTATGTTAGATTTGAAAGAATACGGAATTGAGATGTGGGAGGCAGATAAAATTGCCTCTTTTCGCGAGAAATTATTGACTTGGTATGATGAAAATAAACGTGATCTACCTTGGCGCAGAACAAATAATCCTTATCATATCTGGGTTTCTGAGATTATGCTGCAGCAGACTCGGGTGGATACAGTGATTCCTTACTACGAGCGTTTTCTTGACTGGTTCCCGACTGTAGCTGACTTAGCACAGGCGCCAGAGGATAGACTCCTCAAGGCTTGGGAAGGGCTGGGGTATTATTCGCGGGTGAGAAATATGCAAAAAGCAGCCCAGCAGATAATGACGGATTTCGCTGGAAAATTTCCTGATAACTATGAAGGAATTGCTAGCCTCAAAGGGATTGGACCTTATACTGCTGGTGCCATTGCTAGTATCGCCTTTGGTCTAGCTGAGCCTGCGGTGGATGGCAATGTCATGCGGGTCCTGAGTCGCTTGTTTGAAGTTGATTTAGATATTGGCCAACCTAGCAATCGTAAGGTCTTTCAAGCCATGATGGAGATTCTGATTGATCCAGGCAGACCTGGAGATTTCAATCAGGCACTGATGGATTTGGGGTCAGATATCGAAGCTCCTGTTAATCCTCGTCCAGAAGACAGTCCTGTAAAAGAGTTCAGCGCAGCCTATTTACACGGAACTATGGATAAATATCCAATCAAAGCACCTAAAAAGAAGCCAGTTCCGGTCTATCTGCAAGGCTTGATTATCGAAAACGAACAAGGACAATTCTTACTTGAAAAGAATGAGGCTGCTGGCTTGTTATCAGGTTTTTGGCATTTTCCCTTGATTGAAGTTGAGGAATTTCAAACTGAAAATCAGATGTCCTTGTTTGAGGTGGCTGAAAATCAGCCCAGTCTGGACTTGTCTCCTCAAGAAAGCTTTGAGCAGGATTATGATTTGATTGTTGATTGGCAGCAGCAGTCCTTTTCAAAAGTGCAACATGTCTTTAGCCATCGTAAGTGGCATATCCAGCTAGCTTATGGCCGAGTTAAAGATAGCCAGCACGCAGCTGATGGAGAGGTCTTGTGGCTTCATCCGAGAGACTTTGGCAATTACCCCTTTGCCAAACCCCAGCAGAAGATGTGGGAGGCTTTTAGGAACGTAAAAGATGGAAACTAAAGTCAAATAGTCTGTTGAACTTGATAAATTTACGAAGAATAGGAAATCATTAAAATATGTCCCATCCCCCTAGTCCTCCAGATAAAACTTTTATTGGACGTCGTAGCAGACTTGCTGGTGTCATTTATTTTATATTAGGCGCTTTGAATTTCTTACATTGCCTTCTTTATTTTCAGTGGATATTTTCCCCAACTGCGAGAACTGACTTCATCATTATTCTAATTTTTATAGGTTTAAATATTTATTTTTTGACTCGCGAGTTCATCTATAAATGCTTCCATTGGTGTGGCTATCATGCCTTACCTGAGTTAGCTAAGTTCGGGAGCGGACGCTATTCCTTTCACTTGTCTGTCTTCGAAAGACATACCGAAAACTATAAAGTCTATTACAGTAAAAGATCAAAGAAACATCAATTTCTTTTCTTTGTGAGCTATATTTTATATGTGAATTTAATTTTAGTAGTTCTTTTGCTCTTCTCATGTGCATACTGGGATATGTTCATTGAGAGTTCCTCGGAATTTCAAGATTGGAACGCTTTTCTATTTATCTTTTTAATAATCATCCTGTATATCTGTATTGAAGCTTTATTTAAAAAATATAAACATTGGTTTAAAAATTATTTTAAATTAGATGATAGAATAGTAGAACACGGCTTTCCGATATATACTTTGAAAGAAAAATAAAAGACAAACAATATAGTTTGTCTTTTTCGCTTTTAAATTAACTTATAGTCTTTCTCGCTCTGTAAGGAGAGAGGCTAATAAACTAGCCTTTAGATGGAGATTTGTGCTTAAATCCCAGCAAAAGCTTTAATCTCATCTGCAGTCATAGAAGAATCACAACGAACAGATACTTGGCCGTCTTGAACATGAACAAAACCAGGAACCGTCGGAATGCTGTATTCAGAGCGGAAAGCTTGCAGTTTCTCTAATTCGCTGGCTTCTTCGCTATTGATAAAGAAAATATGCGCCTTGGTAGCAGCGACCACGCCAGCAAGAGTAGCAGCGAATTTACGGCAGTAAGGGCAAGTTTTGCGACCGACGAAGAAAGTTGCAGTCTCTTTGTCGGCAATAGCTTGACGAGCACGGTCAACAGTTGTGACTTCTAAGTCTTTAATATTTTGAGCAAATTGTTCCATAAATAATCCTCATTTCTTTTGATAAAACTAGTATGCCATAAAAATCAGAAAAATGCTTGATTTGGAAACGAAAAACCAGAGAATGTGAAATTTATTCTCTGGTTGATTGGTTGATAGTGTCATTTTACTTGATAAAGGCATTAATCTCTGCTTCAATAGCAGCAATTTTTGCTTGAGCGTCTTCATTACTATCACCGACAACGGCAATGTAGAACTTGATTTTTGGTTCTGTTCCGGATGGACGGACAGCAATCCATGAACCATCATCCAAAGTGTATTTCAGCACATCGCTTGGAGGAGTTGTCAGAGCTGTAACAGTACCGTCTGCGGCGGTAGAAGTCTGAGCCTTAAAGTCTTCAGTAACAGAAATAGCAGTAGCGTTGAATTCTTTTGGACCATTGTCACGGAACTTAGCCATGATAGACTTGATTTGCTCAGCTCCATCAACACCAGACAAGGTCACAGAGATAGTCTTTTCAGCAAAGTAACCATACTCTTTGTAGATTTCTTCAATACCGTCAGCCAGAGTCAAGCCACGTGAGCGGTAGTAGGCAGCAAGCTCAGCCACGACCAAAACAGCTTGGATAGCATCTTTATCACGTACAAATGGCTTAATCAGATAGCCGAAGCTTTCTTCAAATCCCATCATGTAGGTGTGGTTGTGTTTTTCTTCGAATTCTTGAATCTTTTCAGCGATAAATTTGAAACCAGTCAAGACATTGAACATGGTTGCGCCATAACTTTCAGCAATCTTGGTCACCAAGTCAGTAGAAACGATAGACTTGCAGAGAGCTGCGTTAGCTGGCAGAGTTCCAGCACTCTTATGAGCTTCCAAGATGTATTTAGCCATAATGGCTCCGATTTGGTTACCTGAAAGGTTGAGGTAGCTTCCGTCTTTTTGCAGAACTTCTACACCGACACGGTCAGCATCTGGGTCAGTTGCGACCAAGACATCTGCACCAACTTTACGGCCCAATTCCTCAGCTAAGGCAAAGGCTGCTTGGCTTTCAGGGTTTGGAGACTTAACAGTAGAGAAGTCAGGGTCAGCTACTGCTTGAGCTTCAACAACTTCAACAGAATCAAATCCAGCTTGAGCCAAAGCTCGACGGGCCAGCATTTCACCAGTACCGTGCAGTGGAGTATAGACAATCTTCATGTCCTTACCGTATTCATCAATCAGTTTTTGGTTGATATTGACATCTTTAACTTCCTTGAGGTATTCAGCATCAATAGCATCGCCAATCACTTCAATCAAACCAGAAGCTTTTTCAACTTCAACATCAGCGACCTCAATAGCAAAAGGATTTTCAATCGCACGGATGTAGTCAGTCAATGCATCTGCATCATGCGGAGGCATTTGTCCGCCGTCTTCACCATATACTTTATAGCCGTTGAATGGAGCAGGGTTATGGCTAGCTGTAATCATGATACCAGCAAAAGTTCCTAAATGACGCACCGCAAATGAAAGTTCCGGAGTTGGGCGCAGACTTTCAAAGACATAGGACTTGATGCCGTGCTTAGCTAAAACAGCAGCAGATTCAAAGGCAAATTCTGGTGAGAAATGACGGGAGTCGTAAGCAATCGCGACACCGCGTTTTTTGAACTCATCACCTTTTTCTTCAATCAAGCGAGCCAAACCTTCAGTTGCCTGACGGACAACATAAATATTAATACGGTTGGTACCAGCGCCTATCAAACCACGCATACCAGCAGTACCAAACTCAAGATTGGTGTAAAAGGCATCTTCCTTAGTTTTTTCGTCCATACTGTTCAAGTCTTGGCGAAGATAGTCAGGAAGTTCAGCATAATCAAGCCATTTTTTGAAGTTATCTTGATAAGTCATAGGTGGAGTCTCCTTTATTTTTGAAATGAAGAGATGGAAATTTTAGTAAAAAATCCTGCTCTTAAATTTTCTTAATCGCTTACATTGTAGCATATTTTCATTAATTTTGAAAGAGGTTACCTAGAAAACGATGAAATACTTTTCAAGCTATCGTTTCAAGGATTTCAGAATATTAGAGCAGAATTGCGGTATAAAAAAAGACCAAAGCAAGGCTTGGTCTGGAAAGCTAATTTATCATCATTTTTTGGCTTTTTCAAGCGCAGGAATGATAGTTGCTGTCAAAATCGCAGAAATGATTAACTCGGCAATGGAATTAGCTGATAGAATCACAGCCAGAAGTGCTTTGATATCTCCTTGATAAACATTTGCAAAGAGAAAGAAGATACCGCCCAAGACGAAGATGGTATTGGTGGCAGAACCAACGGAACCTGCTAGAATCAAGCCAGCCTTATTTTTCATAGCTTTATATACGAAATAAGGAGTGATACCGATGAGAATGCGAGGCACCATGGCAACAAGAAGCGAAGAAAGGCTTCCATTTGGCACAAAAGGGCTAAAGAGATAACTGGTTGGCAGCAGCACCAAGGTATTGGTGATAACGCTGATACATCCCATAAGGCCACCTAGAACAGCTCCGACTTTAGGGCCATAGAGGACACTGGCGATAATCACTGGAATGTGAATAATGGTTGGTTTAATCGGTACTGGAAGTAAGTTGAAAATGACTGAGCTGAGCAGGTGCAGTACCAACATAATGGCAAAGAAAATAGCAATTTGAGCAATTTTAGACTGTTTTTTCATAAATAAGTTCCTTTACTGTATCAATAATTGTATCAATCTCAGCTAGAGCACCTGTCCCCTGATCGCCACAGGCTAGAACGGCTTCACGCGGCTGGATAATCTTCCATCCAAAACGCTGCAGGCGCTCCAAATTGTGCTGGGTTAGTGGATTTTCAAACATCTTAGTGTTCATAGCTGGAGCCAAAACTTTCTTGGTATGAGGCGGCAGAGCTAAGGCAGTAGCTGTCACCATATTATCAGCTAAGCCGTTGGCTAGTTTAGCGATGGTATTGGCTGTAGCTGGCGCTAGCAAAAAGAGGTCAGACTCTTTAGCGATGTCAATGTGATTGACCTTACTAGGGTCAGGTTCTTGCATAATATCAATTGCAACTGACCTTTGTGACAAGACTTGCAGGGTCAGCGGTGTGATAAATTCTGTCGCTGCATCTGTCATGAGGACAGCAACTTCAAAGTTCTCTTTCTTTAGACGGCTAGTGATGTCAGCAGCCTTGTAAGCTGATATGCTGCCGCTGACGGCTAAGGTAATCTGTGTCATCATTTACCTCCTTATGGACTATGGATGTGCAGGTAGAGGAGCCTAGCAATTTCTTCTTTGGATTGAGCTCGGGTTACAGTATCATTTCCGACAAGATAGGCTTTGTGCTCCTTATTAGAAATCTTTGTCAAATCATTGGCGATAATGATTTCTGCATGATTTTTTATGAGACTGGCTCGCGCGGTCTTGAGTAACTCTTCCTTAGAAACATCGACTAAGAGTTTGAAGCCAATCAAGCGAATGTCTAGATTCCATTTTTTTACCAGGCTGATGATTTTAGGTGTCTTTTTGAGAAAAAGAACTTGAACATCATCCTGAGAAGAAATCTTGCTTTCTGAGTTAGTCTTATCCAGAAATTCAGCCATATCAGAGCTAGCAGCTACAGTTTCCAAACCAGTCATGTAGACGGGAGTATAATCAGAGACCGCCATTGCATGAATCAGTACATCATGTGTGTGAACGAGTGGCTCCAAGCTTTTATGCAGTTCTGCAACATTTTCGATCTGGACAATGGTAAGATTGGGGTGAGCTGCAGGGCGGACAGCATTGGGAGTCGTCACCAGAGTCACCTGATCGCCCTTGTCTAGGAAAGTTTCAGCTATGATTTTCCCAAGCTGGCCTGTCGAATGATTGGTAATAGAGCGGACACGGTCGATTTTCTCGCTGGTCCCGCCAGAAGTAATCAATATGTTCATAGCACTATTTTACAAGAAAAAAGAAATTTAGTAAAATAATTCTAATTGCAGAGTGTCACAGCGGAAAATAATTCTCTGAAATCTTATATTTTAGAGAAGTTAAATTTCTTAACTTTTCTTTTTCCCGAACATTAAAATCTATTTAGAGTTTAATCATGTAGATTTTGCTCTTTTTTGTTATAATCTTTATATTAATTGACAGAGGAGTTCTTGATGAAAACAGATATTGAAATTGCTCAAAGTGTTGAATTGCAGCCTATTGTTGATGTGGTGAAAAAAGTCGGCATCGACTATGACGACTTAGAACTATATGGTAAGTATAAGGCTAAGCTCAGCTTTGATAAAATTCGTGAGGTTGAAAAAAATCCTGTTGGCAAACTAATTTTGGTAACAGCAATCAATCCGACTCCCGCTGGAGAAGGTAAGTCGACCATTACCATTGGACTAGCTGACGCACTCAATAAAATTGGCAAGAAAACTATGATTGCTATCCGAGAACCATCTTTGGGACCTGTTATGGGCATCAAGGGAGGAGCAGCTGGTGGCGGTCACGCGCAGGTTCTACCGATGGAAGACATTAACTTGCATTTTACTGGTGATATGCATGCCATCACGACTGCCAATAATGCCCTGTCAGCTCTCATTGATAATCATTTGCATCAAGGAAATGCCCTGGGAATCGATCAGCGCCGCATTATCTGGAAGCGGGTGGTTGACCTAAATGACCGAGCTCTTCGCCATGTGACCGTTGGCCTAGGAAGTCCTGTCAATGGTATTCCGCGCGAAGATGGTTTTGATATCACGGTTGCTTCTGAAATTATGGCGATTCTTTGCCTAGCTACGGATATTGAAGATTTGAAAAAGCGCTTGGCTAACATTGTCATCGGTTATCGCTATGACCGCTCGCCAGTCTATGTTCGTGACCTTGAGGTAGAAGGGGCTCTGGCTTTGGTCTTAAAAGATGCAATTAAGCCAAATCTGGTACAGACTATTTATGGGACACCAGCCTTTGTTCATGGCGGACCTTTTGCCAATATCGCCCATGGCTGTAATTCTGTTTTAGCGACTAGCACAGCTCTGCGCTTGGCCGATTATACAGTGACAGAAGCAGGATTTGGTGCGGACCTTGGTGCTGAAAAATTCTTAGATATTAAAACACCAAACTTACCAACTTCTCCAGATGCAGTAGTGATTGTTGCGACCTTGCGCGCCCTCAAGATGAATGGTGGAGTAGCTAAGGATGCACTTACAGAAGAGAATGTTGAGGCGATCCGAGCTGGTTTTGCTAATCTCAAGCGGCATGCTGAAAATATCCGTAAGTTCGGTATTCCAGTGGTAGTAGCCATCAATGAATTTGTTTCAGATACGGAGGCTGAAATTGCTACTCTTAAGGAGCTTTGTGCAGAAATTAAGGTTCCAGTTGAGTTAGCTAGCGTCTGGGCTGATGGTGCCGAAGGTGGTGTGTCTCTAGCTGAGACTGTAGTCAAAACCATTGATGAAGAACCTGCTCGTTACACTCGCCTCTATGACAACGACCTCTCTATTGAAGAAAAAATCGAGAAAATTGTCAGAGAAATCTATCGTGGTTCAAAGGTAAACTTTGAGAAAAAAGCTCAGACTCAGATTCGCGAAATTGTCAAAAACGGCTGGGATAAGCTGCCAATCTGCATGGCTAAAACACAGTATAGCTTCTCAGATAATCCTGCTGCTCTGGGCGCGCCAGAAAATTTCGAAATTACCATTCGTGAGTTGGTACCAAAACTTGGGGCAGGCTTTATCGTGGCTTTGACAGGAGATGTCATGACCATGCCAGGATTGCCAAAACGTCCTGCAGCACTTAATATGGATGTTGCAGAAGACGGCACAGCCATTGGTCTATTTTAATCTCGGTTTAAAAGGCTCTTTACGAGTCTTTTTTTGGTATAATAGTGAAAATAATGAGAATTGAATATGGAGCCAACATGAACATTAGATTAGCAACCCCATCAGACGCTGCTACCTTGCTTGCTATTTATGCGCCTTATGTAGAAAATACAGCCATCACTTTTGAATATGAGGTACCGACCATTGAGAATTTTGCAACTAGGATTGAAAAAACGTTGGAAAAATATCCTTATCTGGTAGCGGAAGAAGACGGTTTGATTTTAGGTTATGCCTATGCTTCAACTTGTTATGCGCGTGCAGCCTACGATTGGGCGGTGGAATTATCCGTTTATGTCAGTCAAGATGCTCGAGGAAAAGGAGTCGGCAGCAAGCTTTATGATGAACTTGAAGGCCTGTTAGATCAGATGGGATATATGCATTTTCTAGCCTGTATTTCTCTGCCAAACGAAGCTAGCCTAGCTTTGCATCGAAAAAGAGGCTATCAGCAGGTTGCGCATTTCCCTAAAATTGGCTATAAATTCGAACGTTGGCATGACATTGTTTGGCTACAAAAGTCCTTAGACAAGCAAGCTAAACCAATCAAACCTTTAAAAGAAATGGAGTGGAAATAATGAAAAAGAAACATTTATTAATAATTCTTCTAAGTATTGGTCTTTTGACCTTGACCGGCTGTCAGGCCGTTGAAAATTGGTTTAAAAATGCCAAGGAGGAATGGCTTGGTTTAGAGATGACAGTTCGAACCTATGATGAAAATTCTCAGCTTATTGACCAAATGTCGGGTAAGTCCCTATCCATTTCGCGTAACGAGGAGTTCGACTCAGTTGATGCGGAAGGAAATTCAAAGGAAGATTCTTCTGTGCTCAAAATCACCTTGGGTAAGTATGAGATTGATCATGTGGGCTCTTCCTTGATTGCAGAAGAAAAAGGCTTGAAAGATGTGTTTGCTCAATATCAAAAAACTGCAGATGTTGAGGAGAATAGCCATTCAATCCCCGTTTTAAATCGCATGATTTCAGCCTTTAAAAACGACTTTACCGGCAAGAAAAAGGTCATTTTGATTCGCTCTCAAAACGGGACTCCTCTAGCAGCTTATGCTGGCGACCGTGTTTCTCTTGATAAATCCGATGCTCCTAAAACTTCTGAATTGCTGATTGACGGCAAGCGTCTCGTTATTTACCGCTGCGACTACACTATTTATGACCGTGAATTGCTGGAGTAAGCTATGAATGTAGAGGAATTGGTAAAAGAGTTAAAAGCAGTAGCTAACCCTGATGATTCAGTGGCTATGAAAACCTATATGAAAAATAAATTTGAGTTTCTAGGAGTCAAAACTCCAGCCAGGCGGAAACTCGCAAAGGTTTTTTTCAAACAGCAGACTGACTCCGTCATAGACTGGAATTTTATAAATGAAGCTTGGAATAATCCTTATCGAGAATTACAGTATGCCGCGCTAGATTATCTGGAAAGTCGCAAGAAACTATTGACGCCATCTGACTTACCAAGCTTAAAGAAGCTAGCCCAAACAAAATCTTGGTGGGATACCATTGACTTTCTAGACCGCTTGGTCGGATCCATCATTGCTCGATTCCCAGAAACCAAAGTGATTATTTTATCCTGGAGCTGTGATGATGATATCTGGCTGCGGCGCTTGACTATTGACCATCAACTACTGCGAAAAGAGGAAACTGATACTGAACTTTTAGAACAGATTTTAGTGAATAATTTAGGTCAATCAGAATTCTTCATTAACAAGGCTATTGGCTGGGCGTTGAGAGATTATTCCAAAACCAATCCAGACTGGGTTAAGGATTTTATCGAACAGCATCAGGCAGAAATGACTGCGCTTAGTATCCGAGAAGGAAGTAAGTATTTATGAAACATATTTATTTAAAATATCTGGAAGAGAAAGATTATTCGGCTTGGCTGGAAGGATTTTCCGATAGACTGCCTTCCCAATCCCCATTTGATGATGGGCTTTTAGATATGACGATTTGTACAGAAAGTTGGTTTGCGGATTTGGTGGCTAAGCACCGAGATTTCCGAGAGAAAGACCAACAGTATATTTGGGGAATTTATGATGCAAAAAGCAGAAAACATGTAGGAATGGTTAATTTATTTGTGCTAGCTAGAGACGATTTTCAATGGGCGGAAATAGGTTATACGATACATAATCAATTTTGGCGTCAAGGCTACGCCAGAGCTATGCTAGGTGAACTTAAGAAAGTCAGTCGTGAACTAGGATTTCATCGGTTAGAAGCACATGTTGATCTACAAAATATCCCTTCACAGAATTTGCTGGAGCAAGCTGATTTCTATCTTGAAGGAGTTAGGAAACAATTCCAAAAAGAAGATCAGGAATGGAAAGATAGACAAGTTTTTGTTTACATTTTAGATTAAATACCTTGACAAAACGGAAAAAGATAAGGTAAACTATATTTCGTGCGATGAGTCGATATGCAGATTTTCTGCAAATTGAAGCATGGGAGGTCATAAACGCAGGAGCGGACCTTGATCAGTTGTGTGAACCTGCTGATCACACGAAAGTGCCCTTATCCCCAGTCTACGGATTGGGGATTTTCTAGGCTCTTTGTCAACTGTAGTGGGTTGCTAAAAAGTCATATCCTGGAGAGGAGTAAATTAGTCCTCTCCTTTTTGATATTCAAAGCAATGAGGATTCTAGTTTTAAAATTGTCAAAGTTCCGAAAGCCGAAAGCGTTGCGCTTGATGACTTTGATGAGGTTATTAGTAGCTTCTAGTCTTGCGTTTGAGTAGGGCAGTTCCAGTGCGTTCAGGATCTTATCCTTGTTTTTCAAGAAGGTCTTAAAAACAGTTTGAAAAATAGGATTTACGCAAGAAATGGTATCTTCAATGAGTCCAAAGAAATGCTCAGTTTTTTTCTCTTGAAAATGAAAAAGCAGGAGTTGGTAGAGTTTATAGTGTTCTCGGAGTTCTTGAGAGCAAGAGAGAAGTTTTTCTAGAATCTCTCCGCTGGTCAAGTGCATGCGAAAAGTTGGACGATAAAAACGTTTATGGCTGAGTTTACGGCTATCCTGTTGAATGAGTTTCCAGTAGAGTTTGAGTGCCCTATATTTGTGAGATTTTTTATCCAACTGATTCATGATTTGGATGCGAAGACGGTTCATAGCCCGGCCGAGATGTTGTACAATGTGAAAGCGGTCGAGGACAATTTTCGCAGAAGGAAATAGTTTTTTAGCGATGTCGTAGTAGGGGCTAAACATGTCCATTGTAATGATTTTCACGCTATTTCGGACCTGTCTGGAATAGCGTAGGAAGTGATTGCGAATCCTTGCTTGAGTCCGCCCATCTAAGATAGCTATGATCTTTCTGGAATCGAAATCCTGTGCAATAAAGCTCATCTCTATCTGCCGATTGAAACAGTCACTTCCCTGACTGTTTCCACATCCCAGCTCATGTGCGCTGGAAGGCAGTTAAAGTCAGTCTTGAACTTGAATTCTTTTAATTTGCGAATGACGGTGGAAGTAGAGACAGCTAGGCATTCAGCAATGGCCGTCATAGGGACTTTCTCGATTAGTTTTTGAGCGATTTTTTGCTTGACGATGGTCGCGGTTTGGTTATTCTTCTTGACTAAGGAAGTCTCTGCGACCGCCATTTTCCCACAGATTTTACAGCGGAAACGGTGCTTTCTCAATCGAATGAGAGTCTTGTAACCCGCACACTCTAAATAGGGAATTTTTGATTCTTTCTGGAAATCATATTTAGCCATTTGTCCTTGGCAGTGAGAGGGCATTTAGGAGCAGGATAATCCAGCTTAGCGATGATTTCTTTATAAGTTCCAGCATCTAGAACATCCAAGATTATGATGTTCTTGTCTTTTATTCCGAGTAAGTTTGTGATAAAATTGAACTGTTCCATAAGAGTCTTTCTAATGATGGTTTTTTCGCTTTTCATTGATAGGTCTTATGGGACTTTTTTTCTACAACAAATAGGCTCCATCATTCCTACAGTGGTTTTACCCACTACAGAAATTATAGAGCAATGGATGCAGTTTTGTTCGTGAGGACAAAATCTGTAAACCTTGAAAGCTCTCTTAGATAGGCATGAGAGTTGGTGTGGTTTATCAAAAAATTGCACTTATATTCTTTAGAACCATTTGCATTTTTCCCTAAAAATAGTATAATACTAACAATACAAAATTTTTTGAAAATTCAGAGAGGTTATCGCATGGGATATACAGTTGCTGTAGTAGGTGCCACTGGTGCCGTTGGATCTCAAATGATTAAAATGCTGGAAGAATCTAGCCTTCCAATTGATAAAATACGCTATCTGGCGTCAGCTCGCTCAGCTGGTAAAGTTCTCCAGTTCAAGGGACAAGATATTACTATCGAAGAGACGACTGAGACAGCTTTTGAAGGTGTAGATATTGCTCTCTTTTCAGCTGGTGGTTCTACCTCAGCAAAATTCGCTCCTTACGCAGTCAAAGCTGGAGCAGTAGTGGTCGATAACACCTCTTATTTCCGTCAAAATCCTGATGTTCCTCTGGTTGTTCCAGAAGTCAACGCCCATGCCTTAGATCAGCACAAGGGAATTATCGCTTGCCCTAACTGCTCGACAATTCAGATGATGGTGGCTTTAGAGCCTGTTCGTCAGCAATGGGGGCTGGAGCGCATCATTGTATCTACCTACCAAGCAGTTTCTGGTGCAGGTATGGGAGCCATTCTTGAAACCCAAGCTCAATTGCGCTCTGTTCTCAATGATGGTGTAAATCCTAAGGACACAGAAGCCAATATCCTGCCATGTGGCGGTGATAAAAAACATTATCCTATTGCTTTTAATGCCTTGCCTCAGATTGATGTCTTTACAGATAACGACTACACTTATGAAGAGATGAAGATGACCAAGGAAACTAAGAAAATCATGGAAGATGATTCTATTGCTGTTTCTGCGACATGTGTCCGCCTTCCGATTTTGTCTGCTCACTCAGAGTCTGTCTACATCGAGACTAAGGAAGTTGCACCTATTGATCAGGTTAAAGCAGCAATTGCAGCCTTTCCTGGTGCTGTTTTAGAAGATGATGTAGCTCATCAAGTTTATCCGCAAGCAATCAATGCGGTTGGTAAGAAAGAAACCTTTGTTGGTCGAGTTCGTAAGGATCTTGATGCAGAAAAAGGAATTCATATGTGGGTGGTTTCAGACAATCTTCTTAAAGGTGCAGCATGGAATTCTGTCCAAATCGCAGAGACACTGCATGAACGTGGTTTGGTTCGTCCGACAGCAGAAGTTGTTTTTGAATAAAAATAAAGTGACCAAGGAAACTTGACAGCACAGGGTTGAATAATCGTTCTTTCAACCCTCTTTTCGTATAATAAAGAGAGGTAAGTTTATGGCGTATTCGGATTTGAAAAACTGTAAAATCATCACAGCTTTTATCACACCTTTTCATGATGATGGTTCTATCAATTTTGAAGCTATTCCAGATTTGATTGAGCACCTTTTGGCTCACCATACGGATGGGATTTTACTTGCTGGAACGACTGCTGAAAGTCCAACTCTGACCCACGATGAAGAATTGGAGCTTTTTGCGGCAGTTCAAAAGGTTGTCAAGGGGCGTGTTCCTTTGATAGCCGGTGTCGGTACCAACGAAACGCGCGACTCTATCGAATTTGTCAAAGAAGTAGATGAATTTGGTGGTTTTGCGGCTGGTTTGGCCATTGTTCCCTATTATAACAAACCTTCTCAGGAAGGGATGTATCAGCACTTTAAAGCCATTGCGGATGCTTCAAACCTGCCCATCATTATCTACAATATACCTGGCCGGGTAGTAGTTGAGATGACGCCTGAGACCATGCTGAGGTTGGCTGAACATCCAAACATTATCGGCGTTAAAGAATGTACCAGTCTGGCGAATATGGCCTATCTGATTGAGCATCGTCCAGAGGAGTTTCTGATTTATACTGGTGAAGATGGTGATGCCTTTCATGCTATGAATCTGGGGGCTGATGGAATTATTTCAGTTGCTTCTCACACAAACGGTGATGAAATGTTTGAAATGCTGGACGCTATTGAACACAATGACATCAAAAAAGCAGCAGCTATTCAGCGGAAATTCATCCCTAAAGTCAATGCCCTTTTCTCTTACCCAAGTCCAGCTCCAGTCAAGGCAGTCCTCAATTACTTGGGATTTGCAGCTGGGCCAACCCGCTTACCACTTGTGCCGGCTCCCGAAGAAGATGCCAAACGCATTATCAAGGTCGTGGTTGATGGTGACTATCAAGCAACCAAAGAGACGGTTAAAGGTGTGCTGAGACCGGATTATTGATTGATGCAGCAGTCTTAGGAATGCCATAGATAAAAATAATTAAGAAAGAATTGAAAATTGTGACAGAAAAACATAGTGAACGAATTGAGGAGTATAAAGCTAAGCATAGACTGGAAAAACTTGAAGGTAAAAAAGTTTATGATAAGCCGGTTATTCGGACCGGTGATAAGGCAGGATGCTATGGTTCAGCATTGATTTTGCTTGGATTTGTTTTAGGAGTTATTTATTTACTTCTTATACTTATAACAGATTGGGATTTGAAACTTTTCTCTTTCATCTGGGAAACACTTGTTGCGTTAGGGATTGTTTTCAGTCTTTTTGGTGCTTTTAAAATCGGTCAGTTGGAGTTGCACAGTTTGTCAATGGTAGCTGACAAAGAGAAAAATTTTGAAATCGATAAAGCTTTCAATCTTTATAACATCATTCACAAACCAACAAAGAAAATTCTACTTCAATATGATAGTGAGGATGATAGTTTAATTTCTCTGAACTCTGGAGGAGAGTTATTAGTTGAGCTCTTAAAGAGAGTTGAAGAGGAAAAATTGTCCTTTAAGGCTATTAACAAAACATTGAGTTTAGAAGAAGTGTCTGAAAATCACTGGAAAATGCACTATCGTTACAAAAGACAAGACATAACATTAGAGAAATCCGATACATAATGTTTTGCTTGCTAAGTTAGTCGTATTGACTTAAACTGAAAAGTGAATTCGGAATCTGATAGTTGTATGAAGAACATTGGAAAAGGATTGCCCAGTGCAGTCCTTTTTTTTATATGATAAATTGCAATAAAAAGTGCAACAAATCTAAAATTCATCCATAAGTGCCTC
>CAUSOG010000026.1:0-33595 GCA_963533195.1 uncultured Streptococcus sp. | reverse complement strand
TAAAAACACCCCAAAAGTTAGATTTTTTCTGTCTAACTTTTGGGGTGCGGTTCAGATAAACCTCTTTTTTATGTCGTTAGTTATTTATACACACTTGTTAAATCAAGGAATGATGAAAGCCTAGAAAAATCAGAAGGGCAGCCAAGGCTAGATAGCCAAACAAGACTAGCCAGCGCTGAGCAGGTTTAAAGGCATTGCTTGAGCCTTTGACAGGAAGAATGACCGCGCAAAGTATGCCACCAATCAAACCGCCCAAATGCCCCGCCAGGCTGATACCAGGCATGAAACTAAAGATGATATTGACCACAATCAAGGTCATATAAGACTGCCCCAGCTGCTGAATATAGCTGTCGCGAACGACATAGTGCAGGGTTACAATAGAGGCAAAAAGACCAAACAAGGCTGTAGAGGCTCCTGCTGACAGAGTATCCGGACTGAAAAAGAAGACAAAGATATTTCCCATCAGGCCAGACATCATATAGAGCAGAAAGAAATTTCGCGAGCCAAAAATATCTTCTGCCTGCCGTCCAATAAAATAAAGAGTAACAGTATTTACCACAAAGTGCTCCAAGCCAATATGCACAAAGATAGCAGAAATGAGACGCCATATCTGAGTAGGATACATGATAATGGTCGGAGAAAACACTGCTCCAAATTCAAAGACAGTTTGTTCTTCAGCATAAGAAAAACCACGTAAAATAAGCATCCCCACAAAGACAAGTGTTGTTAGAATTAACAAAACACTGGTCACAGGATATTTTTTATCGTAGATGTAGTTCATAAATCAGTACTTCCTTTACTGCTATATCGTGATAATTAGGCTCAAAATCAGACTTTTGAAAACTATAGATGCTGCTGATGGATGCTCCTATAAAATTAGCCAGGTAACGGTCATAGTAGCCACCGCCGTAACCGATCCGAAAGCCTTGTGAATTGAAGACCACACCCGGCACGTGAATCAGATCAATCTCCGTCTTCTCCACAGCCTCTTCGCTCGTCGGCTCCATAAGGCCAAAAGAGCTCTTTTGCAGGCGGCTTTCATCATAATCCACAAATATCATCCGACCCTGGCCATAGGTTTTGGGCACTAAAACCCGCTTGCCGTCCAACTGAGCCTGCTTGATAAAGGCTGCAGTTGAGACTTCATGCGGCATAGAAAGATAGGTAGCGATAACCTGAGCGTTTTGATAAGCTGCTGAACTGAGCAAGCGCTGGGTCAGCCAGCTATCTGCCTGCTCTTTTTCTTTTCCTGAAAGTTTCTTCATCTGGTTCAGTACAGTTTGTCTCAGCTCTTTTTTCATGCAGCTCGTCCACTCTTTCCTTATCTTTCGTTGATTTTATAATCTAGGAATTTACCAATCTTTTCAATAGCAAAGGGCAGTGCTGCCTCGTCCGGTGTCATCTTGGGATGATGGAGGGCATAGGGACTGTCCACTCCCAGCCAGAACATGACGCCCTTGACCTTGCTGAGCAGATAACCGAAATCCTCACCTGTCATAGCCGGCGCAATATCAATCAACTGCACTCCTTCTTCCTTCTGGAAAAAGTCCATCAATTCGTCTGCTAGTCCAGGATGATTTTCCACAGGCAGATAGCCGCCTTGTTTAAGCTCCAAGTCCAATTCCAGACCGAAACTTTGGGCTAGGCCCTCTGCTATTTCCCGTAAGCGCTTCTGAGTCAAGAGGTTCATCTCCTGAGTCAGAGTCCGAATGGTGCCATGCAGAAAGGCCGTTTCTGCGATGACATTGTTGGTCGTGCCAGCATGGAGAGAACCAAAGGTCACAACTGCTCCCTCGATAGGATCGACATTGCGGCTGACAATGGTCTGCACCTGAGTGATAAAGTAGCTAGCCGCCACCAAAGCATCATTGGCTTCATGAGGAAAGGCCGCATGCCCCCCCTTCCCCTTAAAAGTCAGCTTAACTTCACAGGTACCAGCAAAGAGGGTTCCTCTATTAGTGGCAATATCGCCGACCTTGAGGTCCGGTCGCACATGGAGACTGTAAAATTCATCTGGCAGCCAGTCACCAAAAGCATCATCTTCGTACATGAGCATACCGCCAGCTTCATTTTCCTCAGCAGGCTGAAAGAGAAAGAGCAGATTGTGGGTAGGCTGAGCGCTCACAGCTTGTTCCAGCAGGCCTAGAGCGACCGTCATGTGCATATCATGTCCGCAGGCATGCATACGACCTTCATGAGTGCTGGCAAAGTCCAGACCCGTCTCCTCCACAATCGGAAGGCCATCAATATCTGTCCGCCAGCCAATCGTCTTATCTGGTGAACTTCCCTTGATAAAGACCAAAATACCTGTCCGCCAAGTTCGAATTTCCACAAAGTCTAGACCTGCTGTCAGTCCATCAATGACCTGCATCAAGTAAGCATGGGTCTTGTATTCTTCCAGACCGATTTCTGGTATCTGGTGCAAATCACGGCGAATGTTCAGATAATCAAGCATTGTTTCTTTCCTTTAAAATCTTGTCAGACCAATCAGAGCGTTGGGCCGCACCCAATCAATTCAAATTCATGTTATTTTTAAAGAGTACGCAGGGCGTCTTCCAGAGCTGTCTTCTGCTGGATCTTCTCGTCAATGGTCTTGATAACTCGTGCCGGAACGCCAGCAACCACTACGTTTTCCGGAACATCCTGGGTCACAATCGCACCAGCCGCAACAACGGAACCACTGCCAATTTGTACACCTTCAATCACAACCGCATTGGCACCAATCAGCACATTGTCTCCGACCCGAACTGGCTCAGCACTAGCCGGCTCAATGACTCCCGCCAGAACAGCACCAGCACCGACATGACTGTTTTTTCCGACAATCGCTCGGCCGCCCAGAATAGCCCCCATATCAATCATGGTTCCCACACCAATCTCCGCACCGATATTGATGACTGCCCCCATCATGATGACAGCATTATCGCCAATTTCAACTTGGTCTCGAATAATAGCGCCCGGCTCAATGCGGGCATTGATGTCACGCTTGTCCAAGAGCGGCACTGCTGAGTTGCGGGCATCCTGCTCTACGACATAGGTCTTATTTTCCTCTAAGTTCGCTAGGAGTGGCTTGATTTCTTCCCAGTCTCCAAAAAGAACATTGCCTAGCTTCACAACAGACCAAGGGATTGATCCGTGCAATTCTCCATCAAAGGTTACCTTGACCGGAGTTTTTTTCTTGGCATCAGCGATAAATTTGATAATTTCTTGAGCGTTCATTTTAGTAGCAGACATAGCTTTACCTCTTTGTTCTTTCCATTTCTTTGTTTAGAGAAAGATACACTCTCTCCTAGCCATCTAATATTTATCTATTATAACACAATTCAGAAGTTTAGTTTGCACTTTCTTAGGACGATATTATTATTCCCTATTCAGAGGATTGAATATTTTTCAAATGGAGTCTCCTATTCTTACCCTCAGCAAATTCCAGATGATAGTGTATTCTGTCCAATATATCATAATCCATGGATGCAGAGTAGTATCCCTTGATTCCTACTTTGTAATATGTATTTGGAAGCTCCAAATGTTTTAGGGCACCCTAGATACCCGATTGTGATAAGGCCCATTGTGATCGGTTCCATTTGTTCCTTAGACTTTTACTTCCCCAAAGTCTTTCTTATACTCTCATCAGGATTTTTCTAGTTCTATTTGCACCAACCTCTTGATTTCTAAAGAAGATTCTGGCGTTTCTGGTCTATCTTCTCAGACCGTGCTGGTCAACAAACTTTTTAGACGGTAAAGCCCATTCACTTCGTCAAAATACAAAGAAACAGTCATATTGTCTGTCGTTGAGTAACTTAGACTAATTGAATCAACTTCTCCCTTAACTGATTT
The DNA here is from genome assembly GCA_963533195.1 of uncultured Streptococcus sp. Lineage (GTDB taxonomy): Bacteria > Bacillota > Bacilli > Lactobacillales > Streptococcaceae > Streptococcus. The sequence continues at coordinate 29,764 of CAUSOG010000026.1, read as the reverse complement.
AGAAGCATAAATAGTTTTAGGCATCCCCAGTTCCGCTATGGCCTGTTTCACTTCCACTCCTTCTTGCTTATCTTGAGGAATAAGAGTTCTGTAATCATCGACCGATTTCGTAACTGGCCCCCAAGCATTGCGGAATAGTCTAACGTATATTAATGAGAGCTCTGTTCGACCTCCAACATCCCTAAACCTTAAGGTAATATCTCCTTTCTCTCCTATTAAATTATATGTCAGTTCAACTAATTGGCTGCCTTTCACGCTATTATCTATACTACCGGAACTAGCTTTTCCATACTTCTCGACAATATCCTGTGGAAATACATTAAGTTCTTTCATCGTTTTTACCATCTGTAGTATATCTTCTATTTGAAAGTCTATTTGTCGATTCTCTTCAACTAGTCCAGAATAATCTTCAGCCAGCTTCTCTAAATTATCTTCAGATTCATTCTGAAAAGTACTAGCAGACTGCGCTGATGACTGATTTCGTACTTGCTTTGACCTTGGCCACGTATATAATACAAGGATTGCCAAACAAGTAATTAGCACTAAACCCGTAGAAACTACTAACAAAGAGGCGTATCGAGATTGACCTAAATTTGATACAAGTTTCGGATTTCGATTCTCAGCCAACTTTTTTTGCTGTTTTTCTTTAGCTGTAGCCTCAAAGACTTCCCCCTGAGGACTGCTATCAGAGAACACACTAGTTACTTTCTTATTTAATCCTGGCTTCTTTGACCACTCCCGTTGAACTTTTCGTCCTCTTCCCATGCATGCTCTTCTCCTTAAATAAACCAAATTCCTATTTTTTCTAGCAATTATTTTTTTCAAAACAAAGAATACCGTCTGTCCACTTTTTCTTAATCTGACAAATACTATCCATTCAATAAAATGAATCTTGGTCGCACCATAGCAGATATCTTCAGTTTTCCCCAATAATGAATACTCATAAGAATCCTTGACCACTATCCACCGATACTTTTCGCTCTCAAGATAGCTAACATCAGGTGATATGTTTTTCGTAAAGAAGATAGTCACCGGCCTGAGAAACGGTGAACCAGAGACTTACATATTTCCCATTCTCTAACTTATACAAAACATTCAGCTTTTGACCACTCTCGCCACCGGAATCAATTTCTATGTATTTTGACAGACCAAACTTCTCTAAAATTTCCTGATAACTAGTTCCATCTTCGTTATGAAACTCTCTACCAAGGATAAGATGTTCAAAATCTTCCTCTTCTAGATCCGTTCGGCTTTGAGCATGCTGCGAACTAGCAAGATTATAAGAATAAATACCTGACAACTGATATTCATTATTTATTTTTTCAAAGTAGAAAGACAAACGCTGCCGCGGTTCTTCCCGAAAATAGAAGAGGCTCATACGTCCATCGCCCTGATTCATGAAAGGAGCCAAATTACCTGACTGCGCTTTACCAAATTTCTTAACAATATCCTTTGGTGTCAGTCCAGACCCGCTTCGCTCATCAACATCACTTTTTTTCTGTAGTTGAAGCTGACTAATATCCTCATAAGTCCAATCAAAATGGTCGTTCCCCTTATCCACATATTCGTCCAATACTCTCTGAGGGGATAAGAAGTATTCAAGCTGTTTTGCCAAATAAGGAACTGACAAAAGCAAGAGGATGGACAAGAAAACTACTGATAACCACAGCACTTGTTTATTAACAAGCTTACGTCCAAGAATTCCTTTCCCGTCTCTCTCAACCGGAGTAGAACTCTTGTTTTCCACCCTATTCTTCGCAACTTCTTGGCGCTCTGCTTCAGTAATAGCTAGTTCCTGTTCCTCTTGAACTTTTCCTGCTCTCTTCTGACCCTGTTGAAATTTAGTTTGGCGCTTTTGGCGCAGACTCTCCCAGTCTTTTCTTGGCATCATTCTCTCCTTTATGACCCAACTATCATATCATCCTCAATCAAATAATCCTAAACCGTAGAATAAGAATCTTCTTATCAATAAACATACTTCCGAGTCAGTCGATAATCTCCTGTCTTTGATAAGGCAAAGTCTAAGTAAAGATAGCTTTTATTCGTCAGCTTATATTTGAGATAAACAATCGTTCTGTCTTTATAGTCTACAGACTTGTTGATAACTTGTGGCAAACCAAAACGAGACACCACATCTTGAATGTGGGTACCTTGACCAAACTCGTCTGCTTTCAAGTCCTGGAAATCTGCTTCAGTCAGCGTTTCTGAGCCACTTGAGTAAAGCGAGCTGCTCAGTTGGTTACCACGGATTGTGCTCAGTCGGTACTTGCCATCAATTTTTTTAAACAAAAGGCTAGCTGTTTGTTGTCCACTCGATTCACTATAAAAAAGATAAAGTGTATCATCGCTACCGTTGTTATTCTCTCCTCCTGAAGTTGCCTTCCCAAACCGTTCGATAATTTCCTCAGCAGTTGGGGCGTCTTGTCCACTTACTTGCTGCTCAGATGAATAGGCTTGAAGAGCGAGAACATCATCAAATGTCCAAGTGAAGTTAGCTGCTTTCTTATCAACATAAGCTGTCGCTTCTTGAGAAGTCTCATCCTCGGGAACCTCCCATGAGCGAGACGATGTTTCCGAAAAAGAGTCACTCCCACTTTCCTCGCTAGAAGACCAACTAGATTGATAGGTGTTGCGTTCCTGGCTTCCCTTATTTGAAGAAACATACCGAAAAATAGAAATAAGCACCAATATCAATAAAAGAATTGCCCCGCTTCTCCAGACCCACTTAAAACTTCTTCTTCGCTTCTCTACAAACTCCCCTTGCTTCCAATCAGTTTTTGTTTCGAGTTTCTGCTCTCTTGTTGGTAACTGTCGGGATTCTTCCTTCATCTTCTCAACAGCAGGGCTTATTTGAGGTTGTCGCTGCTCTTTTTTAACTGACGCCGATTTACCTCCTGTAAATTTAGCCTTGTGCTGTTGTCTCAATGACTCTAAATCTCTTTTTTTCATCCATCCTCCTATTGTATTTTTTAAACTCTATGCTTATAGCACCTTGAACAAAATTAGCTTCTACATCAAGCGCTAAGTGTTTGTTTCTCCTGCTCCATCCTCTAAACCAGGACTTTTTTCTAATATATAACCTTGAGAATCAGAGACTCCAAAAGAAAGATTAACTATTTGGCCATCAGATAACTGGTAACTAATAGACACTTTGCTAGAAGATATGTAATTTGTATAGATAGAAAGACTATCTGGCAATCCCAATTGACCGACAACTTCTTGGTAGGATTTCCCTTTCTCTATACCAGAAAAATCTTGACGAGTTAATTGAGAATTTCGATTTGGCAAACTATTGCTGCTAAGATGATGACTGAACAGAGAATCTAATTTAGGCGTTCCCACACTACCGTAACTAGAAAAAGAAATTGAAACCGAAGCATTTGATCCTGCATCAGGATAATCTAAATTCAGTGTTATTATTTGATTATCATAATTATGTTCTCTCCCAGATTTCGCTTTTCCTAACTTAGCAACCACTTCATCTGCTGTTAAACGAGAGGCAGTTCCTTTAAAATCCGCAAACAAAAGTGCGATATCATCATAAGTGATATGGAACTGATATTCTTCTCCAGCAATCAATTCTGAACGATTAGTAGAAGTTAAATTCTTTTCGCTGTTAGATGACGTTCTCCCCTGATAAATATCAAAAGAATCATTATAAATATTGTTTGTTTTAGAACTCGGATTGGAAACTAGCCCTGCGGCTCCTAGTCCTATGAGTAACATGAAAAACGCCCACATAAGTTTCCAACCCATAGAACTATCAGAAGAAGAATCCGAATTTTCCTTCCAAAAAACCTCATTCTCTTCTTTTTTAGCGAGCTCCTCAGCACTAAATCTAGGACGAATCTCATACTCTTCTACTTCAGATACAAGTTCTGAGTCTGGACGACTAGTTTCATCCTTAAAATAGAGTGATTCTTTCTTCTTAGATTGCAAGGATTCTAAAGCAAAAATAAGGCGAGAAAACTCCCTTACCCTCAAGTGCAAGAAGTCATCTGACTCAGCCGTTGAAACTCGTTTAATTTCTGTTTCAGTTCTCAAGCCGTCTGGAGTCTCTGAAACATCCTGATAGCTTAACTGAGCTCCACTATCTTTGTCGCTTACATTAATTACTGGATTATAGGAGAATTCATTGGACTCAATGTTTTCTACTGATTTTTTCTCAGTCATTTGTGATTGAGCTAAAGCCTGAGACTTCTCTTCTTCAGATTTTTTGGATGGGGATACAGAATGATTGACGCCCCCTCTTTTAGGCTGAACCTTGTTAAATTTTGATTTATGTTCCCGTCTTAAGGCTTCCAGATTTCTTTTTTCCATATATTCTCCCAATCATATTTTTTTAACTAATCAGCATTAGTAAGATAGCATTTGTCATTTTTTTGATAGAACTGCTCTGACAGACAGTCGCTAGCTTCTCTTCTTTCCAATAAGCTACAAATACCATATCAGTATCAATAACTTTTTTAAAAATCTTTTACTCTTTAGATTATTTGGCAACAAAGATAACTGATATGTGACTTTAGAACAACAGTCCCTATAACTTCACAGTCCATCCTTCCTATAAACACTTTGAAAAGGAAATGCTTCGCTAAGACAATCTTGTTCCAGTATATCATATTTTGAACAGGTTTAGCTCTAAATCTACAAGGAAAAAGGCACGAACTTTCGTCCGTGCCCAACAAAGCAATTCCAAACTATATACCAACGATATTATTTAATTCTTTCGTTCAAAATGTTCCCACTGTTGGCATCAATGGTCATTTTGATCTTTTGCGTACCGTTCAGAGCTTCCAGCTGTGAGATAAGCACTCTTATTCATTTATTCTATTTAGAAAGATTACTCAATAGGTACTGTCCGTTTTCCTGACGGATAAAAGTCAAAGTTATCTCCTTATTTGAAGAGGTTTCATAGTTTATAAGCATCTTCGGCTCTGATTCACCATCCCCATAAACTGAGATATGTTGATATTCCGGGTATTCCTTGATTACTTCTTTAAAGGAAGAACCGCCCTCGCCTGTTTCCGCATCACCCATCTTTAACTTCTCTGTAATCTGACTAGATACCTTTTGATTATAGTTATCACTACCAGGCATAACATACATACCTACAAGATGGTAAGAGCCATTTTCATCCATTTCGAAAGATAAGGTAACCAAAAGGCCAGATTCAGGCAACCAAGTTAAAGACAGTTGCTCTGCCTGGATATCTAACCCAGTAGCCAAACCAAATTCTTGGACTACTTGCTCAAGAGTTAATCCTTCATCATCCACACTAGCAAAGCTTAGTTTTTCAAAGTCTTTCACTTCCCACTCATACACTTCCTCCCTTGACGGAGCCACATACGAAGCTAAATCGCTTTGATGCCCCTTTTGAGAGATGCGCGGCGCACTTCCGCCAGTCATAAAATCATTTAGGAAATAGCCGCCAAGACCTCCTAGCAATAGTCCCGCTGCCAGACCTATTCCTAAAAATCCTATCAGCTTGCCCGTACTATTTTTCTTTGGCTCTGGACTTGGCTGGCCAGGGAAGTTTGCAGCTTGCTGTGGTCCGGAAAAATTCTGACCAGCTGGATTAAATCCCTGAGGCATTGCTTCTTGAAAAGCAGGATTTCCCCAATTATCCTGCTGAGGCATCTGCTGCTGAGGAGCATCGAAAAATGGTTGTCGAACTCCGAAACCTTGGTTTTGATTTGCCATCTCAGGATTTCCTCCTCCAGCAGGAAGAGGCTGCCCCTCTGCTGAGTTAGCTACAAATTGTCCTGGGTCTGATGACTGGACTTGCTGTGGATATGGAGCCAATCCTTCTAAAGATTGTTCCTGCGGCTTATTTTGTTCTGACATCGTTTCTCCTTTTATTATTTGAGTTCTATTTTATTTATTGGCAGTAGTGGACAAAAGATAGTTTCCGTCCTCCTGCTGAACGAATAACAACCTATAAGTTCCATCATTAGGAGCGTCATAAGCCACCTCCATAATGGTTTGACTAGTATCCTCACTGAAATCTTCATCTACACGAATAGAGATACTCCTCGGACTGCCATATTCCTTAAAAACTTCCTTATAGGAAATGCCATCCTTACCAGTCTTTGCATCACCTTTTTTCAATTTTTCAAAGTAATCAGCCGCCATCGCTTCGTCCTCAGCATTATGCTTGCTTCCTTCAAAGCGAATATTATAGATATGAAGGCTATTCAGATAGAAACCATCTTTTTTCTTCTCAAAATCCAGAGAAGCAGTTTGATCTGTATAATAAACTGGCCAGTCCTCCTCATCATCAGAATCTTGAAGCGTTCCCCACTCTAAATCAAGGCTGTCACGAGAGATTTCTTCTTTTAAAGCCTTGCCATATTTATCAAGAATATCTTCCACAGAAGTACCATTCGTATCTGTCTGAATAGTATTGAACCGTAACTCTGACAAACTATCAATGTCCCACTTGAACTCAGTAGTATCAGGGTCAATGTACTGATCTGATTGATCTCTCTTTGATGCTCCGGCATCAGCCAAAGGATGCAGCACAGGATACTCCCCTTTGATGACATCCGCCACTCCTATACCATAGCCCCAGATTCCACCTCCGATTAGTCCAAGACCAAGAGAGAGCAGGGCTGCACCTATTAGGATTCCTTTCCAAGATTTCTTCTTAGCCAAAGGCGGAGTCGGTCCCTGCGGACTTGAAACATGGCCTTGCTGAGGCTGAAAATGATGCGGAAACACCTCTTGCGACTGAGCATTTTTTGAAGGTTCAAAAGAATGCTGCGATTGCTGTTCTGTCAATCTTCTTTCCTCTTTCTTGTTTTTTTCCAATAGTCTTATCAGTTCTCTTTTAATAACGAAATGCTTTGAAAGCAGTCAGTCACAAAAGATAAACTAAATAACTAAAACTTACATTTCCTCTGACTTTATATATAAGAAATTTCCATCTGGCTGGCCTACAAACAATAGGTATTCATAACCATCTTCTGTTTTATAAGTCACCTCAGCAATCAGACGGTTAGAGATAATTTTATTATCTACGTCACGTTCGGTTGTGATGACAATTTCTGACGGAACAGGATGCTTCTTCAGAACCTCTGATAAAGCTGTTCCTCCTTCACCGGTTTCCTTGTCTCCTTTTTTCAAACGTTCAAGGTCTTTGGGAGATAATACGCTCCAATCTGTCGTTTCCTTCCCTTTTCTATATTCTTTAAAAGAATCTCCAACTACCACTTGCCTCAGATAGTAGTTCTGGTCAACTTTATCAAATTGAAAAGAAATATTTTGCTCCTTGTCCCTGACAGAAGGGCCCCATCGGAGTAACAGACGATTGCGATCATATTCTGCTGAACTAGCCAAGCCATAAGTTTCAATGATTTGATCAGCCGTCAGACCTAATCCCTCATCATTTGTATAGCTCAACCGTCCCAAGTCTTCCAATGTCCAATTAAACTGAACCGACTGCCCGTCTGTAGTAAAGCTGTCACTCTTGTCTTTGGCTTCTTCCTGAGCCTTACTCAGACGCTTAATCCTTTGTATATCCTTATTTGTCTGCGCCTGCTTGCCGATAAAATAAGCTGAACCGCTGCCAATCAAAAGACCAATTATGAGAGCAAAAACTGAAAGTCCTATAACTTTTCCGATATTGCCCTTCTTATCAGGCAATCCTTGCGGCTGAATCTGCTGGAAATTACCTTGCATTGGCTGGCTAGTTTGATTTTTTTGCCAAGCCCCTTGCACTTGACCTTGTCCATCTTTATCTGACATGGTTTTCCCCTTATAAATTTTATTGATTTGTCATATTGCGAAAACATTGAAAAACAATGACAAATTTTACAACATTATAACATAAATTATTCTTTCAATCAAAAAACCTCCCCTAAGGGAGGCTGCGTTTCGTATTACAAACGTGCATTCAATTCTTTGCTCAATTCTTCAAATCCTGGTTTACCAAGAAGAGCAAACATATTTCTCTTGTAGGCTTCAACCCCTGGTTGGTCAAATGGGTTAATTGCATTCAAGTAACCTGAAAGGGCGATGGCCAATTCGAAGAAGTAGATAGTGTAGCCAAGAGTGAAGGCATCTTGCTCAGGAAGGGTTACGTACATGTTTGGCACGTCACCGTCTGTGTGGGCAAGAAGAACACCGTCAGTCGCTTTTTTGTTTACAAAGTCAACGTCTTTTCCTTGAAGGTAACCAAGTCCGTCAAGGTCTTCTTCCAAGCTAGGGATAATCACGTTCTTGCGTGGTTTGTCAACACGGACAACTGTTTCAAACATGATGCGAGTTCCTTCTTGGATAAATTGACCAAGTGAGTGCAAGTCAGTTGAGAAGTTAGCTGAAGTTGGGTAGATCCCTTTTTGGTCTTTTCCTTCTGACTCACCAGCCAATTGTTTCCACCATTCTGAGAAGTATTGAAGTGATGGCTCGTAGTTTACCAAGATTTCAGTAGCGTAGCCTTTGCGGTAAAGGATGTTACGAACGGCTGCGTATTGATAGGCTTCATTTTCTGAAAGTTTGTCTGAAGTGTAATCTTTACGAGCTGCATTCGCACCTTCCATAAGAGCTTTGATGTCCGCACCTGATGCAGCGATTGGAAGCAAACCAACTGCGGTCAAGACTGAGAAACGTCCACCGATATCATCTGGAACCACAAATGTTTCCCAACCGTTGGCATCTGCTTCAACTTTAACGGCACCTTTTTGGCGGTCAGTTGTTGCATAGATACGTTTGTTGGCTTCTTCTTGACCGTATTTCTTAACCAAGAGTTCTTTGAAGACGCGGAAAGCGATCGCTGGTTCTGTTGTTGTACCTGATTTAGAAATCACGTTTACTGAGAAGTCTTTGTCTGCAACGTACTCTACCAGGTCAGCAAGGTAAGTAGATGAGATTGAGTTTCCAGCGTAAAGGATTTGTGGGGCTTTGCGTTCTTCTTTTGTTTGCAAGTTTGCAAAGTGATGGTTCAAGAAGTCGATAGCTGCTTTGGCACCAAGATAAGATCCACCGATACCGATCACAACCAAGACATCGCTGTCTGATTTGATCTGCTCAGAAGCTTTCAAAATGCGGTCAAATTCTTCGCGGTCATAGTTTTCAGGAAGGTCCAACCAACCCAAAAAGTCGCTGCCAGCACCAGTTCCTTTACGGATCAATTTATCCGCTGCTGTTACTTGTGATTGCATGTACTCCACTTCATGTGGGGCAACAAATTTATCTAAAACTTTTGAATAATCAAATTTAATATGTGACATGATATTCCTCCATTTTTTATTCCACTCTATCATATCGCTTTCATACTTATTTAGCAAGTAATTTATTGTTTTAAAACGCTTCCAATTTATTTTTTTATAAATAGGCTAAAGCTAGAAACCATCTGAAAGCAATCGTTTGCGTAAGTCAGCAAATTTTAACCCTATTGAGAAGAATAATTTTGATTGACAAGAAAGCCAATATGCTTCTTAAGATTGAATGTCAGCTGGATTCATTTCAGATCCGTTCGAACTAGATTCACTGCTCCAATATTCATCTGCGCCTTGCAGGCTTGACTCATTCAACATTGAAACCTAGTTCTCGCTGTGCTCAAACTGCGTCAATGTCTCTAAACCCATCTTCCTCCTTCGGAATTGATTCGTTAAGAATCTTTATAAGGTTTACAGATTTTTCCCTTATGGGAAAACTGCATCCATTGCTATAAGATTAATCTGCGCCTTTCAGGCTTGATTCGTTAAGAGGCATAGAAAAAGAGCACACAGTTTACATCGCTTAGGGCTGCTGGATTCCTCCCCTGACCCGCTTCACGCAAAACTGTTGCTCCATTAACTAGTATAACACAAACTTTTGATTTTGGCTAATTTTATTTTTTCCTTCTCTGTCTGAAAAATTCTTGCATGATTTGAGCACACTCTTCTTGAAGGATACCTGTTTCCACTTCTACTCGGTGGTTAAGTCGCTCATCTGTCAAAATATCATACAGACTTCCAGCTGCTCCAAACTTTTGATTTGCTGCTCCATAGACAACGTGAGGAATGCGCGCTAGACCGATTGCTCCACTGCACATGACACATGGCTCAATAGTCACAAAAAGTGTTGTATCCAGCAAGCGCCAGCTATTTTCATGCCGATTCGCCTCTTCAATAGCCATAATTTCCGCATGCATAACAGCCCGTTGCAGCTCCTCACGTGCATTGTGACCGCGGCCGATAATCTTACCTTCTTTAACCAAGACACAGCCGATAGGAATTTCATCATGAGCTAGGGCAATCTCCGCCTCCTTTAAAGCTTCCAGCATAAATGCTTCTTTTTCTTCAATCGTATAATTCATCATTGTCTTTCTAAATCTGTAGTCGTCTATCCCATTATACCACAAGCCATCAGCACTTCTAAGAAAAAGTAAAAGCCACCACTGGGGTGACTTTCAGGAGATTATTATGAAAAAAGTTTAGGATTTTTAAACAAAGTTAGGAGGTCTTTGTTTATGCTGTTAGTATAAAATATATATCTTAAATGAATCTTAAGATGAAATTTTCTTGCAAAAAAGCACAAGAAACAAGTTCCTTGTGCTGACTTTTTTATAAATTAGACCAGACGCTTTCCAAGATATTGGTCTGCTCGCGGCCAGGACCGACTGAGAAGGTAGAAATGCGAACACCAACCAACTCACTCACTCGGCGAACATAGTTGCGGGCATTTTCTGGTAATTCTTCCAGACTGCGGACACCGGTGATGTCCTCTGACCAGCCTGGCAGCTCTTCGTAAATCGGCTTGCAGCGCTTGAGCTGTTCCAGACTAGCTGGGTAATGGTCAATTCGCTGCCCATCCAAGTCATAGGCTACGCAGATTTTCACTGTATCCAGACCGCTCAAAACATCGATGGAGTTAAGCGAAAGATTGGTAATCCCTGATACACGGCGGCTATGACGCATGACAACAGAGTCAAACCAGCCTACTCGACGCGGACGACCGGTGGTGGTGCCATATTCGTGGCCGATATCACGAATTCGGTCACCAACTTCATCGAAAAGCTCTGTTGGGAATGGTCCATCTCCGACCCGACTGGTGTAGGCCTTGCAGACACCAACTACCTTGTCAATTTTGCTCGGACCAACACCGGAACCGATGGTGACTCCCCCTGCAACTGGATTAGAAGAAGTTACAAATGGATAAGTCCCTTGGTCAATATCCAGCATAACCCCTTGAGCCCCTTCAAAGAGCACTCGCTTGCCTTGATCCAGCGCATCGTTGAGGATAACAGAGGTATCGGTCACATACTGCTTGATTTGCTGTCCATATTCATAGTATTCTTCAAAAAAATCCTCAAAGTTGATTGCTGTACTATCGTACAATTTCTCAAAGAGGCGATTTTTCTCAGCTAAATTACGCTCCAAGCGCTCTCTGAAAATATCTTTATCCAAAAGGTCAGCGATGCGGATACCGACACGAGCAGCCTTGTCCATATAGGCAGGGCCAATTCCCTTGATTGTCGTCCCGATTTTATTGTCACCTTTTGCTTCTTCCTGCAGACGATCCAGCTCGATATGGTAAGGCAAGATGACATGTGCTCGATCAGAGATACGAAGGTTATCCGTCGTCACACCCTCTTCATGCAGGTAGTTCAATTCTTTGACCAGAGATTTGGGATTGACCACCATTCCATTTCCAATGACAGAGATTTTTTCTGGGAAGAAAATCCCTGACGGAATCAGGTGCAGCTTGTACTTCTTGCCGTCAATCACGATAGTGTGTCCGGCATTGTCACCACCCTGATAGCGGGCAATCACTTCGGCATTGGCTGAAAGGAAGTCTGTAATCTTCCCTTTTCCTTCATCTCCCCACTGGGTTCCTACAACAACTACTGATGTCATAATTTTGTCTGAGCTGAAGCAGCTCTTCCTTTCTTGAAAAGCAGGCAGGAATCTCACCTGCGATTATGTTTTATACCTCATTATATGAAAAATTTAACAATTTTTCAAGGTGGGATCCATTATTGATTTGCTTTTTCCCTTTTGAAAACGAATTAAATTTTCACAAAATCTGTATTTTCTGAAATTTAGCAGTTTATTAAAAATAAAAGTTCGGAATTTTTGTAAAATCGTAGCGGAAATTTGTTTTCTTTTTCTGTTTATAATAGACTAAAATTACTATCATAGGACGGTGAAACGATGACGATTAATCAATTACTGCAGAAACTGGATACATCAAGCCCTATTCTCCAAGCGACCTTTGGTCTGGAGAGGGAAAATCTGCGGGTGACAGCTGACGGACACTTAGCTCAAACTGCCCATCCGAGTCAGCTGGGTTCCCGCAATTTCCACCCGACCATCCAAACAGACTTCAGCGAGCAACAACTGGAACTAATTACACCTATCGCTCATTCAACTAAGGAAGCACGACGCTTACTGGGAGCTATCAGCGATGTGGCTGGTCGCTCGATTGACCAAAATGAACGCCTCTGGCCCCTGTCCATGCCACCGCTGCTGACTGAAGAAGAGATTGCCATCGCCCATCTGGAAAACGACTACGAACGCCACTACCGAGAGGGTTTAGCGAAAAAATATGGCAAAAAACTACAGGCCATCTCTGGCATCCACTACAACATGGAGTTAGGAAAAGATCTGGTCACTGCTCTCTTTCAAGCCAGCTCCCACCATTCACTCAAGGACTTTAAAAATGACCTCTATCTCAAGCTAGCTCAAAATTTTCTGCGTTTCCGCTGGATTTTAACCTATCTCTACGGTGCTGCCCCTCTGGCAGAAGCTGGCTTCTACAGTCAGGACATTCCCCAGCCTATCCGCTCTTTTCGTAACAGCGACTATGGCTATGTCAATGACGAAAATATTCAGGTGTCCTACGCTTCTTTGGAGCAATATGTAACTGATATTGAAAACTACGTTCAGTCAGGCGAGCTCAGCGCTGAAAAGGAATTTTACTCAGCCATTCGCTTCCGTGGACAGAAGCACAATCGTGCCTATCTGGAGCAAGGCATCACTTATCTGGAATTCCGCTGCTTTGACCTCAATCCTTTTGACCATTTGGGCATTAGCCAAGAGACCTTAGATACTGTCCATCTCTTTTTACTGACCCTGCTCTGGCTAGATGATGTAGAAAATGTTGATACGGCATTAAAAGCTGCCCATGACTTGAACCAAAAAATTGCTTGCAGCCACCCGCTGACTGCCCTGCCAGATGAGGCAGACAGCTCAGCCCTTCTCCAAGCCATGGAAGAGCTCATCCAGCATTTTGAACTGCCAACTTACTACCAAAACTTGCTTGAGCAGCTTAAGGAGACACTACTAAATCCTCAGCTAACCCTATCTGGTCAGCTCCTGCCTCATATCCAGCAGGATTCCTTAATGGCCTTTGGGCTAGAAAAAGCAGAGGAATATCACCGCTATGCTTGGACTGCTCCTTATGCCCTTAAAGGCTACGAAAATATGGAACTGTCCACCCAGATGCTACTCTTTGATACTATTCAAAAGGGGCTTAATGTCGAAATCTTAGATGAAAATGACCAATTTCTCAAGCTTTGGCACGGTCACCATGTGGAGTATGTCAAGAACGGAAACATGACCTCCAAGGATAACTATGTCATCCCTCTGGCTATGGCCAATAAAACCGTCACCAAAAAGATTTTGGCTGCAGCTGACTTTCCTGTTCCGGCTGGAGCAGAATTTTCTTCCCTAGAGGATGGACTGGCCTATTACCCTTTGATTAAGGACCGACAAATTGTCGTCAAACCTAAGTCAACCAACTTCGGACTGGGCATCTCTATCTTCCAAGAACCGGCTAGTCTGGAAGCTTATCGCAAGGCTTTAGAGATCGCTTTTTCAGAAGACGCTGCCGTCTTGGTGGAGGAATTCATCGCTGGAACGGAGTACCGCTTCTTTGTCTTAGACGGTCAGTGCCAGGCAGTCCTCTTGCGGGTGGCGGCCAATGTCGTCGGAGACGGTCAGCATACCGTGAGAGAATTGGTTGCCATCAAAAATGACAATCCTCTGCGGGGCCGAGACCATCGTTCACCACTCGAAATCATTGAACTGGGCGACATTGAACTGCTTATGCTGGACCAGCAAGGCTATGGAGCAGATGATATCCTGCCTGCTGGAGTCAAGGTTGACTTGCGGCGCAATTCTAACATTTCTACTGGCGGAGACTCGATTGATGTCACAGACAGCATGCACCCATCTTATAAGGAACTTGCTGCTGACATGGCAAAAGCTATGGGAGCTTGGGCTTGTGGCGTTGACCTGATCATCCCTGACAGCTCTTCTATTTCCACAAAGGAAAATCCCAACTGCACCTGCATTGAGCTCAATTTCAATCCCTCTATGTATATGCACACCTATTGTGCTGAGGGACCGGGACAAAGCATCACACCTAAAATATTGGCCAAACTTTTCCCAGAAATGGACTGATAAGACGAGAATCGCAAGGAATGCCCTGCGATTTTTATTTGAATACTTGAGAGAAACGAAGAAGCTTTCGTTCTATAAACAACACTTACTTTATTGAGAGGAATAAAATGTCTTCCTGAATTAAGCAAATATAAAAAATGGTCTGAATATATAAAATCATTTCAATCTTTATCCTTCAAAAACCAGCTTTTATGTTAAAATAGAGATATCACATTGATAAGAAAGAGAAACGTCCATGTCGAGGAGAAATGATGATTCCAACCAGCAACCAGAATGGTTTAGCTGGATTTGGATACTTGTATTTGTATTTGGTTCTGGAGCTGTAGCCAGCTATCTAATTCCCATAGCTATTCTGGGAGCTATTGGCTACGGAATCTATCGCCACCAAAGCCAGAAAAAAGTTCGGATTGAAGCAAAGCAAGCCAGCATTGGCCGGATTGAAGATTTGAAATCAGAAATTGGTCATGCTGACCGCCGCATTAAAGAATTGGAAGGCTACCAAGAAGATGGGGACCAAGAAAGCTATCAGAATTTAGCTCTAGAAATTCTTCCCCAGCTAACCTATATCAAAAATGCTGCTAACGACCTACGCGGAGAAATTCCTACTTCCGTATACCAGCGAATCCAGACCAAAATTCGTACTGTCACCGATGAAATCGATGAACAACTGAAAAAGATTGAACGAGAGAAAAAACGAAAAGAAGCGCAGCCTAAGAAAACTAGTCTAGAAGAGCTAGCCCCAGAATTGGTCGCTACGGTTCGCAATATTCAGATTGACCATGAGGCCATTCTGCAAAAAATCTCTCAATCCGAAAGCAATAATAAGGAAGAGCTGACTGCCATTCATCAGTCCCAGATGGAGCACTACGAAGATATTTTAGAAGGCTACCTCAAAATCAAAGCTTCTCCCAAAGATTTTTACAATGCAGAGGAGCGGCTAGCCAAGGCCAAAGCAGCTATAGAGCAGTTTGACTTGGACCTAGACGAAGCGCTACGCCAATTAAATGAAGCTGATTTGAGGGACTTTGACATTAGCTTGCGTATCTTAGATAAAGGAAAGCAAAGAGACACTGGTCTTTAAGCTATATAAACCAAAGGAGAAACTATGAGCCAAGAATTTAATTTTGACATTGATAAAATTGCTAACAATGCCATCAGCAAAAGCGACAAAACAACAGAAATCATCGAAGCCAATACGACTCAAGAAAATGGTCAGCTAACTTTTCTGGAAAAGCTGACTCCTGAGCAACAGAGTGCGATTACGGCTAAAGCCCCTCAGCTTGTGGATAATTTCGTATCGGACCAAAATGCCTTGCTCGACTTTGGCCAATCTGCCGTAGAAGAGGTCAACGGTACTGTCAATCGTATCTTAGCCGAGCAGAAAAAATTACAAATTCCCCAGGTAGATGAGCTCTTGAAAAATACCAACAAAGAGCTCAATGGCTTTGTAGCAAAATACAAAGATGCCCAAATAGCCGAACTAGACAAGAAGCCTAATTTCCTAGAAAAACTCTTCAAACAGAGCAAAAACACTCTTCAAGAATTCTATTTTGACTCACAAAATATCGAGCAGAAAATGGACGGCATGGCTGCAACAGTCGTCAAGCAAGAGGATGTCTTGGCCCGCAACATCGTTTCTGCTGAAATGCTGATTGAGGACAATACCAAATCAATTGAAAACCTAGTCGGAGTTATTTCCTTTATCGAAGCTGCTCAGCAAGAATCTGGCAAACGAGCCCTGAACTTGCAGGCTGAAGTCGCTCAGCTAGATATGACAACTGTTGACTACCAAGTCAAATCGCAAGAATTAGCTCGTATGACAGAGGTGGTCAATACCTTAGAGCAGCAACATACTGAATATGTCAGCCGTCTCTATGTAGCTTGGGCGACGACTCCTCAAATGCGTAATCTGGTCAAGGTTTCCTCTGATATGCGCCAAAAACTTGGAATGCTCCGTCGCAATACCATTCCAACTATGAAACTGTCTATCGCCCAGTTAGGCATTCTCCAGCAATCGATGAAGTCTGGTCAGGTAGCTGACGCTATCTCTAATGCGAATAACGCTGCCCTGCAAATGCTCGCCGAAACGAGCAAGGAAGTCATTCCTCAGCTGGAGCGGATTTCCCAAAGCCCTACTATCGCTGTTGAGTCTGTCACTAAGCTGGCAGAAAGCCTTGTCGCACAAAACCAAGGCATTATCGAAGCTATTGATAAAGGGCGGGAAAAACGCGCTCTGCTAGAAGCCACTGTTATCCAGTCTGCAGAGACTATCAACAACTCTGTCAAACTGCGTGATCAAAAGATTATCCAAGCCCTGCTGGACCAAGTCAAGGAAGCCCAGAAAGAATTAACTACAGAATAAGTAAAAGAGCCTAGGTGGCTCTTTTACTGTTTTACTTTTTAAATTATCAATACAGTCCTGTCTTCCGATTATCCCTTTAAAACAAGCAGCTTTCCAGCAGTTCTTTATTACGCAGCTGGGCTAACCAGTTATCAGGAATCCCTTCCAAACCATAGATAATACCAGCCAAGCCGCCAGCAACTGCAGCTACTGTATCAGTATCATCGCCTAGATTAACAGCTTTCAGGACAGTTTCCGGATAAGAAGTGCTAGTCAGCAGACACCACAGTGCTGCTTCCAAGGTATCCACCACATAGCCACTAGAACGAATGTCATCTTCGGTCAGCTCTGCTAA
The DNA here is from genome assembly GCA_963533195.1 of uncultured Streptococcus sp. Lineage (GTDB taxonomy): Bacteria > Bacillota > Bacilli > Lactobacillales > Streptococcaceae > Streptococcus. The sequence goes on along the minus strand of CAUSOG010000026.1, from coordinate 12,678 downwards.
AGTTCGCAAACGAGCATAGGTCGTGCTAGTCTCTAAGTCTGATAGTATTTCCGATAGTTGCTGACCTTTTAAGAGCCTACGAGCAATATCCACATAAAGCTGGCAGGCCTCTATGGAAGTCACATGGGCATGTGTAATACTGGAAACATCCTCAATATCAGACGGACTGGCTTCCGTAAAGACTAGAGGCAGAATCCGCATCAAAGACCCATTTCCATTGGAATATTCATCAGACTGACCGCGTCCCCTTGTCAAGGCTTCGCGAGTCGCATTTCCTACATCAAAAGTCAGACCATCTGGTGTGTATGCTCCCTCGAAGAGCCAATTTTTAAACCGCTGCTGCATATCGGCAGGGTCAATCTTACCTTTTTCCCTGATAGAGTCACAAGTCGCCAAAACAAGGCTAGTATCATCTGACCAAGTTCCAACTGGCTGCTGATGGCTACTATAGCCTGTCATACCAACCGCTTCAAAACTGCCTCGGGTTAAAAATTCATACGGAACTCCTAATGCATCAGCTACCGCCAAACCATAGACTGCCGCTTTCAAAGATTGGTTCATGCTAGCCTCCTTTGTTTTATTATACTATTTTTGAACTTAAAATTCTTCCTAACCCCAAAAAACAAGCGCAGTCGTGCGCTTGTTTTTCTATTTTGTGTTAAAATAAAAGGTATGGACAAAATTATCAAAACTATATCAGAAAATGATTCTTTCCGGGCTTATGTGCTGGACAGCACGGAGACCGTTCGGACCGCTCAAGAAAAACATCAAACTCAAGCAAGCTCTACCGTTGCACTTGGCCGCACACTGATTGCAAGTCAAATTTTAGCTGCAAATGAAAAAGGCCAGACCAAGATTACCGTCAAGGTCCTCGGGACCAGCTCACTAGGCGCGATCATCACAGTGGCAGATACAGAGGGTAATGTCAAAGGTTATGTACAGAATCCCGGTGTAGATATCAAAAAGACTGCCACCGGTGAGGTTCTAGTTGGTCCTTTTGTCGGCCAAGGCGAATTCCTCGTCATCACGGACTATGGTACGGGCAACCCGTATAACTCAATGACCCCCCTCATCTCTGGAGAAATCGGCGAAGACCTAGCCTTCTACCTGACCGAAAGCCAGCAGACACCTTCCGCAGTTGGCCTCAATGTCCTCTTGGATGAGAATGATAAAGTCAAGGTTGCCGGTGGTTTCTTGGTACAAGTTCTGCCTGGTGCCAAGGAAACTGAAATCTCTCGCTTTGAGAAGCGGATCCAAGAAATGTCTGCTATTTCCAAGCTGTTAGAATCCGATGACCATATCGAAGCTCTGCTGGCTGCCATCTATGGTGACGATCCCTACAAACGCCTGTCTGAAGAGGAAATCCGCTTCCAGTGCGACTGTAGCAAGGAGCGCTTCATGAATGCCTTGGCTACACTGCCAAAGGCTGACTTAGAAGAGATGCGTGACCAAGACCAAGGAGCTGAAATCGTCTGCCAATTCTGCCAGACAGCCTATCACTTTGACCAAAACGACCTGGAGGAACTGATTCGTGACAAATCATAATACCCCTTTTATGATTGGGAATGTTGAAATTCCCAACCGCACAGTTCTGGCGCCTATGGCCGGCGTAACCAACTCTGCTTTTCGGACAATTGCCAAAGAGCTGGGAGCAGGCTTGGTCGTAATGGAAATGGTCTCTGACAAGGGCATCCAATATAATAACGAAAAAACCCTCCATATGCTTCACATTGATGAGGGAGAAAATCCCGTTTCTATCCAGCTTTTCGGCAGTGACGAAGACAGTTTGGCGCGCGCAGCGGAATTTATCCAAGAAAACACCAAGACGGATATTGTCGATATCAATATGGGCTGCCCGGTCAATAAAATTGTCAAAAACGAAGCTGGGGCTAAATGGCTCAAGGATCCTGAGAAAATCTATAAAATCATCAACAAAGTCCAGTCCGTTCTGGATATTCCCCTGACAGTCAAGATGCGGACGGGTTGGTCCGACAGCTCACTGGCTGTAGAAAATGCTCTAGCAGCCGAAGCCGCTGGAGTCTCTGCCCTAGCTATGCACGGTCGCACCCGTGAGCAAATGTATACTGGTCATGCCGACCTTGAGACCCTGCACGATGTAGCCCATGCCCTGACCAAGATTCCTTTCATAGCTAACGGTGATATCCGCAGTGTCCAAGATGCTAAACAGCGTATTGAGGAAGTCGGCGCCGATGCTGTTATGGTAGGCCGAGCAGCTATGGGAAATCCCTACCTCTTTAACCAAATCAACCACTACTTTGAAACCGGCGAAATCCTTCCAGACCTCAGCTTTGAGGACAAGATGAAAATCGCTCACGATCACCTTTCTCGCTTGGTGAATCTCAAAGGAGAATATGTAGCCATCCGCGAATTCCGGGGCCTAGCTCCGCACTATCTACGCGGTACTGCAGGAGCAGCCAAGCTCCGCGGTGCTATTTCACAAGCTGAAAGTCTGGCTGAAATTGAAGAGCTCTTGCAAATTCAAAAATAAAACAAAAGGAAGCCAATCGGACTTCCTTTTTGTTCTGTTTAAGGTTGAGTCACCACAACGCTTGTTACTGAGCCATCTGATCCTGTTGTAATCTGCAGATTGGCATTGCCTTGCCCACTTAACTGAGCATTGTATTTTCCATCATCCAGTGTATAAGAGTAGGAAGCAATGGAATAATTATCTGTCTTTCCATCTGCAGACTGGACTGTGAATTGGCCGTTACCTGATACGGTCACAGTATTTCCATTGGCATCCTTCCAAGTACCAGCAGCCGCTGAGAAATCCCCATCCACCATGGTCAAGACACCTTTATAGCGAGCATTGCTAGCTGCCTGCTTATTTTGAAGCTGGCGATTGCTTTCTGGCGATTGGGCTGGTTGAGCCGGTTGAGTCTGAGTGTTTTGTCGACCCGAAGCTTGCTGCGGCTGCGTTTGTTGAGCTTGAGGCGCTTCGACAGTAGACTGTTGCTGATTAGCAGGAATTTCGGCTTGTCCAGGCTGGCCAACTGCTCCTTCTGAAGAAGCGCTATTGCTAGCCTTAGGAGAAGCGCCGGCCTTGCTGGATGACGCAGCTTTTGAGCTAGAGGAGGTCTGAACAGTCTTGCTAGAACTAGTACTTGTTGTACTTTCTTCTTTCTTACCACATGCCCCTAAAAGCAAACTAGAAGCCAGAACTGCAGCTGCCATCATTTTTGTATAAGTACGTGTTTTCATCTTTTGTCTCCTTGTAATATCAAGAAATCTTTTTGTAATATTATTGTAACATTGTAATTTTTCTATGTCAATCATTTATGCAAGATTTTTCAAAAAATTTTTTCCCAAGTAAAGTTCTGTTTCTCACCCTGCTTCTTTTGTCATGGGAAACTCGCTCCTACATATCTATTCGTAATTAAAAATGAAAAAACAGGACAAATTTGTCCTGCAAGAGAAATATATGATCAACTTTCTTTTAATTTTATTTTTCTACCTTCAGCCGATAAACTTTTCTCGGCTTCTTCTTTGGCACGCGCTTAACACCAGCCTCCTCCAAGTATTCTCCAAATTTTACTAAAAAATTATTGCTGACGATAGGTCGTCTCGGCGAGATGAGATTGACCAGCTCAGTCCCTTCATAGACAGTAAACGGCGATTCCAGCAGATGAAGAAAAGTTGGATTCCAGTCCAGTCGTCCCTGAATCCGCTTGATAGATTCCAGCAGGATTTGGTAGTGGTCAAAGGCAAAGTCCTCTGCTGTCAGGAGCCGCTCACCGTCTCTAAAACTCCTTGTCTTAAAGTCTACATCAAGAAAGGTGACTTCCTTGGCATCATCCCCAGCTTGTACTTGGTCTACTGCTATGGCCGGCAGATAGACCAGATGGGCAATGGTGATGACCCATCCGCGTGGATCACGCCCAGGAGTAGATACCGTCATCAGCTGTTCCACCTTTTCCAGCGGTATCTCCAGCCCCACCTCTTCCTTGACTTCCCGAATGCAGGCTTGATAGGCATCCTCATGCTTGTCCACAAAACCTCCGACTAGGGCATATTTATTCTGATAAGGGTGGGCCTTACGTTTGATGGCCAAGAGTTTTATCTGGTCTTCCACGAAGCAGTATGCTACCATATCTGCTGTTACGCTGGGCGTCTCGTACTTGGGCAAATCCTGTGTCTTGTACCATGCCAAAAAGGCGGACTCATCCGCCATGGTTTCGTAGTACTCTTTTTCCGACATTCCCGCTGGGATATCCTGTTTGGTCATGAATTTCTTCCTTTCCTAAGCTATCTTTTTCTATCAAAAATCTCAAGCCTTGGTCTAAGCTTTCTTCACGGCCTTGGTCCACTGATACCATCCGACGATACTATTGAGGGTATAAACCCAGTACATGGCCTGGATATGGAGATTGCTACCCCACCAGAGATAGATACTGAAGAGATTGGTCGCAATCCAGAAAATCCACTGCTCGCGGTAGAGACCAGTCATGAGAAGCTGACCAATACCATTGGTCGCATCTGTCACACTATCACGGAAAGGCCGGTGACTGTGAATACTCTTATAGGCAAAGCCCATACCAATCCAAATCAAGGCAGTCAAAGCCAAATATTTAAGCCAGCCACGCCAGTCTAACTTCTTAGCTTCAAAATGAGAAGGCTCTTCCTTATCTTGCTCATTGACCCGATTGGACAGCCAAGTATAGAGCCCGATCGGCTGCATGATAAAGAAGTAGACTGTAGTCAAGACTTCTCCATAAAAGCTAGCATTGAAGGACAATATAAGGTAAATTGCCGAATTAACCGCTCCAAACAGGTAATTGCTGGCCCGTCCCTCGGCTACTAGAATAACGCAAACGATGCCTGTCCAGGAAGCAAAGAGTCCCAACCAGTCATGCTGCTTCTGACCACTGGTAAACTCCAGAATGAAAGGCAGACTGGAAAGAGCAAGCAAGTAGAGCCATTGAGTCAAGCTACGCCCGCCAAATAAATCCTGCCAGAACAATTTCGCTATGCCGCTAAAACCTTGTTTTTTAGCTGCCACACAGACATTGCGGAAATTCTGAACAAAGGTTTGAGAGTTTTGTTTCAGCCCTGCGTAGAGAGCTGCAGGAGAGAGTTTTTGATTTTTTACTACCATTCTATTTTACCACTTTCTTTTTTAATCCGCTTGATAAATCATGTCGATCGCTTCTTTGGCCGCCTGATAATTGTCCAAATAACTGCCTGCCAGATAAACCGTCGGAAGATGAGCCAAGCACTGCTCTTTCAGTTTTTTCAGATAGCTGGAAAAATCACTGCGTATAGCCTCGTCTGCCATACTCATATCGCGAAAGCCATCGTTGACATAGGCCCCAACCGGCTCAGCAAAGAGAATCAAATCCCATTTTTCCTTAGACAAAATGCTGGCAAAGAGATTGTCAAAAGTATCTGTTTCCTCGTCTTGAACCGGACTTTCTTTCAGATAGTAATCATAGTAGGCCTTGGTTACCAACGAATTCGTATCAGCCACGACCAGACCACGATTGGCGCTGCTGTCAATCAAGCGGGAAGTCTGAGCATATTGTCCTAAGAGCAGATAATAGTAGTCTTTAGGAGTCAGCTCATCGTCTCGCACGTTATTTTGAATCTGGTATTCTCGAGCATATTCTAGACTAACCGGAGCATCATAGTAGCGAGCCAAATCCTTAGCCAAAGTCGTTTTACCATTGCTGGCGCTACCCATAATCAACACTTTCTTAGTAAAGTGACGACGGAAAGGTTGGGCGATATATTTCCAATAACGACTAGGATTTTCCCGAATCATGGTAGCTGAGATACCAAACTGGCGCTCTTCCAAACAGGTTTCAAAACCACGCTTTGCCAGCTCCACTTGATAGTCTGATTCTCCGACAAAGAAAATCAACTCCTCCCGTTCTGCATCATAGCCTACCAAATCTAATAAAGCTGGCAGCCACTTGTCCCAACCTAGAGGATAGCGGGGAAAGGAAGTTTCATCCAGTTTGTAAACCTGAGTCAATTCATCATCTGCGAAAGTCTCCCGCGTATAGCGGAATCGCTTCTGCAGAGACAGACCCACTTCTTGTCCACGGTCTCCCTGATAACCAGAAACCACCACGCGTACCTTGTCGTAAGAACGCTTAGCCTTCTGAATCAAATCGATATGCCCCTGATGCAAGGGAGCAAATGTTCCAAATACGATTGCAATTTTTTCTTTCATAAATCTATCCTTTTTATTGTTTTTTATATTTTATTCTTTCTATGTTTTTATTATAAACTATATTTTTCTTTTGTCAATAGTTTTTTATAAAATTTTATAAAAATATTTTTCAGACACTTTAAAACTGTATTAAGCGCAAAAAAAGAACCTAATGTCTTAAGCATCAGATTCTTTTTATAAAAGATTTATTGCTGATAGACTTCTTGGTAGAATTCCAGTTTGTCTCCATCCTTGACAGTGATTTGATTGGCTGCCTTAGGAGCCATTTCTCCGTTGACCTTAAACATCCAGTAGAGGCCCTTTGCTTCATCCTGAGCATGACCGTCAATAGAAGTGATAAAACCATCCTTTTCTTCGACCTTATAGGCCTTCTTCAAAGCATCCATAGCTGTCTTTCCTTCTGCGACAGCCACCGTTTTCTCGCTCTTCTCCTGACCTTCTGGCGCAATACTGATGCTGATTTTCAGTTCCTTTTTGACAGAAGAATCAGCGGAACTAGAGCTCTTGTCAGTATTTGTCTGGCTGCTGCCGCAACCAACAAGGAGAAGGGCAAAAGCAAGTGTGAGCAAACTAAAGATTTTTTTCATTATAGAGCCTCCTTAAAATAGGGTACAAGAGTGGGCAAAAAAACAAGGTCGACAGTCCGTGCGCTATATTGAAGGTCAAAGCATTGATAATCGCATAAGACCACCAGTGATAGTTGTACAGCAAGGCTGTCAGTGTATCAATGGCAATGCCATAGCCAAAGGATAGGAGAGCTGCTACTATTCCCTGTCCCACTAGATTTAACCGAGGATAGAGCAGTCGCCAAAGGCAAAGAATCAGTCCAAAGGACAGCAACTGAAAGAGGACGATTGGACTCATTCCCAAAAGAAAGGCTGATGTAAACATCGTCACAGCCATGACCAGGAGTGAAGTTGGCAAATCCTCAAAAATGACTATCAGGAAAAAGATTGCTGAGATAGGCTGCACATTGGGCAGAAAGGAAAATGCATAGCGAAAGGCCACACATAGAGCCGATAGGATAGCAATTTTAGCCATTTTACGAGCGGACAAAGGTACCTCCTTTCTAATTGAGTGAATCAAGAGAAGTTAGACTAGGTATACAGCTCAACAGCATCCCAGTCTTGGGCCGTATTCAGCCCCAACAGCCAGTCAAGGCCAGACCGCCTCTCCAGAACAACACTTTCATCAAGGCCTGCCGGTGCTGGCTGGTCATGAATCCGAGCTTCAACACAGGTCCAGTGATAACGATAAATCAAATCATCTTCATCCAGTAACTCTTCTAAGCTGCGCGGTTGGCATTTGCCCAGAAATTCCTGAAAGTCAACTGCACTAGCAACTGCGTCAATAGCAGCATCACAATCACAAATCTTATCTGGAAACGGCAAAAAATCTACTAGACCTAAGTACCAAATCAGGGACCAATAGGCCTCGTATTTCCAAACCATATTGATGATAGCTGCCGGGTCGGCACGATCTTCCAAGACTGCCCTTTCTTTGGGCGTCAACTCTTCCTGCACCTCGTATTGCTGCAGTTTCTCCTGCAGCCACTGGCGGCTCTCCTCATTATAATTATTATTTTCGATATCCAAGGCTGCCTGAATAATCAAGAGGCTAGTAATAGCTCGACGCGCAATTTCTTCTAGCGAGCGCGGCCGCACCTGCTCAGCACTTTCGATGACTGGCAAATGCTCGATGTAAGGAATACCTTCCTTTTTCAAACGCTGGATACTAGCCGCCTTGCGCTCTTCTGGTGTTTTCACTCTGGCTTTCTTGCCAGCAAACAAATCTTTAAAAAACGACATAGCAGCCTCCAATCCTTCAATTCCAATTTCATTGAATGATGAAATAACTGTTCGGTATAATTGCTATCAGAGATTAACCGCGAGCACACATTTTCCCATTGCAAGGTTCGCTTTCTAGGCCACTTCGAACTTGAGTTGACCAGCTTTGACCCCGACCTTAAGAGTTTGACCCGTCGTCAAGTCTCCTGTCAAGAGGAGCTCAGACAGCTTGTCCTCCACCTGAGTCTGCAGAGTGCGGCGCAATGGCCGTGCTCCCATTTCCACATCGTAGCCTTCCTGAGCCAGCAGCTTAAGGGCACTAGCCTGAAACTTCAGCTCAATTCCTTTCTCAGCAAGACTGGCAATGAGCGGTTTGACCATAACCTTGACCACTTCCTGCATATCTTCTGCAGATAAGCTGTGGAAGACTACCTTCTCATCGATACGGTTGATAAACTCCGGTCTATATGCTTTTTTGAGTTCTTCCAGCATCCGTTTTTCCATATTGGCGTGATCCAAGCGAATGTCACGCACACCAAAGCCCACCGTCTTATCATCCCGCAAACTGGTTGCTCCCAAATTGCTGGTCATGATAATAATCGTGTTGGAGAAGTCCACCTTGCGGCCCTTGCTGTCAGTCAACTGGCCATCATCCAAGACCTGCAGGAGAACATTGAAAATATCTGGGTGCGCCTTTTCCACCTCGTCAAAGAGCAGGACAGAATAAGGTCTGTTGCGCACCTTTTCCGTCAGCTCCCCTCCTTCTTCATAGCCTACATAGCCTGGGGGCGCTCCGTTGAGACGGCTAGCCGCGAATTTCTCCATGTACTCACTCATATCAAAGCGGATGAGAGCAGACTCGTCATCAAAGAGACTTTCGGCCAAGGCCTTGGCTAGCTCTGTCTTCCCGACTCCTGTCGGACCTAGGAACATAAAGGAGCCAATCGGCCGCTTGCTGCTGCGGATACCAGACTGGTTCCGTCGGATAGCTCGGCTGATAGCTGAAATCGCCTCGTCCTGCCCAATCACGCGTTTATGCAGTTCTGTTTCCAAGTTGAGGTATTTCTTTGCATCTGTCTGAGTCAGCTTCTGCACTGGAATACCAGACAAGCCACTAAGTGTTGCCAAGACATCGTCTTCTTCCACTTTCAGTTTATAGAGCTTGGGTTGCTGCTCTTGCTCAAGAAGTCTTGAAACCTTTTTAAAGTCTACTGCCATCAAGGCTTGATCCACTGGCGTCAAATCCGACTGCTCGTAATTCTGCGGTCCTCTGTTCTGGACTGTCGCACTGGCCTCATCCAAAAGATCAATGGCAGAGTCCGGCAAGTGCTTGCTAGTCAGATAGCGATGGGCGTATTTCACCGCCGTCTCAATAGCCTGATCACTAATCTGTACCTTGTGATGGTCCTCATAGCTCTTTCTCAGACCTTGTAAAATAGCAATGCTGTCAGCCACATTTGGCTCTTCTATGCTGACCTTGGCAAAACGCCGGGAAAGAGCAGCATCTTTTTCAATATGTTTCTGATACTCTTCCTGGGTCGTAGCACCAACTGTCCGCAGAGTTCCGCGAGCCAGAGCCGGTTTCAGGATATTGGCCGCATCCAAGGTCGAGTCAATACCGCTGCCAGACCCCATGATAGTATGCAGCTCATCGATGAAGAGAATGACATGACCATCTTCTTCAATGTCATTGATGATGTTGTTCATCCGCTCCTCGAAATCTCCGCGAAAGCGAGTGCCAGCAACCACATTCATCAAGTCCAGCTCCAAAACCCGCATCTTAGCAAGTTCAGCCGGAACCTGACCAGCTGCCACACGCTGAGCCAGTCCTAAGGCTAGAGCAGTCTTACCAACCCCAGCATCTCCAACCAGCACTGGATTGTTTTTAGTCTTGCGACTGAGAATCTGAACTATCCGTGAAATTTCTTGATCACGCCCAATGACTGGCTCCAATCGGCCATCTCTAGCCAGCTCGGTCAGATCACGAGTGTAATCTTCTAGCCCCCCGCTGGTAGAAGCCGGCATACCCATCATATTAGCCATGGTCTGCTTAGCGGCCATTACTCCCTTATTCAGACTGCGGATAGCCTTGATATCTTCCTTGCCCCAGCCAGCTCGCTGCTCCAAGACCTTACGCAAATCACTGATTTTCGGCCCCTGCTCCTTATCCTCGTAGCTAAAGCCGGTAAATTCCAGAATACGAGAGGCCAAGGTCCCCCGGTCAAATAGCATGGCCAGCAGCACATGTTCGGTACCTACATGCTTAGCGCGAACAGCTTCTGCAATCTGTCCTGCCTCCTCAAACAACTCCTCTAAGCGATAAGAAAAAGGAAGCAGCTCGAAGTGACCGTCTTTCTGATAAGCCTGACCAGTAATCTGAAAAGCCGCTTCTTCAAATCCATCAACTTCCACAGGAAATTCATTGAGAACTGAACCAGCAACGCTGTAGGGATTATTAGCCAGAGCAATCAGCAAATGCCATGATTCCAGATAATCTGTCGTAAAATGGCCGGCCAAGAGCTGGGCTGCCTCCAAGCTTTCTATTAAGGCTTTTGAGTATTTCATTTATGATTCCATTCCTTTTCTGTCTAGTTGTTGTAAAATCTTTTTTAATATCCGGGCACGAATAACCGCAGCTCCATCACCCAAAATCGAGTCAGAAGCTGTTGACAAGATTAGATTGCCCTCACGTTCAGTCATAATCTTCTCATCAAAAAGAAGCTGAATAACATCTGTAAAAACCTGCTGGCTGACACGCTCTCCCACACTGTCGTACAGGCCGCAAAGCATCTGATGCTGGTCGGAAAATTCAATCTTTCCAATTCGAATATAGCCGCCGCCACCACGCTTACTCTCGACGATATAGCCCCGACTTTCCGTAAAACGCGTCTTAATCACATAGTTAATCTGACTGGGAACCACCTGAAAAACATCAGCCAGTTCACTGCGTTTCAGTTCAACCATCCCAGCCTGAGCCAGAATAGACTTGATATATGCTTCAATACTGTCCGATGTGTTTTTTGCACCCATGACTTCCCTTTCCAGTTGAGAATTTCAGAATAAATCTCTTCTTTCCTTGCTTCTCTAACATTGACTATCTTTGACTAATATTATACCGGAAAAGTCTCTATTTTAAAAGAAAAAGGGGTGACTGAAAGGTCTGACAATTCAAACTAGTGAAAAAGCTTTGCTAGACTTGTGTAACCGCTTGCTTTTTTCTTTTAAAGCGTTATAATATAGGTGAAAATCCACAAGGAAAAGACAAGCAGAAACTCCTGCCTGCCAACTATCATCTAAACAAGGAGGATAATCCAATGAAAATGGATTGGCTCAACTATTCTCGTCATGTGCTCAAATGGCTCTTTGTAGCTCTGAGTATTTTTACCATCTTTTCTGCTGATTACGTTGATATTCCTATCGGAGTTCTCATCGCCTGTCTTTATGCTCCCTTGCTTTTCGAACAGGAGCTGGTCAGCAACCGAGTCAAATGGTATAGCTTTCTAATCATGATGCTGGTTACTCTGCCCCTTTTGTTTATTACCAAAGTCTACCAGTTTAGCTTGACTTACCCCCAAACGACAGTGCTTCTCTTCCTCTTGGCAGTATTGATTTTTACCAACGGCTTGATTGCTCATAAGGAAGAAAGAGAAAAAGCAGCTAAGTGATGCTGCTTAGCATTCTAAACTGGATGTTTAAAAAACCTATAAAAAAGGTCTGAGAAAAAATCTCAGACCTTTTTATCGTTCTATTTCTAAGCTAAAAACGATTAGTTTTGACCAAGAGCAGCAGCCATTGTTGCAGCTACTTCGTTTTCAAAGTCGTTAGCAGCTTTCTCAATACCTTCACCAACTTCAAAGCGAGCGAACTCAACTACTGAAGCATTTACTGATTCAAGGTAAGCTTCAACTGTCTTGCTGTCATCCATGATGTAAACTTGTGCAAGAAGTGTGTATGCTTGGTCAACTTTAGTGTTGTCAAGCATGAAGCGATCCATTTTACCTGGGATGATTTTGTCCCAGATTTTTTCTGGTTTGCCTTCTGCAGCCAACTCAGCTTTGATATCAGCTTCAGCTTGAGCAATCACTTCATCAGTCAATTGAGCTTTTGATCCATACTTCAAGTGTGGAAGAGCTGGTTTACCAACCATTGCACGGCTTTCGTTGTCTTGGTCGATAACGTGGTTCAATTGTGCCAACTCATCTTTAACGAATTGCTCATCCAATTCTTTGTATGAAAGAACAGTTGGTTTCATCGCAGCGATGTGCATAGAGATTTGCTTAGCAAGAGCATCGTCTCCACCGTCAATAACTGAGATAACACCGATACGGCCACCGTTGTGTTGGTAAGCACCAAAGTGTTGAGTATCTGTCTTTTCAATCAAAGCAAAACGACGGAAAGAGATCTTTTCTCCGATAGTTGCAGTTGCAGATACGTATGCAGCTTCAAGAGTTTCACCTGAAGGCATTGTCAAAGCAAGTGCTTCTTCGTTGTTAGCTGGTTTACCTTCAGCGATTACTTTCGCAGTAGCATTTACCAAGTCAACAAATTGAGCATTTTTCGCAACAAAGTCAGTTTCAGCATTTACTTCAACAACAGCGGCAACATTACCGTTTACGTAAACACCTGTCAGACCTTCAGCGGCAACACGGTCAGCTTTCTTAGCTGCTTTTGCCATACCTTTTTCGCGAAGCAATT